>JBGSIO010000067.1:0-37363 GCA_041742455.1 Nitrospira sp. | reverse complement strand
CACGTTGCTACAGATTCTGTCAGTCACCCTGTTCGAGAAGATGCCCTTGCAGCAAGCCTTTCCGGACAACGACCACATTGCCAAACAGGGCAACAACAGCAACCAACTGAATCTCTTCGCGTTTTAACCGGACACTACTGATCTGAAGCGATGATTAATCGAATCCAACATTCTTGTCCTGTGAGGAAGCCGATGGCCTAAACTACCATTTTCAAACGGAGGGTATGCCATGGAAACAGCCCGTGTGGAGTCTGTCAGAAACGTGGCGATCGTGTCCAGCGTTGGGGCTGGGAAAACTTCACTGTGTGAATCCTTGCTGTATGTGAGTGGAGTTACTCCTTCCCTCGGTTCCGTGACGGAGGGGACCACCGTCTCGGATTTTGAACCTGAGGAACTCCGTCATCGTACCTCGACCAGCACCAGCCTTCTGCAGTTCAACTGGAATCAGACCCATATCAATTTGATTGATACTCCCGGGGCCCTCGATCTTCTCGGTGAACCGATGGCTGCTCTCCGTGCCGTCGACGCGGTCATCATTGTCGTGAGTGGAAACAGCGGGGTACGGACTGAGCTGGTTCGGCTATGGTTGAAGATCGACGAGCTGGGTCTGCCGTGTCTTCTGTTCGTCAACGGGCTGGATAGGGAAGACACATCCTTCGATAATGCGCTGGAAACTTGCCGCCAACACTTTGGTTTCGCTCCACTCCCTCTGACGGTGCCGGTCAATCAG
This sequence comes from Nitrospira sp., assembly GCA_041742455.1. Classification (GTDB taxonomy): domain Bacteria; phylum Nitrospirota; class Nitrospiria; order Nitrospirales; family Nitrospiraceae; genus Nitrospira_D. The sequence goes on along the minus strand of JBGSIO010000067.1, from coordinate 36,633 downwards.
GGGAGGGCGATCGACGGAGTCTATGATATTTGGCATGAGAAAGTGATTCGATCTGGGCCAATGTCTTCGAAAGTCGAGCAGGTCTCTCCTGGCGACGATCTACAGGGATTTTCCAGGGACGCGCACAAACAGCTGATGGAGGCGGTGGCTGAAGCTGATGAATCTCTTCTGGAGCGATACCTCTCTCAGGGTGATCTGACACAAGACGAACTCGTGGCTGGTCTGCGAGGTGGTACTCAAATGAGGCGATTCCTTCCTGCCTATGCCGGATCTGCCGTTCAGAATGTGGGAGTCTGGTCGCTCTTAGATGCCATTGTGACGTTGCTGCCCTCGCCAAGCGAGCGAGGTGCGGATCGTCCATGGCAGGGGACTCATCCCGAGACCAACGGAGTATGCGAACGGAAGGGGAGTGCGGAAGAGCCCCTTTCAGTGTATGTCTTTAAGACCCTTATCGATCCGTTTGTTGGACGGCTTTCCTATTGTCGTGTGTTGTCAGGAACGGTTCAGGCTGATGCGACGGTGTGGAATGCGTCAAAACAGGTGCGGGAGAAGCTCGGTCATTTCTATGAGGTGTTGGGTAAACGTCACGTGTCTGTTGCATCCGCTCGAGCAGGAGACATCGTAGCGATCGGGAAACTCAAGGACACGCAGACCGGTGACACGTTGTGCCAGGAGAGCGCTCCTATCTGTTATGCAGGGCTTGGGATGCCAAAGCCAATCTTATCGTTCGCTGTTGATGCGAAATCGAAGGCAGAGATCGACAAAATCAGTCTCGGTTTGCACAAGCTCATTGAGGAAGATCCGACACTCGAGTTCACACGCAATCTTGAAACCAAGGAGATGGTGCTCAGCGGAATGGGACAGTTTCACATCGATCTGGCTTTGGAGAAACTGCAGCGCAAATTTGGAGCCGCCGTCGCGCTGCACACCCCGAAGATCGCGTACCGGGAAACCATCAAAAGCCAGTCACAGGCGCAGGGCAAGTACAAAAAACAAACCGGTGGTCATGGGCAATACGGTGATTGTTGGCTTGAAGTGGTCCCGCAGCCTCGTGGTCATGGATTTACCTTCGGCAATCGCATTGTTGGGGGAGCCATTCCAAGAAATTTCATCCCTGCCGTGGAAAAGGGGGTGCGTGAAGCCATGCATGAGGGGCCGTTAAGTGGATTTCCAGTCGTCGACGTTCAAGTCACGGTTTATGATGGCTCCTACCATACGGTCGATTCGTCGGAGATGTCGTTTAAGATTGCCGGAGCCATGGCATTGAAGAAAGCGATGGAGTCAGCCCATCCGGTGTTGCTCGAACCCGTCATGAGGGTCGACATCGAAAGTCCCACCGACGCGGTTGGAGCCGTGATGGGAGATTTGAACGCTCGTCGTGGACGTATTGTTTCCGTCACTGCGCTGGCCCATATGGAACGGATCACGGCCATCGTTCCACTTGCAGAATTGCTGAGGTATGCGACAGCCCTGAATGCCGTGACCGGCGGACGAGCCAGTTATGTCATGGAGTTTGATCACTACGACGAAGTGCCTCGAGATCTGACGGTAAAGCTCATCGAACGGCAGAGGGCCGAGAGGCATATTACGGTCGCTCACTGAAAGGTCAGTCGATTGATTTGAGCACGACATAGAACGCACGGTTTTCTCGGAGCACACGAAGCAAAAGAGCATCACCCCGTCGAGATTGAGAAATGCGTGACGTAAATTCCGCCAAGGAAGATACTTCTGTTCGGTTGACCTCGATGATCAGGTCGCCTTCCCGAAGCCCCTCGGCTTGTGCGAGACTGTTCGGATCGACCTTAGTGATGACCACGCCCGTCGGCTGACGGAGCTTGAATTTTTCCACGAGACTCGACGTCGATTCTTGAACCTCTAGACCGAGTTTGCTCTCCAACTTCTCTACCCGAGGAATGGACGCCAGGACGGGAGTCTCCGGTCGTTCGGTAAGCGGCACATCGAGAAGGAGGGGCTTCAGATCTCGAACGACTTCGATCCGTGATGTGGCACCGGGAGCGAGTGTACCGATCAAGCGGGAGAGCCTATTGGGTGAGTCGACCAACACGCCATTGATCCGAACGATGACATCACCAGGCTGAATCCCGGCGAGCGCCGCGGGATCTTTTTCAAATACTTCATTGACCAGCACGCCTCCGCCTTCAGTGACACCGAATTTCTTGGCCAACTCGGCGGTCAACGGTTGGATGCCGACGCCGAGCCAACCTCGTACAACCTTTCCCTTGACGAGGAGTTGTTCAATGACCTGTTTGGTCATATTCGATGGTATGGCAAAGCCGATGCCTTGAGCAAAATTAATGATTGCCGTATTGATGCCAATGACCTCGCCACGAAGGTTAAACAGCGGACCGCCGGAATTACCTGGGTTGATTGACGCATCAGTCTGAATGAAGTTTTCATAGCGTGAGAGGTTGATATTTTCACGACCAATCCCGCTGACCACGCCAAGCGTCACAGTCTGGTCCAGCCCAAAGGGATTTCCGACGGCCAGTACCCATTGACCTACCTTGACGGACGTTGAGTCACCGAACCGTGCGCTGGTCAGCGGCCGACCTGCCGATACTTTGAGCAGAGCCAAGTCAGTATCTGGATCCTTACCAATCACGTGAGCAATGAGCTTTGTCTTGTCTGAAAGACGTACTTCGATCTCGGTGGCGTCGCCGACGACATGATTGTTCGTCACGATATGACCTTCGCTGTCTACGATCAGTCCGGAGCCAGAGCCTGACGCATTCGGCATGCGCTCGCCGGGGCCTTCCCGAGATCTACCGCCACCGGTGATTGGAAAAAGATTGACGACCGACGGCTTGGTTTCCTCTGCCAGCTCGGTAATGACGGTTTGAATCTCTTCGAGCATACGAATTCCTGGTAAATCAGCAGAAAACGCCTCAGCGTGCCGCGTCTCTAAGCTAAGGGAAAGGAGAATCGAGGCAGCAGAGAGTAGTAATCGCGGAATAGGCGACGAAGGGGGTGTGATCATGACCATCGACCGCTATTGTATCCGATCATCAGGAGTGTGCCTACTGTTTGCTACGCAGATTGTGTCACAGAAGGTGTAAGGCTTCGTTGGCCGGTGAACCATCCCGTAAGTTTGTCGAGCTCGGCTTGCGTGCCGATCAGGATGACGATATCGCCGGGTCGTAGGAGGAGATCGTCGGCGGGGGCCAATAGAAAAGGCCCTCGGAACACCGTGGCCACGTGCGCGGAGGCAGAGTAGGGAAGCGCACTCAATGGTTCATGTGCTGCAGCAGCACCTCGAGTGACAATAAGCCGTTCAATGCCTCCTGAACGAAGTGTCAGGTCCCGTTGAAAGACAAGCAAGTCTTGATGTATTGCTTCAAGTTTGAGCTCGTGGATTTGTGTATCGACTTGAATAAGCAAAGTTTTCAACTGCTTGACCTGGGCAATAGCCTCGGTCAGCCTTTCGTCGATCATGCGGACGCCTGAATCAAGTGACGGCTTGTCGATGAGTCGCTCGGAAACCTGAGCGACGATTTGCTGTCCAAGTGCGCCTGTGACCTCATCAAGTTTTTTGAGTAATGTCGAAGCTTGCCAATGTAACCGAATAATCTGAACTTTCCGATTAACAAGCTCAGAGATGGCTAGAACGGTTTCGTAACAGGCATGCCCCGTGATCGAGAGTTCTTTATGAATGCGGCCAAGCAGTTCGAGTGTCATTGTCTGATAAGATGTATTATGTAAACTCTCAAGAGTGCCTGATTAGGTGCGCTGCAGGACTGAGCCCAATCTTCCCTTGTTCATAACGGATTGTCATTCTACCGTCAATCGCACGAGAAATTTCATGAGGTCACACCTCATCAAGTTTTCCACGTCGATTTGCAATCAACCTTCTCTCCCTCGTATCATCACCACATGAACTGCACGAAATGTAAGATCAAAGCCGTAATCAAGTTGCCTCGCCACAATGCCGCATTCTGTAAAGACTGCTTTAATGGCTTTGTAATGGACCAGGTTCTGAAAGCGATTCGGTCTCAGGACATGTTTACGAAGGAAGACCGTCTCCTTGTTGCCGTGTCCGGGGGCAAGGATAGTTTGGCTTTGTGGGATATTCTACTGAAATTGGGCTATAGGACCGATGCTCTGTACGTGAATCTTGGGATTGAGAACTATTCTGAGTCCTCCCACAAGAAAGTCTCGCATTTTGCCGAAACTGTGGCTACGGCTTACGGTTCGGTGGTGCATGTTCATACTGTAGAGCGTGAGGAAGGGGCTGGAATTCGCGAGCTCGCGATGATCGTCCACCGTCCAACGTGCTCGATCTGTGGAACGATCAAGCGGTATCAATTCAATCGGGCCGCGATCCAACAGGGATACGATGTCATGGCAACCGGACATAACTTGGATGACGAGGCAGCCCGACTTCTCGGTAACGTCCTTCATTGGCAGGATGAATATCTCGAGAAGCAAGGCCCCAGTCTCCCCGCCTCTCTGGATGGATTCGCAAAAAAAGTAAAACCGTTGTATCGGTTAACCGAGCGCGAACTGGCGGCCTATTGTGTGTTGAATCGGATCGAGTATGTTGTCGAGGAATGCCCCATGGCACAGGGGGCCCGTACCCTTCTATATAAAGAAGTGTTGAATAAATTGGAGACCGAATCGCCTGGTACCAAGCACATGTTTTACTGGGGTTTTCTGGAAAAGCAGCGAAAGACTGAAACATCCGTCAGTATGATGGACAAAGACCGCTCCACCTTACACCCCTGTTCCCTCTGTGGCCAACCAACGACGGCTGAGACCTGCTCCTACTGTAAGCTCATGGCCCGAGCTAAGGTCTCTACGTCTCTTTGACCCACTCGGCTCTTGCAAACCGTTTCTATACTTCGTAAGCTCACTCGTATCATTTAGGTCCGTTCCTTGCTAGGACATATTCTATGGCAACTACTCCACGCGATTACTATCAAATTCTCGGCGTGCCACGCACTGCCTCCGCCGACGATATCAAAAAGGCATTTCGTCGCTTAGCCCGCCAATATCATCCCGACCTTCACGCTGGCGCCAAGAAGGCCGACATGGAGAAGAAGTTTAAGGAATTGAACGAGGCGCAAGAAGTACTATCCGATCCCGACAAACGTAAAAAATACGATCAATACGGTACGGATTGGGAACAAGCACAAGCCTTCAATAAAGCTCGTGAACAGGCCAGGAGCGGAGGGTTTGGCGGGCCTTGGGGTTTCGAACAAGGATCTGGCGGTCAGGGCTCTGGTGGGAACGAGCACTTTTCCGATTTTTTCGAGGGTCTCTTTGGTAACCGCGGGCGCAGCGCTAATAGAGACAGCGACTCTGGAACACCGGGTGATGATCTCGAGACCGACGTTCAGCTCTCACTGCGCGAGGTTCTAACGGGCGTCACCAGGCGCGTGAACCTTCGTGAACCGCAAACATGCGCAACCTGTCTTGGTAATGGTAACGTGCGAGGCCGATCGTGCATGACCTGCCATGGAAGCGGGGTGACGACCGAATCCAAAACCATTGAAGTGCGGATCCCAGCTGGAGTTCAAGACGGAACTCGTGTGAGAGTTGCTGGAAAGGGGCAGCCTGGAGCGTACGGTGGGAGACGCGGTGACTTGTATCTCCACGTGACCATTGCGCCTGATCCAATTTTTCGTCAACAGGGTTCAGATTTGCATGCCACCCTCCCCGTCTATCCTTGGGAAGCCGCACTGGGGGCCGACGTGACCGCTCCAACGTTAGTTGAACCGGTTAAGGTTAAAGTGCCGGCGGGCAGCAGAGCCGACGGCAAACTCCGGTTGAAAGGGAAAGGACTACCGTCCGCAACTGGTGGACACGGAGATCTTTTCCTAACCCTGCAGATTGTGATGCCAACGATGATGACGGACGAAGAACAAGTGCTGTATGAACGGTTGAGTAAGCAACGGCATCCAGATCCGCGAATGGACCTCCTCCATACCGCTCGACGACGCTAATCTCAGCATGTGAGTGAGCCTACTCGCTTGCGTTGCATAGCGCACTATGGCAAGCTTTTAACCAGGGTGTTTCAACCAAGGAGGATCTCATGAAGTCTGTAGCCAAGGCGACTGCTGTCGTTGCGATAGCTTCGATCAGTCTACTGATGTGCGGTACCACCAGCTGGGCCAATGATCCGAGCTATGGCCATGCCGGGAGTGGGTACGGTGCTGGAGGGGGCCATGGCTATGGCAAGGGAGAGATGCATAGTGGAGCGGGCCACCTTATCCGACATCTTCTTAAACACGAAAAAGATATCGGGCTCACGACCGAGCAGGTTGCCAAGCTCAAGGACGTGCAACTGAATCTGGACCGTATTCGGATCAAGACAGAAGCCGATATCAAAATTGCTGAACGTGAATTGAAAGCGTTGACGGATGATGAGAAAAGCGATCTTGGCGCGATTGAGGCAAAGCTGAAGCAGAGCAAAGACCTGCAAGTTGGGCTGCGGATGACTTCGATTAAGATGCGGCGCGATGTGATGGCGGTATTGACGCCCGAACAACGTGAGAAGGAAAAGTCCGAACATGACAAAGTGATGCAGCAGCACAAAGGGGCAGGATCTCATCATGGCGGAGGAATGCCCTACGGTGCGTATCCCCATGGTGGAAGTTCGCCCGGAGAGAATCCTCATGGGATGAACCCACACGGCAAGACACCGCATGAATCGGCTACACCCCCGACTTCTCCAAGCACGATGTCCGTCGAGTAGATGAGCGTACGAAAATCATGAAAAAAAAGGATGAGACGAAGCTTCAGAGTCACGATCTTTTAATCGGGCCGGGACGGGCACCGGCGAGAGCGATGCTGAAGGCCGTTGGATTGACGGACGAAGACCTGACCAAACCACTCGTCGGGGTCGCTAACACTTGGATCGAGGTGATGCCGTGCAATTTTCATCTACGTCGTCTCTCTGAACGAGTCAAGGCCGGGATCCGAGCAGCCGGTGGCACTCCGATCGAGTACAACACGATCGCTGTGTCGGATGGCATTTCGATGGGGACCGAAGGAATGAAGGCGTCCCTGATCAGTCGGGAAGTGATTGCGGATTCCATCGAACTCGTTGCCCGTGGGCACCTGTTCGATGCTGTCGTCGCACTGTCTGGTTGCGACAAGACGATCCCTGGGACCGTGATGGCGCTAGCACGATTGAACCTGCCGTCACTCATGCTGTACGGCGGTTCGATCATGCCGGGGCAGTTTCAGGGGCACGATGTGACTATTCAAGATGTCTTTGAAGCAGTCGGCAAGCATGCGAAGGGGACCATGACGGATGCTGAGCTTAAGGATTTGGAAGATCATGCCTGCCCTGGGCCTGGGGCCTGTGGAGGCCAGTTCACCGCCAATACGATGGCGATTGCGTTCGAATTCCTCGGTATTTCCCCGATGGGCCGCAACGGAGTGCCGGCGATGGATGGGCGCAAGGATGATGTGGCGTTTGAATGCGGCAAGATGGTGATGGATCTGGTGAAGCAGAATCTCCGTCCGCGTCAGATCATCACGCGGAAGTCGTTGGAGAATGCCATTGCCGCAGTCGCTACGACCGGAGGCTCGACCAATGCGGTCCTGCACTTGCTCGCCATCGCTCGCGAGTCAGGCGTGAAACTGAGCATCGACGATTTTGACAAGATCAATCGAAAGGTTCCCCTCCTCGCCGACCTCAAACCAGGTGGACGCTATGCAGCGGCAGATCTTTTTGCTGCGGGGGGTACCACCTTGGTCGCGAAGCGATTATTAGATGCCGGTCTGCTCCATGGGAATCAGCCGACGGTCACGGGACGCACGATCGGCGAAGAGGCATCGACCGCGATTGAAACCTCTGGTCAACAAGTTCTTCGTCCCCTCGCCCATCCCATCAAACCGACGGGCGGGCTTGTCATTCTGAAGGGAAATTTGGCGCCTGATGGCTGTGTGGTGAAAGTGGCCGGGCACTCAATGACCCGGTTCCAAGGAGCCGCGAAAGTGTATGATCGGGAGGAAGATGCGTTCGTGGCTGTACAGGCAGGCCACATTAAATCCGGCGACGTGGTCGTCATTCGATACGAAGGCCCGGCGGGTGGGCCGGGCATGCGTGAAATGTTGGGCGTGACGGCGGCAATCGTGGGGGCCGGACTTGGTGACTCAGTCGCGTTGCTGACTGATGGTCGGTTTTCTGGAGCGACACATGGATTGATGGCCGGCCATGTCGCTCCTGAAGCGGTCAAGGGAGGACCGATCGCGGCCGTGAAAAACGGCGACGTCATTACATTCGATATCGTCAAGCGCCGGCTGGATGTGGCGTTGTCGCAGAGAGAAATCAGTGCTCGACTCAAGAAGGTGAAGTCCCCTACTCCTCGATACACATCAGGCGTGATGGGGAAGTATGCTAGGCATGTCTCCTCGGCCTCGGAAGGAGCCATCACGACATAGATGGCTCCTTCATGCAGGCGAAGATGCGAAGTCTCTAACGAAAATCTCGTCGCTGAAAGATGATGGAAGCGAGGGTTAGTAGGAACGCCGTATAAGCCATTCCATAGGCACCGATCACCAATAGGTCGCTGGTCGATACATCGAGTTGATGTGTGACGTGGCCTTTGAGATTGAAGCGATCCAGGTTGGGCAGGACATAATACATCCCCTCCAGTATCGTTTTCCCTACACCGCCCATCTTTTCGCCGAATGCTTTGAGGTCAGGCGTGAGGTGGCCGATTACATAGAGGGCCAAGGTAAAAATTGCGCTGAACGTGGCGCTTGAGAAGGTCGAGAACAGCAGCGCGACAGCGGTGATCACCATGAACTCCACGACAATCATGATCAGTGCTTTGAAGAGGACCGCATGGATAGGAACATCCTGCATATAGAGGACTGCCAGCAATCCGCACGCCATGATGGCTGTATTGATCAAGAGCGTCAGACTGAGCCCCACATACTTTCCTAGGAGAAATTGAAATCGAGCAACCGGCTTGGATATGATCGTATAAATGGTTTTCTTCTCGATTTCCTTGCTGACGAGGCCGATGCCGACAAAAATGGCAATCAACACGCCGAAGAAGTTGATGCTCCCAAGACCGATATCCAAAATCAACCGATGGAACTCTCCAAGCGTCAACCGCATCAAGATCAAGGAGCTTCCGATCATCAGAAGGGCAAAGATCAACAGATTGTACAGAAGTTTATCTCTCAGGTTTTCTCGGAACGTATTGAAAGCGATCGATAATACTTTCATGCGTGAACCTCTACGGCCTGCTGCACTCCCTTCGCTTTGCGGATGAACAAGTCCTCGAGCGAGGCCTTATGGGGGATGAGGGAGACGAGTTTCGCTTTGTGTGCTCTGAGTACATCGAGCGCCTCATCCACCTGTCGCTGACTCGCGAAAATCGTCATGACACGCTCTCCGTGAAGGACGGTTTTGATGGCGAGTGGCCGGAGCTCTTCGATGCCCTCGGGAGAGAGGCGATCCACGACCATTTCTACTTCTTGAGTTGTTCCGTGGTCGATCAACTCAGATACCTGGCCGCACGCCACGAGTTTTCCCTTCATGATCATAGCCACACGATCACACAGCAGCTCGGCATCGTGAAGGATGTGCGAACTGAACATGACGGTTTTTCCTGACTCCTTGAGACGAACGATCAGATCGCGCACTTCTTTCCGTCCGATTGGATCCAGCCCCGACATCGGCTCATCCAAGATGACCAGCTCTGGGTCATTGATCAAGGCCTGGGCGATCCCTACCCGCTGCAACATACCTTTTGAGAACTTGCGTAGTTGTAGGTCGCGCGCATGTGTCATGCTGACGAGCTCCAACAATTCGTCGATGCGTTTTTCGAGCGTGGCTCCAAGGAGTCCAAAGAGATGCCCGTAAAATCGCAAGAACTCTCGACTCGTGAGGTAGTCATAGAAGTATGGTGATTCCGGGAGAAAACCGACTTTCACTTTGGCTGTTTGGTCACCGACTGGCCGCCCGAACAGGCGCGCTGTTCCGCTACTGGGATAGATGAGTCCCATCAGCATCTTAATCGTTGTCGTTTTCCCCGCGCCGTTCGGCCCGAGGAACCCATAGACCTCTCCACGCTGGACATCAAGCGACAATTCATCAACGGCCGTCACCCGACGACCCCAGAAGCCAACTTTAAAAATCTTGGACAGGTGATCGATCGTGACGATTTGTTCACATTCAACATTCATATCGATATCCTATCGTTACGTGCCGCCCTTCAGATCCAGACGAAACACTTTCAGTCGAGTGGGATGGGTACTGCTTGTGACCTCTCCCGTTTGGGAATCCATCAGGTACGAACCGCCGAAGGGTTCTTCTGGGATTTGTGTCAGATACCTTGCCATGACGAGTTCCGTGAGCGTCTTGGGATAGGCTCGATACTGCTTCTGATAGAGCCCGATCGCCTGTTCGAGGATTCTGAGGTCGCGCTCGATCATCACTTCCTTGGCACGTGTCTCCAGCTTTTCCCGTACGACAAGGTCCGGATTCTCTTTCCACAACGCCTCGAGAAACTTGAGGGCAACCTCCGGATTGCCGGCTTCCGCATGCATGCGTGTCGCTAAACCGGGAAGAAAATCAGGGGCGCCTGAGGTGCGCGCAGCTCGCTCGATGTAGTCAGCTCCCTTCGCGGCATCGCCGAGGACGAAGTAATAATTGTAGCCCAGCAGAAACGGGAGGTTCCAGACAGTTGGATTTTCTTTGAATCCCTTTTCGAGTAGATTGTTGCTCAAATCAACGCGATTGGCCAAATTGGTCAACACGACGCCGCCCACATAATAAGGATAATCGTACTGAGGGTCCAAGGTCGTGATCACGTCTAACACATGATAGATCCATTCATATTCGTCGGCTGTATTCCGCTTCTTGCCAAGCACTTGCAACAAGCGAACCCAAAGTATATCCGCTCCTAGATGGTGATATCCCAGCAAGGCCGGTTTGAGGTATTCTCCACGGGGCAGTTGGGCAAGCTCCTCAATCTTGGCTGCATTCCGATCAAGTTGGTAGTCCAATCGCTGCTGGAGTTGAATGACAACAAACACAGTGAGGCCAAACCAGGCGGCAAAAAAGAAGGCTTGAACCCATTGGGCTGGTCGATCGGAGGAAGCCTGCTGATCTATTGGCGAGGGAGTCATTCCAAGAATCGTTGAGATAACAAACAGATAGGCCCACCGGTTGTTACACCGGTGGGCCACAAGCTGCCCACGTCACACGGACTTAGAAGAAACCGCCTGTGCAATCAGCCGCCCCATGGTCGACTGAGGAGACCCACACGGAAATATTAGGATCTCCGTCAAGATTGCTTCTTCCCATTGCAATAAAGTTATTATTCCCAGCCGCTCCGACAGCCCCAGTACCGGCTATTGCCAAAGGACAGGACGGAGTGGTTCCGCCAGCACCTTGCGGTCCATAGGTAGCAGCAGGGCCTACACCGTTAAGCGTCGTGCCATCAACTCCATACTGATAGCTGACGTTTCCAGTTGCCCTGAAACCGATATCGTTGAAAAATCCTGTAAAGACACCACCAGCAAGACACCAGTTGGTTCCAGGAGGGAGAGACGGTAAACCCTGACCCCAGGTAAACGGAACTGTCTTCGTCCCGGCCGCAGGTGCTACGACACCTTCTACAGCAACCCCGACGTAGCAGCCTCGTTCACCCTGGAAAGAGACTTCTGACGTCTTGATCGCCTGGAGATTGGTTTTTACCTCTGATTGCCGCGACTTCAACTGATACTGCAGGAAGTTGGGAATGGCGATGGCCGCCAGGATCCCGATGATCGCCACGACGATCATCAACTCGATGAGGGTAAAACCCCCTTGTTTCCGGAGCGACTTAAACATCGTACTGCCTCCTTGTTGATGGTTCACTGACGGCCCGGTTGATAATCTGCGGCGCCTGTATTGCCGCCTGCCTTTGCCTATAGCAGGTTTGGTGCCGGTCAGTGACAATGCCTAGCGTACCAGCAATCCTTGATGATGCAACAACTTATGAAAAATTGGTCGCGGCTGAGCTGGTGCGGAGCTTCTAGGTCTTCCCATAAACTGCTCTGGATTGCCAAGAATTGGCACTCAGGAGCTGCCCGCACGAGGCAGGCGTCCTTATCTGTATTGAGAGAGGGCTCCACAAGTCTGGGAGAAGCAGAGTGCTTCCCGCTAGGATCAGTGATCAGTCAGGATGGGTTTGCGGAGTGGTTTGTGGATTTTGTGCTTTCTCTGAAACACGGCGCTTGGCCTGTTGAATTCGGTCTTCGTAGGCTGGATTGGCCATGCCATGTTCGCGAAAGCGGTGGAGCAATTTTTCATTGGAGGGGTCAAGCTCCAGCGAATGGAGCCAGGCATCACGAGCATCCGTCGTCTTACGCTGCTTCATGTAGACTTCTCCAAGATGCTCATAGATGACGGGGTCATCGCCGACGAGTGAGACGGCTCGCTTGATTTCGGTAAGGGCTTCAGAGAGTAACCCTGATTTATAGAACGCCCAGCCAAGACTATCGACGTAGTATCCATTTTCCGGTTTAAGCGCCACTGCTTGCTTTGTAAGGGACAGTGCCTGATCGATCTTCATGTCCCGCTCCGCGTAACTATACCCGAGATAGTTCAAGGCATCCGCATGATGGGGGTCGAGTGAAAGCGCAGTTTCCATCGCGCGCTCTACTTCATCAAACCGATTCAGTTTGTCGTAGGCTGTGCCAAGATTGAAATGGAGATCCGCGTTCTTGGGGTTATGCCGAATCCCCTCTTGAAACGCCTCCGAAGCCTTCTCGAATTGCTCACTTTGTAGATGAGCTAAACCCAATACGATGTGGGGCTCAGGTTGTTTTGGCATCAGACGAACAGCTTCGTCCAGGTGCGTGACCGCTTCAGAAAACTGTTTGAGCCGATAGAGGAGGACGCCGAGGTGAATGTGGCTGTCGGCAAATCTTGGATCCAAGTGGAGATTGTAGCGATAGGTCTCCATGGCCTTGGGAAAGTCTTTGGTCTCTTCGTACAGGTACCCAAGGTAATCGCGCACTTTCAATTCAGCCGGCTTGGCCTTCAAAATGTCGGTCAATTGAGCGATCGCCTTTGAAAATTCTTTCTTCTCTCCATAAATCAGCGCCATCCGTAATTGAGCATCCAGATCACCGGGGTTGTCTTCCAACATGTGTTCCAACTCCGCAAGACCTCCGGCATAGTCTTTGGTCGCGATATAGAGTTGGATCAGGTGCTGACGAACTTCTCGGTTTCGTGGATTCACTTGCTGGAGGTATCGTTTCAGAATGGCAATGGCCTTATCTTTCTCTTGGCGAGATTCATGGATCGAAGCTTGAGCGAGATACGCTGGCTCGAATGACGGGTTCACACTGATCGCGCGATCGAAACTGGACAAGGCTTGCTCCATATTCCCCGCTTCAATGGAAATACGACCTAAGTAGTAGTAGCCGATCGGCGAGTCTGTCGCATATTGCAAGCCTTTCTTGACCACTTGTTCCGATTCGGCGATTCGTTTTTGATTCAGTAAGATGAGACTCTTTGGAAAGTACGATTCTCCCCGAGCTGGGTCGATCGCGATTGCTTTATCCAATAACTCGATGGCACTCTCGGATTTTCCTGCGCTGGCAAGAATCCCGGCCATCTGCGTCAATAGCTGAGGCTCCTGTCCCGTTCCCTGTCCAACGTCTTCGGCGTACTGTACGGCTTGAGTCATATCGCCCAGCGCAAAGTGCAGGGCGGCCAGGCGCGATTTGACTTCCTGTGATTTTGGATCGGCTACTAGTGCAGCCTGGTATTCCTTCAAGGCTGTATCAAGATCTTGGGCTAGCTCGGCTTGGTGTCCCATCATGAAATGATAGGTGGCATCAGATTCTGGGGCGGCTTGTGGTGGTTGCTGTGCTGTCGAGGGCGGCGACGCCGTCTTTTGCGGTTGAGTCGCCGTCGCGCAAGCCACTAGGACACAGGGAAGAAAGAGGATGGTCAGTTTTATAGCGAAGACCGTGAGGTCATGACCAGAAGATCGTCTGTTCCAAACCATGTGGGGTGCCCCTACAGGCGTATGTTCGGATGTGGGTTAAAGGAGGAACACCAACGATTATACCGAGTGTTGGAACGTTGCGCAAACCAGGGTTAAGCCTCGCGCAGATCAAGGCTTTCAAATTTTGCAAAGCGGTCCTGGAAAAACAATTCTCGTTTTCCGATGGGACCATTGCGATGTTTACTCACGATGATATCGGCGATTCCCTTGCGTTCAGAATTCTGGTCGTAGACATCTTCCCGGTAGATAAACATGACGACATCGGCATCTTGTTCAATCGCTCCGCTCTCCCGGAGATCTGCCAGCATGGGGATCGGAGGCTTGCGTGCCTCCACGGCCCGGCTCAACTGCGATAGGGCGACCACCGGCACATTGAGTTCCTTGGCTAACGCTTTCAATGAGCGGGAGATATCGGAGATTTCCTGCTGACGAGATTCAGAATCGCTTCGGCCTTGCATGAGTTGCAAATAATCTACGATGAGCAAATCGAGCCCTTTTTCAGCCTTGAGTCGGCGAGCTTTGCCTCGCATCTGTTGCACGGTAATCCCACCGGTATCGTCGATAAAGATCGGTGCTTGCTCCAACCGTCCCGCGGCTTCTGCCAAGCGCCACCAATCTTCTTTTTGAAGCTTTCCCGTTCGCAGTGCGTGTGAATCCACTCGCGCTTCGGAGCTGAGCATACGTAGCACGATCTGCGGCTTGGACATTTCCAGACTGAATATTCCGACGACGGTATTGGCATGGATGGCGGCATGGGTGGCAAACCCTAATGCCAGGCTTGTCTTCCCCATGCTGGGGCGTCCGGCCACCACCACCAAGTCGGAAGCTTGAAGCCCGGCAGTAATATCGTCAAGGTCATAGTAGCCGGTCGGGACACCAGTGACGTGTTCTTTTCGCTTTGACAGCTTATCGATGACATCCAGACTCTCTTTGATGACCTGACTGATCGGACTGAACGCACGATCGAGCTTACCCTGCGCAATGCTGAAGACCGATCGTTCGGCAAAATCGAGAAGGTCGTCGATAGAGGCCGTCCCTTCATACCCCCTGGTCAACACTTCCGTTGAGGTGCTAATCAGCTGACGAGCCACGGCCTTGTCGCGAACGATTTTGCAGTGGTATCGAATGTTGGCTGAACTTGGAACAATCTGGACAAGTTCCGCGAGATAGGAGGCGCCTCCGACCGCCTCCAGCTCTCCGCGTGACTTGAGCCGTTCGGTCAAGGTGATTTGATCGATCACTTCGCCGGTGTCAGACAATTCTAGCATGGCTTGGTAGATTCGTTTGTGAGCTGTTCGATAGAAATCTTCTTCGACGAGCAGTTCCATCGCCTTTGGCATCGCGGCGTTATCGAGGAGGATGGCACCAAGCACAGACTGTTCTGCCTCCAAGTTCTGTGGCGGGAGCTTTGGTTGAGAGAGATCAACCATGCCAGCAGATTTCATGACAGCCCTTTTCGGTCAGTGCGCAGGCTCGCCATAAGATCACTCATCGACATCGTTTTCTTGTGGAGAGGAGAACGGCCGGCTCTCCCATCACCCATCTGTTGGCGGGATAGTACGACCACGTGTCCACGATTCGGTTGGTCCGCCCCCATCACGATGGTAGTAGGGATTTCGGCTTCGAGTCCAGCATCGGCGGCCGCGCCGACTAGATCTTGGCCCGATGCTGTCACGGCTCGTTGAATCGCACGAACACCCACCTGGCGTAGTTGTCGGGTGACAGATACGAGTTCCTTCGTCATCGTAACAGGACCGACCACCAGGACCGCTGACGTCATCGTCCGGGCGGTGTCGAGGAGGTTCAGCCCACGGAAGAGCCGATCAACGTTGAGCGCAAATCCAGTCGATGGAATGTCACGACCAAAGCGTCCAATCAAGTGGTCGTAGCGCCCGCCACCGCCTAGCTCTATCCCAATCCCGTCCGTGAAGACATCAAAGACAATCCCATCGTAATAATCGAATCCTCTGGACTCTCCTAAGTCCAGTAGCAGGACATCCTGGAACCCCATCGAGCAGAGTAACTCATAGACCTGAGCCAATCTGTCCAATGCTTGGACGAGTGGTTGTTCGCCTCGGGCCAAGGCACGCCCTTTTGAGAGGACCTCCGCTTTTCCACATAGTTCCAGCGCATCTAAAATTGCCTGCGCGGATCGCTTGCCGACTCGCTCCCGTTCAAGAATTTCTCTCAGCCAGGGAAAATCCTTTCTGGCCGCTGCCTGCTCCGCCAGCTTTTGGCCTTCCGCAGATAGCCCAGCACGCACAAGAAGTCCTTTGAAAAACCCAACGTGTCCGAGTGAAATTTTGAACGAAGGTAATCCGATCTGCCGTAGGCTTTCGATCATCAGCATAATGATCTCACAATCGGCGGATAGGTCGTCAGCTCCGATCAGTTCCGCTCCGACTTGAAAGAGTTCACGATCACGGCCGACATGTTCTGGCTCGTAGCGAAAGACGGTTGCCCGGTACGATAACCGCAACGGCAAGCGAGTGCCTAGCATGCCCATGGCAACCGTTCGCGCGATTTGTGCTGTGACGTCGGGTCGCAGTAGCAGAATACGACCAGTGGTCCGATCAACGATCTTGTAGGAGTTTTCTAGCAGTGCAGGCTCAAGGCCTGGTGCAAGGACGTCAAAATATTCGAATGTCGGGAGGATAATTTCGTCGTATCCATAACGATAGAAGTATGTGAGCAGCTCGGACTCGAGCTGCCTGACGTGGCGGGCAGCCTCCGGCAGGATGGTAGCCATTCCCACAGGAACCAATGAGTGTTCACGCGACGGAGTACGCTCCCCCGAAGAAAGACGACGCGTCGGAGGAGCAGAGGCCATAGTAACCCGATGTTGAGCTGATTATGAGAGGTTTGCAATCTTGACGGACAGAATGTTTGAGCTTGAGCGGATTTGGTCCAATGCTGACGATGGAAATTCCGTATCGGAGCCGATGATCAGCAAGGCATCCCCTCCTCGTTTCTCCAATGCGCACTGCATCCGAAGGATGTTAATGCCCTGATCCCCTAAGACTTTTCCAACCATTCCAATCACACCCGGACGATCGACATTGTGTATGAACAACATATGTCCTTCCGGTACGACTTCCACCTTGAATTGGTCGATCTCTGTGATTCGGGCCTCTTTCTTGTGATAGAGCGTCCCTGCGACCTGGTGTGACAGTTTGCCGGCTTCAACCCGAACGCGTATGAGACTCGTGAAATCTCCTGCATCCGTGCTTTTAATTTCTTTGACTTCGATGCCTCGCTCCTTTGCGACGAGCGGTGCGTTCACATAATTTACTGGGTGCTGCATGATTGGATTGAGCAAGCCTTTTAAGACAGCGATGGTCAAGGGCGCGATCGAGAGTGTCGCAACCTCCCCGCTGTATTCGACGACGACTCGTTCAGTTCCCGCTTGAACGAGTTGCGTCTGAAGGGAACCCAGTTTTTCGGCCAGTGTGAGAAAGGGTTGGAGCCGAGGCAACAATTCCGGAGCGACCGAAGGAATATTGACGGCACCTTTCGCGACACCTTTTGTAAGGTAGTCGACTATCTGCTCCGCGATGCCAATCGCGACATTTTCTTGGGCTTCAGTCGTTTGGGCCCCGATGTGGGGAGTGCAGATGAAGTTGTCCAACGCGAGCAGCGGATTGTTCGGCTTGACAGGTTCTTCTTCAAAGACGTCAAAGGCGGCGGCGCCCACACGTTTGGTTTTCAAGGCTTCGCACAAGTCGCTTTCATTGATGATGCCGCCCCGAGCGCAGTTCGCGATCAGTACCCCAGGTTTCATCTTAGCAATCGCCTGCGCATTGATGATCCCACGTGTTTCTGGGGTGAGCGGAGTGTGAACTGAAATGATGTCCGCACGACGGAAGAGCTCATCGAGGTCCACCATCGTTACGCCCATCCGCTCGGCTCGTTCAGGGGCCAGATAAGGGTCGAACGCCACGACACTCATGCCGATACCTTGGGCCATCTTGGTCAGGTGGCTCCCGATCTGCCCGGCGCCGATGATGCCCAGCACCTTATTGTAGAGCTCGACCCCCATGAATTTATCTTTTTCCCATTTCCCTGCTTTGACGGAAGCAGTCGCCTGTGGGATACGTCGGCTCATGGCACAGATCATCGACATCGTATGCTCTGCAGTGGTGACCGTATTGCCGCCCGGGGTATTCATCACGACGATGCCTCGGCGTGTAGCCGCCGGTGTATCAACGTTGTCCAGGCCTGATCCAGCCCGCCCGACGACCTTGAGTTTGTCGGCGGCAGCAATGAGTTCCGCTGTGACCTTCGTGCCGGATCGCACGATCAAACCGTCCGCATCCTTAATCTCTTTGAAGAGCTCCTCCTTCGGCATTTTGGATTTCACCACCACTGTGAATCCTGCCTTTTCGAGCGCCTCCACTCCTTGCTTCGACAAACTGTCGCTGATTAAAATCTTCATGCCTGCTGCGGCCATGTCATCCTCGTCGTGGTTACTTTGCCAATAAGATTTCCTGGGCTTTTCCGACGCCACTCCCCAGTTTGACAGGATGCCCGAGCCCTTTTAAGACCATCTCGGTTGCGGCTAAGGCCGTGATGACATCAAAGGAGTCAGCATAGCCCATGTGAGAGAGCCGGAAGATCTTCCCCTTAAGGTGGTCCTGGCCGCCGGCTGCCGTCATGCCATACTGCACACGGAGGTTCTTATAGATCGCCTGCCCGTCGACTCCATCCGGTGCACACACCGCCGTCAGGGCATCGCTAGGAGATTCTTTTGGAAATAGAGTCATTCCGGCGGCCTTGACACCTTCGCGCATGGCTTGAGCCAACCGACCTTGCCGGGCAAACATGTTGTCGAGTCCTTCCGCCTTCATCATTCGAAACACTTCTTGTAGGCCGATGATGAGCGAGACGGTAGGGGTATATGCGGTTTGGTTCTTTATCTGACTTTCACGTTCTTTCTTGAAGTTGAAATAGAAAGCTGCGTTCTTGGCTTTGTCGGCCAGGGCCCAGGCCTTCTCACTGACACTGACAAACGCCATGCCCGGAGGGAGCATCAAGGCTTTTTGGGAGCCGGTGATCACGACGTCTAAGCCCCATGCATCCGTCTTAATATCGAATACGCCCAATGCGGTAATGGCATCGACGACCAAAATGGTATTCTCATAACCCTTGAGAATCTCTCCCAGGGCCTTCACGTCATGGGACACTCCGGTCGACGTCTCACTGGCCTGTACATACACGGCTTTGATCGACGGATCTTTCTTGAGGGCATCAGCGACCTGTTGTGGATTGACCGCATGTCCCCATTCGACCTTGATCTCGGTTGCCTGTACTCCAAATGTCTTACAAAGCTTGCCCCAACGCTCTCCAAATTTTCCTCCGTTGACATAGAGCGCTTTGTCTCCGGGTGATAAGAAATTTGATACTGAGCCTTCCATTCCCCCCGTTCCTGAAGCCGCCAACATCAGGACATCGTTCCGTGTTTGAAACAGCCATTTGAGTCCCTCGCGGACCTCAGCGAAAATCGGGTCGAACTCAGGTGCGCGATGATGGATCATCGGCCGAGCCATCGCCAGTAAGACCTCTGGGGGTACAGGCGTGGGGCCAGGGGCCAAGAGATAGCGCTTCAGCATCGATCAATCCTCCTCACAAAGTAACCATGTAAATCTGATGGGATAAGCCGTTTGGAGAGGGAGCACGCTACCATTTGCGTTGGGAGACTGTCAAGAAATCGAACCGCTGAACTGCCGACGCGATCAGGGCTTTCGCTGTTTCTACTACAGGCTGCGATCTCCAAGATATCGCTGGTTGACCCAACTCGGTTCTCTGCAACCTCGGCTATGAGAAAGGTCCGTGGTAACATTTTGCCTAATCCAGTTCCTTGACAAGTGAGCACTGGATCGATAGGCTCTTCTCTGATGCTATCCATGATGCTGAACCGACGACACCTTCTCTGGAGTGTGAGCGCAAGGATCGTGGTGATCCTGGCGATGTGTGCCGCTGTCGTTGTGGCTCAATCCAAAAGTTGGGCTGAGGAGACGACGTCGGTTGCACAGAAAGTTCTTCCTCTAGAGCCCCCTTCAGAGTCAACCTCGGGCGAGGCGACTCCTCCTGAAGCAATAGAAGCATCACAAGAGAGCGAAGATGTTGACCCTAACCTCGTCCCCTTGGAGCCTGAGCTGGAACCGGAGTTGACGGCCTCACCAACTGATGCGTCCAAAGAGGAGTCGGTTGAGCCAGTAGAGAGTGCTGAGAGTAAGGAACGTCAAGGCACCGCGTATAACATTCCGGTCGTCATCGATCAGACTGTCCAAAGCCACATTCGTTTCTTTAACACGTCAATTCGAGACCGATTTGAACAATGGCTTCTGCGTCTCAATCGCTATCGCCCGTTAGTTGAAGATATCTTCGCCGAGTTCGACCTCCCTAGCGACCTTGTGCATCTGTCCCTTGTTGAAAGTGGGTTCAATCCCTATGCCTACTCACGAGCAAAAGCGACTGGGCCCTGGCAGTTTATGAAAGGAACTGGAAAGATCTATGGGTTGCGCATTGATCATTACGTGGACGAGCGGCGAGACCCCATTAAGTCCACGATTGCAGCAGCCCGCTATCTAAGGGACTTGTATGACCTTTTTGGGACGTGGCCCTTGGCGATGGCAGCGTATAACGCAGGCGAAGGCAAGGTACAGCGCGCGCTCACTAAGGCCCAGGCGGAATCGTTTTCAGAGATTTCGAGAACAAAACTGATTCGAGGGGAGACCAAGCAATATGTCCCGCGCATCATGGCTGCCACGATTATTGCGCGGAACCTCGAGCAGTACGGATTCAACCAAGTATCGGTCGCTCCTCATGAGTTTGAAGAAGTTGTCGTGACACGCCCGTTACACTTCCGGGCCATCTCCAACGTAACGGGTATTCCATACAGCGAACTTCGATTACTGAATCCCGAACTTCGTCGGGATGCGACGCCTCCCGATGATACAGCCTATCATTTAAAGGTTCCGGTCGGGGCGAGCGCCAAAGTGTTAAAGTTGCTCGATCGAGTTCCAACCTACAAGTTCCCTCCCCAGCAGATTCAGGTCCGGCAAGCTCGGCAAGTTCGGACTGCTCGACAGGGCAAGGCTGGCTCTTCTGGCTGGTATCGAGTTCAGGGGGGAGATACGCTTGAGAAGATCTCCCGCCGGTTCGGGATTCCCATTCGGACTCTCAAGGCCCGCAACAACCTTTCCAGTAGCCTCATTCGAGCTGGTGACCTTCTTAATATCGCCCGATAGTAGATGGCAATCATGAAGAAGGTGTGAGGGAGCTCTCGTCCGTCCTGCGTCTGCGCGAAGTGAGCACCCTATGGCTTGGAGGCTGTTGACGGATTAGGAGCTGCAGTGGTTGTAGCGGGCTCTGAAGCTTTCTTTGCCTCGAGGACTTTCACGCGCACTGCAGCTTCACTCGTCAAGGGAGAATCTGGGTACGTCTTGATTAGATCTTGATAGCGTTTCAATGCTTCGTCTGGCCTAGACCGATTCTCTTCCAGCCTCGCCAGTTCAAAAATTGCATAGTCACGGTTCAGTGCTCCAGGGATTTCAAGTATTGTCGAGTAGGTCTTGGCCGCTTGGTCAAGGTCCCCTTTCAAGAGGTATGTGTACCCGAGTTTTTGATGGACGAGGCCGAGGAGCGAAACATTAGATCCGTACATAGCAATAAACCGTTTATACGATTCAATCGCAGAGTCGAGGTTGTTAGACTGAAGGAATGCATTTCCGAGACTAAATTGCGCCAGCGGCGCCGTCGGCGTTCTCGGATACTCTTCCAACACCCTCTTGTAGAGCGCAATCGCTTCATTCAGGTTGGCTTCTGCTTTCTTCGGATCATTACCCGGTCGCGTGAAGAGATGCAGCGTGGCCTCCCGCTCGAGTTCTTGGGCCTTGCTGGCATTTTGCGCGTCATACCAAAAGACTCCCCATATTCCCCCAGTCGTTAACAACAAGAGAATGAATCCTACGATGATGGACCATCGATAGGGCTTCAGTCCGAGCACCCAGTGCTCAAGTCCACTCACAAGATGGGCTTCATCAACCGGCAACGTTCGAGGGGGTACTTTAATTCGGTAAGACATGAGGATCTATCACATCATTAATAGAATGGTTAATTACCGACTTTCTGCTGCTGAACCGTTGCTTTATACTAGGGATGAATTTCCATTGTCAATGCGACCGGATCCGGTACACGGATAAGTAGAACATACTGGAATGTGACGTCATGGTCGGGATGAACGTATTTCGAGAAAAATTGCAACAGCTCTCTGCCCGGTCGTTGCGTAGAGCCCTGGCACCATTGGAGTCAGCTACCGGAGCGACTATCCAATATGGAGGACGTGAGGTCATCTTACTTTCCTCCAATGATTACCTTGGCCTCTCGAACCATCCTGAGGTCGTGCGCGCCGCGATTACGGCGACGGAACGGTATGGCGTAGGGTCCGGCGGTTCACGCTTGATCAGCGGGACGTTACCTCCCCATACCCACCTAGAGACGACTCTCGCGAGATTTAAAGGAACTGAAGCCGCACTGCTGTTTGGGGCCGGTTACATAGCAAACCTTGGAATTATTCCGACCCTGATTGGAAGTGGCGGTCTTATCCTGGCCGATCGACTGTGCCATGCCAGCGTGATCGATGCCTGTCGATTGAGCCAGGCAGATTTTCGAGTCTTTCGCCATGGCGACTGCCATCATGTTGAGTCGTTACTTCGACGCCGTACGATGGATCGCCCCACGCTCATCATCACCGAAGGGGTATTCAGTATGGATGGCGATCTTGCCCCTTTGCCTGACCTGGTCTCGCTTGCCGAACGATACGGGGCAACGGTGTATGTGGATGACGCGCACGGAACCGGCATCATGGGAGCAACCGGCCGAGGCACTGTTGAACACTTTGGTTTGGAGCGCCGGATCCCCTTTCATATGGGCACACTGAGCAAGGCCTTAGGCAGCCATGGCGCGTTCCTTGTGGGGCCGAATGATCTCGTTCAATACATGATCAACGTAACCCGTCCGTTCATTTTTGCAACCGCGCTTCCGCCCGCAGTCGCCGCCGCCTCCTCGGCCGCATTAACAATCATTGATCAGGAACCAGAACGTCGGGCTCGGTTGTGGTCGAATCGAAAACGCTTCCTCGACGGGCTGAAGAACCTCGGTTGTCGTCTTACGCCGACCGACAGTCCTATTCTACCGGTTCTGATTGGTGATCCCGTTGCTGCATCAACATTTGCAGAACGCCTACTCGCGCTTGGAGTGTATGCCACAGCCATTCGCCCACCGACGGTTCCTGATGGAACAAGTCGGATCCGCTTCACCGTGACATCGGAGCACACGACTGATCAGATCGACGAGGCCCTCAACGCGCTCCGTATCGCGATTCGTGAAACCGGTCTTGTCTAATTCTCACTGCGCTGGTTCGCATCTTCTGCCAATTTTCTTGCTTTCCTGATTCGCTATGGCATGATGCCCAGGAGACATTCGCCTCACACACAATCCATAACACTAGAGGATCACGGGCGATGGATATATCCAAGCTGCTCACGTTTTCCGTTAAAGAGGGTGCCTCCGATTGTCATATCAGCGCGAGTGAGCCCCCGATGATTCGCATTCACGGGGACCTGAAAAAGCTCGATCACCCTCCCCTGACTCCCGATGAAACGCACGCCCTTATCTATGACATGATGAATGATTCGCAACGAAAAAACTTCGAGGAAAAACGAGAATGCGACTTCTCCTTCGAGCTCGGGGATATCGCCCGTTTCCGGGTCAACGTGTTCGTTCAGCAGCGAGGGCTGGGAGCGGTCTTTCGGAATATTCCGACCACCATTCTTCCGCTGGAAAAGTTGGGGATGCCTCCCATTCTGCGGCAACTGTGCGATAAGGAAAAGGGATTGATTCTGGTGACGGGGCCGACTGGTTCCGGAAAGTCCACCACCCTTGCCGCGATGGTGGACTACCTGAACAGTACGTTTGAAGGCCACATCATCACCATCGAAGATCCGATCGAGTTCGTCCATAAATCCAAGAAGTGCTTGGTCAATCAACGGGAGCTTGGCGTCCACACCTTATCGTTCGCCAATGCTCTGAAGTCGGCGCTCCGCGAAGATCCTGACATCGTGCTCGTGGGCGAAATGCGAGATCTTGAAACGATCCAACTGGCTTTGACTGCGGCGGAAACCGGACACTTAGTCTTCGGGACACTCCATACATCGAGCGCTCCGAAGACGATCGACCGCATCATCGATGCATTTCCTCCGGCGCAGCAAGCCCAAATTCGGACCCAGCTTTCGGAGGCGTTGGAAGCTGTGCTCACGCAAACGCTGTTGAAGAAAAAGACCGGTGGACGTGTCGCGGCATTGGAAATCATGGTTGCGACCACAGCGGTCCGAAATCTTATTCGCGAAGCGAAGCTCCATCAAATTCCAGGAATTATGCAGGCCAGCCAAAAAGACGGCATGCAAACGATGGATATGGCGTTGCTCGACCTTGCGACACGTGGAGTTGTGCATAAAGCTGAAGCACAATCGCGTAGTATGAACCCCAACCTGTTCGGGACACCGGTGGCAGGAGCTGCGTAGAAGCAGGTACACAGGCGGAGTATTACCATGGATGTCCGAAGTCTCCTCAAGGTCATGGTGGATCAAGAATCGTCGGACTTGTATTTAACCGTCGATGCCCCACCGATTTACCGGATCCATGGGCTCACGCAGCAAACCGATGCCCCGCCGTTTACCAATGAACAACTTGAGGCGCTGGCACTGGCGCTCATGCGAGGTCAGCAGCGGAGCGAATTCGAAGAAAAGATGGAGATGAACCTTGCGCTCTACTACAAAGAGTTGGGGCGTTTCCGCGTGAACATCTTCAGGCAAAAAGGCAATGTCGGACTAGTCTTCCGCCATATCAAAGCCGAGATTCAGACCGTCGAGCAATTACAGCTTCCTCCGATCATCAAAGATATTGCGATGACCAAGCGCGGCCTCGTGCTTGTGGTAGGCGCGACCGGTTCCGGTAAATCTACCTCACTGGCGGCCATGATCGACCATCGCAACACCATCCATCAGGGTCATATCATTACCGTGGAGGACCCGATCGAGTTCGTCCATCAACACAAGAAATCGATCATCACGCAACGCGAAGTCGGGTTCGACACCTTGACCTTTCAGAATGCGCTCAGGAACACTCTCCGGCAAGCACCGGATGTGATTCTGATCGGTGAGGTGCGCGATACGGAAACGATGGAAGCCGCTATTACCTTTGCCGAAACCGGGCACCTCTGCATCGGGACGCTCCACTCGAATAACGCGAACCAAGCGATCGAACGGATCATGAACTTTTTCCCGGTCGAGCGCCATGCCCAGATCTATTTGCAACTTTCATTGAATTTGCGCGCCATCATTTCCCAACGACTTATCCCATCAGTTGACGGCAGGCGGGTGCCCGCGTTGGAGATCATGTTGGATACGCCGCGGATCAAGGACCTCATCAAGAAGGCCGAAGTTGATATCTTGAAGGAGGCCATGGAGCAGGGTGTGGACGAGGGTTGTCAAACCTTCGATTACGTGTTGTTCCAATTGTATAAAGCGAACAAGATTACACTGGAGCAGGCGCTGATCAACGCGGATAGCGCGAACAATCTTCGCCTTAAAATCAAACTTGAGGGGCTCAAAGGCGACGACGCGGTGAACGCGTTGCTTGATAAGCAAATGGGAGCGCAGGAGACAGACGCCTTTAAGATTCAGGGTGCTGGTTCTGGGAACGTCACTCCGATACGCAAGCGTTAGTTCTCGCCCGCCGAATTGTCAAGGAGACAGGTCAGCCTCAGTTTGGCGTTCAAGATACGCCGCGATCTTTTCAAGTGCCAGCGCACTCAGCTTCGACCCATACCAACTCGGCATCGTGTGTTTCGGGTATCCGTATGCTACAAATTGCTGCGGCTCCAGCACAGACTCGACAATGTAATCGTGCACGGACTTGGCATTCCCGTGATACGTGGGATCGTTGAGTCGCGCTATGCCGGTCGTGCCGAGTACTAAGGGAGGACCCACTCGACCGTTGGCACCAGGTATTCCAGGAATGATATGGCAGACTGCACAACCAGCTCGAGTAAAAATATCAACGATGGGTTCATCACCCGTAACCAATGGAATCGTTTCCGGTGTGAGAGTGGGAGGCGCTGAGTGATTGGGTGTTTGTCTGGAGACTGGAGGCTCACGAAGTGCCCAAACAGCCGATAACGCGACCAGCCCGGTGGCCATCCAGACAACGAGCTGGTCCCGTGTGCGCATACTGGGGTTTGAGGCGAAGGAGAAAGCGTAAGTCGTACGCTCTTCCTCAGGTGCCCATCTTCCCTTGAACGAATGTCATGAGCTGATCAAGTCCACCCACTTCGACTTTTCCGCTCGGTGTCAGCTTGTCGACGAGATCCGGAAGGAGGCCGGCGAGCTGTGAGCTCGCTGCGCCAGAGGACAATCCTGCTTTTCCGGCAAGTTGGTTCAGGAGATCACTTCCTAGGCCCTGTTCAATCTGGCTTGGCGTCGCCGGCAAATTCCGTCCTGTGCTCACCCATGAGTTGACGAGTTCGCCGAGCCCGTTCCTCTGGAATGCTTGAACGACTCCGGCTAACCCACCAATACCGCTGTCCTTTCCGAGAAGACCAACCACGGCTTGCAGAAGGGGATTCTGACCTCCTTGGCCTCCCATCATTCCCCCCACTGCATGCCCCAATTGATCTAGCAATCCCATGATCAGCTCCTCCTTGTAGACGTGCAGTTATGATTGGACCTTCGTCGTCGTACTCCCTTAAGGCATCTACCACATGTCCCACGGTCAGTCCAACTGTCAACCCCAATATTAGGGAAAGCTTCGGTGAGCGAGCGCACGAACTCAACTGCGCTGCCCAATGGATCAATATTTGGAGTGATACGAGTGTTAGCAAGGTAAGCGTCGTAGGGGAATAGAAGTAGCTATAAAGAAATATGAAGATGCGCAGAATCCGGTAAAGATGAAACGTCTGGCCGTTGTGATGAGGGGGACTACGCATCACCAAAACTTTTGGTATGATGTCTCGAAGGAGTCACGAGCATGCCACAAAAAAACTGGTCGATTGTCGGTACAGCTCTTGCGGCATTTATATACATCGCGTTCAACGGTTCCTCTCCCGCTTCTGCGGAAACCTATGTTGCCGGAACAGCGGGAGTGAACTTTGCGGATCGTATCAACAGCATTGCAGGAACGGGGTCTCAGGCTGGAGTGCCAGGTCCTTTTGCTGACTTTGACTTGCAGAACTCAATCACCTACGGGGCTAAGGCCGGATATTTTCACGGGCACAGTTGGTATGGCATCGAGGGTGAGGTGTTGCATACGACACCACACATCAAGCAGCTGGATACCGACCCAGGTATTCATATGAGGGTGACCACCGTCGGAGCCAATTTCATTGCTCGGTACCCCGGCCGAACGCTTCAGCCTTACATCGGCGCCGGCATAGGAGCCGCCATCGCCCACATCGGCGATACCTCGACTGTACGAAGTGACTCAGATGTGGCAGCAGCATGGAACGTACTAGCCGGTCTGCGCGCGTTCATCACACCAAAAATCGCGATATTTGGAGAGTATAAGTACACTGGCGCAACACTCAAGTTCGATCAAGCCTTCGGTGATTTGGGAGGATTCAGCGGCAATTACCGGGCACAGCATATCCTTGGTGGGCTGTCCTATCACTTCTAGGAGAGGAGAATAACCCATGTCTCGCGTGACGGTGCTGGCTCCCCTGGTCGGCGCAGCGCTCATGTGTTCAGCCTGTGCAGAATCGATCCATCAAGTCCAGCGTGATACGGAGCTTCTCGGTGTTCCTGTTGGGCTAGAAAAGGAAATCGATACGACCGTCAGTTTTGCGGAGCTCAAGCGAACTCCCAGTGAGTACATCGGGCGAACCGTGATGATCGGTGGCAACGTGATTCGAGCCAAACGAACAGGAGCGGGAACCGAGTTGGAAGTCTTGCAACTACCAACTGCAAAAGACGGCCTCTTGACAGAGGAACGTCTTCAGTCAGAAGGACGATTCCTGGCTGTTCGAGAAGCATTCCTCGACCCAGCCAGCTTACCAGAAGGAACGCCCATTACTGTGATCGGGACCGTCAAAGGTGAGACGACGAGACAGCTGGACGAAAGTGACTATACCTACCCACTTCTTGAGGTGAAGCATATCATTGATTGGAACAGCATCGCAGCGAACAGACGAAGGGATCGAAGTCCATACTATGGGGCCTACTATCCACCCTATGGGTATAGCGGGTTCTATCCTTATGGCGGGTACGGGAGTTTATGGGGGCCATTTGGTGGCTATGGCGGCTACTACGGCGGGCGTGGGTTCTATGGGCCTTCTCGTGGTTTTTCACCCGGTTCAGGATCTTTTTCGTCCCCTCCACCACCTCCGTCAAACGTTCATCCACGACTCAGAGGCAGGTAGGGGTGAGGCCTTCAGATCCTAAGACATCGTTAGGAAGGCTAGACTGAATGAAGAAAAATCATGAGCAGATTGGACACCTTCTCTCTCGTCGGGAAGCCATCGTGTTACTGGGGGCGACTACTGTTACCTGCCTAATGGGTGGAAAACAGGCCGTGGCGCAGTCATCCGCCAGCTCACCCCGCTCCCTCTGCATCGTCCGTCCTGAACAAACCGAGGGCCCATACTTCGTTGATGAACGGTTGCGCCGATCCGATATTCGCGCAGATCCGACCAATGGGCGAAGCACCCCTGGAACGCCCTTTGCCCTAACCTTTCAGGTGTCTCGCCTTCGCGCCGGCGAGTGTCGTCCCCTACCCGATGCCCAAGTGGATATCTGGCACTGTGATGGGAGGGGAGTGTATTCAGATGTCCAGGACCCAGGATTTAGCACGGTCGGCCAGAAATTCTTGCGAGGCCATCAGATGACTGACACTCAGGGCGAAGCCCGGTTCATGACGATCTATCCAGGCTGGTATCCCATTCGAACCGTGCATATCCACTTTAAGATTCGCACGACACCGATGGCTCGCCGGAGTTTTGAGTTTACATCGCAAGTATACTTTCCGGATGAGCTGACAGATCGTGTCCATGGTAGTCTCCCCTACTCTTCGAACGGCCCACGGAGAGTGAGAAATCGGCAGGATTTCATTTTCCGGCAAGGCGGAGATGCGTTAATGCTGGAACCCACGGCCACGAACGATGGGTATGCCGCGACTTTTCCGATCGGTCTACAGTTTGCGTGAGCGCCGTCTTCTAGGGGTCTGCTTATTGACTCTCCCTGCCAAATCCCGATATTCTCCCCGCCCCACAACATCTCTTTCCAGGAGGACCTGTCCATGAGATTCTTGCGTCATGCCACGATGTGGAGTTGCGCCATGCTCGCCCCGCTCACGGTGAGTGCTGCCCCTCTACCGGAGGTACAGGTCGACTACTCGGCCGACAGCACGATGGAAACCGAAGGTGGCATGACGATGAAATCACGCATCTATCATACGGCCAACAAGGATCGGATGGAGATGGGTGGGTCGGACGGAATGACGACGATCATCCGGAAGGATAAGAAGGTGATGTGGCAGTTGATGGGAGACATGTACATGGAAATGCCGATGAATGAATCGAATGCCAGCGGGACTGACGCATTTGAGATCGTCGAGCAGACCGAGGTCGGGCAGGAAACGGTCAACGGCATGAAGACCACCAAATCCAAGGTCGTCGGTGTGAAGAAGGACGGCTTGGGTAAATTCGGTGGCTTCTTCTGGACGACTAAAGAAGGGATCACTGTCAAGATGGACATGTTGTCCAAAGAAGGCGAGAAGAAGATGCGCATGACCAGCGAGCTGACGAACATCAAGCTTCAAAAACAAGACCCCGCCCTCTTCGAAATCCCTGCCGGATACACCAAGAATGACATGGGTGCGCTGATGGGAGCGGCTGGTATGCCCAACCTTGAGGAACTTCGGAAAAATTCGGAACAGCGTCGGGCGGGTAGAAAACAGGCTGGTGATAACCAAGATGGTGGAAAGAGCAACGACCGTGATCTTCCCGTCGACGTGAATAAGATGATGAAAGGCCTATTCGGCAAGTAAGAGGAGGGTGATCACCCATGCGCCTGATGAAATCAGCCGGATATGCCATGATCGTAGTCGTCCTCACCGCTTCGGTTGTCCGTGCAGATGATCCGTGTTTGGGTGACGATGAAAAGAAAACTGCCTTGACGCAGTCGGCTGCGCTGCAGCAAGCGGAACAAGCCGGACAGCCTGCTGCCCTCTTCGCCGCGTACATGAGAGTTGCGGCAAGCGATTGCATCGACCGTTACGACAAGAATGCAGCAGTGAAGGCCAAGGCCAACATGCCAAAACTCGGGCGGGATTTAGCCAAAGCGGCCGAGACGAAAGGCGCTCTCTATTCCAGCGAACCGGTACGACCAGACGGGCAAACCTCGGCGTTTCGATACTTCGAAACGATCGGCGACCAGCAAGAAGCCAATCGGGTACTCCTTAAGGCGGTTCAGGCTAAACCGGACGATCTCCGCCTTTTTGAGATGGCCTGGAACATCGATAATAACCGATACGGTCCGGTCGATCCCCACACCGGATCGAGAGCCCCCTATTCTTCCCCGCCTGCATTCCAGCAAGAGTTACGAAAGGCGGCGTCAGCCAACGCCGACCGATTGATGAAGGCAGAGGAAAAAGACGCTCAGGGTTTAACCGGCAATATCGGAGAACTGGCTAAAGCCACGACGCAGTCGCTCGAGAAGCTCAGGAACGCCTCGCTATGGATGAAGTATGTACCAGGTGGAGACAAGCCTGCGAAGGATCGTGCGGAATTGCGAGGAGACACCATTATGAAGCGCCACGATCCAACGTTCACGCAGGGGCAGGCCATGATGTATTACGAATTCTCCGGCTCGCCAAAGGCGAAGGATGTAGCTGCCCAGATCAAGAAGAAGGGCGAGGCGTCGCAACGGGCCATGGAAAAAACTGGTGTGAGTATGAAGGGCGCGATAACCCAGAAAAGCGAAGCCGAGCAAAAGCAGTTCGACAAGAAGAAAGCCGACCTGGAAAAAGAACTTGAATTTTGATCTGCTACGCTGTTCCACCCTAAGCCCACATTCGACGAGACTCCCAAATTTAGCCAGCAGCTCTGCTGATATTTTGAACGACGTCCGTTCCGCCATTGGTTTTCGATGTGTGCGGTGAAGGCGGACCATCGGTTTTCGCACGAGTTGAAGTGAGGAGTGAGAGCGTCACTTCTGGCTTGGGCGCGAGTGCTCCTGTCTGCTTCTCTTGCGAATGTTTCACATGTTCTACGTGTTTTCCCTCGTGTGCCACGACGAGTTGTTCAACCGCGGAGGAGATGGCCAGAAAGCTTTTAGCAGCTTCAGATGCTGGAGCGGCTTCGATGACGGGCAAGAATTTTCGGACGGCTTGGCTCACGGCTGGGTCGTCAGGGATTTCGCCCACGAGGGTCAAATCCCCGCCGACGTATTGATGGAGAATCCTGCGGAGGTACAAGACGTTGACCTGCGAACTGCCGGATGTACGATTGATGATCAGGCCAGGCCGAAACGATTGCAACGCAGCTGCTGCCGTATCACGTCCCTCTGCGTCGGTGGCACCGGCGACGTCCATGACTTCCTCCACGCTCACGAAGTCTTTGTTGGAGAGCACCTCCGACATGGGGCTACGCGCGAGAAAACAGCTCAATACACGGCGGATCGCTGCCAATTTGATGAATCGGTAGAGGTCCAGTATAGCGGTCGGTTCCGGAGTGGCCACGGCCAGATGAATGTCAGCCATCAAAAAAAAGTCGAGAGCGTGGTAGCTCGTACCGGCTCCGATATCGAATACCACGATGTCGGCCTCAAGCTCCTGGAAATGTTTCACCAATCGTTTTTTCCTGGCATAGGCCATATTGGCGGTCGCCAAGGTCTCGCCGGTCCCGGCAATGAGACGGAGGTTCGGGCGAAAGGTGATAGGGGCGGCAACGTCTTCCAACCGGTTGACCCGTTTGTTGAGAAAGTCTGTCAGGGTCACCGACGGATTGAGTTCCCCAAACATGATGTGGGCATCAGCCCCGCCCACGTCGAGGTCGGCCAGCAAGACCTGTCGTCCGGTCCTTGCTAGCGCCAACGCCAGATTGGCTGAGACGACGCTCTTCCCCACACCACCTTTGCCGGATGCGACTGAAATGAGGGTTGCCATGCTGCCCGCCTTTTTATTGCCGAGGTGAGGCGTGTATTGCCGAGATCGTTTTGAGCAGTGATGCCCAATCCGGTGATGAAGTCATTCTACCGATCGAGAGAGAAAAGGAAAAGAAAATGAGGAAACTGAGGTCTCAGTGGAGATGAACAGAGGGTGACATCATCACTCAACAATCCGATTGAGTGCGAGCACTCGTTCACGTGCACGTCAATATCATAGGAATTAAATCATTCCATTCATGCGATATCAAAAGAATCGATCTAATATGATATTCTCTTTCTGAATTGGCCGTATGGAGGCGATTGTCCACGAATATGCGAAAAGCCAAGATTGTCTGTACGATCGGTCCGGCGAGTAGTACTCCAGCCATCTTAAGCCGATTGATCGAGAGCGGCATGAATGCCGCTCGGCTGAATTTCTCTCACGGCACCCAAGCATCTCACGCCTCGGCAATCACCGTTATCCGAGACGCCGCTGCCCAGCATGGATTAGCAGTGGCGATTATCCAGGATCTGCAAGGTCCTCGCATTCGGGTGGGTCTGCTGCCGAAGGACGGGGTTGAAGTGAGCGCCGGCCAAGTAGTGCAGTTGCGGACGTCGACTGAGCCTGGGGGCCGGTCTGATGCACAAGCCTCCACTCCCCCTCCTGCTCTTGAGATCCCAGTCACCTATCCTGCACTCACTCGCGATCTCCGACCAGGAGCACGAGTGCTCATCAATGATGGGCTGATTGAACTCATTGCCGATCGTGTCATGGATACTCGGATCGACTGTACTGTGGTCATCGGCGGCAAGATTACCTCGCACAAAGGCATCAATTTGCCCGGTACCGTCGTCAGCGCCCCTGCCCTGACCGACAAAGATCGAGACGACATCCGATTCGGCGTCGCGCACTGCGTCGATTATGTGGCGCTATCCTTCGTGAGAGGACCACAGGATATCGATGCGGCACGGGCTCTGTTGGCGGAGCATGGAAGTAAGATGCCAATCATCGCCAAAATCGAGCGAGCAGAGGCCGTGCAGTCATTGGGTGAAATCCTAGACCATGCAGACGGCGTGATGATCGCTCGTGGAGATTTGGGTGTAGAGATGGGTCCGGAAGCCGTGCCGGTGCTGCAGAAGCGGATCATCCTAGAAGCCAATCGTCAGCGTCGCCTGGTGATCACGGCTACGCAGATGTTGGAGTCCATGACACAGGCGACGCGCCCGACCAGAGCGGAAGCCTCGGATGTTGCGAATGCTATTTTCGACGGCACTGACGCCGTGATGCTGTCAGCCGAAACCGCCGTCGGCTTCTATCCGGTTGAAACGGTACGGGTGATGGATCGCATCATCCGGGCGGCCGAGGAAGAAGTCGAACCCGGTGTCACACTCAAACGTCAAACCGATATGGAAAACCTGTCTTTCCCGGAAGCTATCTGTACCGCGGCAGCCTCCGCAGCTAAATCGGTCGCCGCGAGCGCCATCGTGGCATTCAGCGAGCGTGGGACCACCGCGCGATTGATTTCGAAACAACGTCCGTCAGCCCCTATTATCGCGCTCACGCCGTTTGAGCCGGTCAGGCTGCAGATGGTGCTCTATTGGGGTGTGCACCCGTATACCACGCCACAGATCGAGCAGACCGATGCGCGCGTGGAGGAGGCGGAGCGGTGCTTAAAATCAGAGGGGCTGGTCAAGGCAGGGGAAACAATTGTGATCTTGTCAGGAACCCGCGTGGGACAGCCGGGTGGGACTAATCTGATCAAGCTGCATGTAGTGAGCTGAAACACTCATTGGTCCAACACTCATTCGATCTATCCGTCTCTTGCCGTGATCGAAGCAAGATGCCTAGCTATTCGAACACGTCGTGCTCCTTCCGTTTACTATCCACCTATCATGGTAAAACTGGCTTGAAAGCCGGATACTCAGGCTGCTGCGGGTTTTGGGAATTAGGCTCGAATAGCTTCGAACGAATCAAGTGCGTAGGGTGAGTGCCTCACCAGTCAGCTCCTAATCGATCGATGACCATCTGGTGCACCACGGTATACCTCCCAAGTGTCGAGAGGTACACGGCCGCTTCCGCCACATCGAACGGGTCAATCTTTTCACTACGCTCGATGTCCGCCGGAGACGCATCTACCAACTCGTCTGCTACCGCCCCTGGGCAGATGGCGCTGACTTTGATGTGGTAAGGCCGGCCTTCATCAGCCAGTGATTTGGACAATGCCATAATGCCGTGCTTCGACGCACTGTAGGTCCCAGTACCTGCCCAAGCTTGGAGTCCGGCCACGCTGGACATATTGATGATCACGCCGCCGCCCTGTCGCTTCATCTGTCGGAAGCCCGCGCGACAGCAGAAAAATGTGCCGCGCAAATTGACGTTCATCACCTGATCAAACGATGCGGTGCTCGTGTCAGCCAGGCGACTCCCGCCACCAATACCGGCATTGTTCACAAGAATGTCGATCCGGCCATAACGCTCTACTGTACCGGCCATCAACCGTTCCACCTGTCGCTCGTCGGCCACGTCAGTCTGGATCGCCCAGGCTTCCCCACCCTTTTCCGTAATCTGCGAAACCGTCTGTTCACACAATGACAAGCGCCTCGCGGCAACGACCACCTTCGCCCCTTCCTGACTAAACCGCATCGCAATAGCCTTGCCGATTCCGCTGCTGCTGCCAGTGACGATGGCGATCTTGTCCTTGAGTCGTGATTTGCTCATCAGGTTGTCCGCAGTGCATCAGCTTATCAAAGAAAATATACTGCGCGGGAATCGGCTTGACGAGACGCCATCGCCTACTCTATTAACGAAACAGTTCTACTTAAGAGCACACAGGAGATTCTACGCTTAACCATTGATGTGGCCAATGGGCGATTTCGAGCAGAGACTTAGGCTCCAGCTCACCCGTTTGACCTCCCCTCCCTTCCCTCGTAGGGACCCACCAACTTCATTCTTCGATCGCATCCACCTTCAAACTCAGTTCCGTCTCCTTGCGGCAACAATCAGATTGCGCCAGTGGTTTAGTACCGTAAGTCCTCAAACCGATCAGCTGTCGTCATACTCAATTATTCCAGTATGTTGTATCTGGATTTCTTCGAGGTTCACATCTCGTTGGGGCATCGTGACCCTGCAACCATCAGAGTTTAATCTCGTTCCTGTCGGATCTGCTTGACGAGGGGAATCTCACCCTAGTACATAGAATAGAGAATGTGGTACCGTGTCACGTCGCACCTCAGTCATCACATCATCCATGGCAGGCTGATCTCATGAGACGTGTGGGGATTCTCACCGGCGATGTAAGGGCATTGATACTTCCTGCCGTACTGTGCGC
The DNA here is from genome assembly GCA_041742455.1 of Nitrospira sp. Taxonomy (GTDB): domain Bacteria; phylum Nitrospirota; class Nitrospiria; order Nitrospirales; family Nitrospiraceae; genus Nitrospira_D. Next base: position 1,116 of record JBGSIO010000067.1, on the reverse strand, counting down.
CCCACCTCATCGTTCCTTCTCGTCAAGCACCCACGCTTTCGTTGACCACAATCGGCTATGGTTCGATCCGGTCTTTCCCTTGTCGGAGAACCATCAACCTCCAGCACAATTTACTCATCGTTTCGCTGATGTAAGGATTGAATGATCTATGAGTACACTGAGTAAGTGGCTGCAGCCACCACCAAAGGGTTCGCTCGAACAGCAGTACCAAGAGCTCGTCAATGTCTTACGCACCAAGGAAAAGGCGCTGGAGACGACTTCACACGATTTGAAGGTCAAGATCTCCGCCATGCAGATTCTCGAACACAAAATCATGTCCGCTGAGACGATGATCACCTCCACCCAACGTGAGCTCACCGCGCGGACCGAGCAGATGAAGGCGCTCGAAGCAGATTTGGCTGCACGATCGAATCGAGTGACAGCCCTCGAGGCTGAAGCAAATGTGGCCCGCCAGCGCATGACCGACCTCAATTTAATCATTGCTGACCAAGCGGACGAACTGCGCGGAGTGCAGCAGGCCTGTCGGGCGGCGGAACAGGTCCAGGAGGTGCTGAAGGAGGAGATCCGCGTCCTGCGCGAGCATATCACCCAACTCAACGAAGGCATCACCGATCGAAACTACCTCCGAGCTCAGGTAGAAAGGCTGGAGTCGGCCCAAGGCCGCGCGCATCAGTTGGAGGGTGAGCTGAGCGACCGGGAGGCTGCGCATCGCGGCACGCTGCAGCAGCTGGAACGGGCCCTTGCAGAACGTGACCAGCGAATCAAGAAGTCCGATGCCAGTGCCGCGGCGCAGGCGGACGAAGTTCGTGTGGCCCAGCAGGCCTGTCGGGCGTCGGAGCAAGCCCAGGAGGTGCTGAAGGAGGAGATCCGGGTCCTGCGCGAGCACATCGCCCAACTCAACGAAGGCCTTCCCGCCCGAGAGCGCCTTCGCGCCGAAGTAAAGGAGCAAGTCAAGGAGTTGGAGTCGATGCGAAGTCGCGTGCATCAGCTGGAGGTTGAGCTGAGCGACCGGGAGGCTGCGCATCGCGGCATGCTGCAGCAGCTGGAACGGGCCCTCGCGGAGCGCGACCAGCGGATCAGTGAGTTCGATTCGCTAGCGGCGGCTCAAGCGGATGA
>JBGSIO010000066.1:0-3072 GCA_041742455.1 Nitrospira sp. | reverse complement strand
GTCGTTCCCTCTTCCTTATACCCACGCACATGCAGGTTCTTGTGATTCGTCCGCCGGTAGGTCAGTCGGTGGATGAGCCAGGGGTAGCCGTGGAAGACGAAAAGGATCGGCTTGTCCGTCGTGAACAGTGCGTCGAAATCTCTATCTGACAATCCGTTCGGATGTTCGGCCTGCGGCTGCAGTTTCATCAGATCGACCACGTTGATGACGCGAACCCTGACATCCGGCAGATAGGTCCGCATCAAAGACACGGCCGCCAGCGTTTCCATGGTAGGGACATCACCGCAACAGGCCATCACCACATCCGGCTCGCTGTCCTTGTCATTACTGGCCCATTCCCAGATGCCGATACCAGCCGTGCAATGCTTGACCGCGGCATCCATGTCGAGCCATTGGAGTGCCCGCTGTTTGCCCGCCACAATCACGTTCACGTAATTGCGACTGCGGAGACAATGGTCGGTCACGGACAGGAGCGTATTGGCGTCGGGCGGTAGATAGACACGGATCACCTCGGCTTTCTTGTTGACCACGTGATCGATAAAACCGGGATCTTGATGACTGAAGCCATTGTGATCCTGCCGCCAGACATGGGAAGACAACAAATAATTGAGTGAGGCGATCGGTCGTCGCCATGGGATATGGTTGCAGACCTTGAGCCATTTGGCATGTTGGTTGAACATCGAGTCGATGATGTGAATGAAGGCCTCGTAGCAGGAAAAGAAGCCATGCCGGCCGGTCAGAAGATACCCCTCCAGCCACCCCTGGCACTGGTGTTCGCTGAGCATCTCCATCACCCTTCCATCCGGCGCCAGATGATCGTCATACGGAAGGCGCTCCGCCATCCACGTCCGGTTGGTGACGTCCAAGACGTCTTGCCAGCGATTCGAGTTGTTTTCGTCCGGACTGAAGAGGCGGAAATTCCGACTCCCCAAGTTCAGTTTCATTGTATCCCGCAAGAAGGTTCCCATCACACGCGTAGATTCCGCTTCCAGAACGCCGGGCCCCGGAATCCTGACGGCATAGTCCCGGAAATCAGGCAGACGTAGATCCTTGAGCAGCAGGCCGCCGTTCGCGTGGGGATTCGCGCTCATACGACGGTTTCCCCTTGGCGCCAGGTCCGCCAGTTCAGACTGAAGAGCCCCTGACTTGTCGAACAGCTCGTAGGGGTTGTAGCTCTTCATCCACCGTTCAAGGATCTTAATATGTCCTGCATTGTCCATGTCGCCCATCGGCACTTGATGGGACCGCCAGTAGTCTTCGGTCCGCTTGCCGTCGATTTGTGGCGGACAGGTCCAGCCTTTGGGCGTCCTGAGCACGATCATCGGCCAGAGCGGCCGCTTCATAGAGCGATCTTGGCGCGCAGCGGCTTTGATGCGTTCGATGTCACTCACGATGGAGTCGAGGGTCGCGGCCATGAGCTGATGCATCGCGCAAGGATCGTTGCCCTCGACGAAATGGGGGATATACCCGTAGCCGCGCATCAGGTGATCCAGCTCGTCGTGACTGATCCGTGCCAGCACAGTCGGACTCGCGATCTTGTAACCGTTCAGGTGGAGAATGGGCAGGACGACGCCATCAGTGACCGGATTGAGAAACTTGTTGGAATGCCAGCTCGTCGCGAGCGGGCCTGTTTCCGCTTCTCCATCACCGATGACGCAGGCCGCAATGAGATCCGGATTGTCGAAGACGGCTCCGTAGGCATGGGAGAGCGCATACCCCAGTTCGCCTCCTTCGTGAATGGAGCCCGGCGTCTCAGGCGCGACATGACTGGGAATGCCGCCGGGAAAGGAAAATTGCTTGAACAGGTGTCTCATCCCCTGCTCGTCCTGCGAGACATTCGTATAGACTTCACTGTAGGTGCCTTCAAGGTAGGCGTTCGCGACAAGGCCCGGCCCCCCGTGGCCAGGCCCGGTGATATAGATCATGTTGAGGTCGTGTTTCGTGATGATACGGTTCAGATGGACATAGATGAAATTCAATCCCGGTGTGGTCCCCCAATGGCCCAGCAAGCGCGGCTTGATGTGGGCGCGCGTCAGAGGTTTTTTCAATAGCGGGTTGTCGTACAGATAGATTTGACCGACGGATAGATAGTTAGCTGCCCGCCAATAGGCGTCCAATTTCTCCAGTTGGTCCTGGCTCAACGTCTTCGGCTTGGTTCGTTGCATAGTCTCCTCGTATTGCTTCGTCACGACTCGGCTCCGATCATCTCCATCACGGACCGGGCGATTTCACTTTCTTCATCGGTATGAATGACCCGCACGGTCACCCTGCCACTTTCCCTGGAAATTACGGCCTCGCCGGTCTCGTTGCGCGTGGGATCGATGACGATACCGAGAAATTCCAATCCTTCACAGATCCGCGCTCGTACGATCGACGAGTGCTCTCCGATACCCGCGCTGAATGCGAGTGTATCCAACCCGCCTAAGGCTGCAGCCAACGAACCGATGGCTTTCTTGGCATGATAACAAAACAGCGCGACCGCCTCGGCTGCTCTCACATCGTTCCGTTCCTCCTTGAGTAGATCGCGCATATCGGAACTAGTCTCTGAGACGCCGAGCAAGCCCGACTCGGTATTGACCATCTGGTGGAACTGAACCACGCTCATACCTTCCGTCCGAGCCAGGTATGAGACAATCCCCGGATCGAGATCACCCGATCGGCGGCTCATCGGTAAACCGGAGGTCGGTGTAAAACCCATGGTCGTGTCGACAGCTTTCCCATTGTTGACCGCCGCCATGCTCGCGCCATTGCCAAGATGGGCCAGAACGACGCGACCGTTCACCTCGCCGGGAGTGCCAATACGCCCAAGTTTTCTCATGAGAAAGGCATACGACAGGCCATGAAATCCGTATCGTTGAAGACCCAGCTTTTCATACCGTCGTGGAATCGCCAGGAGACGAGCCACAGGCGGCAGATCTCGGTGAAATGCGGTATCGAAGCAGGCGACTTGCAGGAGGTGAGGATACCGTTGCGCCAACCCCTTGATGAGTTCGATCTCACCTGGGAGATGTTCAGGATCATAGGCGCTTAACCGTTGCAACTCGCCCATCACAGCCGGTGTCAGCGGTTGAG
>JBGSIO010000065.1:0-78610 GCA_041742455.1 Nitrospira sp. | reverse complement strand
GCATCGGCCAACCGCGCCGCCAGCACCCGCTCGTTGCCTTCACGAATGAGGGACATATCCTTGACGCGGTTGTTCGCCACGGCAATGAAATGAGCCACTAGCTTGCCGGTGTTTTTCTGACGCAAGGAAAAAAATCCCTGGTGTTCCTTCATCGAGGTGATCAGAATCTCCTCCGGCACATCTAAGTAGGCATCCTTGAACGACCCCATGACCGAGATGGGCTGCTCTGTCGAATACACTGCCTGGTCAAGCAAGGCTTCGTCTGTGTTCAATTGAAATCCCGTCTTATGGCAAATGGCGGCAATTTGTTCTTCGATCAGTTTACGGCGGTGCTGGGGGTCAACGATGACGCCTTGGCGCTCCAATGTACTGATATAGGAGGCGACATTACGAACAGACACCCACTTTCCACCGCCCAAGACCCGATGACCTTTCGTCTGATTCGATGCTCTGATGCCAGCCACTTCGATAGGAAGCACCGAGCCCCCATAGAGGGCCATGACCCACCGGATCGGACGGGCAAAACGCAGGCCGGTTTCATTCCATTTCATCGCTTTGGGAAACGTGAGGGTCGACACCAGTTGCGGCAATAAATCGGGCAGCACAGCCGCAGTCGCGCGGCCTTCCTCACGTTTCACCGCAAAAATGTACTCGCCCTTTGGAGTCTGACGAACCTGAAGATCTTGAACGGCGACAGCCTGGCCTGCCGCAAATCCCAAGGCGGCTTTAGTCGGCTGTCCGGCCTGGTCGAACGCGACGGCCTTCGACGGCCCCATCGCCTCTTTCGTCACGGAGGTTTGTCTCGCCGCCAGGCTATCGACCACTATCGTCAGTCTGCGTGGTGTGCCCATGGTGCGGACAGACCGAAAGGTGAGTCGCTGATCGTTGAATAGACGTTCGGCTGATTCCTTGAGTGAGACCAGTGCGGGAACAATGAACTGATACGGCAATTCCTCTACACCGATTTCCAACAACAGCTCTGCCACGGTAGGTACGGAGGTCCCTCTGCCTTTTTTCGGCACGGCGCGGTGGCGTCCTGGTTTCTGTTGAGTCGCCATAACTTGTTACGTTCGGTCTACTCCGGCCTTCGAACGAGGCCTACCCGCCTTCATGCTTCTACTTTCGAGACTCAATAGTGGATGTCCCATCGCCGTTCGCTCGTCGAGATAACGTTCGGCACATTGTCTGGCCAGTGCCCGCACCCGGGCGATGTAGCCCGTCCGTTCCGCCACACTGATCGCCCCGCGGGCATCGAGTAGGTTGAACAGATGGGAGGACTTGATGCAGTAGTCATATGCTGGCAACGTCAGGCGCTGGTCTGCCTGCGCAAGCAATCGCTTGCACTCCGCTTCATTCGCCTGAAACACCTGCATGAGCATTGCCACGTCTGCTTGCTCGAAGTTGTACCGAGACCCTTGCACTTCGGTTTCGTGATGAATGTCCCTATATAGAATGTCGTCGGTCCACTTTAGATCGAAGACGTTATTCACTTCCTGCAAGTACATCGCAATGCGCTCTGTGCCATAGGTGATCTCGCCCGTGATCGGACTTAGTTCAACTCCACCAATTTCCTGAAAGTAGGTAAACTGAGTAATCTCCATCCCATCAAGCCGTACTTCCCATCCCAGTCCCCACGCCCCCAACGTCGGGGATTCCCAATCATCCTGGACAAAGCGAATGTCGTGATGTTTGGGATTGATTCCGAGCTGAGCCAGACTGTTGAGATACAACTCCTGAATATTGTCAGGAGCAGGCTTCAAGACAACTTGATATTGATAGTAGTGCTGAAGACGGTTGGGGTTTTCACCATACCGCCCATCGGTTGGTCGACGGCACGGCTGGACATAGGCGGCCCGCCACGGCTCTGGTCCAAGCGATCGCAGAAATGTGGCTGGGTGAAAAGTCCCAGCACCCATTTCCATGTCATATGGTTGATGGATAACACAACCCTGATCCGCCCAGAATCGATAAAGGGTAAGAATAAGGTTTTGAAAAGTCACAGAACCTACTGATCGGTCGGAAGAGATGAGTAGATATTTACGTCAGAGGTTTGCAGGCTAGCAAGAATGCTTTTCCACTGTCAAGGAACAGGCCACACGATATTTAATAGTTGCATATAAAGAATTGTGGCGAACTCAAGATGCTCATCCAACGAAGCTGACATACGTGAAGTGCTCTGGCTAATTTCAACTTGACAGGTTCCCTATCCTGCGCCTATTGTTTTAATTGTTGACTAAGTTAGTTATGTATTGAACACTTCATGAAACTGTCTAAAAAAAGCGAATATGGCCTCAGGGCTTTGCTTGAACTCACGGTCACACATGGGAAAACTACCTTACAGCGCCATGAGATTGCTGATCGTCAACACATCCCGATTGAATTCTTGGAGCAGATTCTCCTCACACTCAAACGAGCCGGGCTTGTCGCTAGCCGACGGGGGATCAAAGGTGGCTACACGCTGATCAAGCAGCCCAGGGAGATCACACTTGGTCACGTCATACGCCTACTTGATGGCCCGCTCGCACCAATTGGGTGTGTCAGCAAGACCGCCTATCAGAAATGCAATGAATGCCCTTATGCAAACAAAACGCGGTGCCCTCTACAGCAAGTCATGGGCGTGGTGCGTGATGCAATTGCAGGGATCCTCGATCATTATACACTTGCCGACTTTGCCGCCGATCGTTCAGAAGTCTGATTTTTATGGATACAGTTGTTTTAGTCCTTATTACGTTTGTGGCCGCCACGGTGAATGGCGCCTTGGGCTATGGCTTCTCCTCCATCACTGTTCCTGTCGCTCTATTATTTTACACCAATCGCATCTTGAATCCGGCGCTTGTGCTCATCGAACTGGTGATCAACGGATATGTCCTCTTCTTGAATCGAGGAAGTATCCCGAATATCTGGCGACGCGTGGCTCCCATTCTAATCGGTTTGGTTATCGGCATCGGCATCGGTAGCTATATTCTCTTTCTGATTCAACCGGCCTGGATCAAATTTGTCACCTACTTCTTTCTATTACCGTTAATTCTCCTTCAGGCCGCGGGTATTCGAAAGCCCATTCAAGCGGAAAAGGTAATTGCCGTTCCATTTGGAATAGGTATCGGGACGCTCTACTCCGTCACAACCATTTCAGGCCCTCCCCTCGCCCTTCTTTTCAATAATCAGGGCTATGCCAAACAGGACTTCCGAGCTGCACTAGGAGTCATCCGCGTTGCAGAATCCTCTCTCACAGCTATCGCATATGGCTTTATCGGTTTCTACAGTGCCGGCAGCATGGAAATTATTCCATATATTGTTCCCAGCGCGATGCTTGGGATTCCACTCGGAATGTATGTCATTCGGTTGATGGATCCGGAAACATTCCGGCGCATTTGCATGGCATTCGACGGATTAGTCGTGGGATTCGGCTTGTCCCGGGTCTTGGGTGAGTTAGACCTTGCCTCACCAGTGACGACATATAGCATTCTATTGATCGTGGTTCTAGCGAATGGCTATTTGCTTTATAAATATTTTAGAGATCGCACTCATCGCCAGCCTATCCCACCTTGATAGCTTCCGACCTGGCTCGTTCATGTGAGCCTTGTTTGCTCAAGGGAAAATAGTGCCGAACACAAGGAACCCCTCCTTCCTCAATTTTCAGTATTTCCTCCTCTGTCGCTCCTCCTGGTACTTGAATGGTGAACCCTTCAGGTATTCCATCTTCATCAGTACGATGAAATATGCAACTATTTGATTAATTTTAAAAATATAAATCGTTCGATCTGGCATTTGATTTGCTTGTTCAGGGATCGTCACGCCTTGCATACTTGAGCTGCAAGGAGCTACAGCAATTCATTTAAATAGGAGCGATTCTTATGCTGGAAAATGCAAGTCCGGTCGGCTTCTTGTACCGGCAGTTCACGAGATCGATAGCTGGCCTGATCATATTGGGCATTCTCGCGCTTCCATTAACCGGATGTGGCGACAGCGAAGGAGGAGGTCCCGCTATTTCTTCACTTTCCACACCAACTGACACCGATGAATCTGCGAACACCACGGACGATTCTACGCTGGACCCAACTCTTGAAGAACCAGTTCTTGGTGGGGAAGAACCCATTGATTCTCCCCTTTTGTTGGCGGAAGGAACTGATGCCGATTCGTTCACTGACGTTGCCCCTGATCCCAATGCAGCTGACCCCGAAGAAGACACGGTCGCCTCTCTGATTGATGCACCACAGGACAAGCCGAGCATTTCGATGGCTTCTACGCCAACGGGAGCAGCCGCAAGCGTAATGTGGCAATCAGTCCAAGATCCTAAAGTGAAGGGTTACTATGTGTATTATGGGAAACAGCCATCCGAAGATCCAGGTGTATGCTCTTACGACGGCAGAATCGCTGCTGACACCCCACCCGTGACCATTGATGAGCTCGAGCCAAACACACCATATTTCTTTGCTGTGAGCGCTTACGGTAGCCTTGAGAGCCCCTGCTCAAATGAAGTCTCAGCAATCACACCTCCCGCCGGAGCTTGAAATAACTCTGACACCGCCCTACCTGCTCCCAACAAGCTCCCCTGGGGAAACACCAGGGGAGCTTGTTCATTGACCTCCACCTAGTCGATTTGCTAGCCTTCGGTTCTGTTTTCTTAACTGCCGATTTGATTCCAGACAATCAGTCGGATACACCGTTTGATCTCAATCTCGAAAGGACCTCTAATGGCCGCTTCACCTGCTTCGCTAGAATTACTTACGATGTTACACAATAAGGCCACCCAGCTTCGCATCGACAGTGTAAGGGCCACAAGCGAAGCAGGCAGTGGTCATCCGTCGAGCTGCGCCTCAGCTGCTGATATCGTCGCCGCCTTATTTTTCTCTGTCATGCGGTACAACCCTCAGAATCCTAAAGCACTCAATAGCGATCGCTTCGTTCTCTCAAAGGGGCATGCAGCACCATTGTTGTATGCAGCCTGGGCGGAAGCTGGACTCTTCCCTATAAGTGATCTTTTAAAATTACGTACCTTGACATCCGACCTCGAAGGCCACCCAACTCCCCGGCTCCCCTTTGTGGACATGGCGACTGGTTCTCTGGGTCAAGGACTTCCGGTTGGGGTCGGTATTGCGTTGAACGCAAAGTTCGTCGATAACCTTGAGTATCGAACCTATGTGCTTATGGGAGACGGTGAATCGGTAGAGGGATCTGTTTGGGAAGCTGCCGAGGTTAGCCGCCAGTACGGTTTAGACAATTTATGTGCGATTGTGGACGTAAACCGTCTCGGACAAAGTGATCCAACAATGTTGCAGCACGATATGGACGCCTACCGTTCCCGCTGGGCAGGATTTGGCTGGCACGCAATTGTCGTTGACGGCCATGATTTTGGCGCCATACTCAAGGGGTTCGATGAAGCTGCTCGTACGAAGGGACGTCCAACCGTACTGCTCGCCAAGACCTATAAGGGGAAAGGCATTTCCTTCATCGAAAACAAACCGGATTGGCACGGGAAGCCGCTGAAAAAAGGGGACGAGACCCAGAAGGCCCTCGATGAGCTCACAAAGCAATTGAGCCCAAATGGCACAGCTCCTCACATTACAGCACCGTCGCTTACCACCACCCCTTCCCACACCATCGGCACCATGCCGCTAGCCCCGTACAAGATCGGTGAATCGGTTGCAACGCGCGAAGCATTTGGTCTCGCCCTTGAGGCCCTCGGCTCCGCGAACCCCCTCGTCGTCGCGCTTGATGCCGATGTGAAGAACTCCACCTACACCGACAAATTCGGCAAGAAATTTTCGAATCGGTTTTTTGAAAGCTTTATCGCGGAACAAAATATGGTGGGCGCAGCGGCTGGACTGGCGGCATGCGGAAAGGTCCCCTTCGCCGCTACGTTTGCCTGTTTCTTAAGTCGCGCTTACGACTTCATCCGCATGGCCGCAATCAGCGGGTCAAACATCAAACTGGTCGGCACCCATGTCGGCGTGAGTATCGGAGAGGATGGGCCGTCCCAAATGGGACTCGAAGACATCGCTATGATGGCAGTCCAGCCCAATGTGACCGTACTCTACCCATCAGACGGAAATTCAATGTATCGTTTGATCGAAGTCGCCGCTCACCACAAGGGGATGGTTTATGTGCGCGCCGGCAGACCCAAAAGTCCTGTGCTCTATGGGCCAGAAGAAGAGTTCCATATCGGAGGCAGCAAGATTCTCCGACAGGGCTCCTCCGATGCCCTCACGATCGTCGCCGCGGGTGTAACCTTGTTTGAGGCGTTGAAAGGGTATGATCAATTGAAGGCAGCCGGTATCACTGCTCGCATTATCGATCTCTACAGCATCGCTCCTATCGACAGAAACACCTTAGTAGAGAGTGGGAGATCGACCCATGGGCGAATCCTCACAGTGGAGGACCACTATGCACACGGAGGACTCGGTGATGCCGTTCTGAGTGCCGTTGCTACTGAGGGGATTAAAGTCCACAAACTGGCTGTTCGTGAAATCCCTCATAGCGGGAAACCGGAAGAGCTCGTAGATCACTATGGTATCGGAGTGCGGTCCATAGTTGAGGCAGCTAAGCAGTTTATCAAATAGCGAACTTGCATGACACACGATCGTACGCTTGATTGACTGTTCCACATTCAAGCTGCTGTGAGAACTGGTAATGCTTTCACACCAAAAATTCAGCCACAATGGTGCATGGTCCTTTTGCCATGCTTTTATTTTTTCGACAAAATAAGTTATGGTATAGTTGGTGTGAAGACGTCGGCTAGCTCAAGTAAACACACAGGCCACATATCCATTACAACTAAGCAGGAGGTACGAATGCAAAGGACCGTAAGCGCTTCAGTTTTGGCGATGGGATTCGCCCTAATGCTTTCCGGAGGCGTGGCCTCCGCCGAAGATCTGCCCCCGTTGGCTCCGGTTCCACCAGAGTATGCTGACAAGAAAATGCCGGCTGGTGGGTGGACCGATTCAAAAGCCATAGCGGAGGGCGCGAAGATCTATAATGGCGAATTCAAGACCGAAGTCAACTGCAGCAGCTGCCATGGGAAAGATGGCAAACCGGCAAAAAAAGGCGCGCGAGACCTTCGCGATCCGAAAATTGTTTGCCGTTACTCAGACGCATACTGGTTCTGGCGTGTCGCCGAAGGAATCCCAAAGACCAAGATGAAGGCCAATAAGGGACTCCTGTCCGAAGAGCAAATCTGGCAAGTGATGGCGTATGAAAACCAGTTCTCGCACGACGGCAAGCCAGCTGACCGGTCTTGTTACAAGCCCTAAGGGGAAAGTTCTTGGACGAAGAAAATTTGTGATCAGCTGTTCACACGCAAAGGGGGAGAGAGCCTGAGGCTCCCTCCCCCTTTGTTCATTGATATCGGCTCTTGTGGAACTTTCAGCATGGGTTAGGAGCTACAAATACCAACACCTTGAGCCGCCCGCTTGAATGGTTTTTCACACCATGCTCCTCTCCGGCTGGAGCCATGGTGCCCTGCCCTGTAAGAAGTATTCGTTGTTCGATGCCGACTTGAAACGTTCCTTGGCCCTCTAAGACTATATACATTTTGTCTTGATGACCATGTATGTGACTTTTTTGTTCTTGGCCTGGTTCAAAACAGTACATATCACAGAAGAATCGATCCGTTTTGAAGATGTTGTTCTTTTTCATCTTCTCACTGCTGAACTGTTGAAAGTCGGCAAGCGTGACAACATTCATCGCAAATACTCCACAATTTAGTGATCAGGGCAAATGAGACAGCAGTTTCCGGTACGAATGCTTAAGTTCGTTCAGGGCAGTATGCATTCCTTTTCGTAGTTCGTGCCACTTGGCATCTCCGGTGCTTTTCAATTCATCCAATTTCTCTCTGACACCGTCTTTCTTCTTTTCCAGCTCATTGAGCGACTTCTGAAGATCTGCCCGTGTGGACTCCGAGGCCTTCGCAATCTTCTCCCGCAACCCGATAATTTGCTCCTGAATAGCCGCCAATTCTTCTTGTGCCTTCCGCTGGAATGCCTCCCTCTGCTGAGCCGTATATTCCCTGGTTGCCTCAATCGTTTCCTGAGCTTCCTTCACAACCTTTTCGGCACTCGCGGTGGGTTCAGCTGCTATACTCGGTGGAAGTGCTATTCCCACAACGGCTAAAATTACGGCGATTACCATGATCGGACTTCGACTCATACTCCCCCTCCCAAAGACAAGGGAGTATAGTCTGCCACCTTCCCAAAGTCACGACCGCTAAACTTTCATCCGAGATCAGCCGAGAAAGGTAGTCGTAACCGACCAACTCTCGTTCGAGGAGTTCGCTTCTATGGCATCGGAAATAGGATCGGCAACCACCCCAGTTGAGCGGCTGGAACAGTCATTAATTCAGAAAATTGAGACCGGTGAGATTGAGCTCCCCCTACTCCCGCAAGCAGCCAGCCAGGTGATGGCATTGGCATCAGATCCAGCCGCCGACGCAGCGAAGCTCTCGGCTTTGATTCACCAAGATCAAGCACTCGCCGCGCATGTATTGCGGATCGCCAACTCTCCAGCCTATATGCCCCGCAGCCCCGTTGTGTCTCTCCAACATGCGGTGGCCATGCTGGGCATTACCTTGCTGTCCGAGATCGCCTTTACGGCTTCGCTCAAATCAGGGGCGTTTAAGGCACCAGGGCATGAAGAGGATGTGAAGCGTCTGTGGCGTCACTCCCTGGCGAGCGGGGCTTTTGGCAAAGAAGTTGCCCGCATGAGGCGTGTCAACGTCGAGGGCGCGTATCTCTGTGGGCTGCTGCACGAAATCGGAAAACCGGTTGTTTTGCAAACGGCAACGGCACTCGCACAGGCGCAGCGTCTCACCCTTGAGAAAGCAATCCTATACGGATGGATCGATGGGTATCATTCCCGCGTCGGCACCCTCATTGCCGAGAAATGGGGTTTACCCAAGCAAGTGGCGACGGCCATTCAATACTACGACGATTACGATCATGCCGATTCCTTTCGACAGGAGTGTCTACTCACTTGCGCCTCCGATAGACTCGCAAGTCATGTGCTCGCACCGGAGGATCTGCCGGAGGAGTCGCTTCGTACGCAACCGGCCTTTGCGGAATTAAATCTGTACCCCAACGACATTGACCAGCTACTGACTACGAAGAACCAGGTGCTGGCGGTAGTGAATGCGCTAAATCTATGAGCACACCCGCTGCGTTCGATATTATCGTCATTGGAGCTGGCCCCGCCGGCCAGAAGGCGGCCGTCCAAGGGGCCAAGGCCGGGAAACGTGTTGCCCTAATTGAACGAGAACGCGGGATCGGCGGCAGCTGTGTCTATCGGGGGACAATTCCCAGTAAGACATTACGTGAAAGCGCCCTCCACCTCGACCAACTCAAGCGGGCCGGCGAGGCCCTCCAATTTACCCTCAAACCCGATACTCAGATCGTCACACTCTTAAGTCGGCTTGAAAATGTCGTTCAGGCACATGACTCCTTCATGAGTCAACAGCTCCGCCGGAACGGTATTTCGTTGCTGCATGGGCGTGCACGCTTCCTGAACGAGGACATCGTCGAGATGCAAACTGTTGATGGAGCACGGCAACAATTCACGGCCGATACCATCGTGATCGCCACTGGATCACGTCCCAGGACCCCAAAAGAGATTCCTATCGACCATGAACACATTCTGGACAGCGATTCACTCCTTTCCATGATGTACTTGCCTGTGTCGTTGGCCGTCGTCGGAGGCGGTGTCATCGCGTGTGAGTATGCCTCCATCTTTGCACTGCTGGGCGTGGAGGTGACTCTGATCGATCGTGCTCAGTACCCGTTGCAATTCATGGATCGTGAACTTGTCAGCCAGTTTATACAGAGTTTTGAGCGCCATGGTGGCCGCTCCCTTGCGAAAAGCCAAATTACTGAAGTTCGCTGGGACGAAGTTGCTCACGTCGTCACCTTATTGAGTGACGGAACCAAAATCTGTAGCGAGAAAATGCTCGTCGCCCTTGGGCGGCAAGCGAACGTCGAAGACTTAGACCTCTCAGCAGCGAGAATCACGGTTTCAGAGAAAGGTCTCATTCCCACCAATCAGTATTGCCAGACGGATGTCGCCCACATTTATGCGGTCGGCGATATGGCTGATGGCCCTGCTCTTGCCTCTAAGGCTATGGAAGAAGGTCGGCGGGCCGTCCGCCATGCCCTCAACCTCCCGATCGGCGATGCAGCTTCCACCATTCCATTGGGAATCTATACGATTCCGGAAATGGGAAGCATTGGCCTTGATGAAAAGAGCGCCCGGGAACGATATCGAGATCCGGTGATCGGGCGGGCGAAGTTTGAAGAAATTGCACGCGCTCAAATATCAGGGGCAGGCCACGGTTTACTGAAGATGGTGGCCGATCCTGAAGGAGAACTCCTCCTTGGGGTCCAGGTGGTCGGAGATTCAGCCACCGAACTGGTGCATATCGGACAGTTGGCTCTCCAAAGTTCTGCCACGGTCGAATCGTTCATCGACAACATCTTCAATTTTCCGACCTACGCGGAGGCCTACCGAATCGCCGCGTTAGACATCTTGGGTCAAGTGGCGAAACGCCGAGCGGCCAAAGCGGCATAGCACTTTGGCAATTGGACTTACTGATCTACGCCGCTTTTCTCCTCATGATCTGATGGTCGTGGTACAGATATCCTGGGTGGTGGACTCCTTGCTTTGTCCTATCAGCAGAACTGCGTGGAAACTGAATCGCTGAAGAGAGTGGCTCAAGAAATCATGCGACTTCGGTGTCGTCGTGGTGTCGTTGGAACGGATGCTGCTCCAACTCTCTAATCACATGATGGAGCCTGGCCCATTCATCTGGACTGAGGTTGACAAATTCGCAGCCAAAACTGCCGGATCGACACCATCGCACGACGGACTGGGAAATCTGGATGGGAGGCTCGTCCCCGGATGCATGGATGCGCAACTTAAGGGCCGTCCCAGGCTTTACATCAATGAGGCTAAAGACACGGCAACCTCGAACGGAAAGATCGTTGAGAGTGCCATCTCCCGCTACAACATTCGCCGAGCTGAATGAGCTTCGAAATTCGACCGGAAACCGAGTGTCCTTTCGTTGTTCCATGGATACAACCCTGCGACGGTGAGTTGCTACCCCTTTATATTCCCGATCGGACGCAATTCCGCCACTGTTTTTGTAATTCCTGCGCGATCACCCGATTCGACGGCCTCCACTTCGTTTGTGAGACCGTTCTTGGAGGCAATCACCGGAGACATCAATCTCCAAGTCAGCCGTGGCAATATCGTCTAGAAAGTGGAATGAATAGGACATCGAATATCACTCGGAGTGATACGCCGATCTAGAACCATTGTGGGGAAAGCGTGAGTCCTAAAGCGAACTATTCGAGCTCGAAGATTTTCGGAAAATTGGTGAGATTGCGGCAGCCGTCTTTCGTGACTAACACCATGTCCTCGATTCGAACCGCTCCCAGTCCTGGATAATACAGCCCTGGTTCAACTGTGACAACATGCCCTTCTTGGAGAAGAGAGCCCGTTCGGCTGATACGGGGTGCTTCATGGATATCGAGTCCTACCCCATGCCCTGTCCCATGAAAATAGCCCTGCATCCGTCCGTTCACCAAACCGGTTTTATATCCGGCCTTTTCAAAACGCGAGCAGATGCCTTGATGGATTTTCATTCCATCGGCGCCGTCTTTGATCTTGGTGATCGCCTCTTCCTGGGCGTCCTTCACGGCACCATACAACCGCTTCAACTCCGGGCTCACCGTCCCACGAATCACTGTGCGCGACATGTCGGCAAAATAGCGGCTTGTGGCAGATCGTGGGAATACGTCAAAAATGATGCTACGGTTGGCCGGCAGCGGTCCACTTCCCTCATTGTGCGGATCACAGGCCTGTTCGCCTCCTGCCACGATCGTATGCTGGGCCACACAGTTGCGCTTCATGAGTTCGACGTTAATGAGCTGCTTGACCTGCTCAGAAGTCAAGACGGCTCCGTCACACCAAAGCTGTCCATCTCGAATAGTTGCCCGCCGAAGCAGATCGTGGGCTGAAGCAACGGCCTCTTCAGTGGCCCGTTGAGACAGCTCAATATGCTGAACTTCCTCCGCACTTTTTATAACACGCTGCTCGTAAAAAGGATCGCGCTTCGGCTTGAGGCTATACCCCAATTCCTGTAATCGCGTGGCATAAATGAAGGGGAAATTAGCAGGCACCAACAGTCGACGTGCTTTGAACTCTTTTAAGACGATGTTCACAATGTCGATCGTCGTCGGGTCCTTGATCCCTTGTTTCTTTGCCTTCCGCTCGATTTCGGAGTAGGAGAGCACGCGATCCACTGAAGCCTGTGTCTTGGCACGATCCATTTCAAGATCGCTCATGACCATCAACCGCTCGCCCTTGACTTCAAAATAGATAAATGAATCCGGGGCAATAAATCGCGTCGCATAGTACAAATTCGAGTCGTACTCGCTGGCAGCGATAAATAGAGTCGCCGCTTCTGCGTGGGAGGTTGTGGTGCGTTTCATAGATGGCTGACCGGAATCACGGCAACCGGCAAGACATGGAGAACATGCTCAGGATGGATGCATGGCAATGCCCATCAAGTGAAGGTGCTCGACGCGCGCTCTGGGGTAGGCTGAAGGGGCCTCTTACCATAGGGACCAAACCAGCCAGTATGTTCAGCATCGTAGACGTGATGCTAACATGCGTTCGGGGGTCGGTCAAGAATCGGGATCGATCATGGAATGGCAGGAGCCGGTGAGGGGGAGATATCTCTTGGCTTCATACCGGTTTCTTCATCGGGTGTCACAAGGTCGATCGGAAGCGTTAGGGTATTTGTGAGGACATCGACAGCAAGTTGCGCCAATCCCGATAGCCCTGAGGCAAAGGACTTCACCGGAAGATAGGTTACCTCAGGATCTTCCATCGCTCCCTTCGCGGTGAACATTGCGGTAGCTACCCCCTTTCGCTCTCCCGCGATCATTCGACCAAAGAGTGGTATGGTCTTGAGAAATTGCGAGTAGGATCCAAACGGGCTTACGGCAACGGCAAGATCCAACTGGTCGGTCGGCAAATCATAATTCCCGGCCGCCGTAATCCGTAGAATCGGGCTATCGATGATCACATTTTCTGTCTGGAACATGCCGCTTTGAATCTCGACGGTCGCGGTAATTCTGTCATACGGCAATCCCTCCTTTTCCAAATCTACCTTTCCCTGCAACACTGCAGGAACGTTCAATAGACTGATGATCTTCCATATCGCCCGTTCGTTCGATTTAAGGATACGCCCATTTTCCAACAGAACCTCGACTTTTCCGTTTAGTGAAGGATAGATTCCATGAGGGTTGCGTCCGTGTCCGCGAAGCACTCCACTCAAACGGGCCTCCCCCGACACGCCATGGACTTGAGTGTTGGTCAGTCTCAAGAGATCGTCGAATTCCACTCCTGTCACTCTAAACGAGAGATCTATATCCGCCGGTGCTTTAGGAGGGAGGTGCACCGCAAGTCGTCCGGCCACATGACCATGAATGGACTCACCTGACAGACGGTCGACATCAAGTACGCCATCTTGAATATTAATTCGAGCGGACAGCGCGGCGAATTTCATATGTCGGTAGTGCCCCCTCGCGACGGCTGCAGACATCGTCACCTGACTGGTCGCCGCCAAGGTTTCAAGGAATTCCCGTATCGGAGACCGTCCACCCTTTGGAATCACCAAACCCAAATCAAGTTGATTGGATTCAATCTTGCCGGTGATGATAGGCTTCACAAACCAGTTTCGAACCATGGCTTCTACGGCAAGATCGCTCCCCTGAAGCTTGAACGATAACCGCTTGAGGTCGATCTCGTTGCGTGCGAAGCGTACTCGAGCATAGAGATCTTGGAGATGCCCATCGACTCCGTTTACGACCATCAATCCATTTGTCATCCCCATCCACCCGGTCACCCTCCACGCCTTCCAATCCGTTCCTTTGCCCTTGATATCAATCGAAACATCAAGGTTGCCCGCTTCAAGCCCGGCTTTGGAGACCCATTCTGGGAAACTCGAGACTGACAAACCTCTCGTCGCCACCGCCATATTGATCATGAAGCGATCACCAAGATGCATAGTTCCCTTGATGGGAATGTGGATTTTGGGTAAGACGAGCTCCAGCCGCTCCAAGGTCACGCCGCTTCGCGGAGGGAGGATGCCATCAAACTCTACCGTGGCGTGAGCTCCGATGGGTTTTTCCAGTGGGCCAAGTACGACTTTAGCTTCATCGAATACGAGCGAGCCTCGAATCTGCGGCTTCGTCGTTGAACCTGACAATGTCACCGCGGAGCTGAGCGTCCCCACGAACGTACCAGGTTCGATGGACGTGGCTCCGAACAGCCTCACTAATTGGGACGCATCACCTCGCGTGCGAATGAGAAAATCTTGAAAGAGGCTCGGCGTTCCGCCGGTAATCACCCCTTGGACCTGTACGGCAGTGCCCCCAACATGTCCGATGACTTGCTCAAGCTGCGTCGATCCGCCGGCCAAGACGAACCGTCCTTGCAGCCCGGTCAACCGTTCGGGTAGCGCAGCATGGTTCAGGCTCACCTGGCGAGCTGTAATCTCCCCACCGGCAAAAGTAATCTTATCGGCATGGTCCAACGGGCCCACCAGGCGCAACGTCGTCTGTCCTGTTCCTTCCGGGTCACGAATACCAGCGAGGAACTGGGAGACTGGCTCGGTCTTCACGGTCCTTGCAAGGAATTCGACCAAATGCGCCGCTGCCATCTCTCCCGTAACCTCCAGCTCGAGCCATGGGCCTGCTTCAAGGAACGACACGTCTGCTTTTCCATCAGTGAGGTGCATCGCGCCATACATTCCAGTCACGTTCGCGATTCGAACACGTCCGGTCTCCACCAAGACCACCGCAGCCAAGTCTTTCACCGCCGTACGATCACGACCGATCACAGCTTGCCCATCTCGAATACGGAACTCCCCCGTGGTCGAAACGTGCGGCCCAGTCGTCGCGGAGCCGGTCAGCGTGGCATGAATCACCTGCACGTTCCCGTCGATCTGGTTATCCGCCAACAAAGAGGGGAGCTGTGGAAGGATCCAATCCGGGGGAATCGTGTTCAGCAACTTACGAACGGCCACCGGAGCACTGGAGAACGTGATGGAAAAGGTAGGCTGTGGGGTCAACAGTCCTGCGAGATTGGCATGCCCTGTCAACGTAATGCCGCCCAAGCCCGCGGTCATATCGGATAACACCATGTCATATCCGGCAACTCCCGGCATCATTCGAATCGTACTCTTGAGGTTTAGGGCACCCTGGAGCTGCTCTGAGACCGGTCTCGGACCAAAAAAGTCAACCGCTTCACGGATTCTCAGATCAGCCGCATCGATACGCCCCTCGAACTGATATCCTGAGACGCGATCTCCCATCTCCTCACCCGTCAAAGACACCGGTGGTTCCGCTGGTTTAATCACGCCATCGAGAGAGACAGCCGATGCCCCTTGTGCGCTCTGATGAGTGATCGATGCATGCAATTCTCCCTGACCACGTTCCGGCCTGATCAAGAGACCAAATTCAACATGCTCCAGCTTGAGCGATCGAATTCCATCGGACCTCGTCGCATCGATCACCGTGATCGTGCCGTTCGCAATCTTGGCTTCTTTAACCCTGAAGGTCCGGGCCATCATGTCCATCGTTCCCCGGTCGGTATCATCCTGGCCGTCCGCCTCGTCAAAAATATTCCAACGGCCACCTTCATTCCGCCGAAGAGTCAGCATCGGTTCTTCGATCAGCAATCGCTTCCCGACGATTTGTTTTTTGAGAAGCGGCAGGAGGCGCAGAACGAGATCGACCCGTTTTGCCGTCAACACCACCTGCTCCGACTGCGGGTCATGAATTGTGATATCGGAAAGTTCCGTACGTATGCTCGGGAAGATCATAAATCGGACTCGACGAACGTCGATTTTTCGGCCCAGGCTCTCCTCGAGTTGTTCAAGAACAAAGTCCTTGAGATAGTCTTGGCCAGTCAGCTCTCGTGAGAATGCAAGGAAGACACCGGCCAAAACCACACAGGCGAGTATGATCAACAAGGCAAGTCGAAGACGGGACACACCACCCCCTTCACACTACGTACAAGTCTTTTTTGGCATCTTACCGGATCACCCTTGTGAAATCTATCAACTCAGTGTTCTACAAGGGATTTATCAATGATCTTTTCCGTTATCGATACTGCCTTCGATACGAACGTCATCATCTTCAGGCAAGATGGACTCTAGCTTCCAACATCCCCATGATCGCTCCATTGTCCAGAATGACCATTTGCTTTCGTGTTCACTCAACTCTCAAGAGTTGACAGCGACTGGACAATAGAACTACACCTTTCCTATGAAGCCTCATCAGCTCGCCGGACAACCAGCCCCCTCGTCAATCCTCGTCGACGTAGAGAGACTGGTGTCTGCGTATTCGGCCGAGAAGCCGGATACGTCGGATAGAGGCCAGCGTGTTTCATTCGGTACGTCAGGACATCGAGGCTCCTCGTTGAAACGAAGCTTCAATGAGAGCCATATCGTCGCCATTACACAGGCCGTCTGCGAATACCGAACTGCACAGCAGACGACCGGGCCACTGTATCTAGGCAAGGATACGCACGCACTCTCCGAACCGGCCTTCGTGACCACCCTTGAAGTCCTCGCAGCGAATGGCGTCGAGGTGATGATTGATCAGGATGATGGCTACACGCCGACCCCGGTCATCTCTCATGCGATTCTCACCTACAATCATGGCCAAACCTTCGGCCTGGCCGATGGGATCGTCATTACCCCCTCACACAATCCACCTGAAGACGGGGGCATCAAGTACAACCCACCGCATGGAGGGCCCGCCGACACACAGGTCACCAAGTGGATAGAAGACCGGGCTAATACTCTTTTGACGAACAAACTCCACGGGTGTAACCGGCTTCCGATTGAACAAGCCCGACAGGCTTCGACAACGCACCGATACGCCTACCTCGATACATACGTCGGTGATCTGGCGAAGATCCTCAAGATGGACGTCATCAAATCGGTACCGCTGAAGCTCGGCATTGATCCACTCGGTGGGTCCGGTGTGGCCTACTGGCAACCCATTGGAGAGCGATACGGACTGAACATCGAGATGGTCAATCCGGTAGTCGACCCAACCTTTCGATTCATGCCATTGGACTGGGACGGCAAGATCCGCATGGACTGCTCATCTCCGTACGCCATGGCCAATCTCATCGCGCTAAAAGATCGTTTCGACGTGGCGTTTGGGAACGATGCCGACAACGATCGGCATGGGATCGTCACTCGGTCAGGTCTGATGAACCCAAATCATTACCTTGCCGTCTCGATTGCATACCTTTTCGCCAATCGTGATGGCTGGAAATCCGATGCCGGCATCGGCAAGACATTAGTCAGCAGCAGCCTCATCGATCGAGTCGCGGCCAAACTCAACCGGAAACTGGTTGAAGTGCCGGTGGGCTTCAAGTGGTTTGTGAGTGGCTTGCTTGACGGATCACTTGGCTTCGGTGGGGAGGAAAGCGCCGGTGCATCGTTCTTACGACATGATGGCACAGCCTGGTCCACCGACAAGGACGGTATCATTATGGATCTGTTGGCCGCCGAGATGATGGCGAAGACTGGCCGCGATCCCTCAGAGTTATATCGTGACCTCACAAAGGAGTTGGGCGAGCCGGTGTATGAACGGATCGACGCCCCCGCCACACCTGAGCAGAAAACCATTCTCTCCAAGCTTTCACCCGATCAGGTCAAAGCCACGGAGCTCGCCGGTGACAAGGTTGTGGCGATGCTCACCAAGGCTCCTGGCAACGGTGCAGCGATTGGTGGCTTGAAAGTTGTGACCGAGAACGGCTGGTTCGCCGCCCGACCGTCGGGGACCGAAGATGTGTATAAGCTTTATGCGGAGAGTTTCAAAGGGAAGGAACATCTAAAGCGGATTCAAGAAGAAGCTCAGGCGCTCATTACCAAAGCATTGGACTCACCCTCATGACTTTCGACGCGTTATGAGCCAGTGCACACGCTGGCCCCTGCCAAAGCACGACTATTGGTCCACGCCGTTCGCAGAATCGTTACTCCATCACCTAGCCCTTCGACCAGGCCTGCGAATCCTCGATGTCGCATCCGGGCACGGTATTCCAGCATTCTATCTGGCTGAGCAAGTTAGCCCCACCGGAGAAGTACTGGCCATCGATGTGAGTGCGGGTCAGGTCGCTCGTGCCAGGGCGATTCAAGGCTTGCAATTGCCATGGCTCCGGTTCGACTGTGCGGACATGCGTGCCTTGCCGCCTCATCTGCCGACCTTCGATCGCGTCACAGGCAATCTTTCCGTCATGTTCTTTCGTCCTCATAGGTTCGATGCCGTCCGTGGGCTTGTCGAACGACTCAACCCCGGAGGTCAGCTCGTTCTGACCTTTCCGTCCTATGGAACATTCGGTTCACTGTGGCAACGAGTGGATCAAATGATGATTCAGCAAGGGTTGACCAACGAGCGGGAGCGATTTCAAGATTACCTTCACGAACGGCCGTCGGCGCAGGATGGACGAGGGTGGCTCGAAGCACTCGATCTTGGACGAGTTGAGGCCATTGAGTACCCACTCGAAATCACAACTGGGCTCGGCCAAGAATTTCTCTACCACCCGCTACTTCGCGGCGGCTTTCTCGACGACGTGTACGAATGTTTTGAAGATCAGAGCTGTGCGGAAGAGTTCATGAGGAAACTATCAGAGGATGTCCAACGCTTCAGACCACTTATTGCGCAGCGTTGTGTCTTGTCCGGGTGGAAAAAGAATTGATGCTCAATCCGAAGAGACTTGCTGCTCCGCGTGGTAGGAGCTGCGCACAAGCGGCCCGGATTCGACATGACTGAAACCCATGGCGAGTCCCTCTTCTTTCAGTAGCACAAATTCATTAGGATCATAAAACCGAGCAACGGGTAGATGGTCTCTCGTCGGTTGGAGGTACTGGCCGATGGTGATAATGTCGCACGCCACCGCTCGAAGCTCCCGCATGACCTCCCGCGCTTCTTCGAGTGTCTCCCCTATTCCTAGGATCAATCCGGACTTTGTCCTCACCCCATAGCCCTTAGCCCTTGCGAGCAAATCGATCGAGCGCTGATATTTCCCTTGAGGTCGAATCGAGGGAAAGAGCCGTCGGACGGTTTCGATATTGTGATTTAGAATGTCCGGCTTCTCTGCACATACTGTCGCAATCGCAGCCTCGCTACCTTCGAAGTCAGGAATCAACACTTCGATCGTACAAGTTGGACTCAGCCGCTTTGTCTGCCGAATTGTTTCAGCAAACACCGAAGCCCCGCCATCCGGCAATTCGTCGCGATTCACGGATGTGATGACGGCATGGCGAAGACCGAGGGCTCGCACCGCTTCCGCAACCCGAGAAGGCTCAGCCCCATCAACCGCGAGTGGCCTCCCCGTCTCCACAGAGCAATAGTGGCACCGCCTGGTGCAGATATCGCCCAGTATCAGGAATGTCGCTGTGCGAGCATTCCAGCATTCCCATCGATTAGGACAACGAGCCTCTTCACAGATTGTGTGAAGACTAAGCCGTTCTAACGTATGTTTGATCTCAAGATAGTCAGGACCTGTCCTCGCATGAACCTTAAACCAGGGGGGAAGCCGAGGTCGGCTGGGTTCGAATGGTGGATGGTTGGTCCATGACGAAGCTCGAAGATCGCCTAACGGAACAAAGCTCATATCAGCCGCCTATCCTCAAGCAGTCATCGAAACCAATTCAACATTCTTCCCAAAAGACCGGGCTGTTCCGGCTCGGCTTCTGGTGGATCCGGATATTCTACCCAGAGTTCCTGGGACCCAAGATACACGCCGTCACGAAAATTCATTTGAGTTTTGAGTTGCCGATACCCTTGTGACTGCAGAGTGTGAATCAGGATCGTCAAGGCTTCATGCTGGGTAGGATGTGCCTGGGTCGTAATGCGCAACGTTTCGTACCGGACGATGGCGCGATATCCCTCTCCATCCCGCTCAAATTCGACCGGTCTGCTGAACCCTCGTTCCCGATCATCCAACCCAGCGAGCTGATGCTTGTCGAGCCCCATCTCCCCCCAGCGTCATGCGAGCGCTCTAAAGACAGCAACCAGATCGCTCAGTGCAATAGTCTTGTGCCTGAGCACTGTACGCTCAGCTCGAATCAGCTCCTGTGTGGTCGTGTCGGCCATGCCAGATTTCAAACAATTTGCTCCTAGCGCCAGAATTCGGTCGCACTCATCGGCCAGTTTCTTCTTCACAACCGGATTCACGGATAGAATCTCCATGAGCGCTCGCCGTGTTTCATCAAGGTGCTTCTGGAGTTCGGAATCCGGATAGCTCTTCCGAGCCGCGTCATCCGAACATCGATCGAGGTACTGCGTCAAAAACACGTAGAGACGTACGAGTGCCGCTGCGATATCAGTTTGATCGTTGGTGGTTGGAGCCATAGAAGGCCTCGCTATCCTGAAGTAGTATTATTGTCTGTCTTGTTGTAGGCCGGTCTCTCTGGTATCGGACAAGACAGCCGAACAGACCGAAGAGACCAGACGGAGCCAGATGCTTGGCAACCTATAGCAACACCTTCACATCATCACCTTCCACTTTGACCTGATAGGCTTCAACTTTTGCAGAAGGGTTGTTCATGCATGCCCCGGTGGTGACGTTGAACCGCCACCCATGCCAAGGGCAGGTCACAATGTCGCCGTCTAATTCTCCCTCCCCTAACGGGCCTTCTCGATGACAACAGGTATTGTTGATCGCATGGATCGTCCCATCCACATTGAAGACAGCCAGCGTTTTCCCATTCGCTTCCGCCACAATGCCATGTCCTGGCTTTACCTCGGCCAGCGCTGCAACACGCACAAACTCCGCCGTCTCCTCCCCCACATGATGCCTCTCAATTACTGCTGAACGGTTGCTTGATCTTTTTAAGCAAGCTATCGATAGATGGACCTTCTTTCCCGGCATGACCCATGGCTTCCGAGATCCTCGTCGCAATCTCTCGAAACGCGACTGCCTGAGGCGATTCCGGATTGGCCATGACGATGGGATGCCCGGTATCCCCGCCATCCCGAATGGCTGGGTCGATCGGAATCCGTCCAAGAAACGGCACGCCAACTTTGGCAGCCGCCCGCTCCCCGCCTCCATATGAAAAAATCTCCGTCCGCTCCCCACAATGCCCACAGACAAAAAAGCTCATATTCTCCACGATACCCAGAAGCGGGACGTTCACCTTCTGGAACATCGCCATGCCTTTGCGCACGTCATAGAGCGCAACTTCTTGCGGTGTCGTGACCGTGATCGCGCCGGCTAACGGTACCATCTGCGACAAAGACAACTGCACGTCCCCCGTACCAGGCGGCAAGTCGATGAGGAGGTAATCCAAGTCCCCCCAGAGCACATCGCGGAAGAACGCCTGCAAATACTGGTGCACCATCGGCCCACGCCAGACAAGTGGGGCTTCTTCCGGGACCAGAAACGCCATGGAGATCAGCTTCACGCCATAGCTCTCCACAGGAATAATCTTGCCGTCCTTTTGTTCCGGTCCGGTCGTACTTCCCATCATCATAGGAATATTAGGACCGTAGAGATCAGCATCTAACAGCCCGACCTTTGCTCCAGCCAATGCCAAGGCGCAGGCCAAGTTTGCCGCAACGGTTGACTTACCGACTCCACCCTTGCCACTGCTGACCGCGATGACGTGTTTCACTCCGGGAATCAAATTATCTTGTGCCTGAGGCTGCGGAGCCCCATGGGTATGTTCATCAGCCATACGCCTCTCTCCAATTGGGTTGAGCCCAACCACATCTCTTACGTGACAGAGACACGATTAAGCTGTCATGAAGTGTTATACCGTCATCATAATAAGCGATGCGACGCGCCAAATGATATGGGTCAGTCGGTCTATCGCTGATGCATCGACTGGGGAAGTCGGGGACGTGGACATCGGTTGTCGTACATGTATACTGAACTCAGACAGAAGCCTCTTGCTCAGGAGTCGTGATGACCACGCCGCCTTCCCTCGAACCGGCCATCCTCCGTATCGGCGAGCAGTTGGCCCAGCTCTCCGCCGGTCTGTCGCCCTCGATCTTCGATACCCACTGGTGGTCTCATTCAGCCATCAATTTGGCAATGAAAGACTCTTCCTTCAAGACCCGTTTGTTCCACTTCATCGATGTCCTACCCGTCATCGAAGACGATGGGCGCGTCGTCTCCCTCGCCGAAGAGTACTTTGGCAAAGAGAGCGGTCAGTTGTTCGGGTTGCAATGGGGTTTCAGAGCGTTGACTGCAACCGGCATCGGCGCTCGCCTAACCGGCAAATCCATCAGGAAACAGATTGAGCAGATGGCCAAAAGTTTTATTGCCGGTGCCTCGGTTGAAGAATCAGTTCCCGTCTTATCGCAGTTAT
Source organism: Nitrospira sp. (assembly GCA_041742455.1). GTDB lineage: Bacteria > Nitrospirota > Nitrospiria > Nitrospirales > Nitrospiraceae > Nitrospira_D. The sequence goes on along the minus strand of JBGSIO010000065.1, from coordinate 56,220 downwards.
GGAAAGAAGGGCGGGCCTGGTCCGCCGATCTGCTTGGTGAAGCCACGATCAGCGAACAGGAAGCCGATCACTATCGAGATCAATGCCTCAATGCATTGACTGAACTCGGACCGGCCGCCAAAGCTTGGCCCTCCTCGCCGTTGCTCGAGCGAGACCACTTGGGACAGATCCCTCGTGTGCAGCTCTCAATCAAGATTTCAGCTCTCTCATCGAGACTGGACCCAATTGATCCCGACGGCAGTTATGAGTCGGTCGCTGCACGCCTCCGCCCGTTGGTAGACCAAGCACAATCGCTCCCAGCCGGCCTGATTTTTGATATGGAGCAAGCAGAGACCAAGAGCCTGATCCTCGATATTTTTAAGCGGCTTTTTGCTGAACCTGCCTATCGATCCTATCCCTATGCTGGGCTCGCCTTGCAGGCCTATCACCGAAACACCGAACGAGACATTCGGGACTTAGTCGATTGGGTGCGTAACCGCAGTGTGCCGATAACGATTCGACTGGTCAAAGGTGCCTACTGGGACTCCGATACCGTGCGGTATCAACAAGCCGGCTGGCCCTCTCCTCTTTTTGAGCTGAAGGCGGAAACGGATCGCAATTATGAACGTTTGATTTCCGTTCTCTTCGAGCATGTAGACCTGATCCGTCCCGCGTTCGGCACACATAATCTTCGTACATTGGCAGCCGTGGAAGCCCATGCAGAATCGCGTGGCCTAGCTCCCAATGCGCGAGAATACCAGATGATCTTCGGCATGGCCGAGCCGTTCCAACAGGCCATGGTAAAACTGGGGCGTCGTGTGCGACTCTATGCTCCGGTAGGCCGACTGCTCCCCGGCATGGCCTATCTCGTACGGCGGTTGCTTGAAAATACATCCAATGAGTCGTTCCTCAAAAAGGAGTATGTGGAGTCCCAGCCACTGACTCAGTTACTCGCTCCACCACAGACCTTGACTCATCATCCGACAATCAAAACGACGGACCACGTTCGCAGCTTTGTCAATGAACCGCACAGCGACTTTTCTCAAGCCGATGTTCGCGATGCCATGCGCGCAGGAATCGTATCGGTTCAATCTCAACTCGGTCGGCGACAGGAGAGCAGCACCACCAATGTCGGACTGACCGGCCCATGGATGGAATCTCGAAACCCTTGTAGGCCGAGCGAGGTCGTCGCCCAAGTGAAGAGTGCAGCGGTGTCCGATCTGGACCTGATCATCAACCGGGCATTCAAGCAATGGGAGAATTGGCGACGCACCGCGCCAGAAGCGCGATCCGATATTCTACGCAAGGCCTCAGCGGAGATGAGCCGCCGTCGCTACGAACTCGCCGCGTGGGAAATCGTTGAAGCCGGCAAGACTTGGCGCGAGGCTGATGCTGACGTCGCCGAAGCTATCGACTTTCTGCGCTACTATGCGGATGAGATGGATCGATTGGCTCAGTCCACACGATTGGGTGACTACCCGGGAGAATTGAATCATCGCATCTATGGACCGCGCGGGCTCACGGCAGTCATCGCGCCATGGAACTTTCCGCTGGCCATCCCAGCCGGAATGGTCTCGGCAGCCCTGGCGAGCGGCAATCCTGTCCTCTTTAAACCTTCTGAGCGCTCACCTTACCTCGGAGCGTTGCTCACCAACATCTTGATTGAGGCGGGTGTACCGGTTGGTTGCATGACGTGCCTGCCGGGGGGACCGGAGATCGGCCAAGCACTCGTCACACATCCTCAGGTGGTGACCATTGCCTTCACTGGCTCAAAGACCGTGGGGCTTCACATCCTGAACGAAACCTCTCGCGTATGCCCCGGACAGACCATGATCAAACGGGTGATCGCCGAGATGGGTGGAAAGAACGCCATCATTGTCGATGACACAGCGGATCTCGACGAGGCGATCACGGGAGTCGTGGCGTCGTTCTCAGGATATGCGGGACAGAAATGCTCGGCCTGTTCGCGGGTGATCGTTCACCGCTCGGTCTACGACCCATTCGTCGCACGTTTGAGAGAGGCTGTGTTGAGTTTGGAAATCGGTGATCCTGTGGAGCCTAGCGCCAGAGTGGGACCAGTGATTGATGCTCGAGCGCAAGCCAGTATTCAACGGTACATTTCGATCGGACATGAAGAAGGGCGGATGCTCGTGCAATGTCCCGTCGCTCAGGAAGGATATTTTGTCGGACCGACGGTCTTTGTCGATATCCAGGCTCATCACCGATTGGCACAAGAGGAAATATTCGGTCCGGTATTAGCGGTCATGAAGGCGGATAGTTTTGTCGAAGCGATACAGATGGCAAACGGGACTGACTACGCACTGACAGGTGGAATCTATACGAGGAGTCCCGCTAATCTTGCGATCGCCCGCGAACAGTTTGATGTGGGTAACCTGTACCTGAATCGACCAATTACCGGTGCCCTGGTCTCTCGTCAACCCTTCGGGGGGCACCGTTTCTCAGGGGTAGGAGCGAAAGCGGGTGGGGAAGACTACTTGGCCCAGTTCATGGTCAGCCGAGTGATCAGCGAAAACACCCTCCGTCGTGGGTTCGAATCCACGCAATGAGGCCTTCTGTGTTTTCACATCATAATCTTCAAGTTCTTCCGAGATTTCCGTCACGATGCCCCGATCCTCTCTCGCGCCGGCTAACTCCTGTCGCTCCGAGTACTTCACGAGACCGACGCCTTTGGCGAACCATGCCGTCATTACGTCGCTTCCCGAGATGCTATGACGGCTGCCGGAGAGATGGATCTGCATCTTCATTCGGGCTTCAACTTTGATGGTCTCATCAAATGTGCCGGCCGAAACCGTGATCGTTTCGCGACCGACCACACTGCTCCAACCTTGGACATCGACTTTTTCATCCGTTCCGTCACGATCCATGTCGCTCCCAAAATTGAGCCCGCTACGATCAAACTGTTGAAATGAAGATGGGACGGTTAAGGGAAACCGAAATATCTGATAGGGAGTGATCTGTTCCTCCAACGGCGTTCCAGGCTCCGACCCATAGTAGACAATGCCAACCGCATCTCGTCGATAGAAACTATCCGATGGTCCGTGATTGCCGGGATTTGTGTCATGGAACACCGTCACGGTGGTGCCGTTGATGGTTTTTGTTCCAGACACCGTCGACACGTTCGTGAAGAATTTCAGCTCGATTGTCTGGAGAGGTCCTTCGCTGATCTGACCGCGATACGTCCACCGGCTTCCGGGGCTGTCAGGGAAATATTCCGCTGACTTCTCGATAGTGACCGTTTCTTCGGCACCCGCAACCTTGGATCCTAAGTGAAGTCCAGGCAGAATGCCTATACCTATCATCCCTACACACAGCATGATGAGTTCACGTATCCGCATATTCGTGCTCCAGAAGCTAGATTTTGACGGTACCACAGGAGTCCCAATAGCGGCAAGCCGACTGATGATGCGCTGACTTCCGACGCGTGCTTGCCTTGGGCTCCTTCTCACCGCATAATCCTCTCAAGCATGGAACTCTCAGCATCATCATTCCCCTCCTCAACCGATCAGGAGCTCCACACCACGACTCGTCAGGCAGCACTCATTACCGGGGCTTCGGGTGGGATCGGTCGGGCCATCTGTGAAGCCTTTGGAAAATCCGGATGGTACGTGGGCGTCCACTATTACCGCAACAAACCGGCGGCAGATACGACATTGCGACAGGTGATACACGCGGGTGGAACCGGCGATCTCTATCCTGCGGATATTCGTGAAGGTGAATCCGTTCGTCGTATGGTGGGCAAGTTCTCTGGCCACGCGTCGGGCTCACTGGTAATGATCTGTAACGCGGGAATCGGACAGAGCACCCTGCTTGTGCGTCATTCGGAAGAGATTTGGGATAACGTCATCACATCCAATCTCACCGGAACCTTTCATTGTCTCCGCGCGATCGCGCCCTCATTAATCGCTCGCGGTGGAGGTTCCATCATTGTGATCGGGTCGCATACGGGGTTCCATGGCGCCACCGGCCAGAGCGCGTATGCCACCTCAAAGGCCGGACTGATCGGTCTCGTCAGGACGGCGGCACGAGAATGGGGACCGCAGAATATTCAAGTGAACCTGGTACTACCGGGCTGGCAAAAGACCGACTTGACCGAAGGCATCTTCCCAGAAGAAAAGGGCTGGCTCGATCATGCCCTGCACCGTCCGCCGAATATTCAAGAAGTCGTCGGGACCATCGTGCATTTGGCTCAACTCAAGGACATATCAGGACAAGTATGGAACTGCGACAGCAGACATCTTTAAGCAAAAAACACATCCGTACTGCACAGGCCATCGGATTTTTATCATGACGTATGGAGTCTTCATCACTGGAACTGACACAGGCGTGGGAAAGACATTAGTTGCAGCTGCACTCGCGCTCCATCTCAAAAAGCGTGGCCTCTCAGTCGGCGCCATGAAGCCGATCGAGACAGGCACCCTGGCGAGAAAAAACTCGCGGTCAGACGCAGCGCGACTGCAATCCATCATCGAGAGCGAGGAGCCACTGGGTGCAATTTGTCCCTATTCGTTCGAACTGCCGGTGGCCCCCCTGACCGCTGCACAACTGAGTGACCAATCCATCAATCCAGACACCATCAGAAAAATCTATCAGCTCCTAGCCAGTCGATATGAGTGCATGGTCGTTGAAGGAGTCGGCGGCGTGCACGTCCCTATCACACGAAGCGACAATGTTATGGACTTGGTGAAACGGTTGCGGCTTCCGGTCGTGATTGTCGGGCGTGCGGGGCTTGGTGGGATTAACCATGCATTGTTGACGATCGACGCGCTTCGACGAAAAAAGATTCACATGATAGGTCTGGTCCTTAATCGTACCGAGCCCGTACGATCGGCTTTCGCACGTGCTCAAGAACGATCGACGGTTGAAATCCTCTGCAAACAGGCTGGCGTGCCGGTGCTCGGGCCTCTTCCCTACGAATCCGGCATGGCGGGCCGCTTCCGACCCACAGTTGCACATCTCTCCCGATCGACACCGATCAAGAGGTTGGCGATGCTGATGCAGAAAACCGCGAAACGAAATCGCTGACAGTTTGTTGAATATCCGGTGCCTTCAGAATGGCGGAGATGACCGCCGCTCCGTTGGCCCCTGCCCAAACCACTTCTTCAATATGGTTCAGCCCAATCCCGCCGATGGCAAAGATCGGCAGTTCGGTAAGCCGACGAACGGCTCTCAGTCCTTCTATGCCGACAACCGGATCATGGTCCGGCTTTGAACCAGGCCTAAAAATAGGCCCGAAGCCCAGATAATCCGGTTCGACGGCCACCGCAGCCGCCACTTGTTCAGCGTTGTGAGTCGACAGTCCGATCAATTTGTTCGGCCCCATCACTTTTCGCGCGAGCTGACACGGCAAATCTCCTTGTCCAAGATGCACTCCATCGGCATCCACCGCCAATGCCAAATCGCAGCGATCGTTGACGATGAACACCACGCCAAGACCATGGGCGATCTTTCTAAGTGCCAACGCCTCCGCATACGCAACCTTCATCGAGGCCGTCTTGTTCCGGTACTGAAACAGCTTGGCTCCAGCTTTCGCTGAGGCCGTCAAGACATCGACAAGTGTACGATCGGGACTGATTGAAGGATCGAGGAGAACATACAGCCCGGATAGCGGCGGTCCTCCCGTGTTCGTCCGTGTTGCATTCTGCGTCATATTAGCTACTGCTTCGACTGTTCCAACGTCTTCTGTTTGACGATACGAAAATGTGCTTCGAGTTCCTGCCGCATGGCCATTGCCACCAGCCAATCCGGCACCATGGATTCGATCTCGACAACCAGTTCAAAATCAGCTCGCGTCCGATTCCCCTCTTCAACGGGGTTGAGCTTCCACACTCGATGATAGCGCTTGAAGTCCCCTCTCTTAAGGTCAGTCACCAGACCACCATTCGGGAGGATTCTCGATTCTGTGACCAACCGATGCTCTCCAGGCATGAGTGGATGTTCAATTCGAAGGTCGACCGTAGCCACCCCATTACGGATGTTCAACTCAGCGACGCGCATCCGAACTTCAAAGAGCGCAGGCCAATGGGGGTAATCAGTCAGGAGTGCTTGGACAACGGCCGGCCTCGCTGGGAAGAACACCTGTGCCGTCGCACGAACGCCACCGCCGGATTCTGCGACGACCTGTAACCTATCCGTCTCAGCCGCCAGCGAACCTCCTACCCCGCACCGCATGACGCACAGCAACACCACGAACGCCACCATCCAGAGCGGAGCCGAAGATCCTCCGTTTTGCTTATCCAACAATGGCATCCAGCAGTCGATGATGAATCTTTCGCACCCGTTCAAGCTGACCTTTCGCTGGGAACCGCTCGTAGAACCCGTCGGCCCGAAACTCTTTGGTCAATGGCGCCCAGGGCTTGACGAGCTCGGCGAACGGCTTGTGCGACCGTTGTTCCTCCCAATCTGTGATGAGCTTACGATCCACGATCAGGTCGTCGAGCACACGAATCAGCGCCTTGAGGGTCACATCGCGAGTGAACATATACCGGTCATTGGCTCCCCAAACCTCGCCCATGACTTCCTTGACGCCCTTCAGATAATCACGAACCAGCGCGTAGCACCGGTCGGGCTTCATGCCCAGGTGGGATTCCATCCAGCGTTTATGAACCGTCACGACCTTCAGCAGTTCATTGAACACCTCGGACTGCAGAATCCACTTTTCCTGCTTGCTCCGTCCGCCGAGCCGATTGATCTTGTACTGCAGTGGGGAGTCTGACTCGCCGTACAAGAGATTAACGACCTTCGCGGCAAATTTCTTTTCCGGACTCTCCCACGACACTTTTTCGTAGAGATCCACAAGGTGCGATCGGTTGATCCGTGTATGAGTGGAGTTAATGATGACGAACATCTCCGTGGCGAAATCCGCGCTGCGTCCATCGAAGAGCAGACACGGCACCTCGACCTGTGCGGTTTGATCTGAATGTTTCTCATGAAAAAAGTGCAAGCCGGCGAGTCGATGTTGCCCGTCGATCACCAGATACTTCCCTTTTGGTTCGCTCAGATGGCCGATCGAATCCGAGCCGTCTGCTTTTTGGAAGCGAAGCGTTTCATCGGTAAAGAGGAGCACAGTGCCCGGAATCATTGGTTGGGCCACGACGGTCTCATAAAAATTGACGATCTGCTTAATCTTCTGGCGATTCAGGACACGCTGAAAACCTTTTTCACTCCGCTCGATTCCCGCAATAAACTGAGCCACTTCATCGTGTTCAGAGAGCTTGGCCTGCTCGATCTCTTCACCCTCAAAATAGTATCGGCTCGTAAACCGAACCTTGTTCAAGAGTTCACCGGCCTTATAGGCGATGAAATAGAACATGCCCTCTTTTTGCATGATCCGCGTCGCGAGCATAAGACCTCCTTGGCTACCGGAAGCTGGGGAGAGGATTCTACGCGGCCCTCTCCATGGCCGCAAGACAAACGACTGTGCTACGATCCGCAACGATGATTGCACAATGGCACATGCTTTCTGCATTCACCTCGTTCGTGCTGCTCATACCGGTGATACCCTTCGAGGCCAGTGCACAGGAACCGGAAGATTCCCGAGCCACAACGGAACTATCCTGTAGCTTCTTGATAGAAAAAGGTGAAACCGCGCGGCCCTGTCAGGTCCCATTCCCGCAAGGCTGCCTGGTCGCCCATATCCCAGGCACCAAGCAACCCTGGACTACCATCTCGAAGGCCGGCCGACTCCAGTGTCGATTCGATGAAAAACAGACTGATTGGAAAACGAAAATCGTCGGCGCATGCGGCCAATGCCAATCAGTCCGCTGTTCAGCCCACTTTAGCGTTCGCTTTGACTGTTCCGCTCTGCACTAATTCCCGAGTTACCGATGTCTCTGACAACGACGATCAAGCAAGAAGCACGTACGATGGGATTTGATGCGGTCGGCATCGCATCTATTATCATCAACACCCCTTTTTCAGCCGGCACAGCCCCAAGCACTGGCTCGCCTGACGACGGTCCGACATCCCTACCTCAGCGTCTCTTTGATCGTCTCAACGAGTGGATCCGACACGGCTATCATGGAAGCATGGCCTGGATGGAACGAAGCCCAGAAAAACGTGCCGACCCTCGTCATGTGCTCCCGGGCTGCCGTTCGATTATCTCGGTAGGGGTCAACTACCTCACCCAACATCGCGCCAACGAACAACCCGGCTATGGCCGCATCGCTCGGTATGCCTGGGGGAAGGACTACCACAAGGTGCTGCTTCGCCGTCTTCAACAACTTGAAAGATTTATTCGCGAGATAGCACCCGCCGCGCATACTCGTTGTTACGTGGATACCGGCCCGATCATGGAAAAGGCCTGGGCCGAACGAGCTGGTCTCGGCTGGATCGGCAAACATTCCAATCTCGTCTCAGCCGAGCATGGCTCTTGGCTGTTACTCGGAGAGATCCTGACGACGTTGGATCTTGAGCCCGATGAGCCGGCGACTGATCTCTGTGGGAGCTGCACGCTCTGTATTCAGGCTTGCCCGACGAAGGCCATCACCGAGCCCTATGTCGTCGACGCCACTCGTTGCATTTCCTACCTCACCATCGAACGACGTGGCGATGAGACCGCCATCCCTCACGAACTGCAAACGGGTATGGGAAACAAGATTTTCGGTTGTGATGATTGCCTTGACGTCTGTCCGTTCAACCTACGAGCTGAGCCCACTCGTGAAGAGGCCTTTCAACCGTCCAATTTGACCCTCTCCCCAGACCTGAGAAGACTTTCCGAGCTGGATGAATCGACATTTGCCACATTGTTCCAAAACAGCCCGATTCGGCGAGCAAAGCTCCATGGGCTTCGCCGAAACGCGACCATCGCGCAACGCAATATGAAGGGAGCGTAAGATCTTTCAAATTTTCTCACTACGTACTAGCATGAATCGAATTCGATACAAAGCGTATCTTTTTAGATTCTTCCCATCCGCAATCATTTAATCTATACCTTATCATTAGAATCTACCCTGGCGCCTGTAGGTGATCAATTTTCCACGGAAATTATAGCCAGCTCTGAGAGGCAACACCCGTGGTACGCATTGTGCTTGATTGTGCTTGATAGTGGTGACTGCCATCGCCATCGAGGTAGGGGATGGTCCATGCATGCATGAGGTGGTGGTCACGTGCGTTAAAAAAAATTTGCTTGCCCTGCCAAGAACAATGTATTTTTTCTTCTAAATTTGGTAGATAGTTGACCCGGCGTCTGCTCGACGAGTGATGGAGGTGGCCAAAACTAGCCGTGCTTGTCAGCGCAGCGTCTTGTTTCCATAAAAATTCTAAAGGGAGGCTACTATGCAGAGGTTTCGTGTACTCACATTAACCCTAGGACTTGGCGTCCTGTTGGGAGCCAGCGGGTGCATCACCATGCCTGGGTCCGCAGGGGCAAAGGTCCATGACGTCACATTCACAGCGACCGAATCCGAAATCGTGATCGACGGCAACGGAACGAAGTACAAGGCCTGGACCTTTAACGGACAGATGCCTGGTCCGGTCGTCCGGGTCACCGAAGGTGACACCGTAAACTTCACCCTGATCGGCGATAAGAAGAATTCCTTCCCACATTCGATGGACTTTCATGCGGCCGAGCTCGACTTCTTGAAGAACTACCACCGTACGGTTGGACCGGGAGACACACACAAGTTCACCTTTGTAGCAAAGAAGCCCGGCGTGTTCTTCTACCACTGCGGCGCGAGCCCAATGATCCAGCACGTCGCGCGTGGCATGTTTGGTGCTATCATCGTGGATCCCAAGAACGCAAACGCTTGGCCCAAAGCCGATCGGGAATTCGTCCTCGTGCAATCCGAACTGTGGCAGAACCCGGACAACGTGCAAGCGATGTTCGATCGTAAGTTTGATTATACGATCTTCAACGGCGGTATCTTCAAACACCATCCATTCATGCCAGGGGGAGAACCGTTGGAAGTCAAGGTCGGCGAACGGGTACGGATCTACTTCGTGAATGCCGGTCCGAATGAATTCTCTGCTCTCCATCCAATCGCCGAAATCTGGGACAATGTCTATGAAAGCGGCAATCCAGCCAACAAGTTCACGGGAGTCCAGACTTATGTGGTCGGCCCTGGCAGCGCAGCCACGTTCGATATGATCGCTGAGTCACCGGGGGCGTATCCGGTCGTGACCCACTCATTAACGAGCGCCCTACGAGGTGCAATTGCGGTGGTGATCGCGAACGAGAATCCCAAGGACTATAAGGGCCAGTTGATGCCAAACACCCCGTGGAATCCATAGTCAGTCAGTGCGCCATGTAGTCATTTTATTCTTACACAAAGGAGACGATATGACATTGAGCAAGAAGATTGTTTGTGCAGCTGTCGCAATAGCGGCAGCATGGACCTTGAGCAGTACCCCATCCTTTGCTGCGGACCGGTCGCTCTATGAACGGCTCGGCGGGCAAGGCGCGATTCAAGCCGTTGTCACCAAGTTCATCGGTAACGTGGGAGCGGACAAGCGCATCAATGGTTATTTTGCCACCACCGATCTTAAGAAGCTGAACAAGCTCTTGGTTGAACAGGTGTGTGCGGCGAGCGGCGGTCCCTGCACCTACTCAGGTCGAGACATGAAGACTACACACAAGGGCATGAAGGTCACCACGGCTGCCTTCAATGCACTGGTGGAGGACCTGGTCAGTGCGCTGGATACCTTCAACGTACCGCAGAAAGAGAAGGACGAGTTGCTCTCCGTTCTCGGACCAATGAAAAGCGATATTGTCGAGGTTCCCTGACGACTCGCAGTGGTGAACACTGCGTAATCTCAAGTTACTCGCTCGCCGGTCCAGACCGATCAGGTCTGGACCGGCGAGGTCCTCATGCTGGTAGACTGGCCTCTACTTCCATCTGATCATTCTCCACAAGACCTGGACACTGCCACTTAGGACAATATCGTGGTACTATCATATCGACAAGACTGGCGCTTCCGTACGTGCGGCGCTGGGAGCCATCTGGCGACAATATCAGCGGTACTCACCAAGGAGGAATCATGAGAGGTAAGCGTTTGGTCACGACAGTGTGTTGCATAGTTGCCGTTGTCTCATGGAGTACGGTGGGATTGACCGCGCCTGAAGCCGATCCATTGAAACCGCGTGTCCCTGATGCCGAGCGTGGCGAGGCGCGCAAAATGAAGAGCCCGATCACTGTCACACCTGAGGTCGTCGCGAAAGGCAAAGAACTGTATGAGGGCAAAGGCACCTGCGCAAACTGCCACGGCCTGAACGGCGATGGCAACGGCCCGGGCGGAATGCTACTGACGCCGGGGCCCCGCAATTTCACTAACTGCAAGTTCCACAAAAAACGAAATGACGGTGAGCTGCTCTGGGTCGTCAAGAACGGCAGCCCTGGCACCGGTATGCCGGGTCTTGTCAAGGGCGGCGTGCTCACAGAAGAAGAGGCCTGGACGATCATCGCGTACGAACGGACGTTCTGTAAAGATACCGAATAGCGACTGAGGAGTTTTCCAAGATTCCAGTGGTGGCGGGCTGTCGGTCGAACATTCCACCAACAGCTCGCCATCCATCTCAACATTCTGTGCCACCTACTCTCTGCTGGTATCCTGATTTACCCCCCTTTCTTTCGTTACGGACAGAGGTGTAGGCTACAAGTAATTTCGATGGTTCGATAGGAGGCTAAGCTAAAGGGAGCACTCCGATGAACCCTCATTCTTTCCTGCTGCTCTCGAAAGATCCAGACCTTAAGCAACTCCTTCACATCGCATCTCCTCATGCCACGATTATCGAGGCGTCCACTGTATCGGAGGGACTCAGTCTCTGGTCAGAAGTCTTACCCACCCTGGTGATTGGCGAGGGGAATCCCCCTACTCTGGTACCTCTTCTGGAATATACGCGTCAGATCCCTGGAGCCCCCCCCGTATTAGTCATCGGAAACCGCCACTCTGTCAAAGATGCAGTCGAAATCATGCGTGCCGGAGCGGCAGATTACCTAACAACACCCATTCTTCTGAATGATCTACAGGCCGCTATTGCACGGGTACTCAGTCACCCATCCCTTTCCCCCCCATCTTCCTCTCTAGATCCGTTTGCCTCAATCATCAGTGCCTCACCGCAGATGAACCTGATCAAACAACTAGCCAAAGAAGTGGCATCCACCGATGCCACCGTCCTTATTACCGGGGAAAGTGGAACGGGCAAAGAACTGTTCGCCGAGGCCATTCATCGTTATAGCCAACGAGCCACCGGCCCCCTCGTTGCGCTGAATTGCGCCGGCATCCCAGAAAATCTCGTCGAGTCAGAATTATTCGGCTATGAGTCGGGGGCCTTTACTGATGCCAAGCGGACCAAGCCTGGCCGATTCCAGCTGGCTGAAGGAGGCACGCTGTTTCTCGACGAAATCGGCGAAATGAACTCGACTGTTCAGGCCAAACTTCTGCGCGTGCTGGAACACCACACCATCGACCCCTTGGGTGATACTCGCAGCCATAAAATAAACATCCGTATCATCGCCGCCACAAACGAGGACCTGTTGGCTCAGATCAAGGTCGGCCGGTTTCGCCTTGACCTCTACTATCGGCTGAATGTGTATCAATTGCGTATTCCACCGTTGCGTGAACGGCTGGACGACATTGAACCAATCCTGTTGATTTTTTTGGAGCGTGTGAGAAATGAACGAGGATGCCGCATCAAGGCCATCGCGCCATCAGCCCTTGCCGTTCTTCGGAATCACGCGTGGCCCGGTAACGTCCGGGAACTGCACAATGTTGTCGAGTGGCTCACCATCACATGCAAAGAAGACGTGATCCAGCCACATCATTTGCCGACCTCCGTCAAAACTCCTTCTTCGAGCAATCATCTGAGCACTGAAGCCAATCCATCCTTACTGGCCTTTGGGCTGTCGTTCCAGGAGATGGAAAAAAAGGTACTTGAAGAAGCATTGCAAAAAGCATCGGGCAACATATCGGAAGCCAGCCGACTCCTCAAAATGACCCGCAACACCCTGCGTTACCGCATGGCAAAACACCACATTCAGTAGATGCCTGTGTGTCTCCATTCACCGTCCAGACAGCCGGAGACAATCGAGAGATCTCTCTCCACCGTAACACCTCCTCATAGCTGGTTAGCAGAGCCTCGCATGTCTAACGAGACCGTCCTTCATCGACGAAAACTTCTGCAGCAGGTCGGCATACAGAATCCTGAGCAGGCTGTTCTCCTGCTCCAACTCTTCGAGACGCTTCATGTCTGACGCCTTCATGGCCTGGTTTCCATTTGATGGTGACCGACGCATGACAAACCTCCTCACAACCGTTGGTTAATGTGAACCTTGATGACCTATGTTTAATGAAAAAGCCCCGCAGTGCGGGACTCACCCTCTGTGCGGGCAATATGGCATGCAGCAATTAAGCCAACTTGATACCAACGAGGACAACTGCTGCCGCAATACGCAAAACCCCTGCAAGAGCAGGTGGTTACATTTCTCAATGGAACACAAGAAGAAATGGAACGGATTGATGGTTGAATCAGATACAGAATCTAAATCAGATACTACGGTGGATCAGAAAGGATATAGGCGAATAGAGAAATATTTGGAGAACGCTCCGTCTGCTAACTGCAAGACCTCACGTCCAGTCATCGTAATTTCACCACCGTCACGCCGTCCCCACCCTCGGCTCGATCGCCAGAGCGAAACTCTGCCACATACGGCGAATCTTTGAGATAGTCACGCAAGACGGATTTGAGTCGGCCTGTTCCATGGCCGTGAATGATGCGGAGATACGGTGCGCCGCTGAGAGTCGCCCGATCCAACGCCGCGACAGCCTGATCGAGTGCTTCGTCTGCGGCCTGACCTCGCACGTCCACGACGGTCTGTTCATCCAGCCCCAGTCCAGTACTCGTTGAGACTCGCGCTGGACTTGAAGCCGACGACGCTGATTGCACTGGCATGGCACTTGGTTCACAAGCAATGCCGACAAGATTCGAGACGGTGGCTAGGATTTCACCCTCCCCGACCTTGACACGGACACGCTTTTTCCCTTGTGGTGCTTCCAACAAATTCCCCGTCATGCCTAATCCACTAATTTCCACAGCGTCGCCGATACGGAGCTGCTCAAGGGGAATTGGCGGAGTGGCTGGCACAAGATCCTGTCTGGCTTTGGACTCCAACTCCTGCAGCCGCTCCTTGGCCTCCTTGGCCTTGATGAGCTTCTGGTCTCGTTTCAGCGAATCCACCGTCGCCTGCACCTCCGCCCGTGCACGTTGGAATTGCTCACCGAGTTTCTTTTTGAGGCCTCGTCGAGCCTCCTGTTGGGCCTCTTCAAGCTGTGCGCGAATCGTCTGTGCGTCGCGAGCTGCTTGCTCGGCTTCTTGCCTGGCCTGTCGCGCCTGGTCGCCATCCTCTATGAGCTGGCGTTGCTTTCGCTGTAAATCGGCCATCAACTCATCAAGCCGTTGATCCTCACGACGCAACCGCTTCCTCGCATCGTTCAAAATGCTCTGATCCATCCCGAGACGGCCGGCAATCTCCAATGCCGAGGAACCACCGGGGATTCCCATGAACAATCGATAGGTTGGCGCGAGATGCTCGATGTCAAATTCCACGCTGGCATTCGCAAAGCCAGGGGTCGTCTGTGCCAATTCTTTGAGCGCACCATAATGCGTAGTCGCCACTACCTTCATGTTCAGCTCGGCCAACCGACACAAAAGCGCCTCGGCCAGCGCCGCTCCTTCATGTGGGTCAGTTGAGGTCACCGGTTCATCGAGGAGCACGAGCGAACGTTGAGTGAAGGTATCACTCGGAGCCGGGCCGGTAGCGCCCTCAGACAAAAGATGGATCATCTGTGTCATGTGCGCGGAAAAACTGGATAGGTCTCGGCTCAAGTCCTGGGCATCGCCAATATCGGCATAGAGGTTTGGAAAAATCGCCATCTCGGATTCCTGAGCACAGGGAAGATGCAGTCCGGCCCGGATCATGAGCGCAAACAGACCGACGATCTTGAGCGTGACCGTTTTCCCTCCCGTATTCGGCCCGGAGATCACGAGGACACGGACTGTTTCATCCATGTAAATGTCATTCGCCAGAACATGATCTTTCGCGATGAGCAACAGTGGATGCCGTGCCTGTTTGAGCAGGACACGTCCCTTCTCATTCAAGACGACGGGGCTGCATTTCAGTCGCCGGCTCATTTCCGCCTTGGCTCTAACGACATCACATTCGGCCAACACCTC
The DNA here is from genome assembly GCA_041742455.1 of Nitrospira sp. Lineage (GTDB taxonomy): Bacteria > Nitrospirota > Nitrospiria > Nitrospirales > Nitrospiraceae > Nitrospira_D. The sequence continues at coordinate 41,054 of JBGSIO010000065.1, read as the reverse complement.
GATCCCTTGGCTGATTTCCTCAGCTCTGTAGGCCACTAAACTGGCGAGCTCCCGTAAGATGCGCTGCACCTCCCGTTCTACTTCCAGATCCGCCACTTTGATGGAATTGTTCAGTTCAACCAATTCACGCGGCTCGAGAAAGATGGTTGCTCCGCTAGCCGACACATCGTGGACAATCCCCGGAATCCTCCCTCGCATATCCGTTTTGATCGGCACCACATATCGGCCTTCTCGCTGTGCGAAATACGATTCTTGAAGCACATCCTCATACCGCTTGGAATGCAAGATTAGCTCGAGCTTCTGCCGCATCTCATGCTTCAAGTTTTGTGCGTGATGCGTTAGGCGCCGTAACTCCGGCGAAGCCGTGTCTTTCATGGAGCCGTCTGATTGAATCGCGCTCTCGATGGCCCTAAGGACTCCTTTGAGACTCTTGATGATCTGAAGGGGTTCCAAGAGTCGCATGAGGGCGTGAATCTCGTCTGAATGAGATTCCGCATATCGCTCTACTTCTGCCATTACTGTCAGTAAGAGTGCGCAGTTTCGTAACTCCCCCGCCTCTAGTACCCCTCCCTTTTTCGACCGAACGAGTTGTTCACGAATATCGGGAAAGGACAGCGCGGGCACTGGATCGCTCCCTCCCAGCAAACCCACCATTTCAGTCGTCTCTTGTTGTCGGAGAGATGCACTCGCCAGTTCACCCGATAGAGGAAGGGATCGGCATCGAGCGACTCCTATCCCCGACTGGGCATAGTGGGAGAGGAACTCCAACAGACGAGGCCATTCCACAGCCTGCGCCGCTTGTTCAGATACTGTCTTGCTCATGTGGGATCTACTCTCTCATGACATTCCGAACTCTAACGAAGCGACTGGAGGAGAAACAAGATCCAGCACTGCTGGAAGCGGGAACTCCGGTTCAGTTGTGTGGCCTGGGGATGCTGGTACGCACTTCCTGTGCCTTGACAACAAGGAGACTGCATCGATACTATCACCCTTCGTGCTGGACCACTCAACTCGTACCAAACAATCATAGTTGTATGTAGAGGATTACACCATGGCCATTCGTGTTGGAATCAATGGATTTGGGCGCATTGGGCGCAATGTGTTCCGCGCCTCAATGGGTGATCAGGATCTTCAGATCGTTGCCATCAACGATCTCACGGACGCGAAGACACTCGCTTACTTGCTTAAGTACGACTCAGTCCATGGCACGCTGCCTGCCAACGTCGAAGCCAAAGAAGATCAGATCCTCGTCGATGGGAAGCCCATCAAGGTACTTGCGGTCAAAGACCCAAAAGAACTGCCGTGGAAAGCGTTGAACGTTGATGTGGTCATTGAATCAACCGGTCGGTTCACCGACCGTGAATCAGCTGGCAAACATTTGTCTGCCGGTGCTAAGCATGTGATCATCTCCGCACCGGCGAAAGATCCGGATGTGACCATTGTGCTCGGTGTGAATGACGACAAGTTCGATCCGCAATCGCATCACATCGTGTCCAACGCCTCTTGCACAACCAACTGCCTCGCACCCGTGGCCAAGGTCTTGCTGGAAACATTCGGAATTAAGCACGGGGTCATGACAACCATCCATTCTTACACGAATGATCAGCAGTTGTTGGACCTTCCACACAAGGACCTTCGGCGTGCTCGCGCCGCATGTATGTCCATGATTCCAACCAGCACCGGCGCGGCGAAAGCGCTTCATCTCGTGATTCCCGAGCTCAAAGGCAAACTCGACGGTCTCGCGATACGAGTGCCGACACCGAATGTGTCTCTGGTTGACCTTACCGTCGAAACCGAGAAAGATTGCGACATTGCGTCTGTGAACGCCGCTTTCAAGAAAGCGGCAGAGGGTCCTCTCAAAGGCATTCTCAAGTACTCCGAAGAGCCCCTCGTCTCAATCGACCAAAAAGGTGACGCTCATTCGGCCACTGTTGATGCTCCGTTGACGAACGTCGTGGACAAGCGACTGGTCAAGGTCACGGCCTGGTACGACAACGAATGGGGCTATTCTTGCCGAGTCCGCGACCTGGTCAAAGTCTTGGCTGGAAAATCCACGAACCACTAAATGGCCGCGTCTAAGGATGATCGAGCAGGCTACAGAACAATCCATCCACTCCATTTCCACATTTGCCGAACCTGAGCGAAGGAACGCCGCATGAACTTGCACAAAAAAACGATCGACGATGTGCAGCTTCGTGGTAAGCGGGTCATCATCCGGGCTGATTTCAACGTCCCGCTCGATGAATCGCTGCAGATTACCGATGACACCCGTATCCGCTCTACTCTGCCCACCATCAATCGTGTCGTGGATGAGGGCGCCAAAGTCATCCTTTGCTCGCATCTTGGCCGCCCCAATGGGGCGTTCGACCCCAAATACAGCTTAGCCCCTGTCGCCAAACGTCTGGGACGACTACTCGGGAAAGACGTCATCTTCGCCCCGGACTGTATAGGCCCAGCCGTCGAGAAGCTAGTTGCCAAGATGAAAGTCGGAGACGTACTCCTGCTGGAAAATCTTCGTTTTCACGTCGGCGAGGAAAAAAACGATGACACCTTCGCCAAGGCCTTGGCCTCACTGGGTGATGTCTTCATTAATGACGCATTCGGAGCGGCCCATCGAGCTCATGCTTCTACTGTCGGGATCACCAAGTACATCAAGGATTCGGCAGCCGGGGCCCTGCTGAAAAAAGAAATCGAATATCTTGAGGGTGCTGTGGCCAATCCCGTGCGTCCGTTTGCCGCCGTCCTGGGAGGCGCGAAGGTGTCCGGAAAGATCGGCGTCATTGAAAACTTGGGCAAGAAGGTCGACAAGGTCATCATCGGCGGCGGCATGGCGTTTACCTTCCTGAAGGCAAAAGGCATGGAGATCGGGAACTCACTCGTTGAAATGGACATGCTGGATTTTGCCCGAGGAATCGAAGACCATGCCCTCTCACGTGGAGTCAAATTTTACCTGCCCGTCGATTGTGTCGTAGCGGCCAGCCGAGAGGTAGGCGCAGAAACAAAGATTGTTCCCGTCCAAGAGATTCCCAAAGGTTGGTACGCATTGGATATCGGTCCAGCCTCCGTCAAGCTGTTCAATGAAGCGGTCCAAAATGCCAAAACCATCCTGTGGAACGGACCGATGGGCGTATTTGAAATCGATGCTTATGCCAGAGGCACCTTTGCGATGGCCCATGCAATAGCCGATGCCTATGCCCTCACGATCGTCGGCGGCGGCGAGACGGCTCTGGCCGTTCATCGTGCCGGCGTATCAGAAAGCATGTCGTTCATTTCGACCGGAGGTGGTGCCGCTCTGGAACTACTCGAAGGGAAAACACTTCCCGGCCTTGCGGCCCTGCCTGACCGCTCAACTTGATCACTATTCCACAGCGATAACCATATTCCTGGAAATACCGTGCGCACAGTCCTGATCGTCGGCAATTGGAAAATGAACAAGACCGCATCCGACGCGGCACCGTTCATCCGTCAGTTGAGCGAACGCCTTCGTGGCCTCCCATCACACATCGAGCTTGTCGTGGCTCCCCCATTCACTGCCCTGCAAGCTGTCCGCACGGCACTCGCCCCTTCCTCTCGCCTACAGCTCGGAGCACAAGATATGTTCTGGGAGGATCAGGGTGCCTACACGGGAGAAGTCTCGGCACCGATGCTCGTAGACCTCGGGTGTCGATACGTTATTCTTGGTCATTCAGAACGACGAACGCTCTTTGGCGAACAGAACAACGGTATCCAAAAGAAAATCCGGGCGGCCCTTAAACACAGGCTGCACCCGATACTCTGCATAGGCGAATCACTGGAGCAGCGAGAGAGCGGGACAACGGACGACGTGCTCGCCCAACAATTGCGCGAGAGCCTGTCCGGCTTCACCGCCGAGGCATTGAACGGAATCACTGTCGCCTATGAACCGGTATGGGCGATCGGCACCGGGACGTCTGCAACAGCAGAGCAAGCCGTGGCCGCCCACCAAACGATTCGGCAGGTCCTTGCCACCACAATCTCTCCCGCCATCGCCGATTCCACCAGGATTCTGTATGGCGGAAGCGTCACGCCTCAAAACATCGAATCCCTGCTCGCCTCGAACCAGGTGGACGGCGCACTGATCGGAGGCGCTTGTCTCCAGGTCGATTCCTTTGCTACAATCGTGAGCGCTGCTTCAGCTGTTCGATCAATCGGAGCCTAAGATTCCATTATGTATACGCTGATCGTCGTCATTCATGTCTTTGTCTGTTTTCTGATGATCGGGGCGATTCTTCTCCAATCAGGGAAAGGAGCAGAGATTGGTGCCTCTTTCGGCGGATCCAGTCAGACCGTGTTCGGTAGCCGTGGCCCGGCCAACTTTTTGAGCAAGCTGACGGTGGTCGTCGCGGCGATCTTCATGGTGACCTCATTCAGTCTGGCGATTTTAGCGAAACAACGAAACTTCTCCTCGACTGTCATCGACATGCAGCCCAAGAGCGAACCCACAGCTCCAGCGGCTGACCCTCCTGCTCAGCCCTCGGAGAACCCACACCCTGCAGGAGAGACTTCCGAGGGTAGCCACTGATCCGGTCAAGCTCCGAGCACCCCCGGACCACGTAAGCCAGCACCATGCCGGTGGAACCATCCATTCGACAACTGCTGTAAGGCTTTACTTTCGTTAGATCTGAGTCAACCAAGACTCGTGCGTACGATCTTCCCCACGCACGATTGAAAAGAAGGCATTTTGAAGGGTGCGCGTAATCGGTCCTGGGGTACCGTTTCCGATTCGGCGATTGTCGATTTCTCGGACCGGGGTCAGCTCCGCAGCCGTTCCCGTCACGAATACCTCATCGGCAATATACATTTCATCCCGCGTGAATCGCTCCTCGACGACGGTGATGGTTCGTTCTTGAGCCAGTTGCATGACAGAGCTTCTCGTAATCCCTTCAAGTACCGAGGTCAACGGCGTCGTCTTGAGAACACCTCGGCGAATAATAAACACGTTCTCACCCGTTCCTTCGGCAACATAACCCTCCGGATCAAGAAGAATCGCTTCGTCGTATCCATCAGCCTTGGCTTGTTGCTTCGCCATAATCGAATTCACATAATAGCCGGATATTTTCCCTCTGGTCATGGACACGTTCACATGGTGTCGCGTGAAAGAGGAGATGCAAGCGCGCATCCCATTGGCCAGCGCATCGTCTCCTAAATATGCTCCCCACTTCCACGCGGCAATGGCAACCCGAATGGGATTCTCTCCTGGATGCACACCCATCGCGCCGTATCCGATGTAGACCAATGGGCGAATATAACAGGCGTCGAGGCGATTGATGCGAACTGTTTCGACAATGGCATCGGTGATCTGTTTCCTGTCATACGGCATGACCATCATCCCGATGTGCGCCGAATCGAACAGTCGATCGACATGCTCCTGAAGCCGAAAGATGGCGGATCCTGATTTTCCCTTGTAACACCGGAGACCTTCAAACGCAGCCAGGCCATAATGGAGCGAGTGCGTAAGAATATGGACGTTAGCCTCCCCCCAGGGCACAAACTTCCCATCCATCCAGATTTTCTCGACCGGTTCAAGCATTGGAGGTGATCTCCAGGCAGAATGATGACCCTTGCACGTACATCAGACGAGTGGAATATAGCGTGAGGCTATTCAGGGGTCAAGCAAACGAACCAGTCGTGGGTTTAGGAAGACGTACAATAGGCACGGAGGCGAGAACTTAGAAATGCTCCGATTCGATCATCGCCATCTGGGCTCATCGTCACGACTTTGGCACCAAACAGGAGCCCCCGTACCCACCGGACTACAATCCGCTGGATTTCCACCGGCTCATCCTTGTCTGGCAGGGTAATGCGAACCACCAGTTCCATCCCAGGTACGACTTGATGATCCCCCAGCACCCGGAACCCGTTCCGGCAGAGATTCATCACCGTTCCTTTTCCAAGAAAATCTCCACCCAAGTAATACATGACACAGCGGACCGGAATCCGGTGGTAGGTCCGGATCACGAACTTAGTGGCGTGGGGCATGTTCTTCCTTCCATCTCCCAGTCCCGCAGCACGAATGTTTCTCATCACTACGTTGGCTTAGTGGGGCTCAGCATACGCGTCGCAGATCGTTCCATCCTAGCCCTCCAATAGAGGGGGCCTGTGATCGCTTTGGGCCACCGGCGCTCCTCGCTTGGCTTGACAGCCCGCATCACCACATGTTAAATGAACCGTTCTTTAATTTCGGAGAAGAGATCATGTACGCAATCGTTGAAACGGGTGGGAAGCAATATCGGGTCGAGGCTGGTGCTACGATTCAGGTTGCAAGCCTGCCGGGAGACGTGGGAGCTCAGATTGAGCTCAACCAAGTCCGTCTCGTGCATGGCGAAGCCGGTGTCGTGATTGGACAACCGCTTATTGGTGGCGCGAAGGTTACAGCTGAAATTGTACGACACGGCCGGACTCGCTCGATCACCGTGTTCAAGAAGAAACGCCGCAAGAATTACCGCCGTACCCGCGGACACCGACAAGGATTCACCAAGCTGCTCATTACCAATATTGCGTCGGCTTAACGGGACTAAGAGGACTTACCATGGCAACAAACAAAGGTGGCGGATCATCACGCAATGGACGCGATAGTAACCCACAGTATCTAGGCGTGAAAGCCTATGGCGGACAGACAGTAACGGCCGGCAGTATCATTGTCCGTCAGCGCGGCACCAAATTTTTCCCTGGGTTCAATGTGGACCTCGGACGAGATCATACGCTGTTTGCCAAAATGAGCGGCGTGGTCAAATTCGAAGGCGGACGAGGCAGACGAAAAGTCAGCGTGTATCCTATCCCAGCCAAATCCTGATTCTCCCCTTCTACTTCCTCTGCCCCAGTCCCGGCTGGGGAAATTCTTCCCGGCTCTTCGGCTCAGAGTCGGGTATACTTTCTCATCCTAACCACTGAATTGCTCACAGAATGGTACCACCGTATGTTCGTCGATGAAGTTCACATCACCGTCCGAGCCGGATGCGGCGGAAACGGCATCTGCAGTTTCCGGAGAGAAATGTTTGTCCCACGTGGAGGTCCGGACGGCGGCGACGGCGGTCACGGTGGCGACATCATCATGACCGCATCTCATCGACTCACCACCTTGCTTGATCTCCGCTACCAAAACCAGTATGAGGCCCAGGATGGACGAGCCGGAGGGGGTTCCAATTGCACAGGCCGGTCTGGGGAAGACATGACCATTATCGTCCCTGTCGGCACCATCGTCTCTGACGACCAGACCACGGAAATACTTGCCGATTTTATCGAGGATGGTCAAACCGCTGTCATCGCGCATGGGGGCCGTGGCGGAAAGGGAAACAGTAATTTCGCCACGTCCGTCAATCGAGTACCGACCAAATGCACCCCCGGCACTCCTGGTGAAGAACGTACCTTGCGGCTCGAACTCAAGCTACTTGCCGATGTCGGGCTCGTCGGATTTCCGAACGCCGGCAAGTCAACACTTATTGCCGCGATTTCAGCGGCACGACCAAAAATTGCCGATTATCCCTTCACCACACTCATTCCCAATCTTGGTGTCGTTCGCTGGGGATCTGATCGCAGCTTCGTCGTGGCCGATATCCCAGGTTTGATCGAAGGAGCCCATGACGGCAGGGGTCTCGGTGTCCAGTTCCTCCGCCACATTCAACGCACCGCATTCCTGCTGCATTTGATCGATGTGTCTGAGTGGGCTACCGAAGATCCTGTCGTCAGTTTTGAGACGCTGCGTCGTGAGCTGGCAGCCTACGACCCAACTCTCACCCATCGCCCGTTTGCCGTCGTGGCAACGAAGATCGATGTGGTCGGTATAGGCGAACGGCTTGCTGAACTGCAGACCTATTGCCAGCGTGAAGGGTACCCATGTTTGGCGATCTCGGCGGCCGCCAACAAAGGCCTGAATGACCTTATCACCTACGTCGGGAAGCAAGTTGATCTACTACGAAAGATGGCATGCGAGACGAGCTCTTAGCAGAGGCCAAACGGATCGTCATTAAGATCGGGAGCAGCCTGATCGCGTCGCGAGCGGAAGGCCTCCGTCCTGAACAGATTGAGCGATTGGCGGAAGAGATCGCCGCGCTCCGAACACAAGGCCGGGAGATTCTCGTCGTCTCATCCGGTGCCATCGTCTCCGGTATCCGCAAGTTGCAGTTGAAGGACTATCCCAAAAACCTTCCGGTCAAGCAGGCCGCGGCAGCTGTCGGGCAAAGTCGACTGATATGGGCCTATGAAAAAGCCTTCGAGCGTCTGTCGATTCAAGTCGCACAGATTCTTCTGACTCACCACGACCTCGCAGATCGCCGTCGCTTTCTCAATGCGCGCCATACTCTTTCAGCGCTGATTGGGTTTGGCATCATCCCCATCATCAATGAAAACGATACCGTTGCAGTCGATGAAATTCGCGTCGGTGACAACGACACCCTGGCGAGTGAAGTCGCGCATCTAGCCGATGCAGATCTGCTCGTCATTCTTTCGGATGTCGATGGGTTGTACACGGACGATCCGCGCAAGAATCCCTCTGCCACCTTGATTCCACTCGTTCCTGAAATTACTCCGGACATCCAACGGCTGGCAGGAGTGTCCAGCACGTTTGAGGGCACTGGCGGGATGGCCACCAAGCTCCGGGCGGCCAAGAAAGTCGCAGAGTATGGGATTCCGACGTTGATTCTCAACGGCGAGCGAGCCGGACTTTTGCCAACGGTCCTCACGGGAGAACCGGGCGGAAGCCTCTTTCTGGCAAAAGAACGCCGTTTGAACAGCCGCAAGCATTGGATCGCCTTCACGTTGCGCTCCCGCGGCCAGGTACACCTTGACCAGGGAGCGGTTGAAGCCTTGACCACACGAGGCAAGAGCCTCCTTGCGTCTGGCATCCTCCAGGTGACCGGTCTGTTTGAGGCCGGAGATCCGGTCAGCTGCCTCACGCCGGACGGGAAGGAATTCGCAAAAGGCCTCGTGAACTTTTCGTCCGATTCGTTACACAGGATGAAAGGTCTCAAGACCGCGGTGATTCAAGAACAATTCGGCCCTCAAGAGTATGAGGAAGTCATCCATCGAGACAATCTCGTCATTCTCTAGCGCCTTGCATGCGAAGTCTTGAGTCATGGATCACCCTATCGCTGAACACTCAATAGCCGTCGCGCAAGACGCACCTTCGAAACGCCTCGGCCTATTCGGGGGCAGCTTCAACCCCGTTCACAACGGCCACCTGGCAATTGCACGGGATGTGCGCGAACGCATGCAGCTCTCTCGCATCCTCTTCATCCCGACCGGCGACCCACCCCACAAACACACTCGATCACTGGCTCCCGCACCAATACGATTCGAAATGGTGCGCCTTGCAATCGCCGACACTCCGGTGTTCGATGTGTCGGCCATGGAACTCCATCGCACAGGGAAATCGTACTCCATCGACACGGTTCGTGAAATACGAGAACAGTACGGTCGATCCTGGAACCAATTTTTCATCATTGGGCTTGATGCGTTTCTTGAATTCCCAACCTGGAGAGCGCCTGAAGAACTCTTGAGGATCTGCCACTTCGTGGTTGTGCCTCGGCCGGGGCGATTATTCCAAACCCTTGCCGGGATGCCGTTCCTTTCCAATCTGGATCCAGAACCTCTGGGACAGCTTGACGCCGGCGTCCTTGAGAAGCTCGAAATTGCAGTCCCTGATGCCCCAGGCATTACCTGCTTACCCCTGCCCCCCTGTCCTATTTCGGCGTCGGACATTCGACAGAAAATTCGGAGCAGACTATCGCTGGCAAATATGTTGCCCCCCCCGGTAGAATCTTATATACTTCAGCATAGCCTTTATCAGGAGGACAGCGATCGCACGCACATCTAAGGCCACCGCCCTTGCCGCAGCCAGGGCGATGCTTGAGAAAAAGGCCCTTGATGTCCAAGTCCTCCACGTCGCCCCGCTCACGTCGATCGCTGATTATTTAGTCATTGGTTCGGCTGAATCCGACAGACAGACTCGCGCAGTCGCTGACTCGATCGTCGACGAACTCTCTCGCATAGGCCAACGGCCGCTGAGCATTGAAGGCACCGCATCCGGTCAATGGGTCCTCATCGATTTCGGCGATGTCGTGGCTCATGTCATGAGACAAGACTCCCGATCGCACTATGCGCTCGAGCGTCTGTGGAACGACGCACAACGGGTTCGTATTCCAGACGAATCGTCGACTCCAATCGCCCCGCCGAAACGACGCCTCGTCCGGAAGGCAAGCCCACAAAAGACGGTGTAGGCTATGTTCAAGTTGTTGGTCAGCATTTTCCTCATCAGTGCCGGGCTGTTCCTCTACAGTTACTTTCGTGAACTCAATCCCGGGTTTGTTGTGATCCACACCAGCCCCGGTGCCGAGTTCGAACTCAGTCCGGTCACACTCATGCTGATTTCTATGGCATTTGGAGCCGTCCTTGCCACGTTCGCCGTCGGGTTGCAACAAACAGCACACCTCATCTTGAACTGGCGGAGCAACCGTCTGGTCCGTCGAAAAGAAAAGGTCGATTCGCTCCATCGAGACGGAACCCATGCGTTCATGTCGAAGCGGACCTTGGAAGCGATCACCCTCTTTGAAAAAGCCTTGGCTATCGACCCAAATCGCGTTGATTCGCTCCTGTGGCTGGGGAATATCTATCGTTCCGAGCGCAATTTTCCAGAGGCCGTTCGACTCCATCAACGCGCGCATCGCGTCGAAGATCGAAACATCGAGGTGCTGCTTGAACTCGCCAAGGATTTGGAGGATGCCAAACGGTATGAGGAAGCGCTCCAGGCCCTGCAAAATATTCTCAAGATCGAACCCGACAACTTGACGGCGCTGATCCGCAAGCGAGATCTGAACATCCGTATGGAGCGGTGGAGCGAAGCACTCGAAATCCAGCATCGTTTGCTTAAAGCCAATCTTCCCGCCGCCGAAAAACCACGGGAAGCCGCGCTGTTGGTCGGATGTATGTATGAAGTTGGGCGGCAACTGCTCGAACGGGGGCACTCCGATAAAGCCAGACGATACTTCAGAGGCGCCATTAAGAAGGATCGTAGTTTTCTTCCCGCCTATATCGGGCTGGGCGAAATTCTGATCCATGAAGGAAAGACAAAAGACGCCGTCGAAATCCTCAAGAAAGTGTACTCGCGGACACGAAGCGTCATCATTCTGCATCGACTGGAAGAACTGTTCTTAGAGCAAGGCGAACCCAGCGAAATCATCCGTGTCTATCAGGAGGCATTGCAACACAATCCACAGAATCCAGTCCTACAGTTCTATTTGGGCAAACTCTATTATCGGCTGGAAATGGTGGATGAGGCCTTCGACCTCCTTTCCACGATTGAAGGCCCGCAAGATCACTTATTGGATTACCACAAGATCATGGCCAACCTTTATCTGCGCAAGCAACATTTTGAGGAAGCTATTGTCGAATTGAAGAAGGCCCTCGGTTTCAAGAAACGGGTCGTGGTCCCCTATATCTGCACTCAGTGTCAGCAGGAGTCGGTCGAATGGACAGGCCGATGCCGCCGCTGTGCCAAATGGAACACGCTCACCGCTCTCCCCTGGCTCGAGGCGGGCCAAGTCGGAGACCGGCCGGACGGCGAGTCTTCGTCCGTTCCATCCGTTCCCTATCAAGGCATTGCTTCTCCATTTGAAACCGTGTAGGTTTTCCGCCAATGTCCGCTCATAGTTTGGCCTGGCGAGTGTGTGAGACCTTCTCCCCCTCGATTCAACAGATCAGAACTTCAGCGGATCATCACCACATCGCAATGTATTGAGGATTCCATGCGTTACATCAGATTGGCAGACAAGGCGCTCCACGACGAACCCCTTACCAGAGCAGAATGCCATTCTGTCCTGGATACACCCAATGACGACCTACTCCCATTGCTCCACGCAGCCTTCCAAGTGCGCTCCAAATATTTCGGCCACACAGTTCGTCTGCAGATGCTGCAGAACGCTAAAAGCGGGGCCTGCCAGGAAGACTGTCACTACTGTTCACAGTCATCGATTTCGACGGCACCGATCGAACGGTATAGTCTGCTCCCACAAAACCAGATGATCGAGGGCGCCCGACAAGCCGCCGCCTCCAAGGCGCAACGCTATTGCATCGTCATCAGCGGACGTAGCCCGTTGGACCGGGAAATCGACGAAATCGCCGGAGCCGTTCGCTCGATTAAACAGGAAGTGCCGATTCAGATTTGCTGCTCACTCGGCCTGATGAGCGAATCTCAAGCGAAGCGGCTAAAAGCCGCCGGCGTTGATCGGGTGAATCACAATTTGAACACCAGTGAGGCCTTTCACTCGTCAATCTGCACGACCCACACCTTTCAAGACCGGCTGGCGACGATCAAGAACGCGCGCGCGGCGGGGTTGGAAATTTGCTCGGGCGGAATCGTCGGTATGGGTGAGAGCCACGAGGATCTGATCGAACTCGCGACAGCCTTGCGCAAGGTCAAGCCGGACTCCATTCCCTTGAACATGCTCACCCCAGTCTCCGGCACACCGTTGGAAAAGTGCGACCAGCTGACTCCCCAACGTTGTTTAAAAGTGCTCTGCCTCTTCCGGTTCCTCCATCCGCGGACAGAGATCCGCATCGCAGGCGGTCGGGAGCACAATCTTCGTAGCCTCCAGCCCCTTGCGCTGTATCCTGCAGACTCCGTCTTTGTGAACGGCTACCTGACGACGCCAGGCGCGCCGGCTCCAGAAGTCTGGGGCATGATCGAGGACCTCGGCTTCACCATCGAAGTGGATTATCAGCAGCCAGTCGCCGGCTGATCGTGAGATTAGGCGACCGACCGGCTCGACATCCTCGCTGCATTCTTATTGCTGGGCCAAACGGTTCGGGAAAGACCACGTTCGCGAGAGAGTTTCTGCTTCGTGAGATTGGAGTCATCCATTTCGTGAATGCCGACCTGATTGCGAGCGGGCTTTCTCCTCTTCGTCCAGAACTGGCCTCGCGGCAAGCAGGACGGCTTGTCCTCAAAGAGCTCTCTCGTTTGGTGAGCGGTCGGAAGAACTTTGCGTTTGAGAGCACTCTGAGTGGAAGAACATACCTGCATCTCTTACAGACCTGGAAGGCGACAGGGTATACAATCAAAATTGTCTTTCTTTCTCTGTTATCATCCAAGCTTTCACTAGAACGAGTCGCGGCCAGGGTCGAACAAGGTGGACATGATGTCCCTCGTGTCGATGTCATCCGGCGTTTCGACCGTAGCTGGCACAACTTTCATACGCTCTATCGACCACTGGCAGCCACCTGGTCGGTCTATGAGAATTCAGGCGACGCTCCACGACTGCTGGAGGAAGGCCCATGAGGAAAGCGACACGGAAGAAAGAGACGAAGGCCTTTTCTGAAGCGGTCGGCCGCGCACTCCGCCGAGCCGCCAAGGCGGCTCGCAAAACCGCCAAGATGTATGGGACGCCGATCTATGTGTGGGAAAACGGCAAGGTGGTGGCGAAGAAACCGTGAATTTTTCGAATGGTTATCCACCGCACCGGGTCCTGCCCCAAGAAATGTGAGTCATGATCCGAGACTGCACGGTTTAAGCTCCCGCCCCGCTTGGACATGCCCTCACCCCGAGCCAGAGGCCACACGCTCACCGTACACGTGATCGCCAATAACCTGGCCTTCGGTTCAGATGCATCACGGCGACGACGAGTAACCCGCCGGCGTATTGCCTATAGATGATTGCGAAGGGGAAGCGATGCACGAGGAAGCGCCTCGTTCCCCGCTGATATTCCGGCCAAGTGTTCGGAGTTTCTCGAATGCGTGAGATTGCCGTGGTAATTTCGTGGAAGAAAGTCTCTCCAAGGCTGGGTCTTTGTCCATCGTACCAAACCTTGGCGCGCTCCAACTCAGCCAGAGCTTCAGGATGAAATTCGATGGGCAGGTTATGTTCCATATCCCAACCGCCGCTGCACCTCCTCCCAAGGGATTGTCTTCACCTCCCCACGCTCAATTTGCTGGAGCCGCCGTTGCACCTCTTCCTGCCAAGCCTGCTCGACATTGGTATCAGGAGCTTCCTCAAGGCTGGCAATCAACTGTTCGACCACCTCTGCCCGCTCATTGGGCGAGAGCTTCAACGCCTCTTCCAGCACGACTTGAGACTTTTGCGTCATAGCGAACCTCCTTCGCAGATCACTAGCGCCACAATCAGGGAATCTATTATGGGCCTAAGACCATTCGGAAACAACCGATTGGCAGTTCCTCCCCAATCCTGCCGGCGAGGGAAACAAGATTCGTTAGAATACGCTCGCCGCAAGGCTTCGCTGACTTTCAACCTCTCCAACGCAGCCTAACCTGCCAGCAGAAACTGGTATCCGTTCTCATGACAGGCGACCCCTTGGTAGTTCGTCACAACCTTGCATCACCCGCTTGCCGATGGATGGGCGATCTATGATAATTCAGCATCAGCTTCTCGGCTGTTGGAGAGAGTCCCACGAAGACAAAGCGACAGACGAAGAACACTTGGTTTGTCCAGAGCGTCGGCCGCGCATTCCGCCGAGCCGCCAAGGCGGCCCGGAAAACCGCCAAGATGTACGGGACACCGATCTATGTGTGGGAAAACGGCAAAGTGGTGGCCAAGAAACCGTGAGCTTCCTGAATCTGTAAAACGGTGAGGGGAGCAGCCAGATTCACGATGATCTCCATGGAAGTCCAAAATCCAACCGAAAAACATGGTGCGACTCTTTTAATACACATGCCTCGTTCGCCTAAGTCAAAGCGATAGGAGTTCCCGTGGTCTCGCATGTCGGCCAATTGGATCAACGAGCCGCAGAATTCTGTTGAAGCTTCTTGAGCATCTCCTCGAAGAGAGGGCGGTCCCGCAGACTCATGAAATCATTCCTAAAGCGGATCGCCTCGATATCTGCCTCGGCGCTTTCGTTGCCATCCGATCCCCCGTAGATGCCATTCAGGACCAGTGCAAACCGATTCCCGTCAACTAATTTGATGTTGTCCATGTACGGCAGATCAAAATAGGAAACGTTCACCGGAAATCCCCTCCCCGGTTCACTGCCGACGTACGTATTCCCATTGAAGAAGTCGCCATAGACCGTCACCTCAACAGCTACGCCCTCCTCTTTCACTTCTACGACGCGGAGCTGGATGGATTGTCTCTTCTGATACCCCTTGGTAATCAGCGACTCTTGGCGGTTCTGATATTGGCTCATCGGTATAGTAGTTCCCGACGTTCCCTCTCCCTGTGCTGCTTGAACCGACAGACACTCGCCCTCCTCAAAATTCTTGAAGCGAGTCGCCCCGTCACCTTTTCGAAGGGTTTCAATGCCTAATTTCTCATACAGATGCACGCAACCCATTTCGCCTGTTCTCATCGTAAACACCACGCTGTCGCCGATCGTATTCAGCGTCGTAGCCTGTCTCGAAGCAGTCTCTTTGGCAACTCCCGTAATCTTCTTCACCAACCCCATCCACGCGGAGCGTGAGGATGCATCCTTCGCCATGTCCCGATGTCTCACCAGCTTCTCATAGACTTCCTCAAACAACGGCTTGGCGTTGAAGAACTCCTGAAAGTTCACCGTCAGAAGCTCAAGAAACACAATGCGCTTTCGAAAGGATTCCAGATCCTCATTTTTGACATCGTCCCCGAGAGTTTTGAGATAGCCATCCAACAGGGCCCTAAACATGTTCTCTCTGATGCTCGTATCGGACTTTTCTCGTTCAGTCATCATCTGAACATACACTTGAGA
The DNA here is from genome assembly GCA_041742455.1 of Nitrospira sp. GTDB lineage: Bacteria > Nitrospirota > Nitrospiria > Nitrospirales > Nitrospiraceae > Nitrospira_D. Next base: position 25,371 of record JBGSIO010000065.1, on the reverse strand, counting down.
CTTGCGATTCTCCTCCGTGTAGTGATTGATAAACCACGGAATCGCGATCGCTCCCGCAGCGGCACAGACTCCGGCCAAGATCTTGGCGAAGGATTCCCACTTGTCCCACAGATCCTTCCTACCTCCTGCTTCATCGCCCATCCGCAGTGCTCCTGGGTGCCATTCCGATCTTTTCAGAGGCGAATGTCCTGCCTCGTTCCTCCAGAAGAGACCGTAACAGAAATTCGTTGACCTCGGATGACGAGAATGTAGTCTCCCGGCGGCAAGTCGAGACTATACTCACCCCTGCCATCTGTCCTCGCCGCAACATTCCCACCCTCTACGGTGATGGTCAGATTGGCAGCTGGCCTCCCACTCTGGTAGACCTTTCCAGACAGCTCCGCCGCAAGAAGTGGGGCAGCAATGATCGACAAGACCAGCACAAGCGATGCGATTCCTATCCCCCGTATGAACCACATTCGTTATCCCTCCGTTTCGAGCTCTCAGAACCAATTTCTCACCATCCCGCGAGAGATCCAAAGTCAGATCTCGCTTTCACCCTCACAGACTTCCTATGCCATGAGGTTGCAGCTGATCGTCGCATACTACAGCCCTTCTGCTCAACCGCTCTCGAACAGGCAGGAGCCATGTTCGACCTGAGCAAGTCAAAAAACCTTCGCGCCTCGCATCCCCCACTTGCCGATGGATGGGCGATCTATGATAATTCAGGATCAGCCTCTCGGCTGCTGGAGAGAGTCCCACGAAGACAAAGCGACAGACGGAGAACACTCGGTTTGTCCAGAGCGTCGGCCGCGCACTCCGGAGAGCGGCTAAGGCAGCTCGACAAAAACCGCCAAGATGTACGGGACGCCGATCTACATGTGGGAAAACGGCAAGGGGGTGGCGAAGAAACCGTGAAGCTCCTCACGTCACCCCACCGGATTTTCATCTCGCCTATAAGTCAATACACATGCCAGACACCATTCTGCTAAAGCCAAGCTAGGGAGCGACTCAAAATGGCAATACAAGCTGCTGGCATCGAAATTAAGTCATCGACTATAGGCCTAATTCTTCAGGAGAAAAATCTTTGTGTGCCTCTTAGCCAACGCTCATATAGGTGGGAGGCCGACCACGTCCACGATCTCTACAAGGACATCAATGCCGCACTCCTTGCAAACCTGGATGAGTACTTTCTAGGCTCGGTTGTCGTAATCAAATCTCAAGGCAAGACCTATGTGTACGACGGACAACAACGCTTGGCTACCTCTATGATCCTCATTTCAGCTATTCGAGACTACTTCCTCGTAGCGGGGGATGAGGAAACGGCTCGACTCATTGAAGACGAGGCTTTGTACTCAAAGCACCGGCGTACTCATGAAGAGACGCCTCACCTAAAGCTGAACGCAGAAGATCATCAATTTTTCCACAACAGGATTCTATTGCGACCAGATAGTGCGGAGCGCAAGACCGCAAAGGTTCAGCGTGATTCACACAAACGGATAGAAAAGGCGGGCAAGCTCGCAAAAGAATTCGTCAGAACGACAATAACGGCAGGCCTGCAAGTGACACAAGCAAGCGACCATCTCCATAGGTGGCTCGACTTTATAAAGGACGCTTTGCGAGTAATCTGGGTCCAGGTGAGCGATGAGAGAACCGCATTTACCATCTTTGAGACAATGAATGACCGGGACCTCAAGCTTTCATCCGCGGACCTTCTAAAGAACCATCTCTATGCAATAGCGGACGACAGGCGAGATGAGGTTATTCAAAAATGGCAATCAATGACGGCTGTACTGGAAACCATCGAAGGGGAAGAAGAAAACGTCGTTGAGTATGTTCGCTGCTTCTGGGTCACTGGACACGGCCACACTCGTACAAAGGTCCTATACGACAAGATCAAAGAGAAGACCACAAACAAGAGTAAGGCTTTGATGATTGCATCGGAGCTAGAGGAAGCTTCTCAGGACTATGCTGCCATTCTGCTTTCATCACATGAGAAATTGGCAAATCGGGGGCAAAATGTGAGAACGAAAATCGAGGTTCTCCGTTCGCTAGGCGTTACCCAACTGAGACCCCTATTACTTGCTGCATTCAGGAAATTCTCTCATAAGGAGTTCGATAAGCTGCTCGATGCTTGTGTTTCATGGTCAGTTAGGACCCTGCTCACTGGTATACCAAGCGGCACTATTGAAGACTATTACGCACGCAATGCATTTGAAATAACGACAAGCAAGATCAAAAAGGCAAGCGACGTCAGGAGCGATCTGGTCAAGATTGTTCCTGACGATGCTCGTTTCAAAATGGCCGTTACAACCGCAAACGTTGCCAATCACCATTTGGCTCGATACTATTTGCGAGCACTGCAGCGGTGCGCCGACGGTGAGGCGGAACCTCAATACATTCCTAATCCGGGGGCAGAAATCACCTTAGAACATGTGCTGCCGGCAAGGCCTGGAGAAAATTGGAAACATCTGACCCCAGAGGAGCAAAAATCCAACCTGAACCGGCTTGGGAATCAAGTGCTGCTCTCCGCGACCATAAACTCAAAGTTAGGAAATGCCACGTTCCACACAAAGAAACCCGCGCTAACCTCATCCGAGTTTTCGCTAACGAGAGAAGCAGGAGCATTCAAAAGCTGGGGCGTTGCAGAAATCGCAGCGCGACAAGAACAGTTAGCAAATCTAGCTCTTAAGACTTGGCCTCTGAAATAAATTGTTGCCGGTCGGGGGAGGCTTTTCTACCAACCTCAATCACGAGCTGGTCAGTGATGTCTCATGCTGATGGTATCAGAAGCTGCCACGCGAACCGCGGGAAGCCAGATCAGGAATTCCGTTGTTGCATGCGTTTGATCGAGCAGTAGAGCGCTTGGCCTTGGACAGCGATCCGAGTGATGAGTAACCCCAGTGCGGTCTGCAGCCAATGTGAGTCAACTGCCAATCTTTTGCTGCAGGAGTTTTCTAGCGATCACGCGATCCACCTGCATCTGCTTAGAAAAAAAGCTCAATTCCAGTTAGTGGGCAGCTCTGTCGAGATCATGACTCCTGACGGTAGTAGGTTCGACAATCCTGAACCTCACCTCATCCACATACGAGTAAGCTGAAGTCTGCTCTCCCGCAAAGAGGCCGCAACGGTAGAAGCCGGGTGTCCAGCCGGTTTTTGGAGGGGTGAGGAGAAAATAACCAGAGCGATCGTTCATGGCGGTCATGACGCGATCTTGAACGGTTGTTTGTGGATCTTCAGTCATCTCGCGTGTTTCCGGAACACATCGTGCGGTCAGCGGCACGGCCTCGAATGAATCCGATACCAGCTTAAAGACCAAATAAATTTCAGACTGAGTGCTCGGAAACGTGTCGCTCGGATTCAATGGGATGAATTCGTGGGCGCCGGTCGGAAAGTCGTCACGTAGTACTTTGCCGGCCGGAATCACATACCGAAACCAGCTAAAATCCGCGTCCCGCCCGGCGATCGCCACACCGGCATCCAGCGTCCTCTGTGGCTTCGCCTTTTCAATCGCCTTTGCAAAGAGCGCTTCTTCTGATCGAGCAAGAGCACGCGTTTTCACTTCCTTCTCCCTTTTCGCCTCTTCTTCTTTCAGTTTCACCAGTTCAGGAACGTGGGGCTTTACTTTGTCCAGCCAACGCGCAATCTTGTCCTTCGCCAAGACACGAGTTCCGGCTGGAAAAGCAATCCCCTTGTTGGCCTCTTCGAATTCAACGGCCGCGTCATACAGAATCTGGAAGTGAACAAAGGCGTCTTCCCACCGCTCCAACTCGACGTAGCACTGGCCCATCCGATAGGTCGTATCCGCGAACTCTTCTTCCTTCGGATTGAGATTCGACATGTTGCCGAACACGTCTATCGCCTCTTCACACCGGTTCAATTGCATGAGAGTGAGTCCGAGCTGTTGGGTGGCAACGGGATCGCTGGGATTGAGTGCCAACAACTTGCGATACACCGATTCGACCTCTTGGTAGCGTCCGGCTTCGAATAGCTTCCATGCATCTGACCGAAGAGCGGCCCATTCTTTCAACTGATCCGCCGTGGCCTCAGGCGTTAGCACCGGCTTGAAACGTCGCCCCCGATCCATCGACTCATAGAGTTGCGCAAGTTGGTTCTTGGCCGGAAGCTCCAGCGGAGAACCTGGTGCCAGATGCTGCAGCACATGCTGCAGATCGGCGTCCGCGCCTGCATAATCCAGCACGTCAAATCGGGCACGAGCGAGCGCCAACCGCCACCCAAGTAAATCAGGCATCAGTCCCACCGCTCGCTTGTAAGACTCCAGTGATTCTTCCAAGCGATCTAGCTTTCGTAACTCGAGCGCCAGTCGCCAATGGATGAGTGGATTGTTCGCCTCAATCTGGGCAATGCTCCGCAACTCCAAGATGGCCTCGTCCTCTCGTCCCCACCGCACCAACACCCCCCATTTCGCCCAGTGCGCATCGAGCAACGTGGGTTCAGCTGCAAGAGCCCGATCGTACGCTTGTACCGCCTCCTGTGGGTCTCGAAACGTGGAGAGGATATCCCCTCGCAATTTCTGCAGCGCTGGTGCATAAGGATGGCCCTGAATACCCTGATCCAGTAATTCAAGCGCAGCAGTCACGGCGCCACTCTCCCAGGTGGCTTTGGCTTCCTCAGCCACTTTTTCGACCGAGAGATTAACCGAAGCATCGGCGAATGCGGGTATCCCCGTGGCACGCAACAGTATAAGTAACAGCACGAAACAACTTGCCCCAGGATAGGACCGGAGCGACTCACGGATGGTCTGCTTCTCAGACTTCAAGGGTTGGCTCCCACTCGTTGGCTGATCCACTGATTGTGGATCACTATACCAAGAAGCCTTGGATCGTAAAATGGAACGCACGTCCTGATCAGGCTGGGATGGAGTTCAACCAAGACTCCACTCAGGGGGAGGATCTTCATTCCCCACACCTCTGAGTTAGTCGCCCGAGCTCTGTTTTAGAGAATGGCCTGGGTGGCACACACTCCGCCCAGGCCTCTTCTCCTATTTCCGTTCAATCTGGATCGACACCGGAACCGGATTCGACACGATATCGTAGACCGGCGAGAACTTCGTCAGCTCCTCCAATTGCTCAAGTGACGCATCGGACTTCACATTGAACTTGACGCGAATCTCCTTATACCCTCGACGGACCTGGTCGGAGAGACCCAGAAAACCCTGCAGATCAAGGTCCCCCTCCAACTGCGACTCGACCGACTCAAGCCTAATCCCCCGCGCCGCCGCGTGGTAGACCAGCGAGGTGGTCAAACAAGCGGCCAGCGCGTGGAGCACAAACTCCACCGGATTCGCGCCCTGATCCTTCCCGAGCAGCACGTGAGGCTCATCGGCATCCAGCTCGAACGGCTTTGTCCGCGTCGTATCTTCCTGGCCTGCGCCATAGAATCCTTTGATCGTTGAACGATTGTGGCCACCACTGATCCAGCGATTGACAGCTCGGAACTGTGACCTGGCCAACCCTGGATCCTTCTGCACGGCTCGAATCGTTTGACCCAACCGCTCCACATCGACTCCATTCATGACTCCGCTCATCGTAGCCTGTGACATCAGTGCTCCTCCTTCTTGCTTGCATTGGTGAATGACATATTGCCGAAAGAAAAGCCGGTCGGCACTCCGGCATATCAATTCCCAGTTCATCCAAGCACCCGTTCGAGCCACCATCGCTGAAACACCTCACCACAGGGTGGTATGACGGTCTGACGCGAAAACAATGTGTGCGCGACGAGTTCCCACGATAGTGGAGGCCTTCGATTCCATGATGCCAAGGACAACACCCGCGCAAGAAAACAATACCCAACGACGACCCTGGCACTCGTTCCGATCAGTTGTACCCAGTGAATCCATTGCAATGGCTCCCACAATCCGGCAAGCAACAGTCCCAAATAGGCAAGCCGTACCTGCATTGGGAAGGACGTGACGTTTCGTGTCAGCCAACTCACATGAATGATTTGAATAGCGCACAACACCATCGCCAGATACAGCCCCGCCGTCCATCCCAGGAGACCAGCGCCGAGTAATCCCACCGTCATGAACCAGTACCACCAGCCAAGATCTCGACTCGTCGTCATCGTCCACCTCTTTCTGCTCATCACTGCGCTGATGCACTACTGGTACTACAGCAGCATTGATGCCACGTCTGAAAATCGACCCACACGGCTAGTTTTCAAGTAGTTAGGAACTGGAGTGAGCAAAAGTCTACTTCATGAGATTTCACGAGTCGTGAGATCTCACGAACGTATTTGCGAGATTTCGCATAGAAGGATGATGCGAGAAGAGCGGCGGGTGAGGATCGGAGCGCTAGATCAACGTGTTCCAGGCTTGTGAATCTTGAGCGCTTTCATACGGGAGGATAGGGTTGAAGCATTGAGGCCCAGCAGTTTCGCCGCGCCCTGTTCACCCGAGACTTTCCACTTCGTGGCCTCGAGCGCCTGAAGAATATTGCTACGCTCCAATTCTTCCAGCTCCTTTGCAGTACGGATGGCCCCTGGCGGTGGCTCGCTGGTTCCACTCGCCAAGGAGGCCGGCGTAGTCGGTTCGGGCAAGGCGCGCTCTAAATTCAACCGGCCATCGGTTGACGTGATCATGGCACGTTCGATCACGTTCTGCAGCTCTCGCACGTTCCCGGGCCAGCTGTAAGCTTTGAGGCGGCGGGCATAGTCTTCTGTCAGTGGAGCGATAGGGCGGCCCATTTTCGAAGCACATTGCTGGGCAAAGACCTTGGCCAGACGGACGACGTCATCGCCGCGATCCCGAAGCGGCGGCAGGACTACCGGAAAGACATTCAAGCGGTAGTACAGGTCCTCACGGAATGCGCCCTTTTGTACGGCCTTTGCTAAATCCCGATTCGTCGCGGCTAACACACGGACATTGACCTTTTTCGTTATGGAACTTCCAACCGGATCGAATTCGCCCTCTTGCAGCACGCGGAGCAGTTTGGCTTGAAGATCGAGCGGTAATTCTCCGACCTCATCCAGAAAGATCGTTCCCTTGTCAGCCAACGCGAAGCGCCCCTCACGCTTCTTGGTCGCCCCGGTGAAGGCGCCAGATTCGTGGCCGAAGAACTCACTTTCGATCAAGGTGGAGGGAATGGCGGCGCAATTGACGATCACCAGGGGCCGTTCGCGCCGGTTGCTGGCAGCATGGATTGCGCGCGCGACCAGCTCCTTGCCGGTGCCGGTCTCACCCATGATAAGGACCGTGGTATCGGTCCCTGCTACTTGGGCGATATCGAGGAGAACCTGCTTGAGAGCTTGGCTCTCTCCAATCAGGGCACCGTCCTGATGCAGCGCCCGAAGTTCCTCTCGCAGGAGCTCGGTTTCAGCGGTGAGCGACTGAATTTTCTGCTCCGCCTCCATCCGATCGTGGATATTTCTGAGGATCAGCGTCGTGAATCGAGCGCGGTGCATCTCGAAGCGAGACAGTGTCGCTTCCGCCGGAAAAGATTCGCCTCCCGGGCAACGTGCCGTCAGCCCGCCTGGAATCCAGAGAGAACGTCGACCTTCCGGACGAGTGTCCAGTTCGCCGATCAGCTGAATCAAGCGCGCAGCATCCGCCTCAGTGAGAAATCTTCGAAAGTCTTGTCCGACCATCTTATCGGCGTTGCATCGGAATACGGTTTCAGCCGCCGGGTTGACCTGGTTGATGCGGAGCTGTTCATCCAGTTCGAGAATAGCATCCATGGCACTCCCCAGCAGTCGACTGACTTTTTCTTCTCGTTCTCGCACCTCCGTTTCCGCGCGCAATCGCTGTAGTTCGGTAGCGGCCCGCGCCGCAAAGATACGAAAGATCGCATGGACATGCGGCTCCGCAGGAATAGGCCGGCGATCGATCACAGCCATGTGGCCAAGAATGCGGCCGTCGATATCCAGTAGCGGCATGCCCATATAGCTGACAGCCTTGTTTTGTTTGAGTTCCTCCTCTTCTGGGTAGATCTCCAGCACGTTGTCGGGGAAGTGGATCAGTTGGGCCTTGTCGATCACTTCCTCGCAGGGAGTCCCCGCGATGCCAATCTCGTAATCCTGTACCCAGGAACCTTCCATCCAGAAGGCGAGAGCTCGGAGCCGCCGCCTTTCTGAAAAATATTCCGTGACCCAGGCTCCGTGTGTGCCGAGTGCCTTGGCAAGATTCTGCACCAGAGCCTCAAAAAACCGCTGGCCGGTTTCCGTGGCGGTCCCTTCGAGGATCGCGCGCAGGGCGACGTCGGTTTCAAGATCCTGGAGCGGCTTGGAAGAATCCGATGACGAAAGCGCCATTGGGCAGAAGTATGAGGCGTGATCAGCGGCAGTTTCAAGAGGCACACGCCCCTTGGTCAGCAATCCTGTCTCGTGAGAGGAGAGCTGACCATGCTACACTTCCGTGGCATGTTCGACGTCATTCTCTATCAGCCCGAGATTCCACCCAACACCGGCAATATCATCCGCCTCTGCGCCAACAGTGGCGTCAGGCTACACCTCGTAAAACCGTTAGGATTCTCCCTGGACGACAAACAACTGCTGCGCGCTGGGTTGGACTACCACGAGTTTGCCACACTCACTGTCTACAGTGGTTGGACTGAATGCGCGGAACACTTCAAAACCCATCGCCTCTTTGCCCTTTCAACGCGTAACACGCAACGGTACGATTGTGTCGCCTATGCTGAGGGTGATGCCTTTCTGTTTGGTCCTGAAACACGCGGGCTTCCGTCCACACTGCTGGAATCGTTTGGGGAGGAACGGCGCATCCGTGTGCCGATGCTCCCTGAGAGCCGCAGCCTCAATCTCTCGAATGCCGTTGCGGTAGTCGTGTACGAGGCGTGGCGGCAAGTCGGCTTTACAAATGGGCTGTGACGGCTATTCATGATGCGACAGGCTTGTTGATGGCATCGGCATTTTCCCACGCGTTCGTTGCTCTGGCATTAGGAAAAGCTTCCCGCCATCCCATCATGACCTGGCAGGTCGTGCTTCTTGGCATGACCTGCTCGATTGTCCCAGATCTCGACGTTATTGGCTTGTCCTTCGGCATTCGATATGGCGATCTCTGGGGACACCGTGGCATGACCCACTCCATCTTCTTCGCCGCCCTACTCAGTCTCGCGCTTATCGCCCTGTGTTTCCGACAGAACTCGTCAGCCGAGAAGGCAGGAATAGGAATCTATCTCTTCCTCTGTACGGCTTCACATGGCGTACTCGACGCGCTGACGGACGGGGGGCTCGGCGTGGCATTCTTTTCCCCGTTCGATACAACCAGATACTTCTTCTCGGTTCGGCCGGTGGCGGTCTCTCCCATCGGCATCGGGGACTTCTTCACCGGCGATGCATTTCGGATTCTGGCCAGCGAAGCCACGTGGATATGGCTCCCAACTGGTGGAGCATTTCTGTGTGTTCATATGATTCGATGGCTGCGATGCGGACAGCCGGCCATGGAACGGCCACGAGTAGAGTGATGTCGCCCCTGCTCCAGTATCTGCAAAACATTCCTCTTGGGCCTCGTTTCCTTTCTTGACCTCGCCTCTCGATCTGCTACCCTGGGACCACCAAGAATACACTCGGTTGGATTCTACGGAGGTGCTGCATGATTCTCGTCACAGGCGGGGCCGGCTATATCGGATCTCATACCTGTGTCGAACTCCTGCAGGCGGGATTCAACATCACGGTCTTCGACAACTTCCGTAACAGCCATCCCGAATCCCTGGCCCGCGTCCAGCAGATCACAGGAAAACCTGTTCCACTCATCCGGGGCGACTGCCGCGATCAGGCCGCGCTGGTCACCGCCTTGCGGCAAAGCAAGGCCACGGCGGTGATGCATTTTGCCGGCCTCAAGGCGGTTGGAGAATCGGTACACGAACCCCTGACGTACTATGACAACAACGTGGTTGGTTCGTTGCGCCTGCTTGAGGCGATGAGTGAATGCGGCGTGAAACAGTTGGTGTTCAGCTCGTCTGCCACGGTCTATGGTGATCCGCACCGGTTGCCCCTGACGGAAGACCATCCACTTTCTGCGACCAACCCGTATGGGCGGTCGAAGCTGATGATCGAAGAGATCCTGCGCGACGTGCAGCGGAGTGATACGTCTTGGCGTATCGGCATTCTCCGGTACTTCAACCCGGTGGGGGCGCATACGAGCGGACTAATCGGCGAAGATCCGCAGGGCACGCCCAATAACTTGATGCCGTTCGTCGCACAAGTGGCTGTGGGACGGCGGCCTCATCTCAACGTCTTCGGCGACGACTATGCGACGCCGGACGGGACCGGCGTGCGCGACTACATCCATGTCGTGGATTTGGCCGTCGGACATCTGAAAGCGCTGGAGGCGCTCGACCGATGGACGCACCCGACAGAATGTCTGACGGTCAATCTCGGCACCGGCAAGGGCTACAGCGTATTGGAAATCGTGCAGGCATTCGAGCAGGCCAGCGGGAAACGAGTCGCCTACATCGTGGCGCCTCGCCGGTCCGGTGATATCGCGGCCTGCTACGCCGATCCAGCCAAGGCCTCCGGCCAGCTCGGCTGGCAGGCAAAGCGTGGACTGCTTGAGATGTGCGCCGACACCTGGCGCTGGCAGAGCCTCAATCCCCACGGATTCAATCCTCCTCGACAAACCGCCTGATGAGATGACCTGGCCAGATATGCCAGGGACCACCTGTTTTCCATTGGTCCAAACGGCAGAGGAATGCTGACGGAACTGTTTGGGGCAACCTGCCCCATCGCTCCAGACGTAGCCTCCTGCCCCCCATAGCCGAACTCGCACCCAACAGAGCCATTGAGAAACCGCCGATTCTCCAATTCTGCGCACGTCACACTTGGCAGAATGACTAGCAATTATACTTTACATATGCCACTTTAAAATGCTACATAGTACCAATGGCCAGTCGAAAGACTGAAACCGAATTTACCTCCCAATTTGCCAACCACCTGAAATCGTTCCGTATCCAGAAAGGCTTGTCGCAGGGCCAGCTCGCCGCTCAAGCCAATATTACTCGGCAAGCCGTCTCAGCCATCGAATCCAATCTGTACTTACCGACGACAGCGATCGCCCTTCGGTTGGCGTCAGCATTGCACTGCCACGTGGAAGATCTGTTCAGTCTTGCCCCAACCGAGGACTTTATCGAGGGCTCCCTGATCGGCCATCTCCCTCAGACCGAGACCGGAACTCATCCAATCCGCGTCAAAGTCTCAACAGTTGGAAAGCGAACCGTGGTACGGCCCGTCACCGATTTGGGCGAGGAACTCTCCTTTGCCGTCCCTGCCGACGGGTATGTCACGGGGACGGACGGGAGATTGTCCGGCAGCACGGTCCGCGTGAAACTCTCGCGGGATCGGGAGGCGATCGAACAAGAGATTTCCGTGGCAGGTTGTGACCCGTCGATTTTCTTGGCCGGCGAACATTTGCGACGCCACAAAGACCGAACCACCGTTGTCGGCTGGACGATGGGAAGTATGGCGGCCCTTCACGCCTTGCAGCGCGGTGAAGTGCATGTCGCCGGCATGCATCTCTTTGATCCAGTGAGCAGTGAATCGAATCTGCCGTTTCTCAAACGAACACTCAAAGGGTCCGGCTACGAGGTGGTGACCTTTGCCACCTGGGAGGAGGGATTTGTCGTTCGTCGAGGCAATCCGCTGTCCATTCACTCAGCCGCCGATCTTGCAGAACCAATGGTGACGCTCATCAATCGCGAAGAGGGCTCTGGGGCGAGACTGCTGCTTGATCAGCGGTTACGGACATCTGGGGTTGAGCCGGAGCAAGTGCGCGGGTACGACCGTGTTGCATCAACGCATGTCGACGTCGCACGGGCTATTGCGCAGCGGCAAACTGAAGTGGGAATCGGCATTCGGTCCGCTGCACAGCAATTCGGCCTCGATTTCGTCCCGCTCCAGAGGGCGCGGTATGACCTCGTGGTACCCAAATCTTATCTCAAGTCCCATCCAACTCTGACACACCTCTTCGAGACGCTGGTCAGCCGCCCCTTCCGCTACGAGATTGCCGCACTCGCCGGCTACGACACCAGTGAGACTGGAACAGTCCGAGCATGGCACACCTGATGAGCAGGATCCTTTACTACAGTCTACTCAGTACCGTCATGTTTTTCACAGGGACAAGTTCGGTCAATGCCGTTGACTATGGTGAACTCGATGAGAAAGACGGCAAGTGGGAGTTCAAGAACACAGAAGATCCGGTTCTCAAACTCCTGCATGACAAGCACATGATCACCCATGATGGATATTTCAAAGCGATCGATCAAACCGGAAAGGATTGGATCGAACCAGCCGATGCGGTACTCAATCGACGGCGGGAGATCGACTGGCTTCGCTATGAAAAGACCGCCCTCCACTTGCCGGACTGGATCGATCTGGGTCTGGAAAACCGAACCAGATTTGAGTCGTACGATCATCCGTGGCGAACCAGCCAGGCGATCGGCAACGGAGGGACGGACGCACAAATTGCCCTCCGCTCACGGCTCCGGTTTGGATTGGGCGGAAACGGTCCGTTGCGATTTCTGTTTGAAGGTCAGGATTCACGTTCGTTTTTAGACAAAGATCTCGGCGATTTCCGTGATGCCACGACCGTCAATGAGTTCGATATGCTGCAGTTATTCGGATCATTGACCGTACCGAATGTATTCGGGAGCGGGCTCCGTACCGATTTCCACTTTGGACGCATGACCATGGACTTCGGGAGCCGACGGTTGATCGCGCGAAATGCCTTCCGGAACACTGTCAATTCCTTCGATGGGTTCCACTGGCAAGTCAGTCAGGGCCAAGCCTGGCGGCTCAGAGTCTTCGTCGTGGAGCCGGTTCTTCGTGACGATGTGCGACTCGATCAACAACACAGCGCGTTGTTCTTCTGGGGAACCTACCTGGAGAACCGGATCTTCCCATGGCTCCAGGTGGACGCCTACTACTTGGGCCTGAATGATAAGCGGGTAACAAACGTGGCCAGTCATCGCACCTATTCTATGTTTGGTGGGCGTCTCTACAAAGATCCAAAGCCGGGTGAACCAGATTACGAAATCGAGACCACTTGGCAGATCGGCACAAGAGGAGTGACCGACCACTTTGCCCATCTCCAACATTTGGATGTTGGATATACATTCAATGTGCTCTGGACACCTCGACTCCTGTTTCACTTTGACTACGCCAGTGGAGATCGCCAGCCGGGCGACAACCAGAATGAAGGGTTTGATAGCTTATACGGCGCTCGACGATGGGAATATGGACCGACCGGCACTTGGGGGCCATTTGCGAGAACCAACCTGATCTCCCCAGGTTGGCGTGTCGTCATCACACCGAGAAAAGACTGGATCTTACAAGTGAAGCATCGGGTTTGGTATTTGGCTCGGAGCCGGGATTTCTTCGGGAATAATGGCTTACGGGATACCACCGGAAACGCCGGCACGTCGCTAGGGCATGATGTCGAGGTGCAAGCGCAATGGGCTGTCACCTCCAACCTGGATTTTGACGTTGGATACGTCCATTGGTTCAAAGGTTCGTATTTCGACAACCCCGCCATCCTTGCCCAACTACCGGCTGGAGGAAACAAGGACAGTGATTATTTTTATCTGTCTATGCGAGTGAGAATCTAGAACGGGCCGCCCATGAAAAAACCACGGCTTCTTACATGGTGCATCGTTGTCGTCATCACGACATATGTCACGCCGATATTCGCCGAACAGGCCTTGGTCGCGGTGGCCGCCAACTTTATTCCACCGTTCCGCGAAATTGCGATTGAATTCGAAACCGCCACAGGTCATACACTCCGGGTCGCCGCCGGATCATCCGGAAATTTCTATTCGCAGATCAAGAACGGCGCCCCATTCGACCTGTTCTTGTCTGCCGATATAGAACGGCCCAAGCTCCTGGAAAACGAGGGATTAGGCGTCAAGGAGTCTCGCTTCACCTATGCGATAGGCCGTCTCGTGCTCTGGAGTCCCAATCCCGATTTCATAAATGGAGAACAGACTCTCCGTTCCGAGCGCTTCAAACATCTCGCCATCGCGAACCCCAAGACAGCTCCCTATGGAGTGGCTGCGATACAAACGATGCAGAAGCTGGGAGTTTTGGAGAAGGTACAACCTCGGATCGTCATGGGAGAGAACTTGGGACAGACCATGGGATTCATTCAGTCCGGCAATGCCGAACTAGGTTTTGTAGCCTTATCTCAAGTCATCGACCCAAAGCTCAACGGAAAAGGCGCTCGCTGGGATGTCCCGAACCATCTGCATGAGTCTATCAAGCAGGATGCCATCTTACTGACGAAGGGAAAAGATAACGCAGCCGCCAACGCACTCATGGAGTTTCTTGGTAGCCCGAAAGCGCAAGCGATCATCGAACGCTATGGCTATGAGCTGAGGTAGCAGTATGAGCCCCCTGACGGACGGAGATCTGAGCGCACTCTGGGTCACCCTACGTCTCGCTGCGACAACGGTGGTCGTGCTCCTTCTCATTGGCACGCCGCTCGCCTGGTGGCTGGCCCACACACGCTCCCGATTACGTCCAATAGTGGAGGCACTGGTTGCGCTTCCCATCGTGCTTCCTCCCACCGTCCTTGGGTTTTACCTGCTCATTGCGCTCGGTCCCTATGGGCCGCTTGGACGACTGGCACACATCAATCTCGCGTTCACATTCACCGGCCTCGTCATCGCCTCGGTCTTCTATTCCATGCCGTTTGTGATCCAACCTCTCCAAGGTGCATTCGAAGCCGTGGGGAAAGCTCCTTTGGAAGCAGCCTGGTCACTTCGTGCATCGAAGCTTGATGCCTTTTTGACCGTGGTCTCTCCGATCGCCCTGCGGGGATATATCAGCGCCATTGTGCTCGGGTTCGCCCATACCATCGGCGAGTTCGGTGTCGTGCTGATGGTCGGTGGATCAATCCCGGGACAGACACGAGTCCTCTCCACGACGATCTTTGAGCATGTGGAAGCCATGGAGTATGGCCAAGCCCATGCGATCGCTGCCGTCTTGTTGATCTTTTCCTTTCTCGTCTTACTGGCTGTGTACGTCGTGAACCGTCGTTTTCCCACCCACCTCTCATGAGTCACTTACGAGCTAGATTCGATCTGCCATGGTCCACGTTCCGTTTGAACGTGGATCTCGATGTCCCGATATCGGGCATTACCGCGATCTTCGGCCCCTCTGGATCAGGCAAAACCACGATCTTGAGATGCCTGGCGGGACTCGAACGGGCCCCACAGGGCTTCATGCAATTCGGCGAGGAAGTGTGGCAGGACGAAAGTCGCGGGCATTGTCTGCCGCTCCACGAACGTCCGATCGGGTATGTCTTCCAGGAGCCACGCCTGTTCCCCCATTACGACGTACGCTCGAATCTGCTGTACGGCTACAAGCGAATCCCTGTTGCAGCACGTCGTATTGCGATTGAGCAGGTCGTCGAGATTTTAGGGATCAGTCATCTGCTTGATCGCCGGATTCATAAGCTCTCCGGCGGCGAGCAACAGCGGGTCGCGATCGGGCGGGCGCTACTCACCAGTCCAAAATTGCTGCTATTAGATGAACCCCTCGCCTCGCTCGATCTTCAGCGGAAGCAAGAGGTGCTTCCCTTCATCCGTCAACTTCATGAGCACTTACGTATCCCGGTGCTCTACGTCAGTCATGGGCTGACGGAGATTCTTCAACTGGCCGACCGCGTCATCCTCCTGAAAGAAGGCCACGTCGTCGGCACTGGCACACTCAATGAGATATTCACGACCGTGAATGTGAGAGGACAGCTGGGGCCGCATCGAATCGGCGCCATCTTGGACGCTCGCGTCATGCACCATGACCTGCAAGACGGACTGACTCAGTTGGACTTCAAAAGCCACGCACTGTTTGTCCCGATTCAGTCTGTACCTGTCGGGCAAGCCGTGCGTGTCCATATTTTTCCCAACGATGTCAGTCTGGTCCTAGGTCAAACAGCCGTCCCAACCAGCATCTTGAATATTCTGGAAGCCACAGTAGTAGAAGTCCGGGAAATCAATCAGTCCTCCGTGGACGTCGTCTTGGATATCGGTACCCCGCTGGTCGCCAGCATCACGAGAAAATCACTGAGGTCGTTAGGATTAAAACCAGGTCAGCTCGTGTTTGCCCATATCAAAACAGTCGCGTTGAACGAAGAGTTCGTGGAATAGTGTCCCCCCCGTTGCCGAACACACGCCATGCGCTCATCATGAGCTTCTTGCCTATTTTTTGGTCATGATCACGATCCCACATCCCCGCACATGCTGCAAACACGCATTTTCATAAATATTTTCAACATGCTCCACGATCTCTAGAATGACACTCTCAATACATCGTGAGCTGCTTGACGAAAGCACACCAATATGTTACCAATGGATACATCATGAAGCCGCAGGATCTGAAACGTCATCGGGAAGAATTAGGCCTCACACAGCAACAGCTCGCTGATGCCCTGCATACCACCCGCGTATCCGTGGCGCGCTATGAGGCCGGCATGCGAAAGATTCCCGGCATCGTCTCGGTCGTGCTCAATCAATTGCGACAGAAGACTGAGGTTCCCATGGCCGGTCTCGTGGCGGCCGGCTTCCCCATCGATCCGGTTCCGCAATCCGAACTCGTAGACGTACCACCGAGCATGTTGCGTGGGGGAGACACCTTCGCTCTCAAGGTCAAGGGAGAATCCATGAAAGATGAAGGAATCTTGCCGGGCGATCTCGTGGTGGTGCGCAAACAGGAAACGGCCAAGAATGGGCAAACCGTCGTCGCATTGGTCAATCGTGAAGCAACGATCAAGACATATTTCAAGAAAGGTACGCATATCGAACTCCGTCCGGCCAACGAGACGATGCAACCGATTATCGTCCAACCATCGGACGAATTTCATATCGAAGGGCTCGTCATCGGCCTTATTCGACATTGCGCCGTCTAAGCTATCGAAAGGAGAAAGACATGATCCCGCCTGAACAAACGGTTATGAGCAACGATCGACTAATGGATTTGGAGAGAACCGTGGCATTGCTGAACCATCGACTGCGGACCATCCAGTGGGGACTCCAACGAGACCACACCAGCTCATTGAAGAAGCGTTTGTGGAGCTTTATGAGATCCAAACCGGAAGGCGAACTTATGTCCGCAGTCTGCAATCAACGCGTTCGTCCGAACATGAAGGTAGCGACTCATGACAGTGCAAGAGCATAAGCCACCATCGGTGACGACTAGCCCCTGTTCCGATTGTGGAATGGTCGTCGAACAGCGGATGGAATTGATCGACGGCTTTACCCATTGTACAGTCCATCTCTGTCCCGCCTGTTGGCATGCCTATCGACAGAGGCAAGTCTTCGCCGGGGGATGCTGTGGGTAACCATCAATGAGCGGTATACGGAAGCAAGGGAACCAGCGCCCCAACTTCTGTTCCCCAGCACAAAGCGCTTCAGGTCCAATCCTGCCCCACGATCCGCAGCGATGAAGAAGGCCAAAGATGAGTCGGTCCTCCCTGCGATTTCGCTGAATTTGTCTGATGGTCTGACCGTACTGTATGGGCAGCCACATGCGACTCACATCGCCTTACAGGCTCTCGTCGATCACGCCTTGACCGGACATCCGGTTGTGTATCTCGACGGACTACACACGTTCGATGCCATCCTTATCGGGCGACTGGCGAGACACCGTCGGCAGCAGCCTCGGAAAGCGCTGTCGATGATCCATGTAGCGCGAGTCTTCAGCGCGAAACAACTGGAATGACTGCGGGATCTGCGAGCTATTTATGGAGCGCCGACGGTCACGAAAGCCGAAGCAGCCTTGGAGCGCTTTGCCCTGACGTGGGATGCGCACGATCCCAGGATCAGTACGAGCTGGCTGCTGGACTGGACGCGGGTCACGGTCTTCTTTGACTATCCCCCAGCCATTCGCAAAGTCATATACACCACGAATGCCATTGAATCTCTGAATGATTCGTGGCGGAAAACGTTAGAAAAGCGCGGCGCGTTTCCCACGGATGACGCGATCCTCAAAGTCCTCTCTCTGGACCTGCAGCGCATCGCCAAGCAATGAACCGCCCCGATTCCGGAGTGGAAACGGGCGCTCAATCAATTTGCCATGATCTTAGGAGACCGTGTGCCTAGCAGTGATTAACCACAATCAGTTACACAGAAAACTTGATACGCCCTCACCCCCGATTCAACCTTCCCCTTGGTCTGCGCCCGATACGGCCGACACACCCGAGGCTCAAAGCCCCAATAGTCCGCGAAGGCTTTGAAGGTGGGATTCAGAGCCGTCGTCCCGTCTCGTCCGCATAACACACCGTCCGCGGGCGGTCATACAAATGCTCGCGCGTATGGCCGCCAAAATGGGCAAAGGCCCGTTCGCAGGCCCGGCAAAGATCGCGAATCGATACCTGGCATTATGGGCATCCAACCTCATGACGGCCATGTTGTCGCCAGCGTGGCGTCGGGAGAATGTCACCCACTTCGGTACACCGCCGCCGGTATCTCGCTGTCCGCGGTCGAGAATCTCCACTCCAGGCGTCATGCCCGAAAGGAACATGTCGTCGAGCCCAGACAGCAATGCGTCGTCACTACTTCGTCTTGGTTGGCGGATAACTTTCGAACGCTTTCTTGATCGCTCTATCGCTCAGTTCGACGTTCTCTTTAATATTATCTTCCAGCTCTGCAACTATTGAAGCCCGCCACACCAGTGTCTTTTTGGTCGGTTCGACTAAATCCGTGATTAACGTACCCTCCCTATACTCATACGTTGTTACTCCCCCGCCATAGCCGGCGCCCCAGCCATAGCCGCCTCGCCAGCCGTACACTCCCGCGGTAGAACCCGTGCTTTGCACCTGCTGCTTGTCCTTCACGCCCACCCAGTAATGCACCAATAAATCCGGGTTCTGGTCGAGTCGGGTTTGCGTCAACCCCTTCTGTCGAAGTTCCCTGTCGATCATGGTCTCGAGTCGGTTCCGTACCAGAGAGTTGTCCAGAACGCCGCCTTGATTCAGATCCGTTATTCCGGTAAAGGCGAATGTCTTGAACCGGCTGAAATCGACGGTCTGATCGAAGTCGGTCTTGACATCGATCGAGGTACACCCTACGGCACAGGCCACGAACATGGCCATCACTCCGCTCAACCATCCCTGCATAGCGTAACTCCTTTCTCAACCTCGTGGCGGACTTCATCCGAGCACGTGCCAGGATTTTACCGATCCTCCCTCCTAGCACACACTGTCAAAACTGACAGCCCCATTCGGGCACCACTCAGCCCGTGATGAATGTCCCCTGTATAGGCTGGAATCGCTTGAGAGTCAACTGCGAGGCAGGAGAACTGTTGAGGAATTACCGCAAGGAGAGATTCAGATAGCCGTCAGCCACTATCTGAGCCTCCACACCGCTGGGCACTGGATAGATCCCGCGCACTTCCAGCCGATTCACAGTCCCTTCGAGCCAGAGGCCGGAGTCCACTTCCCTTGCCAGAAGGGAGGGGAGCCGACGCCGCAGCTCATCAATCCGCTCAGACAGGTCAATGCGGGTTTCCGGCTCGATGCGCGCGAGAAATCGTTGGTGGAAGGCTGAATCGGCCGATTGGACGACCACGTTCTTCGTATCAACCGTATAATCGAAGCGCTCAAACCCGAACCACCCGTAGGGCCTTATCATACACAGGTTGTCCTGTCACATAGAATTTCCCGTTCATTGCCCCGGTGACTCCCACCTCGACGATAAGAGTCGCTCCACTCCCATACATTTTCGCGGACGTAATCGTAGTCAATTTCCCAAGGGATGTCGTGAACTCCTGCCCCACCAGTCGTTGCGCAAGCCGGCGATGGATGATTCTGTACTCTGCGATGACCGGGAGGGCTAAGTGAAATCCATCGAGGGCAATCGGAGTCAATTTAAGAGGGGGAAGTGGCCGGTCCTCGACAACCGGTACCGCGCCCACCCGCATGAAAGGTTTCAGAGCTAAATTGACCGATGTCTCGATGGTTTGTCCAGTCAAGTCAATGGGACTCACCTGAGCATCCGTTGGGTTCAAGATCAGCCACTGTTCGGGACCCAGTTCGAGCGGTTGCTGGAGCTTAGTCCAGACCTTCTGCGCCCGTTGTCGTGACTCGCTGCGGTTCTTCACTCGGTCATCGATGGCGGTGGCGACCGAGGGAAGATGACCATCCACGATCGACTGCACGACCGGTGTGACATCCTCGTTCAAACCTTTCACCATACAGGCATCGGGAAATTCAGCAGAGTCAAACTCCGTATGAGATCTCAGTGTCCAATGGTCCGTCCACTCGAAACCGGAGCGGGCAGTCAGCTGGATGCGCTTGGGTGGATCTGCGCCATAGCCGCACTGCCCTTGCAGCACATCACCCTCCGGCGGTGTGAAACGGAGAGCGAGGCGGTATCGCATGTCAGAGAACTCAGTGATAAGTCGATGATCCACAATTTTTGACTGAAGAGGTCCTCGAACCATCCAGTACTTGTAGAACACAGTTCCTTGATTGGACGGAGTTTCCCTCTCTCGCCATGAATCCTCGTGCCCGGACGACCCGGGTAGGGCCGCATCAGCAGCCATGGCAAGTTCGCTGATGGCAACTCTCACCTTGAGGTTCACGACCGATGGTTCGATGAAAGGCGGTGGTGGTGGCGCGGCAAGCACATCGGTCGGTCTCGGAATCTCGAACCGAGAACTTGCGCAGCCGGCTACGACGATGCCGGCAAGCAGAACTGAACAGACTGCGAAGCGGCTCACGCCAGATCGCTGAGTAAAAGCTAGGAACGCGTACATCTCTCCGGCGCTTGTGCGAGGTCGGGGAATCCTCGTGTCACCCCCACTCATCCGTTCGTTGGCATGTTCCATCGTCCGTTCAATCATCCGGCAGCGCGGACTAAACGAAAGCCGAGATGATTCGTACCCGTGTCGGGCGCACCCTTGCCCCTTCCACCCGGCATATAGCGCGCGCAATATTGGTCGGCGCAGAGAAACGAACCCCCCTTCTGCACCCGCTTGGCCACACCCGGCTCCGACGGATCGAAGCTCTCGCCGGCGCTCGACCCTTTCGGGTTATGCAACACCTCGCCGGTTTTCACCCGATTTTGATAGGTGTCATGACGATACCAATCAGACGTCCACTCCCATACGTTCCCAGCCATTCCCCATAAGCCGAATCCATTGGACGGAAATGCTTTGGCAGGTGAGGTCGATACATACCCATCTTCACCTGTGTTCTGATCGGGGAAATGTCCTTGAAAGGTGTTGGCCATCGTTTGCCCATCGGACAAGAACGAATCGCCCCAGACAAATTTTTTGCCTTCCAGCCCGCCCCGCGCCGCATACTCCCATTCCGCCTCGGTGGGCAGACGTTTACCGATCCATCGGGCATACGCTTCGGCATCCGCGAAAGCAATGTGCACGACAGGATGATCCATTCGCTTCTCGATCGAGCTGCCGGCGCCTTCCGGATGGCGCCAATCCGCACCTTTGACGTAGTTCCACCACTGAAAATGATCATGCAAGGACACGGCATGGGTGGGAGGCGAAAACACCACGGATCCGGCGACGAGCATTTCCGGCTTCGCCCCAGGATAGTCCGACTCTTTCGGGACACGTTCCGCCACCGTGATATAGCTGGTATCCCGTACGAACTCATCGAATTGGGCGTTTGTGATCTCGGTTTCGTCGATCCAGAAACCGTCGACCGCGACACGATGGACTGGTTGTGCGTCCTGGAACATCGGTTCATCGGATCCCATGAGAAACTCGCCCCCGGCGATCCATTTCATTCTCACCGGGGGGTTCAAATACGACATCACGTCCCCGTATTTGGCATACGCAGCCCAGCCGGCGACCGCCACCAGCATTGACCCAAGCAAGAGCATCACAGTGATCCGACGGTTTCGCGATCCCGCCGAGTTCAGGCCGTCGGCCGGCTTCACGCTGAGGCGTCCTAAAGCCTGGGATATCTTTGTCATGTCGGCCTCCCTTAATACACGAGCGGGATTCTCTGGGCCAATTCTGTGCGCAGGACGGCTCGAATCTTTGTTTCAATTTGTATGTATCGGGCAGTCTTCGCCGCCGGCAAGACATTTCCGATCTTGTCGGCGTAGGCGCGCTTCACCTTTGCTTCCGCCTCTTCGATCGTTAGCGCATCGTTGAGCAATTTCTTGGCGGTCTCGTTTGGAATCGGTCCTTTGTTGAATGCGTCTGCGTATTCCGTGATGGCTTTGCCGAGCCGCTGGTCGTGTTGCTCCAGTTCTTTCTGATAGCTGTCGTACAACGGCCAAAAGTCCTTCCCTTCGGCGTCACTGAGATCCATGTTCCCCGCTACGAGCAACTTCTTGTCCGCTTTGACTTTTTGGATCAAGATCTCCATATTCATATCGGCTTCGGCCTTTGCCGTGCCCTCGGTCATCACCGGCACAGCCAGGAAGAGGCTGCCCACTAACAGTATTCGCGGGATTAAGTGTCATCGCCAATTCTCCTTTTCGTGAAAAGCGCGGAATGCGCCCTGAATGTTTTCTGGTCACGGGTCAATGGGACCAAAGATGATTCATCTGCTACGCACACATGTGAACGTCCCTAATCGATTGGATACGGCTGCACCCGCAGAACGTTAATGGTTGCCGTTGCTGAAACTCCGGCCTCCGTCAGCACATAGGTCGAGTATCCCTTCTTCTCGAGGTCTCCACTTCAGGCGCCACCCGCCGCTGTGATCACGGCTAGCAGAAGTCCCGACATCGTCATTGCCCACTTTGTCGACCTCATTCACCCTCCTTTTTGCCTACGAACCTGGTGACCTCAACTAGACGCCCCCAACGCCTCGAACAATGCATGTGACACGGGGGGACTGTAGCCGTTCCGCAGGGCCACGGGAGCGACGGCGGGAAACGGGACAAGACGTTCGCGAGCCAATAACACCGCATCGAGTGATCTCGGCTTGCCGCTTGAATCACGCATGAGGGCTTCTACTGTTACTTCGCCTTTTCCACTATCTCCTTCGCTGTGGCTTTTCCGCGCTCAGCTTGAGCGTTTGCCTTCCCCTTCGTGCGTTCCATCTCCGCAGTCATCTTGTTGCCCATTGCATCCTCCACCGCTCCCTTCGCCTGGCCTTTGGCTTCTTCCGTCATCGCCTTCATTTCTCCCTTGGCCTTTTCTATTGCGGCGGAGGTCTCTCATGCCGACAAGGGAGTCGCGAATCCCAACAGGCCGCTGAAACCAATGGCTATTCCGATCAACAAGATGTTCATGACACAACCTCCGTCTTTTTAATGGGGCCGTTTACTTCTCAGTCGTTTGCCCGAAATTCAGGTCAATGTCTCCGATATTCTCAAAAGGAATCGTGAAGCTGGACGGAGACTCCGCGAAGGCCTTGCCCTTAAGCGCATATTGAACTTTGGCAGCTCCAGAATTGAAGCTTTGAGCCTGGCGAACAATGCTGCCCAGCCCCGTAATGACTTCTCCGGTGATCACCTCGGAGCCGAATCGTGGGATCATCACTTTCGCTCCCGACATGCCGGAACCAAACTCTTTGCCGTTCAAGTCGATATCGAATCGCGCGCCGTTAATCCCGATGTCGAAATTATTCGGGTTTTGAATCCGGAGCTGCACTTCAAAACGCTGTTCCATCAGCGTCATGTCTTTGGGAGCGAGGTTGGCGATGGAGACCTTGGGAGTCTCAAAATCCCGCGGTATCCCCGAACAGGCGCTGATAGTCAGCAAGAGAAGCATCGCACAGATCCGGTTCCACCCTCTCGAATACCGTAGAGTTTGCATGAGCAGTTCTCTCCTTCGAGTCTCTTCGTCACAGGCCCAGACGACTCACGATGCCCAGTTGTCCTACCATGTCTGACTGATCGATGAACACTGTCAACAGTGACAGTAGGAACTCTCCACGGTACCAATCGCATGCGCATAGCTCAACGCCAGTTCACGGTTCCAAACCCCGACTCCTCAAGGAATACAGACATCAGGCTCACTATTCCGACCGTTGATCCTTATACTCAACGCGTGGATATTTGGTGTTTCCATGCTACCGAAAATCAGAGTGAACCTGCACAGCATGTAGATGAAGTTTGAGATTGTCTGAGAAACTTCAGCGCCCTTTTTGACTCCAACACACTCATAGCAAGGTCTTGAGAAGCTTCAGCAGAACATCCTTCAATGCACTTGAATCCCGATCACGGGAACCATCGGGATGAGCGCCGATAGGGCGACAACCGTTACGCCATACTTCCCTATCGGCACCGGACGGAGTGCAGCTACCACGTCGCACATGGAGACCGTATCGATCACCGGCCCCAACTCGGCCGACTGCAGTAACGGCGCGTCCGAAATCGTTTCCTTTGAGATCCACCGGCGGTGTACCAATCGGCCATGCTGTCCCACCACCACTCCATAATCCCTCAGACTGTGTAGTTTGAAATACTGCACCTGTGAGATGAACGGGATTTGAACATCGAACAGTGGAAGCTTACTATCAAAGGCTCCGTGCAAACACCCAAAGTCGCTTGGCTGGCGCGATATTCTTAACCGCGATTCCTACGATCAGATCTCCACCTTAATGTGCACCGACACACTGACTCGCGGGGGCATCCTGGTCACCGCGTGGCGGCCTATCTGCTGCGCGCACGCGAAGAGGCGACCCTATTCTTCCAGCTGCTCGTCCGTCGCTACGAGCGCGGTAGTCTCATCGTGACCAGCAACAAGAGCTTCGAGGACTGGGGTGAGGTCTTCAACGATCAGGTCCTGGCCACTGCGATCCTGAATCGGCTCCTGCATCATCCGACGACGCTCAACATCAAGGGCGAGCGCTACCGATTACGGGAGCAGAGGAAGGCCGGGCTCTTGGGCCGACGCCCGGCCACGCCCACTGAGGAGATGACGACCGTGCCACCGCCTGACTAGGGCAACCGGACAATCCTCATCGGCGAAAAGAGGACATCTCACATCGGTGATTTGCGGACAACCAACTTCAGCCTTGACACCCAGCCGCAGCAGTCAGGCCGTGATCCAGCGGCGTGAGTTGGAAGTGTGTGCCCTCACCCACCTCAGCTCCAGTCTACGAGCTGGCGATCTGGTCCTCAAGGGCTCATAGTCCTATGGCGACGACCGATAGCAATTGTTGCCGTGGACTGACTGCGCAGATCATCTGCCTGCGCTCTGTGCCAAAGTTGGGCTCCCGGAGACGTCCAGTGGCCTGATCAGGGCCTTGAAACAGGAACTCACGACGCTCGCAGCGGACGTCGACGCGGCCCTCCCCACGTTGAAAGATGATGTCACGATCAATGAGCGCGGAGAGCCAGTGTCAAGGGTCATCCAATTGCCCAAATCCAGAGATAGAGATTCCGCAGAGCTCTGTGCCGAGGGCTGCACGCGTCGCGTTGAGCCCCTGGCGCTCTTTTTCCAGGGAACCGGAGCCGCCCTCTCTGTTAGGGCAACTCACGAGGTCCATTCTCTCTGCCG
>JBGSIO010000064.1:0-10618 GCA_041742455.1 Nitrospira sp. | reverse complement strand
GATGTCAGCATGATCACTGTCGGGCCTCGCTCAGTGGAGAGCGCTTTCGCATATTCGGCAACTTGAAAGCCGCTCATCTCTGGCATACGACAGTCGAGGAGGAGAAGCTCATAGGTCTTATTCTGTTGGGCCGCGCATTGGAGTTTCTCCAGCGCGACCTTTCCGTTGCCTGCTTCCGTCACCTCGGCTCCCCATGCGCTTAATGTTTCCTGCAGTATGAGGAGGTTGGTCGGATGATCGTCTACGGCGAGGACTCGGACTCCGGTCAGATCGATTGGAGTTGTGGATTTCTGCTGCATAGATGTCGGTTTAACCTGAAAGAGGAGGGAACACCGAAACGTACTGCCGCTTCCCATGATACTCTCTACCCAGATCCGACCGTTCATTCGTTCGACGAGCTGTTTGGTAATCGCAAGGCCCAGGCCTGTTCCTCCATACTGTCGGGTTGTTGAGATATGTGCTTGCGTGAAGCTGTCGAAGATTAAATCAAGTTTGTCCGGAGGAATTCCAATTCCCGTGTCGCTAACAGAAAGCTGAACCGCACCGGCAGTATGCCGATTGGGATCGTGGGTGACACGAACTTCCACTGTGCCGGTTTCGGTAAATTTGAGTGCATTGCCAATCAGATTGATCAAGATTTGTGTCAGTCGTGTCGGGTCACCGATCAACTGGCATGGCACGTCTGAGTCCACATGGGAGGTGAGTTCAAGGCGTTTCTCATTCGCTCGCATCGCCAATATGTCGATGGCTTTATCGACAACCTCGCTCAAATCAAACTCGATGGCTTCCAATTCCAGGTGGCCGGCCTCAACCTTGGAAAGATCCAGGATATCGTTAATCAGATTCAGGAGTGTGCCACCTGCGCGGCGAAAGATCCTAAGATATTTGCGTTGATCCGGTGTAAGAGGAGTTTCCCAAAGGAGGTCAGCCATACCGATGATAGCATTCATCGGGGTACGAATTTCATGACTCATGCTGGCAAGGAATTCACTCTTGGCTCGACTAGCGACTTCAGCAGCCTCTTTGGCAATGCGGAGCGCCTGTTCTACTTCTCGTCGATCGAATGCCTCAAGCGCAAGGGTTGCCATCGTTGCTAATAGCCCGGCTACATGCGCTTCCTGCCGGGTCCACTGGCGAGGTGCTCCGATAGACTCAGCGCAGAGCGCACCGACGAGCTTTCCCTTCTGCCTAATAGGAGCGCTGAGTGTGGCTTGAACATCGAACTGAGAGAAATAGGTGTCTGCAAGTTCTTGAGTCCGTGGATCGTAAAAAGCGTGAGAAACTGCAACGGCATGACGTTCTCGAGCGAGCGATCGAATATAGTGTCGACAGTTGGCTGATGGGAGCACTAAATTCGATCTGGAGCGTCTTCGACAGGTTTCATATACGTCGACCAGTGCGATCGCATCACATTCCTTCGACAACAGCCAGGCGCTAGAACGTTCGACTCGAAGTAAGGCACAAGAAGCCTTCGAAATAGCTCGGAATGCACGGGGAAGATCCCCACTATTGAGGGCCTCACTTTGCGCCAGTTTGTGGAGCGTCTCCTGATATTGCTCAAGAAACACAGTTGCAGTTGGATCAAGTGAGAGAGGGCCATGAGGTGAGCGTTGTTGCCTTCGTGAAATCACCTTCTGTCTATTGAGAGTGAGAGAACGTTGAGAGGATTTGGTTGGAGCCTCAGCTTGTCCTAGAGATTCTCCACGAGGGCGACGTGACATGAGCGTGTGAGCGACCCGTAATATCGTGTGGCAGCGCCTAATCGTTGTGCGTATCCTGGACCAACGAGAGAATGCTAGCCGATTTCGTTCGATTGCGTCCCTCTTGTTTGGCCTGATATAAAGCCTGGTCAGCTGCCTTAATGAGATCGGTAGGAGATGAATGCCGGTTGGGAACAACGCACGCATATCCAACGCTGATCGTCACGAGTTCCCCGTCCGAGTTTTTAATGCCCAAGGACTCCACTCGTCGACGTAGACTTTCGGCCACTTGCGCTGCGCCATCAATTCCGGTGCCAGGCAGTACCGTGACAAATTCGTCTCCGCCGTAGCGGGCGACCAAATCGCCAGGGCGATTCACAGAACTGGAAATAGCCGCGGACACCTGCTTCAGGCATTCGTCGCCAGCTGTATGACCCTTCGTGTCGTTATAGGTCTTAAATCGGTCAATGTCGAATATAATCAGGGACAGCGGAGTCGACTCGCGAACGGCTCTCCGCCATTCTTGATCCAGAAAATCATCAAACTGACGTCTGTTGGTAATACCGGTCAGTCCGTCTAAACAGGAGAGACGAAGCAGCATCTGATTGGCTTCTTGGAGTTGCCGCATGACCTCCAAGAGTTCTTGTTCACGCGCGCGGCGACGGTCGACCTCGTGAACGAGTCGGAGCACCGAGCGCACGCGAGTCAGCAGTTCGATCTTGTTGACCGGTTTCGCCACGTAATCCATGGCACCTGCGGCAAACGCCAACTGAAGATCGACCGGGTCCGTCTTGACCGTCACCATGATGATGGGTGTGTCACGGAAGCGATCGACGGCCTTGATTTGGCGGCAGGCCTCAATCCCGCTCATCTGCGGCATCAAAATATCCATGAGAATGAGATCGACTCGCGCGACCCCATGTTTGCCCCCATCGAGCCCCAGGTACTTAAATGCAGCGGCAGCAGAATCCGCCGAATGAATGTTTTCGTATCCGGCGGTGGATAAAATCGCCTGCAGAAGAAGGCGATCATCCACAGAGTCGTCAACAATCAAAATGCTCATACATTCACACGGTTTGAAACGGAGGGTGACTGGCGGAATCGTAACAGCTAGTCCTGGTAAACGCCAGGATAAAGCTTTTTGAGGCAGGGTTGGCAGAGCCCATGGCTGAACTCTGCCTCCGAATGTTCACCGATATATTCTTCGATTTGTTGCCAAAACCCGCCGTCATTGCGGATTTTCTTGCACGAGGCGCAGATCGGGATCAGGCCTCGCAATACCTTGACTTCCCTGATCGCCTGCTGCAGTTCTTCATTGCTGCGACGTAACTCGGCTTCGCGCTTCTTCCGACAATCCATCTCATTCTTTAAGGTCAAGGCTGACGTCACCCGCGCGAGGAGTTCCACGCTCTTGACCGGTTTATTGATGTAATCCATCGCGCCGGCTGAGAATGCGTCCTTCAGATTGTCGAGATCATTCTTAGCGGTCACCATGATTATTGGGATGTCCTGAAGATGCACCTGTTGTTTGATTCGCCGGCAGGCCTCGACGCCATCAAGATCAGGCATCAAAACATCCATTAATATCAAATCGACCTCGACCGATGATTGCCCTCCGTCAATCTTCATCAGTTCAAAAGCTGCCTGGGCTGAGTCCGCCGCCACAATCTGGTCGTGGCCGGCCTTGGTCAGGATCGAATGGAGAAGAAGATGTTGTTCTGGGGAGTCATCGACAATGAGGATCGCCATAGGTATTCTTAACGGCTTAACGCGAGGAAAACTGAAGATTCCACCGGTGGAATCCAGTATAGCAAACATATTTTGAGATGAATTAGGAGAGTTTGCTTTTGACCAGTTCGCTGACTTGCTTACCGTCGATAGGTTGTCCCGCAACGCGGGCCATTACAGCCTTCATGATCTGTCCCATATCCTTCATGGACGACGACCCGGTTTCGCTGAGGATGGATGCGACGAGGGCTTCGAGTTCTTGATGGGTCAGCGGTTTGGGAAGGTAGGATTCTATGATCTCGATTTCCTTGCGTTCTTTCGCGGCTAGTTCCAAACGTTGGGCTTTCTCGAATTGCTCGACGGACTCCCGACGTTGTTTCACAAGGGTCGTCATCACTCGACTCATTTCAGCATCATCGAGGTCCCGCTTCAGTTCGACTTCCTTGTTCAAGACCGCAGCTTTGATCATCCGGATCACATCCATGCGAAGTTGATCGCGAGATTTCATGGCGAGCTTCAGGTCTTCGGTCAGCCGATCGTTCAGTGACATGGGAGGCCTCATGAGTTATAAGACTGTGGAGTGGGAGCATACCCTCCTGGTCTCATTGAGTCAACGATATGGGTTCAGAATGGTATTCGGGTATCGGGTATCGGGTATAGGGATGGTATGCAGGCTAAACGATCAATCCATCAGGACCGAGGAGGATGCAGATGTTCAGCATAATGACGTGGAAAATGGGATGCGGACACAGATGGGTCTTTCCTGTAATCGGGGTGGTGCTGGTGAGTATTGGTGGGTGTGCTGCTGAAGCGCCTAAGCCAACGTCGACTATGACGCAGGAACAGGTCCGTGACCACGCCGATAAGGCGTTCGACAAGCTGAAGCAAGAAGAGAAGAATCGTGTGGTCGGTTCTGGAGTAGGTCCCTACTGATTGGTATTAACGGCCTGGGGGGAGAGTTGTTGCAAGGGTTTCAACAACGGCAATTCCCAATAAGTCGATAGTACGCATATTGTTCCGTGAGTAGGGGTTCATGAAAGATCCTGAGTTATGCTGCTGACATGAATAAACCCAGTACACCGTATAGCTCCATTCGCTCAACTGATGGCATTTACCAAGGTCGAAATGGCGACTGCCTTTGCCAAGTCTGTTGGCTGTACTAGGTCGAAGACATAGTCGTTGAGTCTGAGCCTAACTCTCGTCCGGACATATTCCTCCCAAAATTACGGTGTCTCCAAGGTGATCGCCGAGTACCCCCTCCCAGGCAAAGTGAGGAATTGCCCCACGCAATGTCATCAGGTAGTCATTGACCCCTATAAGGGGGTCTCAGTACGATGAACACGATGGTTGACAAGCTAAGGGCTAGATCGACCCACGGATGGATAGTTCCTTGCATGGTCTGCCTGGCTCTATGCCAGAGCCAGATAGGAATGGCCAAGGATCTTCTGCCTCCCAAAGAGCAAGAGTCTACCGAGATCGGCTCTACCTCAAGCCCATCATTCGACTTT
Source organism: Nitrospira sp. (assembly GCA_041742455.1). Taxonomy (GTDB): domain Bacteria; phylum Nitrospirota; class Nitrospiria; order Nitrospirales; family Nitrospiraceae; genus Nitrospira_D. The sequence goes on along the minus strand of JBGSIO010000064.1, from coordinate 5,682 downwards.
CAGGAAAAAGGGATTCCACAATCCTTGTTTACCTGGATTAAGATGGCCAAGGGCTTTGAAGTGGAATGGGATACCTTTGGACGGAAAGGGTGGTACACCCAGGACCCACGGCTAAAACCGATCGAGCCGAGTTCGATATTCACGCCGGAAGTTCCAGCGATCTACATCGTTTTTGAAGTGGCTCCATTGGAAGATCCAGCACAATTTGCAGTGCAATGGTACCGCGAGCAGTCGAGTGGCCAGCTGAACGAGAACCCATTGGGCAAGGATGTGCTGGAAGTGCCTGGGCATGAACGATATGGTTATCTTGAGTTGAAAAGGTCAGGCGAGAGATGGGCGGTTGGAAATTACCTAGTAAAAGTTTATATCACGCCGCTAGGGCAACAGCCGTTTCATGCTGTGAATCAGGTCGGTACGATGCGGTTTACGGTCATTGACGTTGCGTCGGGTATGTCTCGCGGGAATACCCTAATGAGGTAGATTCAGAAAGAAGGGGGCCGTATGGGTGTGCGTGTCAGAATTACGGAACCGGAAAAGCTGACGTTGCTGTACGAACGGTTTCGAGATGTGTGTTTAGTGGAAAAAGAGGTCTGGAAGGAAATCTTTTTGCCACGAGAGAGTATTGGGGGGCCAGTAAGAACGAACATCCAGGACCTCTACGAGGTTGAGATCGACGATCCCGACATTGAACAGGCTATCGAGGCCAACATCCCGCGGGGTAATGTGAGCTTGGGCGCGGCCATTGATGAATACCGCGCCCACATCTCATTTTTTAAGAAACGGGATTAAAGTCGCTCTAACGCCGCGATCCGTACTTCAATCGGTGGGTGCGTTGAGAACAAACTCATGAACCCACCTGTCTTGCCGGAAATTTTCATCGTTGCGAGTGCGTCCTGTCCAGAGTATTCGAATTGAGAGCGATTCACCCATCGATCAATGGATCGGAGTGCGCCGATCATAGAATCCTTGCCGTAAACTTTGGCGGCAAACGCGTCGGCTCCAAATTCACGACGACGTGAAAACCAGCTGATAACAATGGAGGCTAAGATACTAACAATGATCTGAAGGACAAGAGAGAGACCGAAGCCTAAGGCTGCCTGATCTCGCTCTGCGAAGAAACGACGTACCCACATCGCGATGTAATATACAAACGTGTTCATCAGCCCCGCCAGGACGGTCGTCGCAAACATGTCGCCGTTATAGACGTGACCCATTTCGTGAGCGAGAACAGCCTTGACCTCATCTTCCTTGAGATTCTGGAGTAATCCAGTTGATACGGCCACCATCGAATTGTTCTTGCTGGGTCCTGTCGCGAAGGCATTGGGATCTGGAGAATCGTAAACCCACACCTCAGGCATGGTGATATGCAGACGTTGAGCAATGTCCTGCACGGAACCATAAATGACCTGTTCAGCCTGCGAACGAGGTTGGGTAATCTGCTGACAGTTGAGCATCGCTCGCGCCATTTGCTTCGAAAATGCCAAACTGATGAATGCTCCACCGAATCCAAACATGGCAGCCCATACCAACGATGTGAGGTCGACGGATCCACGGACATCGATTCCGAACATCGGTAAGATCACATTGATAACGATAGGTACGGTGATCGAGAGTGTCACCATAATGAGAATATTTGCGATCAGTAGTAGGCCTATGCCTTTGAACCACTTCATTGTGAGCCTCCTTGAAGACAAACATTCGCCTCATCCGAGGCGAGTTGCTGAACTGCGACAATTATACACAAATCCGCTGCTAGCGATACACTCTCTACCGTCTGAGGCATCGATATATGAATAAGATCTCATAATGTAAAGTCAAGATATGTGGAGTTGTTGAAAGTACGTGGATAATGTTGACCGTCTCTTGGCGTTCCTGTTAGAAAACGTGGTAGGGAAGCTGGTGAACAGTCCTTCCAATAGTTTCCGAGGGTTACAATCGATCCGACTCACCTCATCTTCTACTGGAAATGAGCGTGGTCTCTGGGCAGTTGTCGAACCAAAGAGGCGGACGGCATAGTGAAACTGAGTTAAAATGGATTCTTCGGCAGCGACCACCGCATCCAAACACGAACTGTTGCAGGATCTGCTCAAAAAAGTCTCGCGTCTTTTTTATACGACCTTAGCAGTTGTTCCAGCCGATGTGCGCGATCAGGTAGGGCTGGCCTATCTGTTCGCTCGAGCTGCTGACACGATCGCGGATACAGAACTGATCGATCGCCCACGGCGCTTAGGTTTTCTCAACCGTCTTCGAAGCCAGTTCTTGGATGGGCACATTGACTGGGATCAGATCCATGCGATTCAGCAGGCCGTGGGGCCGGTTCAACAAGATTCAGCCGAACGTACCCTACTTGAGCGGTTGGATGAGTGCTTTCAACTTTTCCTCGCCTGTTCACCGGCGGACAGGCGTCGGATCCAGCGAGTACTTACGACACTGACGCAGGGAATGGAAATGGATTTGAGTAGATTCCCTGGAGCTTCTCCGACGCATCTTACTGCGATGAAGACACTCCATGACTTGGATCGCTACACATACCATGTGGCCGGGTGTGTCGGGGAGTTCTGGACCGACTTGATGTGCGCGCATCGTAAGGCATTAGCACGTTGGGATGTCCAACATATGTCGGAGATGGGTGTACGCTTCGGCAAGGGGCTACAACTGACGAACATTGTTAAGGACATCGCCCACGATTTACAGAATGGGCGTTGTTATGTTCCTGAAATGTTGCTTGATGATGTGGGATTAAAGCCACTCGATCTCTTGGAGCAGAACAATCTTCCGCGCTTCAGACCCGTGCTCAGTAAACTCGTTCGCCTGGCGGTCGAGCACCTTGATCAGGGCTGGCTTTATACGATGGCGATTCCTCGCCATGAAACCCGGCTGCGATTGGCTTGTATGTGGCCGATTCTCTCCGCCGGGGAATCTCTCAAATTGGTCATGAATTCTCCCGATCTGTTGAATCCTATGGTGAAAGTCAAAATTCCGCGTAGCAAGGTCTATCAGATCGTGGCTATGACGACCGGCACCGTTGCCTGCGGATATGCTGGGACTGCCTACTGGGGGCATTTGCGAAAACAGATTGTATGAATCTTGGTGCTGCATCTTCAGAAGGATCCAGCCTATCCGGTTTTCTTCTGCGGCTCCAACAGCTTGTCGCCCTTCTTGAAGACCGCATAGATTGCTTGTGATGGGCAAGCGTCCAGACAGAGCCGACAGCTTTCCAGACAGCGCGACGGATCAAACTTGTAGGGAGGTGTCGAAAGCCATGCACTGGTCGGGCAAATAGGCACACATACAGCTTGGTGAGTGCAGCGGTCAGGATGACGGACCAGGTGATCACGAATGACTAACATGGGTTTGACTCCTTCAAAGAGACCTTGGGAAAAGATCTCAAACATGTTTTTTTTCGGGAGACTACTCACTGCCACTCCTTCACGAGTTCTTTGAGCCTATCTTTGAGCTCGGGGATCTGTTCCAGGTTATTGTGAATCGCACCTAAAATCTTTTCGAGTCGCGCACTGCGTAGGGCCTCTCTATCCTTCTGTGCCAATCGGTCGTACTCCTCGTAAGCCGTTCGGTGCGCAGATTCAAGCTGAGCACGAGCGTCTATGAGAGCCTGTCCGATGGCCCAGGGCTCAGGAGCAAGCGGAGGAACGATCGCAAAGGTCGCATCGGTGAACACGATCACCATCGCGCCCGGTTTCCCCGTGAGTGGAAGGACGGCACGAATCGTCTTGCCTTGGCAGGCGTGCCAGCTCAATAACAGGCCGGGAAACTGTTGGGCGAAGGCCACCTTTTGCATGTTGGCCTTCCATTTGTCTTCGGTTGGCATGGAAGTGTCGTAGGGAGTCTTACGGTTTCCTGAGTGGTGCCAATTGTTCTGGGACTGGATGCTCTGGCATGAGCAAGCGAGTGACGATCTTTCCCCGCACAACATGCTCTTCCATGATCTCTGTGACATCCGCTTCGGTGCTGACCCAGTACCACACTCCCTCTGGATAGATCACCACGCTGGGACCAAGGTCACAATGGTCGAGACAGCCAGCTTTGTTGGCACGGACTACACCCTTGAGGTTAAGTCGCTTGGATTCACTCTTGAAATGCGCGTGAAGTTTTTCTGATCCAAGATTTGCACAGCAACCGCGTGGATCGTCCTTGGGACGCTGATTGGTGCAGATAAAAATGTGTCGTTGAAAGGCTGGCATCAGGCTATCCGTCTAGACCGGCACGGTAAACGTATTGAGCTGTGCCAGCAGTCGTGTGACGTCGGGACCCTCTAAGAATGGAGATTGCTGGTGTGGTGCGCTCAAGATAGTCAGGATTTCTTGTAATCGCAATGACGCACGTTGAAACTCGTCAGTGGTTGAAAGTTCGGAGCTCTGGCCCACTCGAAGTTTGTCGAATTCAGCGTGGATGTCGCGAAAGTCTCTGTGCAAGTTCTTATGCATAGAGCAGGAAGCACAATACCATTTCGGATTCTGATCCGACAGCGGTGACAGACGATCGTAGGGGCGGCTAAAGAAATCCTTTCCCAGCGACAATTTTGAGAGTGGGCCACTGGAGGATCCGCACGCCTGACACATTTCTTCTCGAGAGTCCATACTAACCTCTGTGAAGAACATTGGACGGTGCATCTTACAACAGGAATTTCGGGACTGTCCACGGGTCGGACGGATGCTGGGAAAAGTCTTGCTTGGTCTCGAGGTATAATGGATTTGGGAGATGACAAGATACGAAGGCAAGAGGGAGGCGTGTCTCAATGATAATCGGCATACCAAAAGAAATCAAAGATCATGAATATCGTGTCAGTCTCACGCCGGAGGCTACGGCGACGTTGTGTCAAAGTGGGCATGAGGTTTGGGTGGAATCCTCCGCGGGCGAAGGCAGTGGTTTTAGCGATGACGAATACCGCAAGGTAGGAGCCACGATTGCGCGCTCCAAGCATGACATCTTTGCCAGATCCGAGATGATTGTGAAAGTGAAGGAACCGTTGCTTGCCGAATGTTCGCTTTTCCGACCCGGACAAGTCTTGTTTACCTATTTACATCTCGCCGCGTTGCCTGATGTGACCAAGGAGCTATTGAGGAGCAGGGTGACGGCCATTGCCTACGAGACGACGGAAGCGAGAGACGGCAGTCTTCCGATGCTCAAGCCGATGAGCGAAATAGCCGGACGAATGTCGGTGCAGATCGGGGCGCAGTACCTGGAAAAGGTTAATGGTGGATGTGGGGTGTTGTTGGGAGGGGTGCCCGGGGTTGAACCCGGCCACGTCGTCGTTCTTGGCGCTGGAGTGGTAGGCTCATCGGCCATTCGTATGGCTGTGGGTTTGGGGGCACGGGTGACTGTTCTCAATCTGGACGTTGAACGGCTGCGCGTTCTTGACGATCAATATCAGGGGCGCATCATCACCCGAGCCGTGACTTCTTCCGTCATTGAAGAGACAGTATCCTCTGCCGATCTTCTTATTGGAGCCGTATTAGTTCCAGGAATGAAGGCGCCGAAGCTTGTGCCGCGGTCGTTGGTATCACGAATGAAGCCTGGTTCGGTAATCGTGGATGTCTCCGTGGATCAGGGTGGCTGTGTAGAAACGACTCGACCGACAACTCATTCCAATCCCGTATATGTGGTCGATGGGGTTCTTCACTATGGTGTGGCCAATATGCCTGGTATTGTTCCTCGCACCTC
>JBGSIO010000063.1:0-3376 GCA_041742455.1 Nitrospira sp. | reverse complement strand
ACCATTATTACGGAGGGCAGGATGAAGACGACATCACGAACGTATGTGTTGACACTGAATTCACCGTCCCGAAAGGGCCTTCGGCTGTGGATGGGGGACAGTATCCATGCTCTGCGCCATTGCTCGGTCAAACAGCTCGGCCTCGCATTGCGGGAAATGCAACAGAATGTGGATAGCCTGCAGGCCCCCGTCTCGTCGTCGGGCGGATCCTATTCGCTGAACCGCGGCCGCTAACGTGATGCCCTCGCCGAGTGAGGAGCGTGAAGGTGGAGAGATTGAGGTCGGGAGAGCCTGTACCCAGCCCGGCCACGAGCCATGTGCCTGGGCCCTGGCGGAAGGCCTCCGTCTCTCGGTACGATCATAGTGGTGAGTCAGCCGCATAGCTGACGCAGTCGCTCTCAACAGGAGAAGAGGTCGAGTATGGTGCGCATACGAACGCCGTTCAATCTGGACACATTCCTCGATAATGCCGACGGTAATGCCGACAAGGGCATTACGAGTCTCTCGCTCCCCAAGAAACAGATTCTCTTTTCACAGGGAGCTACGACGGATGAGGTGTTCTATGTGCAGGCGGGGAAGGTGAAACTGACCGTGATCTCAGAACATGGCAAGGAAGCCGTCGTGGCGATCTTCGAGCAGGGTGCTTTTTTAGGCGAATCGTGCCTCGTGGGACAGACAGTCCGTACGGCCACCGCAACTACTCTGGAAGACTCCCGCATTCTCCGGATCGATAAAGCCGTCATGCTCCGTCTGCTCCAGGAGCAGCCCAGGTTCTCCGAGGCATTTATGTCCTATTTGTTGTTGCATTCGATCCGCGTCCAAGAGGATTTGGTGGATCAACTGTTTAATTCCAGCGAGAAGCGGCTGGCGCGGGCGCTGCTGTTGTTGGCCCACTTTGGGAAGGAGGGCAAGCCGGAGACGGTCATTGCAAAGATCAGTCAGGAAACGTTGGCCGAGATGATCGGCACCACCCGTTCGCGGGTCAGTTTCTTTATGAATAAGTTCCGCAAGTTGGGGTTCATTGACTACAAAGGCGGGTTGCGCCGAAATGGCGGATTGCATGTGCATAGCTCCCTCCTCAATGTCGTGCTCCACGATTAGGGTCCTGCCATCTGATTTCTCTTCGCTCATTCAGTAGAACCAAGCCAGGCCGAGTCCGGCATCGCCACCGCTTGTCATCGTCTTGTACTGAGCAATTGTGAACAGACTGTAACCGGTCACTTCTTTATGCTCGCCCAGAATGGCGAGGTAGGGGAGGCGTCGGATCCAGACAAGAGACCTGGTTCCAATTCGATAGAGAGAGGCCAAGTGCACCGAGACACCACAATAAAAGTCGCCATGGGGGAACATCATGCAGTCGGTGGCTGGTACCAAACGCACATGGACTGAAGGTGGGGCCATGACCTCGAGGTGCAAGTCCAACGCACGGACAGTGGTCAGATTACTGAACGATGCCTTGGCCACGGATGCCTCAGCGGGCAGATCTCTCGCCGCGCGAGTCATGGTGGTGGGCCTCCGGGACCGGTTGTGCCTAGTGGTTTAGGTGCGCGCCACTGCGCGCAGAAGGAGGACCTATGGTCTGCCAACGCTGTCGGGGGCTACTGGTATGCGAAACCTTCGATGACCTGAGCATCGAAACAGACTCTCGGTACACTGCCACACGGTGCATCAATTGTGGGTGTATCGAGGATGCCGTCATTCATTCGAATCGCTTCCGCCGTTTGGAGAGCGCACGGGGAGTCCCGCGTAGAAGCAGGATGGTCAGGAAGGAAGAGGTCGTGGTCAGTAGGAATGCCCCTTACGAGTAGGCATTGCTCTGATGAGCGGACGCTGCTACAGCGATGCTCATGTTTCAATCAACCATGATGGAAGACTCTGCAGCGTGCGCCTGCGGTGCCCTCTTTCTGGTCGTAAGGAGGTGTTCAAGATGAGAAGTGAAAAGCAAGTTGGACAGGGGATGGCCTCTGGGCCGAGCCAAATAAATGGGAGAGTACGCCGACCGCGTCGGTGCGTGGAAGATGGTCTCGCGGAGCAGCTTCGGCTGCTTAAATCGGTGATCGACAGTGTCAGCGTTGCACTGTTCATACTAGATGAGCGGCAACGGTGTCGGTTCATGAATCCTGCTGCAGAACAATTGACCGGCTATAGGTTTGATGAAGCGCAAGGGCACCCGCTTCATGATGTTGTCCACTATACGAAGCCGGGCGGGCGTCACTATCCACTGGCTGAGTGTTCCATCGATCGAGCCTCTCCTGAAAATAACCACATGAAAGGCGAAGAGATATTTGTCCATAGGGATGGTCATTGCTATCCCATCGCGTTCACGGCGAGTCCTATTCGTGATAAAGCCGGGAAGCCGGTGGGAATGATCCTAGAGGCGCATGATATTTCTGAACAGAAGGCAATGGAAGAAGCCCTGGGCGAGAGTGACGCCATGTTTCACAATATCTTGGAACATGCGGGGAGTGGGATCGCCATAGCTAAGCTCGATGGGAATTTCATTCAGTGCAATCCGGCCTACTGCGCGATGCTGGGTTACACGGAAAATGAATTGCGGTGTCTGAAGTTGTTCGAGTTGGTCCATCCTGAGGACCGTGTCGGGACTCTTGCGGAGATTAAGCGGCTTATCATGGAGGAAGTTCCGAATGTGGAGATCGAAAACCGGTATGTGCGCAAAAACAGGGAACCGGTGTGGGTGCACCAATTCGGCTCTCTGTTGCGAGACCATATCAGTGAGCCGAAGTATCTTGTGGTCTCGGTCACGAACGGAACAGAACGGTCCCAGACCGAGCATGGATTGCGCGAGGCGCAAGTGCGCCTGCGGGCCATGGCGAACGAGTTGAATCTGGCGGAGCAGCGTGAACGCAAACGCCTCGCCAACGAACTGCACGACCATCTACAGCAGATGCTGGTCGTCGGCAAGCTCACGATTGGCCAGGGCATGCGGTTTTCGCGTGGCCTGCCAGAATGTGAAATGGTCCTGAAGAAACTCGATAACATCTTGTCCGATGCGTTAACCTATAGTCGCACGCTTGTGACTGAGCTTAGCCCGCCTGTGTTGCACAATCTTGGGCTCGCCGCCGGCCTCAAATGGCTCGCGGAGTACATGAAGAAAAAGTATGAGCAAGCCGTGACCGTCGTCGTCTCCGAAGGTCAGAAGCTCAAGCTGCCCGAAGATCATGCCAGTCTGCTGTTCCAATCGGTGCGCGAACTCCTGATTAATTCCTCAAAACATGCCGGGACTAAAGAAGCTACGGTCCGAATGGAACAGCGCGATGAACAGTTGCAGATTGAGGTGCGTGATGAAGGCGCCGGCTTCGATCTTGCTGCTACTATGACGGGAACGTTTAGTGGCGGGATTTCTTCTCGATTTGGA
>JBGSIO010000062.1:0-5629 GCA_041742455.1 Nitrospira sp. | reverse complement strand
TGTCAGTGAGACAGTGGACTCTCTCTCCTCCCTCCAGGAAGGGACGGAGGAAGAAGGTGTGAGCGGTTCGCTCAGACAACAGGGACCATCAGGTAGAGCTATTTCCCAAAGGTTTCATACCCAACATTTGACTTTATCTCGACCAAGTGGCTATAACCTCCGTAAGCTGAGCATGGGATTTGTAATCTTTAGGGAATCCTATGAGGTCGGTAAAAAACGAGTCTTGATAGAACTCGCAAAGCAAGTCGCATAGCTCTTTTTCTGCCTGGCAAAACCCCTGTAAAATAAAACGCCGGAAACGGCTTCTTTCTCTTGTGGATGCTTCACCACGCCTTAAGATGTACTCAAGCACTTCTGTTTCTTCTAAGCCGTATCCGAGAAACAGTACGGTTTTCCTCTCAAATAAACGCTTGAGAAAATCTTGCACTTCCTTCGTGGAGTAATGATCAAGATAATCTCTTGTTGTGATCACCATTGTGTTGGGATCGTCCACACACCCATGCAAGTGCACAACATTTCCATTCCTGTCCAGGTTGGCTCCAAGTAACTGCTCGCGCTTGGACCATCGCCAAGTGTTTTCTGGATGCGTTTGGCGTGAGTCCGGACATAGGTATTTATCGTAGTTAGTTGTGACAAATGATGAATTAAACGAATTTAGGTAACTATAAATATTGTCCTTCTCCAGTGGCACTTTAAAGATAGTCGAGTAGTCAATCTCTATTTTTGTCTTTTTAGCAACGATTAGCGCGAGGGAAAGCCTCTTCTTAGGATCAACAATTCTTCCGATCTGGTTAAGGTCATAGTAATTGATGCCCTTCGGGGCGAGTTGCTGAAGAACCCGACTGGCAAATTCATCCCACGACGGACAATTGATGAGTCTTGATACTCCTGCTCCAACAAAAACGACTAGCTCACCTGATTGAGCAGCATTCTCAATCTCTGGAGGCAATGCAGGAAGGGGATCCAATGTGGATTTCATCGGCCTCTCTCCATGTGATGAACTAAGCAGAGTGTGTGAGTTTATGCCGTTTGTGGAGAGCGGTCAATTCGGCGGGGATCGGACTGAACAGCGTTGACTCCAGTAGAGGCTACGTTTATGAAATTCGTGCTCTCTTCCGCCTGCATAGATTGAATGATAGCTCCTCCACTATGCCACCGGATCAATGTGATAAGGCTGAAGCAGTTTTTCCAGACCTGCATCCTGATGGTTTACCTTCATAATGACTATCGGCATCTTAGTCGTGAAGTTGAGCTACATTCATTTTTTTATTGGAATCCAATCTGTGGTCTCTCCTTAGAATTGATCCCGACGATGGAATGGTTCTCACCCAAGACCTTCCGTTCGCAAGTCTAATAGCGCGGGGCAAGAGCATCCTTAAGCTAAAGAACCCATCGCCTAAAATTCTGAATCGGCTCAACAAAACCCTCGATCAACTCGACAAGATTAACATTGAAAGAAATAGAATTGTGTACGGCTTATGGACGTTTCCAAAAGACGGCTCACCATTAACAATTTTAAAGCAAGGAGCAGTAACTCAGGAGATTGCGCCGACAGGGATTCAGATTCTTGAACAGATTGAAAATGCAGAGAGATTTCTGAAAGCATTCTTCACTTGTAAGAGTCAATTTCACAACCCTAAACTTGAAAAGACACGTATATCAGATTCTGCGCCATAAAAACCATGTCACAGACCGATCTGGGTCCTCATCTTTTTATCCAATTGCCCTGGTGGCAAATTCGGGTGGACAGCGAAGCGGTAGACCACGGTAAAGGACACTAGAAGGCGGTACTCCAGGTGCGATGTCCTCGCCAGTGTTCACACGGGCTTTCGAAGTTTTTCGAGGGGCTCGCACGTTCTTATCTTGAAGGTTTTCAAGACCGCCACGGTCGGCCCTGTGCGGCGTTCGATAGGAGCAGAATGGGATAAGCTCATTCTCTGGTAATTCTTTCCAGCCCTCCCATATATGGCCGCAGTACTGTAGGGATTTCAACCGAGCCGTCTGGCTGCTGATAATTCTCCAAGATCGCCACTACTGTTCGCCCGACCGCCAGCCCGGAGCCGTTCAGCGTGTGGACAAAGTCGGTCTTCGTGTCTTTCTTCCCACCAGTTGGCCGGTACCTGATGCCTGCTCGTCTGGCCTGAAATGATTCAAAATTGCTGCAAGACGAGATCTCTCGGTATTGCTGCTGGGAAGGTAACCATACTTCGATATCATAGGTTTTGGCGGCAGAAAATCCCATATCGCCCGTGCAGAGTGTGATCACGCGATAGGGAAGGTTCAGGCTCTGTAAAATCGACTCCGCATGACCTGTCAGCCGCTCCAGTTCTTCGTACGATCGATCAGGCGTCGTAAAGGAAACCAGTTCGACTTTGTTGAACTGATGTAGCCGTATGAGGCCTCGCGTGTCCTTTCCATACGATCCTGCCTCTCGCCTAAAGCACGGTGTATAGGCGGTATAGCGAACGGGCAAGCTGTCTCCGGACAGGATCTCTTCACGATGCAGATTGGTCACCGGCACTTCCGCAGTAGGAATTAAGAAGTAATCTTCGTCTTTGAGCCGAAAGAGATCGTCTTCAAATTTTGGCAGCTGGCCAGTCCCGGTCATCGATGCCCGATTGACCATGAGCGGAGGAATCACTTCTCGATACCTGTGTTGGGTGGTGTGTGTATCGAGCATGAAATTGATCAGTGCTCGTTCCAGCCTTGCCCCGGCCCCCGTCATGACGGAAAACCGTGCCCCGGCAATCTTCGCCGCTCGATCAAAGTCCACAATGCCAAGACCCTCACCGATTTCCCAATGAGGTTTGGGTGGAGTCGAAAAAGAAGGGGGAGAGCCCCACCGTCGGACTTCGACGTTCTCAGCTGCGTCGTTTCCAACAGGGACCGAGGCATGGGGGAGATTGGGGATACGGAGGGCGACGTCACTGAGCGCCTCCTCAACTTTTCGCAGGTTCCCCTCGACATCCTTAATGCGATCTCCCAAGCCCTTCATAGCCGCCATCGCCTCATAGGCAGGCTCTTTGGCCCGGCGTAGCCGAGCCACTTCTTCAGAGCCTTTGTTGAGGTCCTGTCTCAGCTGTTCAACCTGCATGGTCAGGGTACGCCGCTCTTCGCTCAATGTGCGAAGATCATCCCACGGAACATCGTTTCCACGTCGTCCAAGAGCGGTGCGGATGTCGTCGAGGTTTTCGCGAAGGGCTTTGAGATCGTACACAGATTGCTCCTCAAAAAGCGGTTGGAATCTAGCACCCGATTTCTGGAGAGTCAATGAAGTGGCCAGTCCAGGCGACGTGAATCGGCCACTCCGGTATGCGAATTGACATCGAACCGGTGTGAAGGAGAGGATGGGTGGGATGCGTCACATTGCCAATCCTCCGAATCCGTTCGAATCCAGACATCGGGAACTTCTGGAACCGCCTGCGTCGCCGAAATTGATGGTGTATACAGACGAGACACGGGAGATCCTGAGCCGCAACGATAGCCCAGATTTACCGTTTCGATGGAGTGTCAATCCCTATCGAGGCTGCTTTCATGCCTGTGCGTACTGTTACGCGCGCCCGACGCATGAATATTGGGGATTCGGCGCCGGCACTGATTTCGAGAGCAAAATTGTGGTGAAGGAAGATGCCCCACGATTACTTCAGCAGCAGTTTGAGAAACGTTCCTGGTCTGGAGAGCTGATCGTCTTTTCAGGGAACACCGACTGTTACCAGCCGATTGAGGCAGAGTACGAGTTGACCCGTGCCTGTTTGCAGGTCTGTGCGGACTATCGCAATCCTGTTGGAATTATTACGAAAGGCGCGTTGGTTCTGCGCGATCTTGATGTGCTCATACGATTGCATCGCGAGGCGTGGGTCCTGGTCTACTTCAGTATTCCCTTTGCGTCAGACGAGATGGCCAGGAAGGTAGAACCCCAGGCTCCGTCGATTACGAAACGGTTTTCTGCCATGAAGGCGCTCTCCGACGCGGGAATTCCAACGGGTATTTCAATCGCGCCGATCATTCCTGGTTTGAACGACGATGCCATGGCCGAACTGTTGGAACGTGCGCGTCACTCTGGGGCCTGTGCTGCCACGTATAGTTTGTTGAGACTGTCGGGCAGTGTGGAATCGGTGTTTTTGGAGCGGATGCAGGAGGCCTTTCCGGAACGGATCGGAAAGATCAAGAACCGACTGAGTGAGGTGAGGGGTGGGACGTTGACCGAGAGTCGATTCTTCAAGCGGCAGGCGGGGCATGGACCTTATTGGGAGTTGATCGAGCAGCTATTTACCCTGTCCAAGCGGAAGGCCGGATTTCCTGATAATCATGCCATGGAGATTCCCCAGACATTTCGTCGTCCGGGTGTAGAACAGAGATCGTTGTTTTGAATAGAGAGGAGGCGGGATGACACATAATCCAGGATTTGTGCGACTCGTCGAGCAGACAAAACAACGTGTCACAGAGTGCACTGTGGCGGAGGTCAAGGCTCTTCTTGACCGAGGAGAGCCGTTCCATTTTATTGATATTCGAGAGGACCATGAATTCGCCACGGATCATGCTCGAGGCGCGCAACATCTTGGTAAAGGGATTATCGAGCGGGATATCGAGACTGTGGTGTCTGACAAGCAGGATGCGATCGTGCTCTATTGCGGAGGCGGATTTCGCTCGGTGCTCGCGGCTGATGCCTTGCAGCAGATGGGATATGAAAACGTACGCTCAATGGAGGGAGGCATACGCGCCTGGCGAGAGGCTGGGTACCCAGTGGAGTAGCGTGAATGTCCTCACGAGCGTTACTTATTCGTGCGATCAAACTCCTTCACGACTTGTTCGGTTAGATCGATCGTATCCTTGTTGTAGATGACGATCTTCACGGTCTGCTCACTGCCCTTATCGACGACAAGTGCCACGCCTCCTTTTTCGGCGACAGTTTGTGTCGCCACGGAGATTTTTTTCATGTACTCGTCGACCAACTCCTTTTGTTTTTTCTGGAGTTCTTGGTTGAAGTCCTGCGCGCGCTTTTGGAAGTCCTGAACCTTTGCCCTGAACTGGGTTTCTTTCTCTTTCTTCTCCGCGTCGCTCCACTTGGGCGCTTGTTCTTTCAATTGCTTTTCTTGATTCCGAAGATCTTCTTCATCCTTGGCGAGCAACTTCTGCCTGATTGAGACGTATTCTTTTAATCCGTCGAGCGCTCGCTTCCCGGCTTTGGATTTTTCCAGCACGGACTGCGGGTCTACCACTGCCATCTTGAAGTCGGCCGCTTGAGCGTGAGGCATCAGCAGCAGAACGGGAGCGAGTAGTAGCAGGAAGAACAGTGTTCGCAAAGCAGAATTACGCATCGTATCTCTTATGCCTCCAGACCAAATTAAAGCGCGGAGGAAGAATAACTGTGCCTCAGAGGTCTGTCAAGCGATCCTTCGGCTACTGTCAACCCAATTTAGAAATGTCCGCTTCTTCCCAAAGTAGAAATGTCCGGTTTATGTGATGGGCCCCGCCGCCAGGAGTTCTTGTGGAGGCAGCGCCCGTTTGCGCCATGGATGAGTCGGCCCCTGTGTGACCGGCCGGTGCCGGCGGGACTCCGGCTGCGGTACTGCCGGACGTCCCGGACGTGCGGCGATGCGGGCATAGGCGAGCCCGTGACCCTGATGCG
>JBGSIO010000061.1:0-17544 GCA_041742455.1 Nitrospira sp. | reverse complement strand
AACTCCTCCTTCAGATACCACCTCAGGAGCATCCGACGGGGAGTGCCGCATGCGTCGGTGTTCTTCGAAGACCGGTGGCGAGATCGTTTGGACCATCCTCCTCTCACCGGAGGCCGCACACCGCTTTTTTCAACAGCCCCTCAGTGACTGACTGATAGCCGTGGGCACGTTGGAATGCTTCATGACTGTTGGGTGGTTTCAGCATTTCCCGCGCCGTTCGTTCCTGATCACCATTGAACATATGGCGGTGTATCGCACCGTCCGTTCCATTGCCCCTCGTAGGAAGGACTCCTGTATGCTGAGGTAAACATGAGCGCGGCAGGATAACAGGTTTATGTGGCAGGCACGACGCCGATGCTATTCAGCGCTGAGGCCGATGCTATTCAGCGCTGAGGCTGACATCTGAGAGGCACGGTTCCAGATCTGGTCAATAGGAGGAGAGGCGTGTGGCGGGATATGACAGCTTCCGTTCTATTGGCCCAGTTATGGTGAACGTTCATGCGACAGGGCTGAGAACCGCTTTATGGCGAGGTGATCTCGGCGCCGAACTTCCGCTTCTGGCCGTTCTGCGACCGCCGACACCCGACCCAAAGTAGACATACACTAATATTGACTTGAAGGTCTGCCATCACTCTAAATCCGGTGATCTCCTCACGAATTGCGGTACCTGCATCTATGAAATCCGAATTAATTCACCACTCCCGGAGCAAGTGTCCGATTGCGCAATGTGCGGCGGTAATTTTCAACCGCGATGGCGAGCGCGACGACGATCAGAATCGCCGTGACTGCGAACGTGATCCGCATACCGGTCAACGGGGAGGCATCGGACTGACCCTCAGCGTGCTCACGAGGCCTGCCACAAACGTCAACACCGCTCCGATCCCCAGACCGATCTGAGGCGCTGCATCGGCGGAGGATAGGGTAAAGAGCAGGGTCATGATAACCGCACCAGCGGTTTGCCCAAACAACCGGGCGGTGCCCTGCATACCTCCCGCGGCGCCACTCCGCTCGCTTGGTGCCGAGAGGAACATGTTGCGGTTGTTGGCCACATTAAAGAGGCCGAAACCGAGACCGCACAGCATGGTGAGCGGTACGAGCAGCAGCGGGTCGCCCTTCAGCGGCCACAGGGCCGAAGCCCCGAGCCCAGTCGCGAGACACAAACCGCCCGCGGCACTAAGCCATGCTGTCGACACGCGGTCCGCGAGACGGCCTGCGAACGGGGCGGCCATAGCCACGGTCAACGGCCAGACCGTCATATACAGCCCGGCCATCAACGTGTCCTGCCCAAGCCCATGCTGCAGGTAAAAAGGCAGCGCAACCATGCTCGCGGTCTGCCCAGCAAAACAACAAGCCGAGGCGATCACCGAAAATCGGAATGAATCGGCGCGGAGCAAGTCGAGCGGGATCAGTGGCGCTTCCTTCGGCATTTCCCGCCGAACCAGCGTCACCAGCTTAAGGGCGGCGACGGCGACTAGGACAGCAGCCAGTGTCGGTCTCGCTGGGAACAGCTCCGCGCCAATGACCAACGACGCAAAGGCTCCGGCATTCAACGCCACACTGACCAGGTCCAGCCGACGTGCCGTTCCGCCTCCATCTGGCAGCGCGCGGGAGGCGAGGAGCACCACCACACCCACGGGGAGGTCGACAATGAAGAGCCAGTGCCAGTTTGCGGCTGAGAGGACTGCCGCGCCGATCGCCGGCCCAGCGGCAGATGACAGCGCAACGGCAAGGGCGTTCCAACCGATTGCGGTGCCGAGCTGCCGATGTGGCACCACGACGCGCAGCAGCGCGACGCCAAGCGCCATGACGGCGGCGCCCCCGAGCCCTTGAAGGAATCGGGCCGCGACGAGCCACGGCAAGGACGGCGACAGCGCACACAACAGGGACGCTCCCGTGAACAGTGCAATACCCCCCGTGAAGACCCGGCGATAGCCCAGGCTTTCCCCGAGCGCGGCACAGGGCAGCAGAGCCATCAATAGGGCGGTCTGGTAGGCGGTGATGATCCAAACCGACATGGCTGGCGTCACATGCAGTGATCGCGCGATCGTCGGCAGAGCGATATTTGCATTGGCCGCGTCCAGCACCACGAGCACCATGGCAGCCAGCACACAAGCGATCGCGACCGTGCGCCTTGGTTCGCCCAGCCCCGAGATTGCATCATCGGCATGCCCCGTGGATCGCATTCCCTTGCGGTCATCGTCTCGCGCGGACGATGTTGACCCGTGGGTCATGGACGAAGGCATATTGAAAGCGATGAATGTCGGTGCCAAACGGCGTCCTATGGCCTGGGTAATCGGCATAGTCACGGCGCCCCTAGAGTCCAGACACCGTCCCGCTCAACATACCTCGTCACTCTGTGTGCTTCTTGGTCCTCCTTCTTCAAATCGCGCTCTGTAAAGCGGAATAATAGTGCGGGCCCAGAAATGCACCGTGTGTCGTGAATATCTCCGGGCAGATACACCTGGACTTGTCCGGGACGGACCAGCGTGGAATCCCTTTTCACGAGTTTCACGCTCCCGTCCGGGGCCTCGATCCGAGCATAGGTTCCCATCTCGATTTCGCCTTGCTGGATCGCATAGATGACCCACCCTCTGCCGTGGTCATGGGGTGGCCTGTAGAGCCCCGCCTGTTCCGTGTGGGCCAACAGCACGAACCCGTGTACCGGATCCCGATACAGTTCGTTGTAGGCCGGAGCGTCCCGGTGCAGTGCCGCCAACCATTCCTCCGTGGATGGCGCTTTGACGAGTTCCTCCAAATGTTGGCGACAACCTGCAACCACTTCTGAGGTAAGAGGTCCCCAAATCTTCCTCACCCCCTCAATACACTCTTCCAGCGAATTCTTAGTCATGTTTTTCCTTTCAGTTCGGCGTGGATGAACCCGGCTCAATCGATAGTCGAAGTATAAGTAACCTACACACATGGCGGAAGACGCACTGATTGCATAATGTAATTGCGTTTGACGCCATACATCGACATAATAGACGCATGTCGAGACCGGACTTCAATTTACTTGTTACCCTTAATGTATTGCTCGAGGAAGGCAATGTTACGCGTGCAGCCCAACGGTTGCGGCTTAGCGCGTCGGCGATGAGCCGGGCGCTGGCGCGATTGCGTGCAACGACGGGCGACCCGCTGCTGGTCAGGGCCGGAAGGGGTCTCGTTCCCACGCCCCGAGCGCTCGAACTCCGCGAGCGAGTCCGTCAGCTCGTGCAGGACGGAGAAGCGGTTCTGCGACCGGCCGAGAAGCTCAATCTGAAGCAGATAGCCCGAATATTCACGTTGCGGACCAGCGAAGGCTTTGTGGAGAACTTCGGACCCGACCTCATTGCTCGCGTCGGCGAGGAGGCTCCTGGCGTGCGGCTGCGCTTCGTGCAGAAGCCAAACAAAGACAGCGCGCCGCTTCGCGACGGGACCGTCGATCTGGAAACAGGGGTCGTGGAGAAGACCACGGCTCCCGAGCTACGTGTACAGGCATTGTTCCGAGACCGTTACATTGGCGTCGTGCGAAAGGGGCACCCGCTGAGCAAGGGAAAGATCACGCCTTCCCGCTATGCGGCCGGGAGACACATCTGCGTCTCGCGAGAGGGGCTCGACAGGGGACTGATTGATGAAGCCTTGCAGCCGTTAGGGTTGGAGCGGGAGATCGTCACAATCGTCGGTGGATTTTCCACCGCGCTGGGCCTGGCTCGGGCCTCCGACCTGATCGCCAGTGTGCCCGAACGCCACACCGGAAACCTGCGCGCCGGAATGCATACCTTCCCCTTTCCGATCTCCATGCCGGAGTTTACGGTTTCCTTGCTCTGGCACCCGCGACTGGATGCCGATCAAGCGCATCGCTGGTTGCGCGGCCACATTCGGGAAATCTGTGCGGTGATCCGCTGAAGGAGTGAATCGCTCCAAATTTTCCAGCAGAACTCAGTCCCAAAGTGGTTGTTTGACCGCTTGGAGCAGCTGAGCAGACTTTGTGCCCCAGAAGACCAAACCTTCTGTTTTGGCAGAAGCACAGTTAATCGCAGCGAGGTCTTTGAATGACCGCTTCTGGCCGATGGCAGTCCTCGACCCCAAGGCGACGTTGACAAGCGTCTGCTATCTGGCATCGGATTCCTGGTGGGTTCCTTGTTTTGCCAGCTTCACCGCGACGTTCACCCCAGCCTCGACGACTTGCGGCGTGGTGTCTCAAGTTGGTGCATACATGGCGCCATGCTTAAATCATCGATTCAAACTGCATGGTCTTGAGCAAAGCGTTTTGGACCTCAGTTACGCCGGCATTCAGTTGTTCCACCCGAAGTCCATACCCTCGGGCACAACCACCGTGCGCAGCGGGCGTTTACTGGTTCGCTCAATCGGTTTCACAATGGCATCAGACACGTCTTCTGTGTGTGGTGGCTCTCCCGAGTCATACATGCTTTGGAAGCCTGCCTTCAAGTCCTCCGGAACCTTGCCAAGGTCGCCACGAACATCCACAACTGCCTTGTCGACTGGCGACGGGCTTTGGGTCAACAGACCCGAGGGGAAGGGACCAGATTCGACGATGATGGAGTCGATGCCCAAGCTGGACAATTCGTACCGATAAGTCTCAGCCAGTGCTTCCAGCGCAAGCAAGTTTGCTCTCGGAAGTCTGGGTGTTTTTTCACTGGGAACCAAGTACTCTTTGGCATCCCACTGGCGGGCTGCAGTAAAGTTCGGTTTATACAGACAACCTCAATAGAAGCTTCCATATGGCACCAATGTCAAAAAACTCTCAAGGTGCTCACAAAAGCCTTCGAGCAAGGCCGCAGCGAGCGGAGAGGCGAGTCTCCTACTTTGTGTGCTGTACGTCGAGCCCGTGAACGACGCGAAAACACCGCTGGCGACCCGTTTCAACAGTCTGCGGATTGACAATCCTCTGTCAGGGACTTATCGTCTTCCACGCTGGGCAAAGCCAGGCTCGGAGATCACACGATGGATAGTTCGCCTTCTTCTTCGCTTCCTTCCTCCCAATCTCCCGACGTCTTGGAGCGGATCACCCTCCAGATGGCGTCGAGTCTCGACCTTCAAGAGGTGCTCACCACCATCACGCAAGGACTGGTCAATGAGATCGACGGCGCGTTTGCCCGCATCTGGCTGTTAGGCCCCGGCGATCTCTGCGCTGATTGTTACAAAGCTGCGGACTGCACGAATCGGGCGCGCTGCCTACACCTTGAGGCGAGCGCGGGGCTCTATACCAATCTCGACGGGGAGTACCGCCGCATTCCGCTGGGGGCACTCAAGATCGGAAAGATCGCTCAAGGCTTTGGGCCGATGCAGACGAATGATGTGTTAGGCGACGATCGTCTTCCAAACAAGCCGTGGATGAAAAACAACGGGCTCCGCTCCTTTGCCGGGTACCCGCTGAAGTTCCGCTGGGAGCTGCTCGGCGTCATTGCCATGTTCGGGCGACGTCCGCTGAGTGAAGAAGAGTTCGAACGGTTGGCGGTCTTTGCCAATCAAGCCGCCATTGCGATCAAGAACGCGCAACTCTTTACGGAGGTGGCACAGCTCACGAATCGACTTAAGGCTGAGAACCTCTACCTCCGTGAAGAGATTAAGTCTCAGCATAATTTTGAGGAGATCATCGGCGAGAGTCCTAGCATCATGGCCGTCCTCCGACACATCGAACAGGTGGCGCCCACGGATTCGACGGTGCTCATCCGGGGGGACACTGGGACCGGCAAGGAGTTGCTGGCGAGGGCCATTCACAACCTGAGCCCACGGAGCACTCGCTCGCTGGTGAAGGTGAACTGCGGAGCGATCCCCGCCAATTTGGTCGAGAGCGAGCTTTTCGGACATGAGAAGGGATCCTTTACCGGGGCATTACAGCGCCGTATCGGTCGGTTTGAATTGGCGGATGGAGGGACCATCTTCCTGGACGAAGTCGGGGAATTGCCGCTGGATGCGCAGGTCAAGCTCCTACGGGTGTTGCAGGAGCGGGAGGTCGAGCGGGTTGGGAGCGGCCATTCTACTAAAGTCGATGTGCGAGTGATTGCCGCCACGAATCGCGATCTTCATGCGGCGGTGAAAGTCGGTTCCTTCCGGGCCGATCTTCTGTACCGGCTGAATGTGTTCCCGATCGAGGTGCCGTCTCTGTCCGCTCGTACGTCGGATATTCCGCTTTTGGTCAACCGATTTGTCGCCAAGTTCTCAACCAAGATAGGCAAGAAGATCGACGGGGTGTCTCAATCGACCATGGAGCGCCTTATGAAGTATTCCTGGCCTGGCAACATTCGTGAGTTAGAAAATGTCATCGAACGGGCCACGATCCTCGCGAACGGACCGCTGCTTCAGATCGACAATGTGATGCTTGGCGAGAGCGCAGCCCCGTTCCTGTCGGTCGCCGATTCCCTGGAAGAAGTCGAACGAGCGCATATCCTCCGCGTCCTTCAGGATATGAGTTGGGTCATCGAAGGCAAGCAGGGCGCCGCCGCTCGGCTGGGTCTCCATCCCAACACACTCCGTTCGCGTCTGCAGAAGCTCGGTCTCAAAAAACCTAGCCCCACCGCATAGCACCGCATCGAACATTCCACTCCCACGACATATCATAGCTCTACGACATTTCGTGGAGACGTCCCTCTGTCGTTCTGATTCATCTTGCTGCAAATAGTGCAACAACTCCTTGTCTCATCAGCGATTTATCTTGGTTGACAGATGGTCGTGACACGTGGCACCGGCCTTGAGATAGCACATGGGTGTGATGGCCATCGCAGAGAACATTCAAGAGCGCCCACATGTCGAGAGAGGGCAACGGCGGCAAGCAACTGAGTCCATCCACAGTGTAACCAGACACGAGTAACCAGAGAAGACGACGATGACACATACGACGAGAGAAAAAACATGGTGGTCGAGTGTAGGGATGGGAGTCTTGGAGATTGTCCTATGTGTGGCAAGCATCGACGCGCATGGTCAAACCCTGAACGACAATCAGAAGGTTGCCACTGGCCAGGCCGCTGCCGTGAAGTACAGCAGTATCAAGGTTGACGGATTGAACATCGCGTATCGTGAAGCGGGGAATCGCAATAATCCGAAAATTGTGCTGCTGCATGGTTTTCCTGCCGCTTCGCATCAATATCGGGACCTCATACGATCCCTGTCAGATACCTTTCATGTCATTGTACCGGACTATCCTGGCTTTGGACTCAGCGATATGTCGGATCCGGCCGCGTACGATTACACATTCGACGGCATCGCTGAAGTGGAAGACCATCTCGACTATATCTCAAACAACATGCACCGTTTCTATGCGGAGAAGGTGGCGAACGGAAAGACTAATCGTGGGACCTCGGATCTATCACGAGGAGGAGCATGGGGCTCCGAACCCGCGCAAATCCAACGTGATGGAAAAAAGAAAGGAAGGGTTTCACCATGCACGAGATGACAGCCTTAACCATCTGGCTTGCATTGACCATTGCGGGAATGATGCTGACGCTGCTCATGCCTAGGATTTTCCCCGACGCACCTCATGGGGCGGAGGCACGGGATAATTCAGCGCACAGGTCTTCATATGAAGATCTGCAAGGGGATCGCATGTCGATAGTGTACGGGGACAAGGCAGCATAAACGGTGGAAGCCGCCTGGAGGTCACTAATATGTGACCTGAAGAATTCGGACACTCTCGTAGCATTTCTGTGGGCCTCAGGCTGACAGTAGCCGTGAAATGACTGCTGTCAGCACCACACTTAACAAAGGGATCACCATGTATCAATCGAGGTCACCCATAACAAGCGCATCGGAAGTCAGGGCCTCCCTCGGGCCGGATTTTCCCAGCCAGACAGCCAAAATCATTGATCATATTGATCCGCATTGCAAGGCCTGGATCGAGCGCTGTCCTTTCATTGTCGTTTCCAGCATTGGCGCATCCGGCTTCATAGACACCTCGCCCAAAGGTGATGCGCCGGGGTTCGTCAAGATTCTGGACAAACGCACCCTGGCGGTCCCTGACCGGCTCGGAAACAACCGGGGCGATACGTTCTTCAACGTCCTGGAAAACCCAAGTATTGGCATTATTTTTATTGTGCCCAAGCGCAAGGAGGTCGTCCGGGTCAGCGGCGTGGCCGAGATAGTGCAGGATCCGGATCTGTTGGCGACGATGGTGGTCAATGGCAAAGTACCGACACTGGCGCTGATCGTGCGCGTGAAGGAGGCCTTTTTCCATTGCGGCAAATCAATGATGCGTTCCAGCATGTGGGAGCCGGAAAAATGGGGGTCGATCGATGGCCTGCCTTCCTATGCGCAGGCACTAAAAGACCACGGGAAGATGTCGGACGACCTTGCCGATATTCAATGTGTCGTAGATAACAACGAGAACAACCGGATGTATTAAACAGTAGCACCGGGCAGCGACTTCAGCGGCTTCACGCAGGAAAAGTTTGAGGCGATTACCTGGACACTGAACACCCGGCGACGCAAGTCGCTAGGCTTCAGATGTCTCACGGAGTTGTTCGCCCCGGACGCGTTCGATTTCAGACAGCATCATGCTGCGCTTTTTGGACGTGGCCATTGAAACCGCCAATTCATCCCCGCTGGTATCCCCAGACCATCGCCAAAGGAAGCTTCACATCGTTGACGTGCTGCTTCACGGGAACTCAACACCGTTACTGTCGGTCGCCGATTCCCTGGAAGAAGTCGAGCGAGCCCACATCCTCCGCGTTCTCCAAGGCGTGAGTTGGGTCATCGAAGGAAAACAGGGTGCCGCTGCTCGGTTGGGCCTCCATCCCAACACGCTCCGGTCTCGTATGCAGAAACACGCCATCAAGAAACCAAGCCCCACCGCATAGTAACGAATCTCACGTCCCACTCCCACGACATATCGTAGCTCCACGACATCTCGTGGAAGTGCCTCTCTTTCGTTCTGATTCATCTTGCGGCGAATAATTCAGCAACTCCTTGTCTCGCCAGCAGTTTATCTCGTTTCACTGATCGTCGTAGCACGTGGCACCAGCCTTGCCATAGGGGATGAGTGCGATGGCCATCGCAACGAAGAAACAGAGCAACCAATTCACCAGGAGGAGTTCCATGAAACTGAGATTGAAACAGATCATTCAACTCGCCGCCCTGATTCTCGTGGGATCTGTGGCGACAGCCCTTGCGAGCGATGTGGCAATCAGCACCCCGGGCCTCAGCGGCTATGACCCAGTCGCCTACTTCGCCGACGGCAAGGCCATACGAGGGAGCGGCTTTCATGTCACGGTACAGGATGGAGTGACCTACGCTTTTGCCAACGACGAACACAAGGCACTCTTCAAAAAAAGCCCTGAGAAGTACCTGCCTGTCTACGGCGGGTATTGCGCCTACGGTGTGGCCCTAGGCAAGAAGTTTGTGGCTGATCCCGAAGTGTGGAAGATCGTAGGAGACAAGCTCTATCTGAATCTCGATAAGGGCATTCAACAGAAATGGGACAAGGACATTTCTGGTCACATCCTGAAAGCAGAGAAAAACTGGGGTGAGATCAAAGACAAGAACGCGTCGGATCTCTAGCAACCGGAATAGGTCGCTACACGTTTATAGAAACCATTTATTCAAGGAGAACCCATGAAAACCGCCGTGATCATTATGTCCGATCCGAAGGGTGGCTCAGAAGAAGCGCTTGGACGAGTCTTTAATGCGCTGGCGCTCGCGTCTGAATGTAAACAGAAAGGCGATGAAGTCGCCGTCGTCTTCAATGGCGCCGGAACTCGTTGGCCGGCTGAGCTGACCAAGCTCTCACACCCGGCCAATGGCCTCTACAATGCCGTTCGCGATGTCGTGCAAGGCGCCTCCTGCGGCTGTGCAGAGGTCTTCGGGGCTACCGAAAGTGTCAAGTCGTGCGGGGTGCCGATTGTGAAAGACCATGCCCTGGTTGGAACAGCAGGCCTCTTGAGCCTCCGTCGTTATATCGCGGAGGGGTGGAATACAGTCGTGTTCTGAAACTAAGCATGAGAGGGCATGCGACGAGACCCGTCGTCATGTCCTCTCGGCAGGGAGAACGATATCATGGCGTTGAAATACTTAGAGCTGGCGATGACGGAAGCTGTACGCCGAGCACAGAACCGGTACTACGGAAGGGCAGTGAACATCGCAGGCGCCGCCGAGCGCGACCCACTGACGCAAGACGAGGCTGAGTTTATTACAGCCCGGGACAGCTTCTATCTGGGTTCAATCAACGAAACCGGATGGCCCTACGTTCAGCATCGAGGTGGACCTCAGGGATTCCTGCGCGTGGTCAACGAGACGACGCTGGCCTTCGCCGACTACAAAGGGAATCGACAGCTGCTCACGACCGGGAACGTCTCAGTAAACGACCGCGTGGCGCTGTTTCTCATGGACTACAAGAACCGAGCGCGCTTGAAGATTCTCGGTCACGCTCGTGTGGAAGACGCCCGTGCCCATCCAGAACTCATTACGCAACTCGCTGATCCGAAAGTGCAGTCGGCGGTGGAGCGGCTGGTCTTCATCGACGTCGTCTCATTCGACTGGAATTGTTCGAAGTACATCACCCCACGGTACTCGGCAGAAGAGGTCAACGAGGTTGTTGGTCCATTGAAGATGCGAATTGCCGAGCTCGAGGCCCAGTTTCTTACAGTGAAATCGTGATGGCTTTCGCCATGAGAAGGCCGTCTCCTTTATCGGAGGAGCTCATACCATGAAAGTTGCACAGATATGGCGATACCCGGTCAAGTCGATGGCCGGCGAACAACTGGATAGCGCGCATATTGGGCCACCTGGCATCCGGGGATGTGAGACCGTTCACGCGTCGTGAGGCCACCGCGTGAGCGAACTCACCGCTAATCGGACACGCCCTAACAATTAGAAAAGGAGAAACTCGCAATGAGCAACGAAACAAAGACTGTTCACTACATCGGGGGGCCTCGTGCCGACGCCCCCATTCCGCGGCCGGGAATGACGCTCAGGAAGGGGCAGGTCGCAGTGGTTGTCACCGATCCTCAGAATGACTTCCTCAGTCCCAAGGGGGTGGCGTGGGGAGTTGTCGGTCAAAGTATTACCGAAAACAAGACCGTTGAAAACATCGAGAGCCTCTTTCAAGCGGCAAAGAAGGCGGATGTACCAGTCTTTATCAGCCCGCACTACTATTACCAACACGACCAACAGTGGAAGTTTGAAGGCGCGTTGGAAACACTCATGCACAGTATCAGAATGTTTGACCGCAAGGGCGCTCTTACCACCGAAGGCTTCGGGGAATCAGGAGCCGATTGGCTTGAGCAGTACAAGCTCTACATCAACGACGGCAAGACAATCGTGACGAGTCCGCACAAGGTGTATGGCCCGCAGACGAACGATCTCGTCCTACAACTGCGTAAGGCCGGTGTGACGCAGGTGATTCTCGCCGGCATGTCGGCGAATCTCTGCGTGGAATCCCATATGCGTGATCTGATCGAGCAGGGATTCAACGTGGTGGTCGTACCCAATGCCACTGCCGCCGCAAAGTTCCCAGGGTATGACGGCTTCGAGGCGGCCTTCGTGAATTACCGGATGATCGCCAGCGACGTGTGGAGCACGAGCGAATCCGTGAATATGATCGCCGGGATATGAGCTGAAAAAGAGACTGAATGGAGGGAAAATTCTCACGCACGTCAAACAAAGATACCATGAACGTCGCAGTCAATAACGGCGCTGTTCTGTACACAACCGGCTCACCGAGTTTGGCGCGGTCGACACCAGGAGGTGACAGCATCCTGATTGTTGAACTATCACGTGTGTGGGAATTTTTGGCTCCCACACTTTTTAATAGCCGCAAGGCATAGAGGGAGGAATCATCATGAGCAAGCAGGTGAGCGAAACATTGAAAGAAATGTTAGGCATTCTGAAAGAAGGTCGAATGACCGAAGGTCAGAAGATCTACTTTGCGGACGCGGTCGTCACACAGGAAGGCAATCAGCCGCCCATCGTGGGCAAACAAGCTTCCATTGAAAGACTGGACAAATTCAGAGAGACGATTGGAGTGGCGGCGTTTATCAGCTATGCAATCGGGGCTGTGGCCGTTGCGGGAAACACCAGTTTCTATGACGCGGTGCTGACTTTGCAGTTGAAGAATGGAGAAACCATCAATCTCGAACAAGTTGTCAAGACTGAATGGCGGGACGGCAAGATCGTTAAAGAGCGCTACTACCATGGCTGATCAAGCGTGATGTCGCGTGGGAACGGATTGCCAATGCCATTCGCTCCCACATTGATCCTCAAATCTGCAGTAAGACCGATCAATCATACGGAGTTGAAAACCATGAAGATCCAAGGGCAATCACATCAATATCCGCAAACGAAACTAGGCCGACGAATTGTGTCGCTCCTATTGTTGGGCCTGATACTACTGACCATGGAGATCTCGGTGTTCGCGCAAACGACAGACAAAGCGAATCCGACGCGCGTCACGTACCACACCGCCAAGGTTGACGGCCTGGACATTTTTTACCGCGAGGCAGGCGATACGCAGTCGCCGACCGTGCTATTGTTGCACGGCTTCCCGACATCGTCGCACATGTATCGCAACCTCATCCCGCAATTGGCCGACAAGTACCATGTCATTGCGCCCGACTATCCAGGCTTTGGCCAGAGCGGGATGCCCGACCGTTCGAAGTTCGCTTACACCTTCGACAACTACGCCCAGGTGATGGACAAGTTGATCCACCAACTTGGCGTGAACCGCTATGCCCTGTATGTGATGGATTATGGAGCGCCCGTCGGCTTCCGCCTGGCGTCGAAGACTCCTGAGCGAGTGACCGCGCTCATCGTGCAGAACGGCAACGCTTATAATGAAGGCCTCGAACAATTCTGGGATCCCATCAAGGCCTATTGGGGCACAGGGGGAACGACCGAGCGCGAAGCGATTCGGTGGCTGACAGCAATTGCGGCCACGAAGTGGCAGTACACAAACGGCGTGACGGACGCATCGCTGGTGAGCCCCGATACATGGACGATGGACCAAACGTTCCTCGACCGACCGGGTAATGCGGAGGTTCAGCTCGACCTGTTCTATGACTATCGGACGAACATCCCGCTGTACCCCCAGTGGCAAACCTACTTCCGCGAGCATAAGCCGGCGACTCTGGTCGTGTGGGGTAAGAACGACGCCATCTTTGTTGCAGCCGGTGCCGCCCCCTACAAGCGAGACATTCCGAACGCGGAAATCCACCTCATCGATACCGGACACTTCGCCTTGGAGACGCACGGCCACGAGATCGCGAAGCTGATTCGAGAATTTCTCGGTCGCAACCTGAAGCCTGGCGGCCAAGGTTGACAGGGCTACGAACGCCTCTCTTGCCGGCCTGCCTGCAAGGGGGAAGATGGAAGAGGGGCGGCAGCATCATGCGCGCAGTGAAGTCATGTTCTGCCGCCCGCTTAGTTGAGACCAACTTAAAGAGGTGATCATTGTGAGCACTCTTGAACAGCCTAGGCCTCCATTTCCCCCATTCGATGCTGAATCCGCGGGCCAGAAGGTCCGAATGGCCGAGGACGCCTGGAATACTCGAGATCCGGATAGCGTTTCGCTCGCGTACACATCTGACAGCGTGTGGAGGAACCGCTCGGAATTCCTGGCCGGACGGGAGGCGATCGTTCGGTTCTTAACCCGCAAGTGGAACACAGAGCTGGACTACCGCTTAATCAAAGAACTTTGGGCATGGCAAGGTAATCGGATCGCCGTGCGCTTCGCGTATGAGTGGCACGATGACTCGGCCAACTGGTTTCGGTCCTATGGGAACGAGAATTGGGAATTCGACCACAATGGTCTCATGCGCCGACGTATCGCGAGCATCAACGACGCGCCAATCTCAAAGAAGGATCGAAAGTATTTCTGGCACATTGGTCGCCGGCCCGATAATCACCCTGGGCTGTCTGAGCTTGGCTTATAGAATTCCGCCCCATCGCGGCTGCCCAGTCGATGCTAGACGCAGGCAAGCCTCAGGGCGTCGACGTTGTCGGGGAGACGGCCAGGCCGTTTGGCGCGACCGATTTTGCGCCGGGCTTCACCGAGGCGAGGGCCAAGAATCCTACGGCGATCATTATCAACCTGGACGGATGGGATCTCGTGCATGCGTTGAAGACCTATGGGAAGGTGAAGCTTACGAATGGCAATATCGGCGGCAGCGGCATGATCAGTGGAGAACAGATCGGACGGCCCCTCGGCTAACCTGACAATGCCGAGTTTTTGTGGGCTAATTTGGGACCCCAAGATTAATACGGTCAGCTCTGGTCATTTCCCCTGGCCGACTCAGACCCACTCCAGCCAAGCTCAGCGCGACACCAGAACTTTGTCTGGATTAACCTGGAATGAGATGGAGCTGAGTACCAAACGAGTTTAATCGGATGAACGGCAGCTTTCTGGCGTGGAGATTGCCCTAGCGACTGTCGCAAAGTGGCCGAAACTTGCCGCTGGATATGTGTGCACTTGTACAACGTCTGTCAGATCAAACCTACGCTCGCTTCCCTCCGCCGCCCGGCGCACTGATCGACTCGCGCTATGGCGGCGGCTGTCAAAGCAGATGGTCTATACGAAGTCGTCCATCTTTAAGATCCGCGAGAAGTGCATCGGTCCTTTGTGGATCTTGGTTAAATTCCAACACAGGTACCAATCGGTCATGGAACTCTCGCGAAGACCTTGATCACCTTTGAATGACGTCATGTTGCCGGTCCCATCATTCCGCGACATTCAAGCAGTCGATTTTCGAGGGGGTCCAAGGGCCGAAAACCTCCCCCTGTCGCGTTTGGTACCGGTCCTAACTCTCATCCCATGAAACCGCCGGAATAGAGCGCAAATGCAACGATCCCGATAAAAAGCGCCGCATACAAATACACCCATCCTGGCTCGTGGATGAGGTCGTCTTTTACATCCTTCAAGTGTAGATCACTCATAAAACACCTCCTTGTTTGATCCCCCATTTTCCGTAGAAGAGTATCTGGACCGCCTTCTATGTTGGATTCATGATAATAAGTGGAACATTCCTTCGCCATCGCCCAGAAGAGTGAATTTGCGGCTACACCGAATGGGTGAGGGGACTTACATCGGCTGTCGGATCAAACCTAAGCTTGTGCAAATCAGTAACATCACCGCACCGTCTTCTGCCTTGACACCTCGCTCTTCCTGTCGCATGATCCGCAACAACCTGAGCTGATCCGAGCGCACGATTACGCCAGACAATACGCAGGCTCTAGCTAGGTTCGTTGAGGCAGGAATCGCATGAGAAAATAGAAGGAACTTTTTTTCATGGCAAGGAAGCTATCACCACCAGAAATCATGCGGAATCTCGCCATAGGGTATTGGATGTCACGCTTGGTTCATGTTGCGGCAAAGCTCCGATTGGCAGACCTACTAAAAGGCGGCTCCCGGAGCATCGAAGATTTGGCATCGGCTGCCGATGTGCAGCCGGGAGCCCTCTATCGCCTCCTTCGTGCACTCGCAAGCGTCG
The DNA here is from genome assembly GCA_041742455.1 of Nitrospira sp. Taxonomy (GTDB): domain Bacteria; phylum Nitrospirota; class Nitrospiria; order Nitrospirales; family Nitrospiraceae; genus Nitrospira_D. Next base: position 2,134 of record JBGSIO010000061.1, on the reverse strand, counting down.
GCATCTTTGCAGAAACCAAAGGCCGACGGTTCAAACTCACGCCGCTTGCTGCCACGCTTCAAACCGGCGTCTCCAATTCCATGCATGCCTGGGCGCTGATGATCAACGAAAGCTGGATGTGGGACAGCTGGAAGGAGTTACTGCCGGGAGTTAAGACTGGTGAAATGCCGTTTCTGAAGGCACACGGAATCCCGATTTTCCAGTATCTTGAGCGTCATCCTGAGGATCTGGAGGTATTCGGTGAATCGATGTCTAGCCTTTCTCAGGCTGAAAACCCGGCGATTACAGCTGCGTATAAGTTCCCCAAAGGTCGGACCCTCGTGGACGTTGGCGGCGGGCACGGGAGTCTCCTGGCCGCGATCTTAAAGAAGAACCCTACTCTGAAGGGAGTGTTGTTTGATCAGGGCGCCGTCATCGCGCGTGCCGAGAACGACAAGCACCTCACGGCAAGAGGTGTTGCGCAACGATGCCGGCTGGAATCAGGAAACTTTTTTGAAGCGGTGCCAAAGGGCGGAGACGCGTACATCATGAAGTACATTCTGCATGACTGGAATGATGATGAGTGCGTCAAGATTCTTGCCAATTGCCGTGCCGCCATGAATGAAAAGGGGAAAGTGCTGGTCGTCGATAACGTCGTGTCCGCTGGGAACGACCCAAGCTGGGGGAAATTGCTCGACATACAAATGCTGATCATCGGAGGGCGTGAGCGTACGAAAGAGGAGTTTGCAGCGTTGTTTGCGGCAGCTGGGTTGAAACTGCTCAGAATTGTGCCGACCAAGTGCCCGCTCAGCATTGTGGAAGGTGTCAGAGTATGATAGTCAACTATCGTTTAGTGCCAAGTTATAGATCTTGTTCGCTTATTACCGTCCTGGCCCTGTCGTTCAACGTGAACTCACACTACGAAGATAGAAGATTTTGATCTCGACTTGGTGTACTGTAAGGCCTCGCGTGTGTCGACCGCTCTCGATGCGAGTGGTGCAGTGAGCCTGAAAACCTGGGAGGATGCATGATTGGGTGGTGGCTGCTCGGTGGGGTTGTGACGATGATGGGTGGAGTCCTTGCGTACAAGGTATGGAGACCCCGCCGTCGACTCTCGTCAGGATCCCATACGGTAATGACCAAAACGACGGATGGGGAGCTCCTCCAATTTCTGGTCAGGCCAACCCGCAAGACCGGAAAAGATCTGTGATGGGCGCAGGGAGCACAATCACGCTTGAGTGGCCTCTAAGCCATCTGACCGCTGCGTTTCACGTTATAGATATGCGTATCGACAAGAAGAAAAGTGTCCCACCCGGTTTGACTACTCTCCTACTGGTAGCTATCTTCTGAGCTAAAGACCTTTCCGTCCAATTCCACGGAAGCTGCATCCCTTCACAACTGTCCGCGAACGTAGAATAGGAATATTCGAATCCCTTGTTTTCTGTTTCGTGGTCGCAGCGAAAAAAAGGATGTGGCAGCGTCGCGGGATTCTTCCAAGTCTTCAGTGCCATCGACATGAGACGATTTATCCGCATGATTAGTTTGCTGGATCAGGTGGGTCGAAGAACCGATGGGGTGAGAGCCGCTTTTTGACAATACACGACAGATAGTCACCCCCGCTTTGATTTGTCTGCAGACGAGATGTGCCACAACCGGCTGGCTGGCGAGGTAAGTCGAGCGAATCCAGGTTAGGAGTTCCGGTTCTGCATCCCCTTAATCGAACAGTAAAGTGCATACCCCTGGGCCACCATTCCAGTCACCAGCAATCCAAGTGCAGTCTGTAACCAATGTGAGTCAGGATGATCGAGCCCATACATCCCAAGGACGAACCCGAGCGCGATGGCAATAATACCGACCGATCGTGCGATGATGGCGCTCAGCCGCCAATTCTTGGGTGCTCGGGTTTTGGAAGGCTGCATTGATCCACTCTCCGTGTGATTCGAATGAACGGCAAATTAATCCTGTAACAACAATCAGTTATCTCTGGTAACAATTTCTCGCTGGGTCCTCATCCGGAGAGTTGGCCGCGCAGTTTGGTCCCATGGGTCGCGGCGCCTTCACGTAGCCTTCAACCGTGTAATTCTTTTGTAAGATCGCCACATGCAACTCGTGACAGGATCCTGAACACCCAGGTGCGGTCGGGAGTGGATTGCTG
>JBGSIO010000060.1:0-51441 GCA_041742455.1 Nitrospira sp. | reverse complement strand
CTCCTCCTTCAGATACCACCTCAGGAGCATCCGACGGGGAGTGCCGCATGCGTCGGTGTTCTTCGAAGACCGGTGGCGAGATCGTTTGGACCATCCTCCTCTCACCGGAGGCCGCACACCGCTTTTTTCAACAGCCCCATGAAGGAAACAGTTCCGATATCCACAAGCACTACGGCAAGAAAGTGTTCGCTCATAAAGTGATCAGGCCAAACGCAGACAAAGTTGACTTCTCTGGCTTCCGGCCTCTGCTGCAGAATATAGGTCACGCGATTGCTGCTCATGGAAAGTCATTGTGTGCCGGTGCTCCAGTACCCAAAGGATCACCTGAGCTAAGGTAAAATTACCTCACATTTCAGATGAGGGGTAGTGAACGCCACCCAAGTTGTCGGCATATCAGTATTCTCGATCAGGTTAATCCTGTCAGCACGGCTTGGGTAGTTTTGAAATGCAGTTTTGCCACTGACTCCAATCGTTCCCGTCCGTGTTTCTTTATGATCATCTTTGCCGCGAGCTCAACGGCAGGTGAGGCGCCTTTGGGTAAAGTAGTACCGACTTCGCCGGAGAGGCGCCTCAGCCGGACCAGGAATTCGGCGCGAGCTAAAATCGACGCGGCGGCGACGGCCAAGTCGGATTCCGCTTTGGTTCGTTGTTCGAGCACGATCGTTCGCCCCTTTTCTTGTAAGGCATTCAAGATCAAGCGCTCATCCCCAAATTGATCTGAAATAGCCCGGTCACAAGTGACACCACGTTCCAGTAGATTCTCCAACGCCTTGGCATGGCCCCAAGCGAGCAGTCGATTCAGATTCCTAATCTTGGCATAGAGTTCATTGTATTTTTGTGGCCCAATGGCGATGACGCTGTGTGGGCAAATGGTCTTAATGTCGGGAGCCATTTCCAGCACTCGCCCGTCGGACAATTTCTTACTGTCTCTCGCCCCTATCAACGTCGATTCCCCTTGCGTCGTGGCATCGACGAACACGGCAGCGATAACGAGAGGGCCGAAGTAGTCGCCCTTCCCCGATTCGTCGATGCCGATACGCTCGATTGCGTGAGATGGTCGTGTCGTCATACGAGTTGTATTTCTCCCTCTGGAAATTATTCCTAGGGGCGCGGTAATCTACCAATCAGATCTAGAGTGGTCAATCCATCTGGATCTATCGGGGCGCGTTTTAACGGGAGGACCGAAGATGTGTACGTCGCGGTTCACAGCAACGACGATGGTGCTCTGTCTCCTTGCGCTATCGGTAAGCTTGGCGGGGTGTGAGACCAACCCTTATACCGGGCGCAAGCAGCTGTTGATGACGTCAGTTGGCCAAGAAATGCAAATGGGTGCTCAGGCCTACAAGCAGGTCAAGACTGACCCAAAAATGCGACCTTCGCAAGATCCTCGTGAGATTGAACCGGTGAAGCGGGTAGCGGCTCGAATCGTCGAGGCCGCGAAACGGTCGAAGTATGCTGAGATGGCTAAGCAGTTTCAGTGGGAAGTCACGGTCATCAAGGATGATAAGACGGCCAATGCCTTTGCCCTGCCCGGTGGGAAGATGGCCGTCTACACCGGCATTTTCCCGATGGCCAAAACTGAGGCCGGGTTGGCAGCGGTGATGGGACATGAGGTGGTACATGCCTTGGCTCGCCATGGGGCGGAGCGGATGAGTCAAGGACAGGTGGCGAATGTGGGGTTGCAGGTCGTCGGTGCTGCGATCGGGCTCAGTGGCGGGAATCCGATGCTGGGTCAGGCGACGATGGCTGCCCTGGGTGCGGGAGCGCAGGTCGGGGTGTTGCTGCCATTCAGTCGAAAGCATGAGTCAGAGGCCGATTATGTCGGAATTCTCCTCGCCGCGGATGCAGGATATGACCCGCGCGAGTCGGTTGCGCTCTGGGAACGGATGGGGCAGGCAATGGGGCAGGCATCTGGAGGTGGGGGCCAGTCCGAATTCCTGTCGACTCATCCGAGTCACGACACCCGAATCGAACAGCTGAACGAGTGGATGCCGGAGGCCATGGCCATTTATCAAAAGAGAAGCCAGATGCCGGCTACTCCTTTACCAGAGGTCGGTGGCAGGTAAAGGCTCTGCGACCCGAGGTCGGTCCAGACAAGAGACATCAGTTCGCTTGTTACCGACCAGCCTCATTCTTTATACTGATTCGGCGTGGGTGGAAGATTGGATGGTCGCTCGGTGGGTTTCCATCGAGAGGAAAGTCCGGACTCCACGGGCAGGGCGCTGGGTAACTCCCAGGCGGAGTAATCCGACACCAGCACCACAGAAATCAAACCGCCGATGGCCAAGGCGATGGGATCCCATCTGGTCGCTGCGGCTCAGGCAAGGGTGAAACGGCGGGGTAAGAGCCCACCGCAGTGGTGGTGACATCACTGGCACGGTAAGCGTCGCCCGGTGCAAGGCCAAATAGGAAGACATGTGCCGCGCTCTTCACGGGGTGCCGTACACCGACTGGCCCGGTCGAGGTCTTCGGGTAGGTCGCTTGAGGTTCGAGGCAACTCGAATCCCAGAGAAATGATCATCCAGGCAAAGAGGGAAACTTCTTTGCGGGACAGAATCCGGCTTACAGGTCTTCCGCTCACGCTTCTTTTGAAACGCCTCGTGGCCGGTACTCTCGGTGATTCACGTGGTGCTGTATTGACGGGTCTTGAGGGGGATGTTAGGATCTTAAATCTTTCCCCTTGATTTCAAAGACATTTCTGCATGATGATGCGTCCTTCGCCGGGCGTGTCTTTTTAATATCTGACTATTGTAGGCAGATCGTATCATGCGGTTGGAGGGAGGGTTGTCATGAAACTCACCGGTGCTGAAATCTTCATCGAATGTCTGAAGCGGGAAGGCGTGAAGACCATCTTCGCACTTCCTGGAGGAGTCGTTTTGAAGATTTTCGATACTCTCCATCAGCAGAAGGACGTTGAAGTGATTTTGACGCGTCATGAACAGGGTGCGGGCCATATGGCCGAAGGGTATGCCAAAGCTACTGGGAAAGCCGGCGTGTGCCTAGTCACGTCAGGTCCAGGCATGACCAATGTCATTACGGCGTTAGCCGATGCCTATATGGATTCTGTCCCTGTGGTCTGTTTCAGCGGCCAAGTTCCCACCAATTTGATCGGGAACGATGCGTTCCAGGAAGCGGACAATGTCGGGTTGAGTCGTCCCTGCACGAAATACAATTTTCTCGTCAAAGACGTGAACGATCTAGCCGGTACGATCAAAGAGGCGTTTTATATTGCGACAACCGGTCGCCCGGGGCCAGTTCTCGTCGACATCCCGAAAGATGTGTCGATGGCCAAAGCAGAATTCACCTACCCGAACTCCGTCTCGATCCGTGGGTACAATCCAACCTACGATGGTAATAAGTGGCAGGTCAAGCAGGCAGCCGAAGCGATCATGAAGGCCAAAAAACCAATTCTTTATGTCGGCGGCGGTGTGGTCTTCTCCGCAGCCTCGCAGGAGCTGATTGAATTAGCGGAGATGACGCAGATCCCTGTGGATATGACGCTGATGGGGCTCGGCGCGTTTCCCGGAGAACACCCTCTCTCCATGGGTATGCTCGGGATGCACGGGACGTATCAGGCCAACATGGCCATGCATTATTCCGATTTGGTCATCGCTATCGGTGCACGATTTGATGACCGGGTGACGGGGAAGGTATCGGAATTCTGTCCCTATGCGAAGATTATTCATGTCGATATCGACCCGACATCCATTCGAAAAAACATCCATGTCGATATTCCGATCGTCGGCGATTGCAGGACCGTGCTCCGGGAGTTGAATCAGATCTTACGCGCGACGGTCAATGGTGAACAAAAAGAGCTTAGGAAACCGTGGTGGGATCAGATCAGAGAATGGCAGCAGGCTCACCCGCTTACGTACCACCAAGAGAAGGATGGTCCGATCAAGCCGCAGCAGGTGGTAAAACGGCTGTACGAGCTGACGAAGGACAGAGATCCGATCGTGGCGACCGATGTCGGTCAGCATCAAATGTGGGCCGCGCAGTATTTCAAATTGGCCAAGCCGAATCGATGGCTGACCTCGGGCGGGTTGGGCACCATGGGTTTTGGGTTCCCCGCTGCAATGGGGGCGCAGGCGGCCTTCCGGGATCGGCTGGTTCTCTGTATTGCCGGAGACGGTAGTATCCAAATGAACATGCAGGAAATGGCTACGGCAGTGGTAAGCAAGTTGCCGGTGAAGATCATTATCCTGAACAACGGATTTCACGGCATGGTCCGGCAATGGCAGGATCTCTTCTACGAAGGGCGCTATGCGTCGAGTTATTTGGATACGACGCCGGATTTCGTCAAGCTGGCGGATGCCTACGGAGCCGTGGGGTTTCGGGTCAAGAAAGTGGGTGACCTCGACTCGGTGTTGAAAGAGGCCTTATCGACGGACAAACCCGTTATCGTGGATGTGCCGACCTATCCCTTTGAAAATTGCTATCCGATGATCCCAGCCGGTGGGTGCAATCATGAGATGATTCTGGAAGATCCGCCGGAGTTGAAAAAGAAACAATCCGGCTCAACCAAGGTGACACCGGAAGATAAAGATACTGTGCTGACGGCATAGAGGAAGTGCTGAACGAGAAATGCTCAGTGCTGAATGATCGGACTCGGCTCTCAGCACTCAAACCTCAGTACTCAAAAAGATGGAACATATTATTTCAGTGACTGTTGAAAATAAGTTCGGGGTGCTGTCCCGTGTGGCCGGGCTATTCAGCGGGCGAGGTTTCAACATCGAAAGTTTGTCGGTTGCCCCTACGCTTGATCCCTCGATGTCGCAGATGACCATTGTGACGTCCGGTGATGAGCGGATCATCGAGCAGATCGTGAAGCAGCTGAACAAGCTCATTGATGTGATCAAAGTAGTGGATCTCAATGAAACGGAGTTTGTCTCGCGGGAGACCGCAATCATCAAGGTCCATACGAAAGACCAAGATCGAGCTGAGGCGCTCAGGATTGTGGACATCTTTCGGGCGAACGTGATTGATTCAACCCCGACGACCTACACGATCGAAGTATCCGGTGATCCCAAGAAGATCGAGGCGATCATCAACCTGCTCCAGCCTCTTGGAATCAAGGATTTAGTCCGCACCGGGCGGGTCGCTGTTGCTCGTGAACCAGTCCGTTCAACTGCTACTCAGGCGAAGAAAGTGGTTCGCGAGTAGTGCCCTGCGGAGTGCAATTCTTTATTATATACTGACTAGACTTAGTGAAAGGGTGTGTCATGAAAATCTACTACGATAAGGATGCCGATCTTCAGCAGATTCGAAACAAGAAGGTAGCCGTGATCGGCTACGGAAGTCAGGGGCACGCGCATGCGTTGAACATGAAAGAGAGCGGTGTCAGTGTGGTCATCGGGTTGCGCGAAGGAGCGTCTTGGAAAAAAGCTGAGCAGAGCGGACTCAAAGTCATGCCTGTCGCGGATGCGGTGAAAGCCTCCGATGTCGTGATGATTCTGGCTCCTGATGAAGCGCAAGCAGCCATTTACCGACAGGAAGTTGCGCCGAATCTTAAGCCCGGATCCTATTTGGCATTTGGTCATGGCTTCAATATCCACTTTGGGCAGATCGTGCCGCCGGCTTCCATCAATGTCTTCATGGTGGCTCCCAAAGGGCCCGGGCACCTGGTCCGTTCCGAATATGCGAAGGGCAGCGGCGTCCCCTGTCTGCTGGCGATCCATCAGGACCCCAGTGGTACCACGAAGCAGGTCGGTTTGGCCTATGCAAGCGCCATCGGCGGAGGACGAGCCGGTGTCATTGAAACGAATTTTCGTGAAGAGACCGAGACCGATCTTTTCGGAGAGCAAGCGGTGCTCTGTGGGGGGATCACGTCATTGATTCAAGCCGGGTACGAAACCTTGGTCGAAGCTGGCTATTCACCGGAGATGGCTTACTTCGAATGTTTGCACGAGGTGAAACTCATCGTTGATCTCATTTACCAAGGTGGGATCGCGAATATGCGCTACTCCATCAGCACGACCGCGAAGTATGGCGATGTGACCAGAGGCCCGCGTGTCGTCACGGAACAGACCAAGCAGGAAATGAAAAAGATTCTCGATGAGATCCAGACCGGGCGATTTGCCAAGGAATGGGTCCTTGAGAATCAAGCCAATCGCCCGGTCTACAATGCGCTGCTCGCCAAAGACGAAGCGCATCCCATTGAGGCGGTTGGGTCTCAACTGCGGGCGATGATGCCGTGGCTTAAGAAGGATCAGCTGGTCGATAAAACCAAAAACTGAGGCAATTCCGTGGCGGATCGTGCAGTCGGTATCCCATTTGCTAAAGAAGGAATTCCCTTCATCGCAGCGCCAGCCGGCGTTACACTGCTGGCTGGATGGTTGGGCTGGCCGGTTGTTGCATTTCTTGGAGCCATTGCGACGCTCTTCTCTGCCTGGTTCTTCAGGAATCCAGCCAGAGTTGTGCCACAAGGAAAAAATCTTGTCGTTGCTCCCGGCGATGGGAAGGTTATTGCGATCGAGGAGGAGTTCGAGCCACGGTACTTGAAGGAGCGCAGCATTAGGCTCACGATCTTTTTGAATGTGTTCAACGTCCACATCAATCGAATGCCCTGTGATGGGGTGATCGAGGATGTCCAGTATCAGCCAGGTCTCTTCATGGTGGCCAGCAAGCCAGAGGCGACATTGAGAAACGAGCAGAACGCTGTGATGATCAAGACTCATGAAGGGATTAAGGTGCTGTGCGTTCAAGTGGCAGGATTGATCGCTCGGCGTATCGTGTCTTGGGTCTCTCCGCGAGATCGGGCGATCCGAGGTGAGCGGTTCGGATTGATTCGTTTTGGCTCACGAATGGATACCTTTCTTCCGATCGGGAGCAAAGTTCGTGTGGCGATCGGGGATCGAGTGAAAGGCGGCGAAACGATTGTGGGGGAGTTGCCATGAAAACGGCAGGCTTCAAAAATTCGTTTGGGAAGGAAGGGAAGCGGCGGAAGGCCGCCATGCACCTCATTCCGAATCTGTTTACGACCGGCAATTTGTTTTGCGGAGTGTATGCTATCCTCTCTGTCTTTAACGCCAACTACTTGGAAGCGGCCATTGCGATCCTTGTTGCGATGATTTTTGATGTCCTTGATGGGAAGTCGGCGCGCCTGACCAATAGTACGAGCCAATTCGGTCTGGAGTACGACTCGTTGTCTGATGTGGTGTCGTTCGGCGTCGCACCCGGTCTGTTGATCTATTCCTGGGCGTTGAGCGGACAGGGAACGTTCGGCGTCGCCGTCATGTTTGCCTATGTGGCGATGGGAGCTGTGCGATTAGCGCGATTCAACTCCACAGTGGCATTAGCCGACGGGAAATACTTTACCGGGCTTGCGATTCCAGCCGCAGCCGGAGTGGTGGCCTCTCTGGTGGTTTTCGATCATTATATTCTCAAGATGGGAGCGGAAGCCAAGCCGATTGTGGTGTTGATCATGACATTGATGCTAGCGTTTCTGATGGTCAGTACTATCAAGTATCGCAGCTTCAAGGAGCTGAAATTCAAGGGGCACAGACACATTACCTATCTTGTCTGGGGTATTCTCGCGTTGATGATGGTGGCGGCTTTGCCGGCCGTCATGCTCTTTGTCGTATTCGCCGGATACGCATTGATGGGGCCAGTCGAAAAGTTGTTTTGGTTGGTTGCTCCGTCTGCCGGGAAAAAGGGTCTTGGGAAAGCCGATCCATCGCCGATCGAGACAAGATCATAATAGTGAACAGCTGGAGGAACTCCAAAGCGTTGCATGGCTAAGACGAGGAGTAGTAGGCGAACAATCTAGAACCAGGGTAGCGCATACCCTAATAGAGAGCTGGTGGGTGGTGCAAACCAGCTTAGATTTCGTCGAACTCGCCTCCGAGCCGAATCTCCGAACATGGTCGTAAGAGATTCCGTCTTGCCCTCGTAACGGGCCTAACGAAGAGCCTAAAGGACCGAATCGGCTTTCAGGCTAAATCAGGGTGGTACCACGAAGCGCGTGTCGAGCCTTCGTCCCTGGATCTCATGGGATGAAGGCTTTTGTGTTTCAACTGCTCAAAAAGCCTTCCCGCGGTGTTCTCAGTCGTTCGAACCCCTCACGGAGGGGCTGGTTCCTGGAGGAACGGTACTTATCCGCTCGCATATGATCGAAGCGAGCGGTTCAAGCGAAGCTTGGTATATACCTCCTCGGGGTCCTCACTCCTTGCGGCCTTGCCGGAAGGACTTTTTGCGCAGCTTCTATCGGAGGTCAAACATGGCACGCATGATCAAAATTTTCGATACGACGTTGAGAGACGGCGAGCAATCGCCTGGCGCCAGCATGAACGTGGAAGAAAAGGTTATGGTGGCCAAACAGCTGGCGAGACTCGGAGTCGATATCATCGAAGCAGGATTTGCCTATAGTTCACCTGGAGATTTCGAGGCAGTTCGGCGGATCGCTCAAGAGGTCGAAGGGCCGACGATCTGCAGTCTCGCGCGCGCGCGCCCGGAGGATATTGACCGAGCCTGGGAAGCCTTGAAAGGGGCCCCAAGGGTACGTATCCATACATTTTTATCGACGTCCGATATCCACCTCAAGCACCAGTTTCGGATGACTCGTGAGCAGGCCAAACAACGTGCCGTCGAAATGGTCCGGCTGGCTCGCGGCTATGTCGATGACGTTGAGTTTTCTCCGATGGATGCCAGTCGTTCGGATCCGTCCTTTCTGTATGAAGTCATCGAGGCGGTTATAGCCGCAGGGGCCGGCACGATCAATATTCCCGACACCGTGGGATATGCCGTTCCTCAGGAATTCGGAGCGCTGATCAAGGGAATCTGCAACGAAGTTCCAAATGCCAACCAGGCAGTCATTTCCGTCCACTGCCACAACGATTTGGGTGTCGCGGTGGGGAACAGCCTGGCGGCTATTATCAATGGCGCCGGCCAAGTGGAGTGTACGATCAACGGCATTGGGGAGCGGGCAGGGAATACGTCCCTGGAAGAAATTGTCATGGGGCTCCGGACCAGGAAGGATTTCTATCAAGCCGATACCGGAATCAGGACGGAAGAGATCGCGAAGACCAGCCGCTTAGTCAGCAAGATCACAGGCATGGTTGTACAACCCAATAAAGCGATTGTGGGGGCCAACGCTTTTGCCCATACCTCGGGCATTCACCAAGACGGCTTACTCAAAGACAAGACGACCTACGAAATCATGCGACCAGAATCCATCGGATTGGTTGAGAGCCAGATGGTGATGGGAAAGCTCTCTGGCCGGCATGCTTTTCGTCAGCGCTTGGAAGAGTTGGGCTATACGCTCAGTGAGGAAGAGGTGAACCATGCCTTCGAGCGATTCAAAAAACTTGCTGATCAAAAGAAGGAAATTTTTGAAGAAGACCTCGAGGTCATCGTCTCGGAAGAGTTATCGAAGATGGCTGACCGTATTGCGTTGAAGAACCTGCGCGTCTCAAGCGGAACGAACCAGGTTCCCACCGCTACAGTAGAGCTGGAGGTCGACGGTAGGGCCGTTGCTCAAACCGGAACAGGCGACGGACCGGTGGATGCCGTCTACCGCACGATTGCGGCGATCACGCAGACCAAGAGCAAGCTGCTGATGTATGTGGTGAAAGCGATTACCGGTGGAACAGATGCACAGGGCGAAGTTTCGGTGCGCGTCCAAGAGGATGGCCGGACGGTGACCGGCCATGGGGCCGATACCGATATCATTATCGCATCCGCTCGAGCCTATCTCAGCGCCTTGAACAAGCTCGCCTACCTCGCGACGAAACAGGCGCAAGGTGAGCAAAAGGTGAACTTGATTTGACACGAATGCGCACGGTAGAGTTTTTATTTCTTTGAACCGCGTTGCTTCCCTGGAAGGGGGCTTGGGCGTGTGGAAGGTTGCATTGGGGGATCGGCCGGAGTTTTTGGCCGGCGACCAGACCCGTTTGCGGGAGATCTTTCATCCAGCGAAGTTTCCTCTCGAACTGGGGTATAGCCTTGCCCACGGAAGATTGAGTCCAGGGCAACGGTCAAAACGACATATCCTGACCTCGTCCGAAGTCTACTATTTTATCGCCGGGCAAGGGCAATTCACGATCAATGGCCAGGTCACGCTGATTGAAGCTGGGCTGACGGTCTATGTTCAGCCTGGAGGGGAGCAGTTTCTCGAAAATACGGGAGAAGTCGATATGGAATTCCTATGTTTGGTTGATCCAGCCTGGCGTGAGGAAGATGAAACGGTATTGGAGTAGGCCATAGGGTGATTCATGGGTCGATTGAAGGATCGAAAGGAGCAGCAGTGAAGGCCAAGATAGCGGTGTTAGCCGGCGATGGAGTCGGGCGTGAGATCGTTCCTGAAGCCGTAAAAGTCCTCAAAGTGATCGCGCAAAAATACGGACATACGTTCGAATTTGCAACGGCCGATATCGGCGGGCAGGCGATCGATAAGTTCGGCGTGCCGTTGCCGAACGATACCCTGGCACTTGCCAAACAAAGTGATGCAGTCTTATTGGGAGCAGTCGGAGGCCCTCGATGGGAGAGCTTGGAATATAGTCTCAGGCCGGAACGCGCACTCCTAGGAATCCGCGAAGCCTTAGGGCTCTATGCCAATCTGAGGCCGGCTAAGGTGTACTCCAATCTGGTGGATGCCTCCACATTGAAACGCGAGGTCATCGAAGGGATCGACATCCTCGTGATTCGCGAACTGACAGGGGGAATCTACTTCGGTAAGCCCAAAGGCGTTGAAAAGCTGCCGAACGGGCAAGAACGAGGGTTCAATACGGAAGTCTATACGACGGAGGAAGTTCGACGCATTGCCAAAGTCGCATTCGAAGCGGCACGGAAACGGCGCAAGAAGGTCACGTCCGTCGATAAGGCCAATGTATTGGAGTCATCTGAGTTGTGGCGCAAGGTTGTCATCGATGTACACGCGTCCTATCCGGACGTTGAATTGGGGCACATCTATGTCGATAACGCCGCGATGCAATTGGTGCGGAATCCACGACAATTCGATGTCCTGCTCTGCAACAACATGTTCGGAGATATTTTGAGCGATGAAGCCGCAATGCTCACCGGTTCGATCGGGATGTTGCCCTCAGCCAGCATCGGGGCTAAGGTTGGTCTGTTTGAACCGATTCACGGAAGTGCCCCGGACATTGCAGGCAGAAATATCGCCAACCCCATCGCGACCATCGCGTCGGCGGCCATGATGCTGTCGTACGCGTTTCAACTTGAGAAAGAAGCTGAGGCCATCGAACAAGCCATTGTAAAAACGCTTGATCTCGGCTATCGCACCAAAGACATCCAGAGTCCAGGGGCACAGATCGTGGGGACCGTCGAGATGGGCGATGCAATCATCAAAAACCTCGGCCAGTGATCGGTGTTGAGCCATGGCGGCCATTCTTTCCACATGGACGATCCGTACGTTGGCCGGTAGGGGGACATCCGGGTTTTCGGGTGATGGTGGACCTTCGGCGCTGGCATGTCTGAATGAACCGAAGGGTGTCGCACTCGATGGTCACGGCCGTGTGTACATAGCGGACTCGGAAAATCACGTCGTTCGAAAAATTGATCGGGTGACTGGGGTCATTTCGACGGTTGCAGGCATGCCGGTCCATGAAGATGAGGAGTCGGCAGAGCCGCTAAACACCGCACCAGAGGTTACTGAGGAGGATCCTCTCGACGACGATGGCCTTGCGGAGGCGCGCAGATCATCCTACACCCAACAGACGGATTTGAGTGGAACGGTCCGGTACTGGGCGAATGGGACATCATCCATAAAGCGATACGGAGGAGATGGGGGACCAGCGCTGAATGCACGTCTCAACTTCCCGAGTGCGGTGGCTGTGTGCCGAGAAGGAAATGTCTATATCGCCGATACGATGAATCATAGAGTCCGGATGGTCGAGGTGGCGACCGGGGTTATTTCAACGCTGGCTGGGACCGGTCAAGCCCGGTTCTCCGGTGACGGCGGGCCTGCCCATCACGCGACTCTCAATGAACCAGTTGCTTTGATCATCGATGAAAACAACCGGCTGTATATTGCGGACCAATCCAATCATCGTATACGGGTGGTTGACCTGAACACCGGTCTGATTCAGACCGTCGCTGGAACTGGAGCCGCGACATACGACGGAGACGGGAAGCCCGCGGTTGACGCAGCCCTCGCTGGGCCTGGTGGCCTGACTCTGGCGGATGACCGATTGTATATTGCCGATACCTTCAACGGTCGAATCCGATGCGTCCAACTCTCGTCAGGGCTGATCACCACAGTGGCGGGTGATGGTGCAGCCTATCGGTATGTGTCGCCGTCCGACCACCCATCGCCAAGTCTTTCACGTCCGACGGGAATTGCGATCGATCAAAGCGGTGACCTGGTCTTGACCGATTCAGATAATCATCTCATTCGGCAATGGGATTGGGGATCCGGAGTGGCATTCCGCTTGGCAGGGATCGGTACTCCCTCTTATTCCGGCGATGACGGCGCTGCAAAAGAAGCAGGTCTATGCTATCCGTTCGGCATTACCGCTGATCGCGATGGATCGCTGTTGGTAGCCGACACCTTTAACCATCGTATTCGCGTGCTAGCCTTGGAGTAGGCGTTTCATGATCAAGAAGAAGTCTGGATACACAGTAGCGATTCTTGGTGCGACCGGCGCAGTCGGGAGGGAAACCCTCGAGATCTTGGAAGAGCGCAAATTCCCGATGACAGACCTGAAGCTTTTCGCGTCCAACCGATCGGCCGGAGAGGTGATGACTTGTCTAGGTAGAGAGTATACGGTTGAGGAGTTGACCGATTCCTCATCCTTTGACGGCGTGGATGTTGCATTTATCTCCGCGACCGATGCCGTTAGCAGAGAATATGGCCATCGTTTGGGAGCAGCCGGTATTGCCGTGATCGACGATAGCGCCGTGTTTCGCATGGATGATGGGGTTCCTTTGGTAGTTCCGGAGGTGAACGCCTCTGCCTTGCGCGACATGCCTCGGGGCATTGTGTCCATTCCGAACTGTACAACCACTCCATTGGTCATGGCGCTGAAGCCGCTTCACGACGCGGCAGGGGTGAAGCGCGTGGTGGTCACGACATTTCAGTCCGTATCGGGCACCGGTGCTGCGGCGATGGATGAGCTCATGGATCAAACGAAAGATTTGTTGGCGTTCCGCGACGTGACGGCCAAAGTCTATCCCTACCAGATCGCATTCAATCTCCTGCCGCACATCGGATCCTTCAGCGAGGCCGGCGACTGCTCAGAAGAAGTCAAAATTGCAAAAGAAACGAGGAAGATTCTCGGCGCTGCAAACCTTCGGGTCACAGCGACGACGGTGAGAGTGCCTGTGCTTCGTTGCCACTCGGAAGCAATCAATGTCGAATTGGAGCGTCCACTGAAGGCGAATGAGGCGCGTGCTGCGCTAGCTGCCATGCCAGGGGTGATTGTGTACGACGATCCAGTGAAGAAGCTGTATCCCATGCCGCTCGACGCAACCGGAAAGGATGAGGTCTACATCGGTCGGGTCCGGGAAGACGAGTCAATCGCAAACGGGCTCAATCTTTGGGTCGTCTCCGATAATCTTCGGAAAGGTGCGGCGCTGAATGCCATTCAGATCGCAGAATGCCTAGTCCAGAACTAACAGAACGCTCAAATTGTTTGGTAGCAAGGCCGCAATGCGCGAGGATGCGAAGCGAACCTATTTTGACCCGGCCCACCCATCGCCTGTTGAAACAGGCGATTACCCAGGCCGTACATTGAGCTGTGAGCGATGCGAGAATGAAGCGACCGAGCTGTTTCAGCGTTCTGCCGATTGGGATGAAAGTTGATGCCGGAATGGGCCACCTTTGGCAAGATCTTCATTGGAATCGGGCTTGGAATCGTTGTGCTCGGACTTCTATTCCTCCTTGTCGACCGGATTCCCGGTCTCGGACACGTGTTTGGGTGGTTCGGGAAGCTTCCCGGTGATATTTCCATCAAACGAGAAAACTTTAGCTTCTACTTCCCTATCGGGACAAGTATTGTCCTCAGCATTCTTCTAAGTCTGCTATTCTATTTCATAGGATGGCTCTTTCGCAGATAATGGCATCCCGACCTTGGGCCTTCGCCTTTGGATTAGGGCTTTGGCTCGGCTCTATTGCCATACCAGATGCCGAAGCAGCGCCATCGATTCGCGTTCTGTTGGCTTCGGACGTCCAGCAATTGGAAGTCTTGAGTGATCAGCCCATTTGGGTGACGGATCGGCACAATGAAGCCTGGTCGTATCGGTCGGCTCTGCGGATCCAGTTTCGTGGTCGGGCCATGCTTCTTAACGGAAAATCGGTCGTGACCGATCAACTGACGTTGAAGGCAGGGAGTCACGACCTGAAGCTTTGGCTTACTCAAAAGAGTAATCGGACCTTGCACCATGCGAGCGATGAAAAAGACTCACTGCAGGTCAGTGGGGCGATCAAACTCATCCGGAGAGGTAAAGGGCTGTACGTCATCAATTACGTTGATTTGGAGGAGTATGTGAAGGGTGTGGTGCCTGCTGAGGTGAATGCGACTTGGCATCTCGAGATGCTCAAAGTGCAGGCAGTCGCTGCAAGAACGTATGCGCTGTATCAACAGATGTTGAGCGTCACTCGTGACTATGACGTGGCGGCCGGGACCCAAGATCAGGTCTATCGTGGGAGACGGGGCCTCGATGCGCGAGTCGCACAAGCAGTGGAGTCTACCCGCGGACTGGTCGTAACGCATAAGGGGGCCCCCATCTATGCTGCGTTCTCCTCAACTGCTGCCGGTGTCACAGAAGACGCGATGAATGTATGGTCCATGGACCTGCCCTATTTGAAAGGCGTCGAATGCCCGTTCGACTTGGAGTCTCCTTTTTATCAATGGAAAACGTCCATTAAGCTCGACGTGCTGGAGAAGAACTTAAAGAAACGCGGATTTGTGGTCGGGACAATCCAGTCTATCTCCCCGGTTGCCCATAGTCGTGCGGGGAGAGTGGCGAGGCTGCGGATCGTGCATTCTGAAGGGGAGCTTATCATTCGGGGAGAGGACCTGCGCAGAGCGGTCGGGTATACCATTGTGCAGAGCACCCAGTTTACGATCGAGTCCATGGGGGAGGAAATCATACTTTTTGGCTACGGCGCCGGCCATGCGGTCGGGCTTTGCCAGTGGGGCGCAAAAGAGCTGGCAGAGTTGGGCTACTCATTTTCGAGCATTCTTCGCTACTACTATCCCGGGACAGAACTTCAGGACGCGTCTTTGACTCAGGCCCCTCCTATGCCTCACACTCTTCTTCCTCCCTCGTAATGCAACTGTCCGACTTCGACTTTCCATTTGACTCTTTGCTCATCGCGGCAGAGCCGATCATGCCGCGTGACCGCGCGAGATTGCTGACCCTCCACCGAAATACGCAGCAACTCACCCATCGCTATGTCGCTGATCTTCCGAATCTGCTGAAGCCAGGCGATCTTCTCGTCGTGAACGACACCAAAGTGTTGGCTGCACGGGTTCCAGGAATCAAGAGGCCGACTGGAAAGCCCGTTGAAGTGCTGTTCGTGAGGGAAGTGCGTGAGGGGCGATGGGAGATCATGGTTAAGGGGACTTTTCGAGTCGGGCAGGTCATCGAATTCGATCAACACTCCTGTGCCACGATCGTCAAGCGAGATGCAACGGGAACTGAGGTGATCGTGGAGAGTCCGATATCCGTCGATAAACTTCTGGAGGCACGCGGATCAATGCCGCTCCCGCCGTACATCAAGCGCGCGCCGACGGAACAGGATCGCCACTGGTATCAGACGGTCTTTGCGACACAGGGGGGAGCGATCGCTGCACCGACGGCGGGGCTTCATTTCACGGAAGAGCTTTTCAGACGACTGAATGCGTCGGGGATCAACGTTGCGTCGGTCACCCTCCATGTTGGGCCTGGCACGTTCAAGCCGGTGACGACGGAACAGATCGAGGATCATCAGATGGGCACAGAGCGATTCACAATCAGCGAAGAGGCCGTAAAAGCCATCCAGGAGACCAAACAGGCCGGTGGCCGAGTAGTGGCCGTCGGCACCACGGTTGTCCGTACGCTGGAGACTCTCATGGAAGAAAAGGGTGAGATCGTTCCGATGTCCGGCGAGAGCCAACTCTTCATTACCCCAGGGTTTCAATTCAAGGTGGTTGATGCGCTCATGACGAACTTCCACCTGCCAAAGACCACACTGTTGATGCTGGTCTCAGCATTCGCCGGCATCGATTCAATTCGCAGCGCATACGGAGAGGCAGTCAAAGAGCGATATCGCTTCTACAGCTATGGCGATGCGATGCTGATCGTTTAGGCGCTGGCCAGTCAATTCTCATCATCTGACTGACGAAAAGCAGTGAGAATTCTAGAGCAGCTCCCGTCGGATGGTGATGGGTAACTTGGCTTTCATGGATTGTTGGAAGGAGACGAGGGCCCGTTGCTGTTTCTGCAACAGCATGTCATCAAACACTCGTTGTTTGGCTTCCACTGCCTTGGTGAGATCGGAATCTTGCGGCCTCGTCATGAGAGATTGGCCTTCCTCAATCTCTGCAGGGGTCAGCGAGACTGAATCCCGCACAATCATGCGAGCTTTGTTTGCCAGGACTTCTTGGTGCTGAATCGCTTCAAAGGAAGCCGGCGTTAAATGGTTGGCGGCCAGGATCCGCTTGTATAACTCTGGATCGAACGCTCCATTCTTCTGGAAGACCGGAGTTTGCATGATGACTTCGCGCAAATCCGCTTGGGACACCCTCACGCCCATCTCTTCTGCAGCGATGATCCAGACGCGACTCTCGACGAGTTGCCCGACCACGAACTCCTTGAACTCCTCCTCTTTGAAGTCACTGGTGACATTTTCCTTGTAGATGCGACGCATATTCTCGTAGGTTCGTTTGAATTCATCAAGGGAAACCGTTTGATCTCCAACTTTGGCCACCAGTCCACCGGCGTCTTCTCCGAATCCCCACCAGCCCATCGTGATGACGAAGGCTACGGCCAAAATAATCATGATGGATTTGAGCAACCAGGGATAATTGTGCGCGGCATCCCGCATCGTCTTGATCATCTCAGCCCCTTCCTTCAGAAAAAAGGTAGTTTACTGATGCGCAGGGTGGAAGGCAAGGGCGGTGCATCCATGCCTGGGAAAGCCTCAAAAGCACGCTCCAAGTGCTCGGGTAGCCTCCGCCCATGCCTTGGGAAAGTCTTGAATCGGCTCAACGTGGGTCCGAAAAGAAACCTATGAAAAAGATTCGGTCTTTGTTTGTGCAATATGATGCGTTTTGTTATACTTTGCGACACATTAGAAGGAGATCCCTTGATAGGGGAGGGGCCAACCTCGACGTCGCCGGCATCACAGGTCTATCCGAAGGCCCATGTCCTGAATCGATTCATCGCGAAGTTGATCGATCTGTTCATCGTGGTCGCCGCAGGTGAAATTGCTCCTCCGGTCGGCTTTCTTTCCGGTCTGGCCTACATCTTGATTGCCGATGGGTTTGCGGGGGGGAAAAGTATCGGCAAACGGTTGGTGGGCTTGCAAACCATGCGATTGAATGGTCGAGACACAGTCGGCTTCCGAGAATCCATCATTCGGAATCTGCCGCTAGGTGGAGCACAGATCGCATATGCCGTCCCATACATCGGATGGCTCGTGTCTCTGGCCATTTTAGCGTTCGAGAGTTTTTTAATCATTGGGAATGAGCAGGGTCGTCGGTTGGGCGACGAAGTGGCCAGGACCCAAGTCTTGGATGCCGGGCAACTCGCCGTTCCAGACTAAGTCAGGCATTTGCCAAGTACACCGGTTGGACAGCAGTTCGTCCAGCCAAGATGAAGGGAGAGACACCGTGGGGTTCCCGGGAGATGTATTCGGTTGGTTCTCCGACGACCTAGCAATTGACTTAGGTACCGCGACAACCCTCGTGTACGTCCACGGGAAGGGCATCGTGCTCAACGAACCCTCTGTCGTCGCAGTTGAAAAGAAAAGCGAGAAGGTGCTGGCCGTCGGAACCGATGCCAAGAAAATGCTCGGACGGACGCCAGGGAATATCGTCGCGGTTCGGCCAATGAAGGAGGGCGTAATCGCCGACTTCGAAATGGCCGAGCAGATGCTGAAACATTTCATCCGAAAAGCTCACAACCGAAGCGCCTTTGTCCGCCCGCGCATCATCATCGGTGTGCCGTCAAGAATTACGCAGGTCGAGCAACGGGCGGTTCGCGATTCCGCTGAGTTGGCTGGGGCCAGAGAAGTCTATTTGATTGAAGAGCCCGTCGCGGCGGCGATCGGGTCTGGACTGCCCATCACGGAGCCGTCGGGCAACATGGTGGTCGATGTAGGAGGCGGAACGACGGACATCGCCGTCATTTCCTTGGGCGGGATCGTGTACAGCGAATCCGTCAAAGTCGCCGGGGATCGCATGGACGAAGCGATCATGAATTACATTAAGAAGAAATACAATTTATTGATCGGCGAGCATATGGCGGAGCGAATTAAGTTTGAGATCGGCTCCGCGTATCCATTTGAAGAGCGGAAAACCATGATGATCAAGGGGCGCGATTTGATCTCGGGTATCCCTCGGACGTTGGTTATCGACGATGCGGAGATTCGGGAAGCGCTGCAGGAACCTATTGGGACAATCGTGAATGCCATTAAGATCGCACTAGAAAACACCCCGCCAGAGTTGGCCGGGGATATTATCGATCGAGGGATTGTCTTAACTGGAGGCGGCTCCCTCCTCAAAGGGATGGACACGCGATTCCGCGAGGAAACGAACTTGCCGATCATTACGGTGGACGATCCGCTCACCTCCGTGGTGTTGGGAGTGGGCAAGATCTTGGACGAGCTGGATCTCCTTCGGAAAGTATCGGTCATGTCGCAAGCGAACAACCTTCGGTAAGATGCCATCCCTCATGCGGATGGTCAATTTCCGCCTCTCCTACAACGCTCGGCGTGTGGCCCTTGCGCTCGCTGTCATGCTTGTCCTCGGTTTCCTCCTCTTGCCTGGCCAACTCCAAACTGTGTTTCAAACGGTAGGAAGTCCATTCGGGTGGATCATCAGCTGGCCTCTCCAAGCCGTCGCCGGCATCCATGATCGGATTGCCGACGTGTGGAGCCAGTACGTAGCACTCCAGGGGGTTGAAGAAGACAACAGGCAGTTGAGAAGGGAGATGGACCTTCTCCAGGAACAAAACGCACAGCTACGAGAGTCGGCGGCGGCGACGGATCGACTCGCGGCCTTATTGGAATTCAAGAAACAAGCGCTACCGACTCTCGTCGCCGCTCAAGTGATCGGCCGTGATACCGGCAATTGGTATAAGACGATCATCCTGAACAAAGGGACATCTGATGGCCTGCAGTCGGACCAAGGCGTGATTACCCCAGCCGGAGTCGTTGGTCGGATTGTGAAGACGACCTCTTCCACCGCTGTGGTACTGCTTCTGACGGACCCCAACAATGCGATCGCCGGTTTGATCCAGCGGACAAGAGACGAGGGCATTATTGAAGGGACCACGCATGGCGTGGCTAGGCTCAAGTACATTCCGTTGTTGTCCACTGCGAGACCCGGTGATCGGGTCGTCACGTCCGGGTTGGTCGGAGGGTTCCCACGTGGTCTGGCAATCGGCACAATCACGAGGATCGATAAAGAGGACGAAGCGCTGTTCCAATCTGCAGAACTTTCTCCTGAGGTCGATCCGAACCGCGTGGAAGAAGTACTGGTCATCCTACCCTCCTCATTTCCCACAGAGGGAGAGCGTCTTGGAGCACCGAAGCCAAAATCGTGAAGACGCTGCTCTACATGGCTCTCATTACCGCAATTGTTTCGATTCAGTCGGTGCTGCTGCCTCACATCAGCTTGTGGGGGGTGAAGCCGGATCTCGGCTTTGTGGCAGTATGTCTCATCGGACTGTTTGGAGGGGAGCTCGAGGGATTATTGGTCGGGCTGGTTTTGGGCTGGGCGATGAGTCTATTTTCCGCCCAAGATATGCTTTCAGCGGCTACTATCAAAGGAGCGGTCGGGTTTATCGCGGGGCTCGCCGGTCGGCAGGTTGCCTATCTGAGTCCCGTTGTACTGGTGTTAGGGCTACTCGTCATCTCTTGTCTGGTTGGGCTTATCACGCCCTTCGCATTAAAGCTCAGCGCGCAACAAAATTTGTGGTGGGCTCTTTGGACCATTGTGCTGCCTCAAGCCGCTCTTGATGCAATCATCGGGGGCGCAGTCTACTGGCTGATCAGCAGTCATTTCCGTCTTGAGCAGTGGGTCTCCGAATATCGGATGTAGGCATGGTATCGACGAATTATCCCGAGACGGAGTTTGGCGACCTCCATCGCAGGCTTTGGGGGCTGCGTGTGGGGCTGTTGCTGGTAGTGGGGTTATTGGGCCTTCGCCTCTGGCATCTGCAAATTCTGGAGGGGCCGTACTATCGAGATTTATCGGAAAACAATCGCACCAGGCAGGTCTTGCTTGAGCCGGCTCGTGGCCTGATCTATGACCGGAATGGCATCCTTCTCGCCAATAATGTGCCGAGCTTCAGTCTTTATGTGACGTTGGAAGACGTGAAGGATCGCGAAGCCTTGATTCGCCAGCTTACTGAACTGCTGGGTTTGGACCCCGCTGTTGTGAGAAAAAAATTGGAGACGAAGGGTAGCAAGCTGCTTCCACGAAAAATCAAAGACCGGATGACCCTGCGCGATGCCACGCTCGTTGAATCTCGCCGGCTAGACATGCCCGGCGTCATGATTCAGGTTGAGTCGCAGCGCAACTATCCGGGCGGTCTGATTGCAGCGCATATTCTGGGGTATGTGGGAGAAATTTCAGCGGATCAACTTGAGAAACCGGAATTTGGCGATCTCCACCAAGGCAGCATTGTGGGGCAATATGGGATTGAAAAATCCTATGATCGGCATATGCGAGGCATGGCAGGCCAAAAGAATGTGGAAGTCGACGCGGTGGGTCACATAAAGAGAGCTGCGGTGGTCGAAAAGCCGGAGGCGGGAAACGACCTCTATCTTACGATCGACGTGCGGCTCCAAAAGCTGGCAGAAGATCTGCTGGGTGGAGAACAAGGCGCCATCGTCGCGCTCGATCCGAACAACGGTGACATCCTGGCCATGGCCAGTCGGCCGGCCTTCGATCCCAACATCCTGTCGCGAGAACTAACCGCAAAACAATGGGTTGAAATCGTGCAGGACGAAGGGCGTCCACTGAATAACCGTGCGTCACAAGGGCAGTATCCCCCTGGTTCTACCTTTAAGATCCCAATGGCTGTCGCAGCCCTAGAAACCAAGACCATGTCGCCGTCTAGTACTATTCATTGTACCGGTGGCTATCAGTTCGGCAAGCGACTCTATCGGGACTGGAAGGTCGGCGGGCACGGATATGTCGATCTACACGAGGCCCTAGTCCATTCCTGCGACGTATACTTTTATTCAGTCGGTCAGCGTATGGGTATCGATGTGATAGCGGAATTTGGAAAGGACTTTGGGCTTGGACGGGTAACAGGTGTGGAGTTACCGTCGGAACGATCCGGGATCATGCCGTCTACTGCCTGGAAGCAGAAGGTCAAACGCGAATCTTGGCTGCCGGGTGAGACCATTTCGGCGGCCATCGGACAGGGCTTTGTGACGGTGACACCGTTACAGATGGCCAGCATGATGGCCACCGTCGCCAACGATGGTGTCAATTATCGTCCCCGTCTGGTGCACGCAGTCATGGATCGAGCGACGGGGAATCTCCAAGAATTACCGGCCGTGCCTCGTGGGAAGATCAACGCGAAACCGGAAACGTTCCGTATCATCAAGGACGCCTTGGCTGACGTCGTCACGAAGGGAACCGCGACACGAGCAAAGTCATCCATGGTGACGATCGGCGGGAAGACGGGGACGGCGCAGGTGGCGGCGCTCCGACCGGGGCCTGAGGAAAATATTCCCAAGAAGTTTCGCGATCACGCGTGGTTCGTCGCCTTCGCGCCGGTGCAATCGCCTAAAATTGCTGTGGTGGTGTTGGCTGAACATATGGGACATGGCGGGGCCGCGGCGGCGCCGCTCGCGAAAGAAGTTATTGAAACGTATATAAAACTGAACCCACAGGCTCCTGTTGTCCTATCGGAATTGTCCGGTAGGAATCGGTCCGATGGGGAGCCTTTTAAAGATTCATGATTGATCGATTGACAGAGCATCGCGGTCTCGACGGCTTCGATATGCGCTATGGGAGCTTGATTCTCGCTATTCTGGCGATTGGGGTGTTGTCAATTTATAGTGTGACGCAGGGGCAGCACAATGGGCTCACTCCTTATTATCTCAAACAGTTGATGTGGATCGGATTGGGTGCGGCGGCCTTCATTGTCATGTGGGCGTCGGACTACCACCATCTTGCCCGGTTTGCGTATCCAGCCTATGCGTTTATTCTGTTGATGTTGATCTTGGTTCTCTTCGAAGGGCGAACAAGTAAAGGGGCACAACGATGGCTCGCGTTGGGCCCATTCGGTTTCCAGCCTTCTGAGTTCGCCAAGCTTATTCTTATATTGGTCTTGGCGCACTATTATTCGAAGGCCCCTCGTGTTGGTTGGCTGCAGCGCGTCATCGTGCCGGGAATTTTGGTATTGCCTGGTCTGCTCCTCATCCTGAAGCAACCGGATCTGGGGAGCGGTTTGAGCTTCGTGGCGATCTACGCAGCGATGCTTCTCATGGTAGGGGTTCGCTCGCAAGCCATTGGATTTATTCTATTGTTTGGGATTATGCTCTTCCCATTTGCCTGGGAAGGAGTCTGGGGGTCCTTGCATGATTATCAGCGACAGCGCATTATGGCGTTCGTCGACCCCGGTTATGACCCGGGCGGAAAAGGCTATCATGCCCTGCAATCAAGGATCGCCATCGGTTCTGGTCAGCTCTTGGGAAAAGGACTCCATGGCGGGACGCAGAGCCAGCTCAAGTTTTTGCCGGAGGGTCATACCGATTTCGTGTTTGCCGTCTTCGCCGAAGAATGGGGATTTCTGGGTGTCTTGATCCTTCTGGGGCTGTTTGTGGGATTGATCTGGCTCTCGTTGGAGATTGCGTCAAAAGCGAAAGATCAGCTTGGTGCCTTGCTTGCTGTCGGAATCGTGGCGATGCTCTGTTTCTGTGTCGTGGTCAATATTGGGATGACGGCTGGAATGTTTCCGATCGTCGGCATACCCTTGCCCTTGGTGAGTTACGGTGGAAGCGCTACGATCATGACTATGGCATCGTTAGGCTTACTGTTGAATGTCAAACGGAAGAGACTGAGCTTGTTTTATTGAATGAACACCGAGAGAAGCAGCGCTATAAGCATCTGCTTTTCGGAACACATAATCTATTGAAAGTCGAGAAAGGATGGATGGAGTGAATTCGGGACCTGAGTATGGGCTCGCGTCCATCGCTCTTCCGATACCTCAACGACTTTCAGATCAAAGGAGTCAGTATGGGAGTTGAAATTGCGATAACAGTCGCGCGCGAAGAAACTCGCGTGGCGGTCCTCGATGGAGGGGTGGTCACCGATTTGTTTGGAGACCGCGCCAAGCATAAGGATTTTGTTGGGAATATTTATAAGGGACGAGTCGCCAAGGTGTTGCCGGGGATGCAGGCTGCATTCGTGGATATTGGTCTGGAAAAAGCAGCGTTCATGCACGTCTCTGATCTGTTGGAGGATGCAGAACCGGGCGATATGCTGGTTGAGGCGGAAGAAGATGAAAAAGATTCGGACATGCTCAGACCCAAGCGTCAGAGCGCCAAGCCTATCGAGCAAATTCTGAGTGAGGGCCAGGAACTGATGGTGCAGATTTCAAAGGGGCCGATCGGGACCAAGGGATCCCGAGTGACGACCTACGTCTCGCTGCCGGGACGCTACCTCGTCTTCATGCCGACCGTCGACCATATCGGAGTGTCGCGACGCATTCCGCGCGATGAAGAACGGGCCAGGTTGAAGGAGATCATGCGCCGCGTTCGGCGCCAAGGCTGTGGCTATATCGTGCGGACAGTCAGCGAAGGCGTCAAAGAGGACGAACTCAAATCCGACGTCGATTTTCTGCACGTGCTGTGGCAGGACGTGTTGACGAAGCGGGAACAATTACCGGCTCCTGCGTTGCTGCATTCTGACTTGAGCCTCAGCTTCCGGGTGGTGCGGGACTTGTTCGGAAAAAAAGTTGATCGACTCTGGATCGATTCCCGGGGGGAATACGAGGCGATTCGTGGGTTTGTGCAGCGCTTTTCTCCCGAACAAACAGCACGGATTCATTTCTACGACAAGGAAGAGCCATTGTTCGATCATCTGGGAGTTGAACAGGAAATTGTGCGCGCCTTGAGCCGGAAAGTGTGGCTCAAGTCGGGTGGCTATCTGGTCATCGATCATACCGAGGCCATGACCGTGATCGACGTCAATACGGGACGCTTTGTGGGGAAGCGCGATCAAGAAGAGACCATCGTGCGCAATAATCTGGAGGCGGCGAAAGAAGTAGCCTATCAGCTCAAGTTGCGTGGAATCGGCGGCATTATCATCGTCGATTTTATCGATATGGAGCGTGAAAAAAATCGAGATCGTGTCTACCATGCGCTGGTGGATGCCATGGCGTCAGACAAGGCACGGACGAGGATCTCCAGAATCTCGGATCTCGGCTTGATCGAGATTTCTCGCGAGCGTGTTCGGGAGGACCTCTTGCGCTCGCTGTCAGAGCCTTGCCGCTACTGTGAAGGTCGTGGATATACGAAGTCTCCGACAACCGTGGCGTACGAAATCTTTCGGGAGATCAGGCGGATTGAACCCACTTCAGATCAACAACGCATCGTTGTGGGAGCCCATCCGACGGTGGCGGAGTTGCTGCAAGATGAAGAGCGCAATGGAGTTGAAGTGCTGGAACGGGATTGTTCGGCAAAGATCATCGTCACTCCGGATAGTCAGTTACATCTTGAGCAATACGATCTGGTCGTTCTTTAGTATTGTGTCGCGCTCGCCGTCGTTTCTTGCCAGGAGAGTGATTGCCAAGGCTCTGCCCTCCGGCTGAGTTGAATCCCCAATCATTTCTGCGAGACCCGGATGGATACAGCATCATTGACTGCGTGGCTCACGCTCCAAGCCATTGACGGTGTCGGAGACCGCACGCTTGTTAAGCTGATTCAAGCGTTTGGTTCAGCTGAGACCACTCTTGCGGCGCCCGCGGATGAGTTGATTCGCGTCGGCTGCAGCCTGGAAATGGCTGAGTCCATACGGCGAGGACCCGATGCGAATATCCGTCGGCAGATTGATCACCAAGTGAAGGTCGTTGAACGCCTCGACATCCGAACACTCACCGTGTTTGATCCATCCTATCCGCCTCGACTTAGGGCCATTCCTGATCCGCCGCCGTTGTTGTACATGAACGGAACGTTTACTCCACAGGACGACGTGGCCATTGCGATTGTGGGTGGCCGACGGGCGACCGCTTCCGGTAGGATTCTTACCGAGGAGATTGCCAAAGACCTGTCAGAGCGCGGTATCACCATCGTCAGTGGCTTAGCGCGAGGCATTGATGCGGCGGCGCATCGAGGGGCGGTCGCGGGAAAAGGACGTACGATTGCCGTGCTGGGGTGCGGCATCGACCGAACCTACCCTTCGGAACACCAGGCACTACGTCGGAGCATCGAGTCGCATGGGGTCGTCATCTCGGAGTTGACGGTCGGCGCGGCACCGCACAGTCATCACTTTCCACGAAGGAATCGGATTATTAGCGGGCTTTCGTTGGGTGTGCTGGTGAGCGAAGCCGCAACCAACAGCGGATCGCTCATTACGGCGAAGCTTGCGTTAGAACAGGGTCGCGAGGTGTTCGCCCTCCCAGGGTCTATTAAGGAGGAAGGGTGCCGCGGATCGAATCGCCTGATCAAAGAGGGAGCGAAGCTTATCGAGGGAGCGCAAGATATTCTCGATGAGATCCTTCCACAAATCGATGCGCGTCAACGGGCTCTGATGCAACTTGAGGCTCTACCGCTCGAAGCGCAGGCAACCCTCAGGCAAGACGATTTGGTGGTGTACGAGGCGCTGTCGTATGAGGCGCGATCAGTTGATGCCGTCATTGAGCAAACGGGGTTGAGCGCCGCGCAAGTGTCGGCGACGCTGCTGTCGTTGGAATTGGGCGGACGGATTCGTCAGTTGCCTGGGCAACAATACATTCGTCTTTAGTCGGATGCTCAACGCCCTGCACGAACGTCACGAGCAGATCGCGACGAGGGTGGCCCACACCATTGATTGGATGGGCGAGCGAACTCATTTGCTGTATGGGCCTGTATGGTTCCTCATCTCGTGACGATTGGCGCTGACTCCCATTCTAGTTGCACGAATCTCTTAGATTTGGTACGGATGGTAGACTATCTTCAGGGATAGCAGGAGTACGCATGGGAAAATCGTTAATCATCGTTGAGTCGCCGACGAAGGCGAGAACTATCACCAAGTATCTGGGCCGTGGCTATACTGTGATGGCGTCGGTGGGCCATATCAAAGATTTACCGACGAGCAAGTTAGGCGTCGATCTCGAAAACGATTTCGAACCGCAGTACGTCACGATCAAAGGCAAGTCGAAGGTCTTGGCTGAGATTAAGAAGAAGGCAGAAGGGGCGGACAAGATATTTCTGGCGCCGGACCCTGATCGTGAAGGCGAAGCGATTGCCTGGCACCTTGAACAAGAGCTGCTCGGAAAATCAAAAAAGAAAAAGAAAGACGGCAAGATCTTTCGGGTTTTGTTCAACGAGATCACCGAGTCTGCTATCAAGCGGGCATTACAATCGCCCGGTGAGATCGACATGAAGTTGGTCAATGCCCAGCAGGCTCGCCGAATCTTGGACCGCATCGTCGGCTATCAAGGGAGCCAGTTGCTCTGGAGCAAGGTTCGTCGGGGACTCAGCATGGGGCGTGTGCAATCGGTTGCCATGCGGTTAATTTGCGAACGAGAAGCAGAACGCGAGGCATTCCGGGCTGAAGAGTACTGGTCGATTACTGCGCTGCTCGCTGGGGCCAATCCGCCGTCGTTCGAAGCCAGGCTCCACAGTGTCAACGGCGAGGATGGGTCGATTGAGAACGGCGAGCAGGCGGCTCGAATCGTCGCCGATATTCAGGGAAAGACGTTCGTCGTCCAGTCGATTGAGCGCCGCGAGAAAAAGCGGAACCCCGTCGCTCCATTCATCACCAGCCGTCTGCAGCAGGAAGCCGCACGAAAACTGCATTTTTCGCCAAAGAAAACCATGACGCTCGCGCAGCAGCTCTACGAAGGGATCGAAATCGGCGCCGAAGGGGCGACTGGTCTGATCACCTATATGAGGACCGATTCGCCTCGTATTTCCAACGAGGCGATGACCGATGCGCGCGAGGTGATTCAGTCGCGATTCGGAGCGAACTATCTCCCGGGGACACCGAATGTCTACAAGACGTCGAAGGCCGCGCAGGAGGCCCATGAGGCGATTCGGCCGACTTCGGCGGCGCGTGACCCCGAATCGATTCGTCAATATTTGGATCATGATCAATACAACCTCTATAAGCTGATTTGGAATCGCTTCATTGCCTCGCAGATGGTGCCGGCCATTTTGGACGTGACACGGATCGATTCAGCTCCGGTTGGAACGAAGGAGCGCTATATCTTTCGCTCGACAGGAACCGTCGTGAAGTTTCCTGGCCATACCATTGTGTATCTGGAAGGCGTTGATAAGGAGTTGCCATCGCAGAAGCCTAAGGCCGATCAGGAGGCGGATGACGACGAGCGTCAGCTGCCGACATTAGCTGAGGGCGAATCGTTACGGTTGATCGAGCAAGAGGGGCAAACGGTTCCCGGGATGTTGTCCAAACAACATTTCACGCAGCCTCCACCGCGATACAACGAAGCGCTCCTGATCAAAGAGCTGGAGGAAAAAGGTATCGGGCGGCCTTCGACCTACGCCGCGATCATCTCCACGATCCAGGATCGGAAGTATGTCGAAAAGACAGAAGGGCGATTGGTTCCGACTGAAACGGGGAAAACCGTCAATGATTTCTTGTTGAAAGGATTCCCTGAACTCATCAACGTGGATTTCACCTCGCAGCTCGAAGAACAACTAGACGAAGTAGAAGAGGGAAACAAGCAGTGGGTCACGGCGGTGCGTGACTTCTACACGCCGTTCACCAGAGAAATGGAACGAGCGAAGACCATCCCTGGTCCCAAAGATATTGTCGAACCTCCGACCAACATTCCCTGTGAGAAGTGCGGCCGGATGTTGGAGATCAAGTGGGGACGAAACGGAAAATTCCTCGCCTGCCCCGCATATAAAGATGATCCTCCCTGCAAGAATACGCAGAACTTCGAGAAGCTGCCGGATGGGACGATCAAAATCGTCCCCAAAGAGGAAATCACCACCGATCAAGTTTGTGATAAATGCGGTAGTCCGATGGTGGTGAAAACTGGACGCTTCGGCAAGTTTATCGCCTGTTCCGCCTACCCGCAGTGTAAGACCACTAAACCGCTGGCCCTGGGTGTGAAGTGCCCGCAGCCTGACTGTGGGGGCGACCTCGTGCAGAAACGGACCAAGAAGGGGCGTTCGTTCTTTGCCTGCAGCAACTATCCCAAGTGCGAGTATGCGTTGTGGGATCGTCCCGTTCCGAAGGCCTGTCCCACGTGCCAGGCTCCGTTCCTCGTCGAGAAAGTCAGCAAGCAAGACGGCCGGAGCGTGCAATGCCGTAATGAAGAGTGTGGTTACCGCGAAGCAGGGTGACGAATTCCAGCTCCTTCTATTCGCTTCCTTCCGTCCTGTCTATCAGGAACCTTCTGTCCAGTCTTGCGTGAGCTACGAGACAGATAAAACCGTCTTTCAGCACACGCACATGTGTATACTCCCCCATGCCGTCCCACTTCATTGAACCACCAACTGCGTCAAGGCACAGGGATGGCTCAGTATGCGCATGAGCTGGGTATATGCAGTGGTGCTAGTCTCCACGGGTTTGGTTTGGTCGCCACCAGCTGTGGCAGAGGAGATACCGTCGACATGGATTGGAAGACAGGCAGTCAGCATGGTGGTGGGAGGAATGCTGCCGGTGCGAATCATCGATACACAGTCATCCAAGCTGAATGGAGTGGCTGTGCATCCGTCATGGCAGATTGCGTTGACTGACCCAATCGGCAAAGAGTGGTGGAGTGGCTCCATCGCTCTCGGAGTGGAAGCGGCGCTCTTAGGGATTACGGAACCGACCAGCGCATACGGTATCGGATTTACACCAAAATTGATCTATACGTTAACCTCGTTCGGTCGCCTGAAGCCTTATGTTGAAGGTGGCGGCGGCCCACTCTGGACAAATTTCGACGGGCGCATTCCCGAACAAGGATCAGATTTCAATTTTCTGGTCTGGGGAGGTGCAGGCGCAATCTATGACCTCACAGCGCAATGGTCGCTGAATGCGGGACTTCGCTTCAGTCATATCTCCAATGGAGGCACCGATCAGCCGAACGGTGGACTCAATTACCTCCTGCCTTTTGTCGGAGTCTCCACAAAGATTTTTTGACAAAAGGTCCGGATCATTCCCACCGGCCTTGAGTACCTTTCAGAAATCGTTTAGAGCCGCACCGTGACGGCTTTCACTTCAGTATAGAGTTCCAGGGCATCGTGGCCCATTTCACGGCCCCATCCTGATTGCTTATAGCCACCGAAAGGTAGCGCTGCATCAAAGATGTTGTAGCAATTGATCCACACCGATCCCGCGCGCAGCTGGGCAGCAATACGATGAGCCTTGCCGACATCGCGGGTCCAAACCGCCGCGGCCAGGCCGTAAATCGAGTCGTTGGCGATAGGAAGTACCTCATCGATATCCTTGAAGGGCACGGCACAGACAACCGGCCCGAAGATTTCCTCCTGCATGACTTTCATGTTCTTTGTGGTGTCGACGAGCACGGTCGGTTCCACAAAATAGCCTTTGTCGCCAAGCTTCCGTCCGCCCACCACGGCCTTCGCCCCTTCGGAGAGACCTGATTCCAGGTAGCTGAGGACCCGCCGTTGCTGCTCATCCGATACGAGAGGCCCCATTTGGGAGGAGAGGTCCATACCGGGCCCAACCTTGATCCTCTTTGCGTCTTCGGCCACGCCGTCGACCACTTTGTCAAAAATACCCTTCTCAACGAAGAGCCGGGATCCGGCACAACAACACTGACCCTGGTTGAAAAAGATCGCACTGGAGACTCCGGGAATGCTGGCCTCCACGTCGGCATCCTTGCAGACGATGTTCGGCGATTTCCCCCCGAGTTCGAGTGACACTTTTTTTAGGTTCCCGGCAGCAGCGCTAAGAATAAGCTTCCCGACTTCGGTGGAACCGGTAAAGGCCACTTTGTCGACGTCGGGATGCCCGGCTAATGCCGCGCCGGCGGTTTCTCCATAACCAGCCACGATGTTGACTACCCCGTCAGGGAAACCGGCTTCACAGATGAGCTCACCGAGCCGCAAGGCGGAGAGGGGCGTCTGCTCAGCCGGCTTTAGCACGATCGTGCAGCCCGCTGCCAGAGCAGGGCCCAGCTTCCAGGCTGCCATGAGCAGCGGGAAATTCCAGGGGATGATCTGCGCGACGACGCCGACCGGCTCACGCAACGTATAGGCGAGATACTGGGCACCGGGTGTATAAGGCACCGAAAGGGGGATCGTATTCCCTTCGATTTTGGTGGCCCACCCTGCCATGTACCGAAACAGGTCCACAGCGAGTGGCACGTCTGCTACACGAGCCACGCCGACCGGTTTCCCATTATCGAGCGATTCCAGTTGAGCGAATTCTTCCAGGTGCGTCTCGAGCAAGTCGGCGAGTTTCCAGATAAGCCGTCCCCGTTCCGAGGCGGTGAGCTTGCGCCACGGGCCATTCTCGAACGTGTTCCTGGCGGCAGAGACGGCCCGGTCCACGTCGGGGCGAGTGCCTTCGGCGACATGGGCCAGCACGTCACCTGTAGCCGGGTTGTAGGTCGGGAACGTCTTGCCCGATGCGGCCTCAACCCATCGGCCACCGATCAATATCTTGCGAGGCGTACTAACGAACGTGTGGACTGTGTGGTGCATTGGGATCTCAGCGACGGTGGTGTTCATGGCGCTCCTCCTTGGCAGATCTCCGCAGTGATCGAGTCAGATTCGTGGAAGAGAGAATAGAAGGATCTCATCATACATGAACGGACTATGGCAAGAGAGAGGTCGTTGATCGGCGGCTGACTCTGAAGCGACAGATTCATGATCGTCGGTTGAGCTTGCGAAATTCCTCTTGTGCGCCGCTGACCACCAGCGGTGGCGCCTTGTCTGGACTGCCGGCATCGAACGGAGGCTGTGGATCGTACTCGATGAGAAGTTGGACGCCTTGGGCTGCAGTCTCTCCGAATTCTTCAGCAACCAGGGTCAGGGCCATGTCGATCCCGGATGATACACCAGCGGCGGTCACGACCTTGCCATCACGGACGACCCGCGCTTTCGTCGGGATCGCACCAAATTGCTTCAGGGCATCGTGGGCCAGCCAATGAGTGGTTGCCTTAAGTCCTTGTAACACTCCGGCTGCTCCAAGGCCTAGTGCTCCGGTGCACACGGATGTGGTCCACTTGGTTGACTGGTGCACTTGCGCGATCCATTCCAGAACGAGTGGATCGCCCATTACGGCTTGTGGAAAGGGAGTGCCTGGCACGAGGAGAATGTCGGGAGTGGGTACTTCATCAAGGATGTAATCAGCCTGTAAGCCCAATCGTCCAAAATCGGTTCGCTTCATGCCCTTCTCGCGCGCCACGAAGCGCACGTCAATCCCCAGCCCAGGTGCCTGAAAGACCTCGTAGGGGCCGATCGCATCCAGCGCCGTCACGCCGTCATATAATAAGATTGCCAGTTGCATGTTCTCTCCTTGGCTACAGTTTGTCGGAGGAGTGTGAAATCATCCTGTTTTCTCAAAGATTCCTTGCTGCGGAGCAGGATCCTATGAGTTTTCGTGATGAGCTTACAAGCAGCAGATGGAGCGATCATGGCCTTATCCTCCCACTGCCATTCACCCATGCGCAAGTCTGCCGCTGAAATTCACTCAGTCCTGAGAGGATGTCGCCGATGAAACGCTGCATGGGGAAAAGTCTGTTAGGATGCGGCGGTGATACATCATCCCTCTGTCACGACTGTGCCGCGCCGAGCGGCGATGCTGTTCATTCTCGTCACCGTCCTGCTCGACATGCTGTCGTTCGGCATCATTATTCCGGTGCTGCCGAAACTCGTCGAGGAATTTTTCTCAGGAGATACAGCACGGGCGGCCGTGCTCTACGGATTGATGGGCACGGCCTGGGCGTTCATGCAGTTCTTTTGCTCGCCCATTCAGGGGGCATTGTCTGACCGATTCGGCCGTCGGCCCGTCGTCCTGCTGTCCAACTTCGGATTGGGCTTGGACTACATCGTGATGGCGCTTGCCCCGAACGTCGCCTGGCTTGTTGCAGGCCGCGTCATCTCCGGAATGGCCTCCTCGAGCTTCAGCACGGCCGGCGCCTACATCGCCGATGTGACGCCGCCGGAACAGCGTGCGGCGGCATTCGGCAAGATCGGCATGGTCTTCGGGCTTGGCTTCATTTTTGGTCCCGCCTTGGGCGGCTGGCTCGGCTCGATCGATCCCAGGCTGCCCTTCTGGGGCGCGGCGGCCCTCAGTCTTCTCAACGCCTGTTACGGATTCTTTGTGCTCCCCGAATCGCTCTCGCCGGACAAACGAACGCCCTTCGCCTGGGCGCGAGCCAATCCGGTCGGCTCACTCGTTCTCCTGCGTTCGCACCCTGAACTCTTCGGCCTCGCAACCGTTGCGTTCTTTGGGTATCTTGCTCATACCGTGCTGCCGAGCGTGTCGGTGCTGTATATGGGTTATCGCTACGGCTGGGGACCGGCGAGCGTCGGACTGATGATGGCGGGCGTCGGCCTGGCCGCGATGATCGTGCAGGGTGGACTGATCCGTCCCATCACCGCCCGGTTCGGCGAACGCAGAACGGTGTTGATCGGGTTGCTCTGCGGATCGATCGGCTTTTTCGTCTATGGCATCGCGCCGGAAGGCTGGATCTTTTGTCTCGGGATTCCCGTGATGGCCTTCTGGGGACTCGCCGGTCCTGCCAATCAATCGCTTATGACGCGCTTTATCAGCAGTTCAGAGCAAGGTCAGCTGCAGAGCGCCATCGCCAGCATCAATGGCGTGACCGGCCTAATCGGCCCGACGCTCTTCACGCAAACCTTCGCCTTCTTCATCCGGTCCGGCACTGATCTCCGCAACCAGCCCTCGAGTCTCAGTGCTTCCGGTGAATTTCCTGGTGCGCCGTTCCTCCTCGCCTCGCTCATGCTCCTCAGCGCCGCCGTGATTGCCTGGCGAGCGACGAAAGCGGGCGATTCATAAGCCAGCTGCTTCCGCTGATTCTCGTTCAGTCCGTCTGATGTACCTGACTATGGACAGAAAGCGCACGCCCCATTGTCTCCATAACCTCATTGCTGAATAGCATCTCCAGTTCCCAGTCCAAGGTTCATGAACATTCCCCCAAGCTTTCTGCTAGGTTCCAACCCTCTGGAAGCAAAGCGGCAAGCAGAGTGAGGGGGGTTGGTATAATAACCAGGCAGCCAAACCCCATCTATTGTCCTGGTGTGATTGCATGGGGAGGCACTCATGTGCGGATATCCAACGGAGGACCTTTCCAATGTGCACTGTCGTTGTAAGACGGGCCGTCGTATGGTCGGCAGTCTTGGTATGGCTCATCGGGATTGAGGTTCCGCGTGCATCGGCAGATCTTGAGACAGACGCGCGACGGTTTCAGATCGAATTTGAAACCGGAGCGATCTGGCAGGATCGGAACGAGATTCACATTCCCGACTCAGCGACAGGGACTCGCTTCTCGCTCGCCGACATTCAGGACAGCACCCCGATCGTACAACGACGAGTGGAAGCGACCTGGCACCCAGGCCGCCGGCATGCACTCCGCTTCGTCTATCAGCCACTCGGATTCTCCGGCACCGGATCGTTCAGCACGCCGGTGCTGTTCGCAGGAGGAATCTTTACTCCCGGTGCTCCCGTGGAATCGGACTACAAGTTTGATTCCTACCGAGTGACCTATCGCTATCTCTTCTACGAATCATCAACGTGGCGGTTGAGTGCAGGTGCAACAGCCTTCATTCGCGACGCCAAAGTTGAGTTGAGGCAAGCCGGCTCGACAGCCACTGATAGTAACGTCGGCTTCGTGCCGCTGCTCAGTTTCAATGCGGAATATCGTTTCGCGCCACGCTGGATGGCCCTTGTGGATGTTGATGGGCTGGTGGCTCCCCAAGGGCGTGCCTTCGATGCCGCCGCGAAGATCCGCCATGATCTCACCGATCATTGGTCTGTCTCTGCGGGATATCGAATGTTTGAAGGTGGTGTTGATAACGGTGAGCGGTTCGCCTTCGGCTGGTTCCACTTTGCCGTGGTCTCAATTGGGTATCGGTACTGAAGCAGCTCCTCGTCCAGAGGTCCTACGCGAGGCGTTTGATGAACGACCAGCTTGATCCCTCCGTGCATGCATGGACCAAGTACGAGCGGTTGATTCTCTTCGATGGGGTCTGCAATTGGTGCAATGCCTGGGTGACTGTGACCATTGCACATGATCCGGACGGGCAGTTCAAGTTTGCAACACTTCAGTCCGGGCAGGCGCAACGCATCCTCCGTGATCTGAACTTATCCGCCACGGACTATCAGACTTTCCTCTTGCTGGAAGAGGGCCATGTCTATACCAAGTCCACTGCGGCTCTGAGGGTAATCCGACAGCTCTCCCGGTGGTGGCCCCTGTATTACCTCTGTGTGCTGGTGCCTGCCCCAATCCGCGATGCGGTCTATGATTTCGTGGCGCGTCACCGGTACCGGTGGATGGGACGAACGGCCACCTGTCGCGTCCCGACTCAGGCAGAACGTGACCGATTTGTCTGATCGTGACTAGCGGTATGCCGAGGGAGTAGAGGTGGCATGCGCGCGCCAATTAAAAGATTTCCGACATCTTATATTGACCGCAGGGTGAATCCCACCATGGTGAAACGCCGTGATATGTGCATAGTGGTGGTGGCCGGCGAGGATTGACAACAGCAAGGTGCCCAGCACCGCGCGTTTATCCGACGCGTAGTTGCTGTGGTAGGTCAGCGGGCAGTCTGCCACCCATGCCTCGCAGACGCCGCTCACGTTAAGAAACTCGATGAAACACGGGAACTGGCCGAGTGGCGTCACGGCTGCGGACGGGTCCACTCGACGTGGATCCGCCCCCCAAACGTATCGAGTGAAATCGACCCGTTCTGACTTGCCACGGCCTTGCGCGATGCCTCACACATGGGGTGACTCCCTTCGTACGAGGAAATCTGCCGCCTATCCGCGTACAGCAAGGCGATCCCTGTGCAGGCTGCTGCTTCAACTGCCGTTTATAGGATGAAAGCTGCCGGACCCTAACAAGTTGTATTTACTGACCTTAGATATACTGGAGATATACTGGATGTGTGCGCCGAATGGGAAGACGACCGGCTCTCAAGTCTCGAGACTTCCGGCCGTCTCAAAGATCCGAAAAAAGACCATCAATGTCAAAGAAGTCATCTCCCCCTCTATGGCCTTCACCATCATAGTCCGGCTCAGGAGGCGTGAGTTGTGCAGAACTTTCCTTGAGAGAATCAATCCTTCTTCGCATTCTCCCAGAATAGGTGATAAGTTGCTTTCTTATCCTGGCGATGTCCGGTGGGATCGCGCGCGGATCGAACTCGTCATATACCTTTTCTTCAACATCCCAAGGAAAGAGTTTTGCTAGAGAGTCGAAAGCTTCTTTGATCGATTCTAGACGTTCTGCTTCAGCATCATAATCTTCCGCGGATTCCGAGCTAATGATACCGTGTATTTCAGAATCAATGATCGTGATCAAACGGCTAATATCGGCCATCATTTTTATAGGAAAGCCTTTAGCCCGAAGAAATCGCGGTTCATTGTTGTCAATGGCGGTCATAAACTTTACCCAGTTTCTAATGGGCTCTTCACTAAGAGGGTAGTTCTCGGCGTCATCCATAGCAGTCCGTGCATTTTCAAGGTGCATTGCCCATGATGCTTCCAGGTTGGGTATAGGGATAAAGGGTGTGACCAAAAGGCTTGCCTCACAATAAGCCAGCAGATCATCTGTCTGTAATCTAACTGCTTCTCGATTCCATCTTTCTGCTATAGCTTGGCAAACGGAAGAAATAGTCCTGTAAAGATGTTCTTTCCTAGACAGATCGCTTGTGTTCGTCATGGCACTAACCAGTACTGTCAGTAAATCGGTAATTTGACCTTGCGGATTTGACCTCACAATGTGTAGACATCTCTCCTTTAGAATATCCCAGTCGCCATCGTGATTCATAAGCGGAAGTTGTCTCTCACCCGTAGCCCCACCTGAGTCAGAGATGGCGAGCTTGATTCCCTGTAATGACATGGATTGAAGAAACGTAGTCTGCAAATCAGGTTGGGTTGAAAGTTCTTCGATGACTAGATCTCTGCAGCTTGGATGGACCCAATCTATGCGTGAAATGTTGGTCATTTGATCTACCACTGTGAATGGTGAACCTTGACGAAGGCTTCTGATAGGTCTGTAACTAATTCTTCAAAGGGTTTTCGGATGCTTTTGGGACAATGTAATTCATATGCGGATTTGAGGTCATCGGTAGTGGATAGTCTTCCTGTTTCTAGCAGAGAAATCAGTAGCCATTTATAGGCAGGATCCAACGCTTTAAATGCCTTCCGCATACGATCTGTGGGATTCCGTATAGCATCAGTCAATTCGGAGTTTATTTGGCTATCTGAACATTTTCCGTTTTTTAGTTCTCCAGCTATGGCTGGGAGTCGTTCCTTGACAAGGCGTCTGATTCGCTCTGGTGTGAAGTGTTGAGTCTGGATTAGGTGTCTTGCATGTTTCTTAATTATTTCTTTCGCGGTGTCTTCAAGACCCGCGGCTTTGGCGTGGCGATATAGTATTAAAGACTTTTCTCGCTTCGTTAGATTGTCCGCTTTAACGAGAACAGCTCCAGGTTTGGGGAAGCTAGATGCTTTCCCTTGTAAGTCCATATGCCTACATGCGCGCTCCAATATGTGCTTTCGGCTCGTCCATATTAACCAGTTCTTGGCGTCAAGACGCTGCAATACACGGTCGAGTTGGGTTTCCCATTTGGATCCCCTTGCAGGGTCGTACTCAGTTCGGCCGAACGCATCATCTGCTATGAACACGCGATGGATCGATGACTTTGGATACCTGAAAACATCCTCAGGTGTGTCGCAAGCTATTGCTTGCCATCCATTAGTGATTTGGGTTAGCGCAACCATCCAGGCGATTGAGCTTTTCCCCATTTCAGGTGGGCCTTCAAGTACGACAAAGTGGTGCTTGTGCAGAATGCTCCAGGCTTTGCTATATGCTTCAGTAGGGACAAAGACAGGAAGAATGTCACGAGCGGCTTCGATGGCACTCTTACTTCGTTCTAGACTCTCCCTGTCGACAACCTCCGAAAGCAGCTCATCTAGATCTCTGAGGCTGAGAAGTTCGGGGAATGCACGACGAAGATTTGGATGTTCATCGAGTATGTCACAAACGTCGTTCCCCCCTAGAGAGTGAAAGTTTGTGCTGGGGAATGACTCTCGAAATACATTCCGAATTTTATCCCTAAGCGATGCGCTGAGAGGGGCATTAGTTAGTAGCGTATAGTGCGTCGGTTCTTTCCAGTGACCTTCTTCTTGACGTTCTAGTATTCGAGTACACTCGGCTTCAACAGCTCTGAATATTGTTTCCTCGCTTCGTGCACCTGATGCGTTAGCGTTTTCGACGAATTTGACCTGAAAAATGAAGGGACCGTCTTGGACAATGTGTCTGCTGGGGAAGCGGAGGGATTTTTCACAATAAGCATCGCGCCCATGGTCTCGGCGCTCCCCCCAAGATTCCACTCCAATACCCAACTCAGCCTTGAGTGCAGCCTGAACTAATTGCTCAAGCCGGTACCAGCCAAGATCATCGAGATGATAACGAGTGGTCATTTATCTTCCATGAAAGATCGGGGTTCAATCATTGACACCTTTCGAAAAGGAAGGAGATATCGGGAACCTCTTGCCCATTCACCACCATTGGCAATGTGCGATGCGAGGGATGGTAATCCTTATGAGTGTGAAATGAAAAGGGGTCGTGAGTAGTTCCCGCTTGATCCAAGCGCTCCGTTTGGATACCGACTCTCGGATCATTCATGCGTTGGTGCTCTGAGAGGGGCAGTTTAAGTGGGAACGGTTCGTCCGTTTGGATGGAGAGAGGGATCGGTGAGCGCCGCTTTCTAGAAGGAAGCGAGGACTGCTGTAATACAGCCGGTCAACAACGACGCCATGTGAAGAAAGGGGTCGGGAGTCTTTCATGTGGGAAGAGATCCGATTCACCTTTACCGTCCCACGTCCCCCAGCATCCACCATGCGCCCTAGTCTCGCCGGCTCCCAAAGAATCAGTACCGCCCACTATCTTCATGTGCATCGTCGTTCTCCGTTGCTTTAACACGCTTGCCAAATACGAGATGAACAAAGAGATCCGCTTCCGTTAGTGGCCTCCCGCTGGACCTTGCCACTCGTAAGCATCGCCGTGTTCACGCTCGTCAAAGGCGGGCGGTTGCTCTTGTGTTGGGATTGTGAGAGCGGCAACTCACGTGTGAACGGTTTGTCCGTTGGTATGAGGTTCCAGTGGGGACCGGTGAGCGCCACGTTACTAGGAAGATGCGAGGACTCCTGCAATACAACCGGTCAGCAACGTCGTCAAATAGGCGGTCCACAACGCACGCAGTCCCAGGAGCGAGATGTCCTTTGCCCGATGCGGCACCAAGGCGGAGATGCCGCCGACAAAGATGCCCATGCTCGCCACATGCACGAATCCGCAGAGGGCATAGGTCATGGCCGTGAGGGACCGTGGAGAGAGCGGCGGCGGAGACGCGGATTGCACGGCGGCCAACTTGAAATAGGCCGCGACTTCCGTCTCGATAAACCGCGACCCCAGCAAGTCCGCGCCGATCTGCCATTCCTCAGGACGGAGACCGAGGAGAATGGCGAACGGCCAGGTCAACCAGGCGAGGATCCGTGCGACGGAGAGCGGCGCGCCACCGATCGCAGGAAGCTGGGCCAGCGTCAGATCCACCAACGCTTCCAATCCAAGGAACACGATCAGTAACGCGGCAATGCCGACAGCCATTTTTATTCCCTGTCCTGCGCCATCGATCAAGGCGACAATGAGGTTGGAGGGTGGCGGGTTCTCGTCACTGTCGGATGCAGGAGATGAGTTCCCCTCGGTGAGGTCAGAGGGCACGCCGCCCAGCGTCACGGGCTCTCCATCTTCGGGAAACGTGAGTTTGCTGATGAGCACCGCACAAGGAATCGAAATGATTGACGCGGAAATCAAATGCCCGGCGATCTGAGGCACTGTATGTTGTAGAGCCGATACATAGATGCCCATGACGGTGCTTGCCACTGTCGCCATCATGCAGGTAAGCACCAAGAGCAGTTCCGACTGCGTCATGACCACGAGGTAGGGGCGGATAATCAAGCCTGCCTCAATACCGACGAAGATATTCGCGGCACCGGAGAGAGACTCGGCCCCCGATAAGCCCATGGTCTGGTAAAAAAGTCGGGCAAACAGAGCCACGATCGTTTGCATGACGCCCAAATAGTACAGACCTGACATCAATGCGGCAAAGAACACGACTGCCGGCAGCGCTTGGGCCGCCAAGATAAAACCGATCGAGACTGTCCCATCCGGCAACGTCTGGCCGGGACCCAGTGCGAGAGGCCCAAGCAGAAAAACCGTGCCCTTTTGCGAGGCGGTGAGTACGGCGATCACCATATCGTTGATCATACTCCAGAGCCAGCGGGAGCCGGGAAACCAAAAGGACACGATGCCGAGTCCCCAGGCCAAGACTGCGCTACCTCCAATGGTCGTCCAGTTCAGCCGACTGCGCCTGCCTGTTACCCACGCCAGCAAGGCGATCGTAAAGAAACCGACGCACGCAAGCAGACGAAACGGCCATTCCTCCACCGTCATGTCCTCCTTCCGATCAAAGTTCGGCGGGAGGCTACGCTGAGGGTCGGCTGCCGTCAAGATATAAAATAGATGATGATTACCCGGCTCAGGGGGCGAGCGGCTTACGGCTGCTGGTTGTTGGGGTGGGCGTGCTTCAGGAGGTATCCCACGGCTAGAGCCGCGGGATACCTCCTGCTTCTGGATGCAGACGTTGAGCGGGCGCTTACTCGCTCAGTTTCACCTGTTGCGCATCCTTTGGACGGCCAGCCTGTTGGATCACAAGGATCGGCGCTCCCTTTGTATCCGTCCAACTGGCAAGGATTTCATAGGTGCCTCGGCCATCCGCATCGCGCTTCGCCGTGATACGCACATCACCTTGCCCCGTCACCAACAGTGAGTCGATGAGGCCAGGGCCCATCGGCATACCGGCGTGATCCACCGGTGTGAAACGGACACGGGTGACTTTGCGACCCCTGCTAGACCGTTGCGGTTCAACCGTGAAGGTCGTCTTCTCGCTCAGTTTTGTTTGGACAGTGATGGTCTGTTCTGCCTCTCGATTGACGCACATTCCTCCTTTACAGAGGCGAAAATAGGCATGTAATTGATACTGACCATCGTGTGCTGCAAAGTCCTCGGGGATGCTGACCTCCCAATAGTGATCGTTCGCAGTGCCGTCTCCGTTCGTCCCATCGTCGAACAAGGGAAAGCGTTTGGTTTCCGTCTTCACGCCTGCTCCGGCCTGTTCCTGACGAACCAAGACGGTTTGACGAGGGCTCAATG
The DNA here is from genome assembly GCA_041742455.1 of Nitrospira sp. Taxonomy (GTDB): domain Bacteria; phylum Nitrospirota; class Nitrospiria; order Nitrospirales; family Nitrospiraceae; genus Nitrospira_D. The sequence continues at coordinate 10,728 of JBGSIO010000060.1, read as the reverse complement.
CATCGCCCTTGATGGTGCTTCCCTCTTTCAAACCGAGTTCAGCCAGCATTCGGCCGGTGCTCTGAGCCGGACGAGTCACATCTACGCTCGCTTCAATGGTGTCGTATCCGCCGTCCGGCCAATACATTTCCGGAATATGAAACGTCGGATGGAGCGATTCAAATGTGTAGTACTGGCTTCGATATGTGAATGGCTTGACTCGGCCTGTGCCTCGGGTCAGTGCGGTGATAAAAAACTCTTCGTCTTTACCGGAGATGCCCTGTGTGAGTACTGCGGCGGCACCCTGGTCACTCATTGCTTGCACGAGACTATTTCCGGACGTTGGTCGCACTTCATAGCTAAACACCGACACATGGTGTTGTTCCTTGAGTGTGGCTTCACCAGTATGCAACAGCTCCTTCCCTTGAAGGCCGGTAAAATTCTTGGCTTTCCCGCGCAACGCACCGGCGCAGCGCAAGATAGCTTGGGCGCCTTGCGTCTCGCGATTATCGCTGATGATACTCAAGGGTTTGGATCGGGAGCAAAGCACGCGGCTTAAGATGTCGTCGTAGGGTTGTTCCTTCTCGGTAAATTGCGAGCTGTAGACCAATAAATCGAATTTGCGAGCCTTGAGAGCCGCCGCAAACTCAGCGGGAGTGCGTGGCTTGGTGACGGTGCCGATCATCCCACGACCGACCTCCCCATAGAGAGCTGTTGCGTAGATACTGTTGTGGTCTTCGAATGTGTCGTGGACCATTTCGTCTTCATAATACAGAACTGCCTTGCAACCGTTTGGACAGAGACGTGCGACCTGACTCCGGACCAAGGCGGCGCCCTGGGCGAAGTCTGCGAAAGCATTCGAGCTGAACCCATTGACGTATCCACGATGAGGACGTACAGCCCTCGCTTCCCACTGACCATTTCCCTCGCCCTGAAAAGGAGTTTTGACTCGGACGATGTGCCACGTGGGCCCGAATGTGCTTTCCACCGCCGGATCGGTCAGCTTGACCGGTGAGCCTGATGGGGTGGTGATAGCCAATCGCAACGTCCCCTTGGGGAGCGGGTTTGTCCATGAAAGCACAAAAACCAATTTATGGTCTTCATAGGCTGTGTGGATGGTGGCAGTTGAGGCCAAGGTTGCGCCGGGCAATGTTTCAATCGGATCTTCGCCGACGAACGTGTCAAAGATGTCCGCGAAACAAAAGACAAAGAACTTCTTCAGTTCCAGCGAGTTGGGCGTGCTGATATAAATGCCGCCTTGGCGTTCGCTGAGGTCACGTAACTTTGGGCCATCCAGTCCACCGGGTGTACCAAAGCCCACGGAACAAATATGGGTGTCGCCTAATCCTCCCTGAGCGGTTGCTATAGTGGGGGTGGTATTTTCCATCCCATCGGTTAAGAGCAGCATCGCCTTTCTGGCATTGCTGCCGCCTGCGACAAGTGTCTGTGCTTTCTGAAGCCCATCCCCAATGCTCGTGCTTCCGCTGGCCGTCACGCCGGCCAACGCCGTAGTGAGGGTCGCCGGAGCGCCCGCCACTGTCGTCAACGGCATCGTTGCAGGACTGGAAGCGGTCGTCGAAAAAGTGACTAATCCCAAGCGATGACTGGAGCCGTCTTCGAGTAGATCCGCGAACAGGCTGGCAGCTGATTTGGCCGCATCCAATCGTGTTCCACCTCCGCTGGTCGGCAAACTCATGCTGCCGGATCGATCGAAGACTATGGCGATGTCGGTCGCCTGATGAGTACGCCAGGCGTCCTGCACGTCGTCAAAGATATGATGATATCGATAAAAGATGGGATCACGTGGGGACCAACTTGGACAGTTCATATCCGCTGAAGATGCGGAACATGAGCCGGTTCCACCTGCGGCAGCAATCCGCCCGTGATTCGTATTGTGCCAGCCGACGATTGCATCGCCGATGGCGGTAACACTGGCGAAGCTATCGAGGGTACCACCGGCAGCCGGAAGCTTGAATGAGCTGGGCAGTGCTTGGCAAGTGGTGCAAGGCGCATCAGCGGGGCGGCCACTATGGGCCGGAGGAATCAGGGCGCCCGGCGCAGCGACCCAGGTTTGTATATGCGGTTCCCCGACTGAAATTAGGTAGCGGTCATATCCTAGCAAGAATTGTTTATGGAAGCCAAAGAAGCGATTCCCCCAATTCGGGCCAGTATTGTCTGGATTGGCGCAGTGCCAGTTTCTGTGAAACTGTAGAACGGATTGTGGCGATGGTGCGGCTCCGCTGCAACTCCAAGGAGTTGGGAAAAAGCCGTCGATACTGCTCAGAGGCAGAGCGATCCAGTTGGCCGTGTCTACTTCGTGATTCGGGTCTGCGATCGCTCGGTCGTTACCGAAGCAAAACGTGAGGGCGACGGCTAGAGTTGCCGCTATAGGTAGAGCACGCCAACACCGCCAGGGTTGATAATTCACTGGAACCTCCATTTGTTAGATGTCAGCAAATGCAGGGGCCGACACGGATCATCTCGGACCGATTACGGCAAAACTCCCACCACGAAACTTGATGGGCTCCCGCTTGCAGATCGAGGATAGCGATTCTTATGCCAGACCGAGGGGTTGATGAACGGTGAGCTTGCTGAAGATGTGCTGGAGAAAACCTAAGATCCGAAATGTTATGTATCCGAATAGATGCAGTGCCGTATCCAAATGGATAACATGCGTGAACGGCTCTGCCTCAACTCAGGCTGATATAGCCTGGCATGTCGGAAAGGACAGTAGGGACCATCAGATCTGCGCGCTCCTAGCAACCAGGGTCGTGGTGCCACAATCTCGTTTGCGTCACATCGTCGGCTAGTGCAGGGAGGTTGACTCCCGTCTACTCGCCCCGTACTGTCCTCCATCCAGCTCCCACAGAGCACGCCTCTCTAGAAAGGGTGGAGAATGGAGAGCTTGCACCAACTCGAAATTGTCATTCTCTTGCTCGCTGCGGTCCTGGCCCTCACGACCGTCGCCAACAAAATCCTGATCCCGTATCCCATTCTCCTCGTTATCGGCGGACTCATCCTGGGGGTGGTGCCCGGTCTTCCAACGGTCACGCTGAGTCCCGATCTGGTCTTTCTGGTCTTCCTCCCGCCCATCCTCTGGGCCGCCGCCTATTTTACGTCGCTCCGAGAGTTTCGCCACAATCTGCGGCCGATCTCGCTGTTGGCGGTGGGACTGGTCCTCGTGACGACGGCCGCTGTGGCGGCAGTTGCGCATACGGTGTTGGCCGGAATCGGATGGGCGGAGGCGATTGCGCTGGGGGCGATTGTCTCACCACCCGATGCGGTGTCGGCCACGGCAATCGGTAAGCGGCTGGGCATTCCGCGCCGGGTGGTCACGATCCTCGAAGGGGAAAGTCTGGTCAATGATGCGACGGCGCTCGTCCTGTATCGGGTCGCGGTGGGTGCAGCGGTGACAGGCACGTTTACGGTGGGCGGGGCGATCCTCGAGTTCGTCTTTGCCGCCGTCGTTGGAGTGGCCATTGGAATCGGCGTAGGGATGCTCACGCGGTGGGCGCTCTCTATGACGACTGATGGGTTGATCCAGATCGGCATCACGTTGTTAGCGCCGTATATTGCCTGGGTCTTAGGCGAGTCCCTCCATGCCTCCGCGGTGTTGGCTTGTGTGGCTGGAGGGCTACATCTCCGACAGCATTTCAGCGACGCGGTGGCTCCAGCCACGCGCATTCAGGCGCGCGCAGTCTGGGACTTGCTCATCTTTGTCTTGAACGGCGTGATCTTTATCTTAATCGGTCTTCAACTCGGAGCGCTGCGCGCAGCGGTGCCATCTGGGCAACTTGGACCGGTCCTGTTGGCTGGCGTACTCGTCAGTCTTGCCGCCATTGTCGTGCGGCTGCTGTGGGTGCCATTGGCGGCTACCCTGCCACGGTGGCTGAGTGCGACCCTACGGACGCGCGATCCCCTGCCTCCGTGGTCCCATATATTTCTGACCTCATGGACCAGCATGCGGGGTATCGTCACGCTCGCGGCGGCTTTGGCTTTGCCGATGACGACGGTGACCGGTGCGCCGTTCCCGTTTCGGGCCGAAATCATTTTGATCAGCTTCATGGTGATCTTGGCCACGCTGGTGCTCCAAGGTCTGTCGCTGCCACCGCTGATTCGCTTCTTGCGTGTCGAAGCAGGCCGTGGGCTGGAAGATGAAGAGCGGTTGGCGCGCGAGCATGCGGCGACGGCCGCGCTGACTCGCTTGGATCAACTTGTGGGCGAGGATTGGCTGCTGGTGGAACATGTTGAACGGCTACGTGTGCAGTATGGCCGTCAGGTGGAACGCTTTGCCGGTACCGCAGCCATTGATGGAGAAACCGTGCGTGAGTCCACTGAGGCCTTTCAGCGATTACGCCATGAGACCTTAACGGCTGAGCGAATGGCGTTGATCGGCCTGCGCAACGACGGCACGATCAGTGACGATGTTCTCCATCATCTGGAGCACGAACTGGATGTCGAAGCATTGCGTCACGGGATCGGCGAGCGCCAGGTGACACGATGATGGCATGAGCAACCATTCAAACAATAATTCCTGGAACTGTTTCCACCTCGCTGTATCCATTCCGTCAATCCTCAATCGGATCCATTACAATCCGCGATCTCGTATTCTGTGAGATCTGAACATGTTGTGTCGGCCTGATTGCTGCTCTCTTGCAGAGATAAGGTTTGTCAGCGCCGATCTGTCCATGTACATAGGGTACGCAGAAGCAGCCTTCTCGTTCCTCTTACTTGAGGCCAGCAGCGGAAGATCGGAATCACGGCGTATGAACGACAACAACCTGGACAACACGACGATCTCTACGGCGAAGACGGGTCTGCTCGCACGGTGGCAGGGCATGCCGCTCTATGCGCGCATCGTGATCGCACTGGTGCTTGGCGTCATCGTGGGGTTGATGCTGGGGACCCAGGCGGCTGTCTTGGCGGTGCCGGGGAAGTTGGTGTTGCGGCTCCTCGGGGCCCTCGCCCCGGCGCTGATTCTTGCGGCGATTGTGCACACGTTCATGACGACTCAGCTCGGGGGTCCGCTGGCGATGCGGCTTCCCAGGCTACTGCTCCTGAACACGCTGGTTGCGATCATGGTTGGTCTGACGGTTGGCAATGTGATGCAGCCAGGACAAGGGGCGGGCCTCACACCGCCCACTGTACACGACGAAACGACACAATCCGCGAATCCACTCTCCCTCTTTCTTGAGAATGTGCCCAAGAGTCTGCTGGGACCGCTCGGTGACGATGGAAAGGTCATTGGCGTCATCTTCGTGGCCGTGGCCTTTGGGATGGCTCTCCGCAAGGAACGAGAACGGCCGCTTGGAACGATGGGGCACCTTGTTGAACTCTTTTTGGAATCGCTGATCACGATCTTGCACTGGATCATCGCGGTGGTCCCGTTGGCGGTCTTCGGCATTGTCGCGAGCATCGTGGGGACGGAAGGCTTCGCTCCGTTCAAAGCGCTTGGAATGTTCGTGCTCAGCGTGCTGCTGGCGCTCGCGATCCAGGCGGGGTACTACCTGCTCCGTATTCGCTTTGGTTCCTGGGTGCGTCCTGGTGCGTTGCTGCGAGGTGGACGTGATGCCCTGGTGATGGCGTTCTCGACGGCCAGCTCAACGGCGACGATGCCCGTGACCTATGCCGCCCTCAAGGATCGTGTGGGTCTGCGTGAGCAGTCTGCGAGCATGGGGGCGCTGGTTGGAGCAAATTTTAACAACGATGGCACGGCCTTGTACGAGGCAATGGCGGCACTCTTCATCGCACAGATGATCGGGATGGATCTGAGCTTCCAGCAGCAACTGCTGGTGGTATTGACGAGCATCATCGCCTCCGTCGGCGCTGCAGGCATCCCTGAAGCAGGTTTGGTAACGATGACCATGGTTTTTACGGCAGTCGGACTGCCCGTGGAATATATTCCTGTCCTGCTGACGGTGGATTGGTTTCTCGATCGCTGTCGCACAGCCATCAATGTGATGGGGGACATGAATGTCAGCTGCCTGTTAGATGGGAAATACAAGGAAGGGGCGTCGTAGTTGTAGGAAGCCAGTCTCCGCGCCAAGTTATGCGGCTTTTGCTGGGCGCCAGCGAAGGCCGACGTTCAAAAGCTCTTGCAACAGATCCTTGTACTGGTAGCCGACCTTCCTTGCCGAATCGGCAAAATCCTCATCCTCCGCGATCTGTGGGTTGGGATTTGCCTCAAGGACGTAGAGCTGCCCGTCCGTGTCCATCCGCATATCGATCCGCGCATAGCCGCTGAGTCCAAGCGCTCGATAGACACGTTTAGCCAGACCTTGAATTTCCTGGGTTTTGCCTTCCGGCAACTTGTCGGCTTCGCGTGACGTGATGCCATACTTTGTCTGATACTTTCGGCTCCATTTCACGCGCTCGGTCGCGATCCGCTTCGCATCATCCGGTAGCTTGTCCATGATGAGTTCCCAGACAGGCAGCACTTGCAGCTGTCCGTTTCCAATAATTCCCACGTAGAGCTCGCGTCCCTCGATATACCGTTCGATCAGCGCTCCGCTTGCCACGCTATTATGAATGAAGGCCACTCGCTCGCTTAGTTTGTCATCGTCCGTCACGATCGAGGCCTGAGAGATCCCAAGCGAGGCCTCTTCGCTCACCGATTTCACGATTAAGGGGAATGACAGTGATTTGGGCCGCTTCACCGCCCGGCCTTGAGGGACTTCCATGAACTCTGGGTAGGGAATCCTATGAAAGGCCAGCACTTTTTTCGTCAGGACCTTGTCGCGAGCCAGCATGAGTCCACGAGGATTAGACCCAGAGTAGGGTAGGTGCAAGAGTTCGAGGTACGAGACAACGTGCTGGTCATAGACAGCCACGCCGTCGAATTCTTCGAGGAGGTTGAATGCGATGTCGGGTCTCCAATTCTCCACTGCTGAGTGGATCACGCCGAGGTCGCTTTTGACTCCGAGCGGGTAGACCTCGTGCCCCAGCTTCCTGAGGGTCGACACGACATTATATTCTGTCCGCCATTCGACGGTTTTCACGTTATGGCCGTTTACTTCGTCGGGTGGTACAAGATCTTTGTGCATGAGCACCAGCACACGCAGTCGTTTCATAAGGCCACCCGATGTCGCCCGCTCCGCAAAAAATTCATGGTGTGAACGGTGAGGAGGATGGTGAAATCCAGCTTGGCTTGTTCCTCCGTGATGGGCACCCGGAGATCCAACTCTCGGCATCGTCGGATCATGTCCTCCAGCACCTGATCGATGGTGTACTGATACTCGCCTGTCCAACTTGCGACCTTTCGACGCACTTCCCTGCGAAAGCGATTGAGGAAACTGGCGGCGCTGGGTTTGGATGAGTGGCTCGGCATAGCCGAAAAGAGTCGCTTCAAATCCGGGTCATACTGCAATTGCCGGTCGATGCCATAATGTCTCCGTTTGCGCTCATAATGTTCGCGGAGGGTCTTCTTTAAACTCGAGAGCGAATCGACTTCTTCTGATGTCGTGACGCAGGGCGACACTCCCTGAAGTTCCTTCATCAAACCGTCAACGTACTTGAGCTTCTTGAGGACGGGCCAGCCTCGATACCGTTCTTCCCATAATGAATCTGGAGTCAGCCAAACGGCAAAGGTCTCGGCGAAGTCCTCGTCCGGATGACTTTGCGCGTACCATAAATCCAAGTGGCGGACGAAACTTCTGCTATAGGGCCGTGGGGAGTAATACATCGGGTATCGTTGAGATGACTTGCCGAAAATCCCCTGGCGTGTCCTACGGCGACGGAGCTTATATGCGTTCTCGATGGCATGACCGGCCTCGTGACGGAGAATGCGTAAACACCACTCTCTTGTCCCGCCTTCTACTTCTAACATTTGGTTGAGTTCGAGCTTTGCCAGTCTGGGGTGGGCAAGATAGAAAGGGATGGCGATGCCTGGCACTCCATCGGGTGTGAACCACTCGTTGGAGATCCAAAAATGGGGACGAAACCGTAAGCCGCGTTGTTCCAGTTCATGGGTCAACTCAGCAATCGGTTGTTGGAGAAACCCTCCTGTGAGTCCTAGATGCAGGTCGCACATCGGGAGATCTAATAATGCTTCATCGGGCCAAGTAGCCCATGCGGGCTCGTCCTGGCCGATGACCGGATTCTTGAGGGCGTCAACAACCATGCGTTCCATGATCGACACGTTTTCCAAACAGCCAAGATCAGCTGCCTATGGAAACTATAGCAGGTGGAAGGACCTTCTCGCGGCTGGGGGTTAACGGAAATCGAGAGGGAAGGATAGGGGGCGAAACGTTTACGGATCGTGCCAGCTTGAGCTGACAGGACGTGTTCTATGACGCCTTGGTTCCAGGAATGTGAGGGAGTCGCGTCACCAGCTCCGGTATGGCCTCGCAAATGTGGTCGATGACTGACTCCACGTATGCCCGTGCCTCGTCGATATCCCGCTCCCAGTCAGGGATGGCCTCATGCAGGTCCAGGATCGGGGTTTCTCGGCCGAGCGACACTTCATTGAAAAGTGGAACCTTCAAACCGAAGCGTTCTTGGATGAACTCGCGATGCCCCAAACCCATCGCGATGATGAGGTCATTCTTTTTGACCAATTTATTGGTCAATAGCCGTGGGATATGGGCGGAAGGGTCGATTCCCTTTCGGATCAATCGGTTAGAAATGACCGGATGAATCGTTTTCGACTTGGCGTCGATGCCCGCCGATTGGACTCGGTAGGGGGATTGTTGCCCGAGATGAGTTCGTAGCGCATATTCGGCTGCCATGCTCCGGAAGACATTGCCGGTACACACAAAGAGAATTGATTGCACTACGGGTCGATCGTTCACCTTATTCCCAAACTGGCTTGTCGACACAATAACAATGGAGCAGCTACAATCCTGACATGATTGTTCCTAGCAGACCAGCATCTCCGCTTAAGTTAGACGAAGCCACAGAGAAGATGCAAACACGTCTTTGCCGGCAGGTGGGTCAGGCTATTGCCGACTATCGCCTCATTGAAGACCAAGACAAGGTGATGGTCTGTTTGTCCGGTGGTAAAGACAGTTATGGGTTACTGGATATTCTACTTCTTTTGCAACGCCGGGCTCCGATTCATTTCGACCTCGTTGCCGTCAATCTCGACCAGCGGCAACCGGGCTTTCCGGAACAGGTGTTGCCTGAGTACCTGGCTAGCCGAGGTATCCCCTTCCATATCGAGGCACGCGATACCTACTCTATCGTGAAGCGATTAATCCCTGAGGGACAGACGACGTGCTCCCTCTGTTCACGGTTGCGGCGAGGACACCTTTATCGAATTGCCACGGAGCTTGGCGCGACGAAGATTGCGTTAGGACATCACCGCGATGACATCATCGAAACGTTATTCCTCAATCTTTTTTATACAGGCAAGCTGAAGGCCATTCCTCCGAAGCTGCGCTCAAAGGATGGACGACACATCGTCATCCGGCCGCTGGCATTTGTCAAAGAGACCGATCTGGCTCGGTATGCGGAGTTGCAGGCGTTTCCAATCATCCCCTGTGATTTGTGCGGATCCCAAGAGGATTTGAAGCGAAAAAAGGTAAAGGCCATGCTGCAGGCATGGGAGCGAGACTCGCCGGGCTGTTCCGACAGCATCGCGGCCGCTTTGGCCAACGTTGCCCCATCCCTCTTGATGGACTCTGGACTCTTCAACTTCGCATCACTTATGCCGGTCGGGGGCGATCAATCCGAGGGCGACATCTGGTTAGATCAAGATCCGGCTCCAGATCTGAACTCGCATGCCTCTCCATCCACGCGATAAGTTCTACCTCCAGGCCTAAGGGGCCCTGTAGACCTAGAGAGGATGCCAGAATCATGAAGACTTCTTCATGAAGTTCTAATCCATCCTTCATCTTTGAGAGGGTATGCTCTTATTAGATAGGGGTGAAAGGAGGTGAGGATCGATGGCGACGATATTTCTGGCCGTCCTCATGCTGAGTGCTGCAAGTGCAATGATATACAAGTCGGCATCAATGGGTCGTATGGTCAGACTCCAGCAAAGAGTCCCGTACCATCGAATCATTAGTAAGGTTGTCCTTCTTACGGTTCTCCTGCCCGGGTTTACATATGCGCATGGCAATGTGACGATTGAGGAGGATGGCTGTGTCCGACGAGTCGGAGGCGGCCTTGTCCATTTCAACGCGTATCAGCCACAAAACGAGGCAAAAGCTCAGTACTGTACGGAAATTCCCGGCGAGGGAGAAACGTTTCTCGTTGTGGATCTGGTAGACTCCGGATTACGGAACACGGCAGTCGGAGTGCGGGTGATTCGAGGACTCACCGAAACCGCGGAAGATCAAACAGTGGCATATTGGCCTCCGGCAATCCATCCGGACGGGGTGGTCAGAGGTGAAACCACGCTAGCAAAAGGGCTCTATACGTTAATCATTACCCCGGAAGGACTCAGTTCCTCGTCCTATATATTACGGGTACAGCAAGTTGACTACGCGCACATTGCCCGAAAATCGATTGGGCCGTTGGTCATCCTGCTCCTTCTCGCATTGATCGGATATGAGTTTTCGAAGTCAAAGCGAGGTAGGAATTGGCGGATCTCCGGGCAGGCATAAAACTGCTGTTGATGGCGAAGGTTTCTTTAACCAAGGAGGGCTAGACCATGGCAAGTGATCGCGGGTATGACATTTCGCAGTGGTATGACTCGAAGCCGGTGAAGATCGGCTGGTTTGCAATGCTGGCGATCGGCGTCTTTTGGGTGCTGTATCAACGGGCGTTTGGGTACTCGCACGGGTTGGACTCCATGACCCCTGAGTT
>JBGSIO010000059.1:0-15287 GCA_041742455.1 Nitrospira sp. | reverse complement strand
GTCAGTGAGACAGTGGACTCTCTCTCCTCCCTCCAGGAAGGGACGGAGGAAGAAGGTGTGAGCGGTTCGCTCAGACAACAGGGACCATCAGGTAGAGCTATTTCCCAAAGGTTTCATACCCAACATTTGACTTTATCTCCTGGGTGATGGCCGTCAGGACTTCTTTGGCTTCTGCCTCGTCAAGCCCTGCGCCGAAGCGAACGGTTCTCGCCTCATAGTCAAAGGCAATCACTCCACCGCCGATTCCCCACAATTGGAGGCTGGATGAGATGTCCAGCGGATTGAATCCAACTTGCGCAGCACGCAGATCTCGCATCTGCAGAAGATCGTATTCCTTGTCGAACCCGAACCCTCCAACGTCGCGTCGAGTTGTGAACGTGTGGCCCTGCACGGTGACAATCTCTTTTCCCCCTACCTGCCACAACCAGGCATAGATGGCCAACAGCCCGCCAACCGTCCAGACAGCGAACCATGCCAGCATGAAGGATTCACCCTCCGGCGGAGCATCACCCTGTAAAAACTGCTTGGAGACCATGAATTCAGCCACCGCCCAGCCACAGACCCAAAACCCCAAAAATCCGATGATGAACCAGCTACGGCTGCAGGGAATGACGATGCGTAGTTTTCCAGAAATATCGGTGATCGTAATTCGAGAAACGGGTGGAGTGATCTTTGCCATGTGGTACTCAGGCTGAAGTGGCGGCATTATGACATGAATGACAGGCGAGTCTCATCAGATAAGCTGGCAGATTCAATGTCTGTTATTTCAAGTCAGGAGGTATTGGGGATAGCTCGTTCTGCAATCCGTGTGGGAACGTCTGCTCACTGGGCAGGAATGTTAGGGCCAATTTTCTCCAAAATAACTTGTTTGACCTGCTTGGCAAATCGTTTGGACACTTCCACATTCTTCAAAACATGGCCTGATTCGGAGACGGTATAGGTGGCTGGTGGCACCTGCGATGTGATGGTCGCCTCAAAGACAACCGCCAGTACTTTGCTCCGCTTGCCTGTCTTTCGATCAACCCCGTAAGCTTCCCTTAACGAAACCTTCGGTGACACCTCAACGGCATCCACTCGTATACGCGGCTTTAAGAGACCCGATCGGTTCCGATGTTCATCGGTGAGCTTAATAATAGGGTCTCCAATAAATTCACGTCGAATCTGTTCCTCCACCACCCCTTTTGACCGCTCTGCCCGCTGCATATTATCATCCAACTCCGGTGGGGAAAGGGTCACATAGATGGGGTCGTTTGGCTGCCGTTTGGGTCCCATGCTGAGCTGTTCGAGATGTTTAGCCCTTTTGGCACTGACCTGTTCCGCCAATGCTTGCGCGGCAGCCTGCTGCTTAGCCATTGGATCATCAGCGTCGTGTATCGCCATGTTCCCGTCCGGATCGGTCTCGTACACCAGCGTCTTGGCGCCCTGGTCATTAACGCGATAGACTTTCTTCTCACCGTTCACGTTCGACGTATGATAGCCGCCTGAACAGGCTCCCACCGCCACACAGATCCAGGCAAAACAAGCAAGTCGGACTATTTTCATCGCATGAATAGCTTCGACAGTCATACAGGGCACTCCTTTCCCCCCATTCAGGCCGATCTCAATCGGGAGCGAACCTCCCAACTCCATCGAGATAAGTGTAGCAGTAGCTACTCAGATGGCCAGGCCAAGTGTGTTGCCTGCTCATGGACTCAAGAAAATATGAGACTTGCCGATTCTTAGAGAGAGGGAGCAAAACCGGATTTGGAGGAAGCATTTGACAGTTTCCCGCTCTCCACGTAGCGTGAAAACGTTCCAAATGGTGAAAGTGGATTCTTGATTAAGCCTACCCTCTTATCTCATCCGATGAATCGAAAACGCGTCGTCATTATTGGGAGCGGATTTGCGGGTATGACGGTGGCGCGTTTCCTGCGCGATGTCGATGTGATCTTGATCGACCGCACAAACCACCATGTCTTTCAGCCGTTGCTCTACCAAGTGGCTACCGCTGCGTTGTCTCCCAGCGACATTGCCTGGCCATTGCGCACGCTCTTCCGTTCACAACCGAACGTCCGTGTGGTCATGGATGACGTGTTGTCGATTGACCGAACCGCTCGAGTCATCCGTCTCCGAGACAGTGCCCCGATTGCCTTTGACTCCTTAATTGTCGCCCCAGGATCGCGTCATGCCTATTTTGGGCACGATGAGTGGGAGGCGCTGGCTCCAGGACTCAAAACGATGGCTGATGCCGTTCATTTACGTGAGCGGATGCTGCTCGCCTTCGAAATCGCAGAACGGCAACGAGCCGAGACCGGGACACAGAATCGCCTCACCTTCGTCATCGTTGGAGGAGGACCCACAGGGGTTGAATTAGCCGGATCACTCATCGAGATCGGGAGGAAGGCCATGGGGCCGGATTATCCCCATTTGCGCTTGGAGGATCTTTCGGTCGTCCTCGTCGAGGCGGGCCCTCGCGTGCTGCCGGGCTTTGATCCCAAGTTGTCGGCCAAAGCTCTGGCCGTACTCGAAGGCATGGGAGTCACGGTGAAACTGAATAACCCGGTCAGTGCCGTTCGTTCGGACGGAGTGATGGTCGGGAACGAATGGGTCCCGTCCGCCAATGTCATCTGGGCAGCGGGTAACAAAGCATCGCCCCTGCTGAACACTCTGGAGGCTCCTCAAGATTCATACGGTCGGGTCAAGGTCCGACCGGATCTGACTATTCCGGATGACCCTTGGATTTTTGTCATCGGTGACGCTGCCCATTGCCTTGGTCGCGATGGGAAGCCTTTGCCGGGAATCGCCCCGGTCGCCATGAAAGAGGGCCAATATGTCGCCAAGGTCATCAATGAAGACCTCCAGCCTAAACAACGTCCACCGTTTACCTATAAAGACCGAGGCATGTTGGCGACCATCGGCCGTGCACAAGCTGTCGCCCAGATCGGACCTTTCCACGCATCAGGAATCGTGGCGTGGACCCTCTGGTGTGTGGTCCATGTTTTCTTTCTGATTGGATTCAGAAACAGAATACGCGTCATGTCGGAATGGACATGGTACTATCTCACCTTCAAGCCAGGTGCCCGACTGCTGTGTGAGCAACCACCCACTCAATGCAGTGCTTCATCCACAGATCCTGCGCATGAGAATGCTGTTGACGATCGTCCCCCTATACGTCGCGCGGCGTGAGGTCCGACATTGCTTCACCTGTTGATTTCCCAGACCCTGCCGAACACCTTTCGATGGTTTCGGGGGAAGTAGTCCCGTAGAACGCCTCCATCATCGCTCGTAGTCGTAAATTGAACCAGCCGGTTGTTTAATCCCTTCCCGATATCCTTACTTGGTTGAGATCTGACAGGATGAACTACTAGATTCGAGCTGCAGAGTGACACTACACTGCAAGACACGGAAAGGCACTCGACACAACTCGTCGACGGTGTGACAGCCCAGCGAACACGATCCAATGGCACACAAGCGGATTGTCATCATAGGAGGTGGATTTGGAGGCCTGACCGTTGCTCGCGCTCTGCGGAAAGCCGATGTCACACTGATCGACCGCACAAATCATCATCTTTTTCAACCGCTGCTCTACCAAGTGGCTACCGCAGCCTTGTCACCGGGAGATATTGCGTGGCCATTACGGACGCTGTTCCGGGCGCATCCGAATGTTCGCATTTTGATGGATGACGTGTTGTCGATTGACAAAATCGATCGAGTTGTTCACCGGAAAAAAGGAAACCCGATCGCCTTTGATGTTCTAGTTGTCGCTCCGGGATCTCGTCACGCCTATTTCGGACATGATGCCTGGGAATCGTGGGCGCCTGGCCTCAAGACGATGACCGATGCTATCCAATTGCGCGAACGGATGTTGCTCACATTTGAAGAGGCGGGACAAGCGAACGGCAACACTCTTGCACAGGAACATCTGACATACGTCATCGTGGGAGGCGGTCCAACAGGAGTGGAGCTGGCCGGATCGCTGGCCGAAATCGGCAGACGCGTCCTTGGCAAAGATTTTCCCACCTTACCGCCTGATGCCCTCTCGATTATCCTTGTCGAGGCTGGCCCTCGCATTCTGCCAGGATTCGACTCCACACTTTCGACGAAAGCCGCCCATGCGCTCGTTCGCATGGGCGTAACTATCAAGTTGAGCAGCCCGGTGAGTGCGATTCAGGACAACGGCGTGATGGTAGGAACAGAATGGATCCCATCAAACAATATCATTTGGGCTGCTGGCAACAACGCCTCCCCTCTTCTGAAGACCCTATCAGTTCCTCAGGATTCTTCAGGTCGGATCATAGTCCGACCGGATCTGACAATTCCGGACGATCCGTGGCTCTTCGTCATCGGGGACGCGGCACACTGCCAGGGAAGGGATGGAAAACCATTGCCCGGAGTCGCTCCAGTGGCCATACAACAAGGAAGGCACGTAGCCAGCCTGATCAACCAAGGCGCGGTTCCGGAGCAACGTTCACCTTTCGTTTACAAAGACCGTGGCATGCTGGCCACGATCGGCCGTGCGCAAGCCGTCGCTCAGTTCGGCCCGCTCCATGCCTCGGGACTTCTTGCATGGTTGATCTGGTGCTTTGTCCATATCTTTTTTCTCATTGGACTCAGGAACCGAGTCCGGGTGATGCTGGAGTGGGTGTGGTACTACCTCACCTTTAAGCCGGGAGCCGCCTTGTTGTTTCCAAGAAGAGGTGCTGTCGACAAACCCTCTCCTACGGATAATTCTCAGACATAGACTGCAAGCAGGAGATCGTCGTGGTGTGTCGGACTGGCTCTCACCGATCCTGGGCATGAGCGACACCGGCAATCGACCCCATTCCATAAGCTCAAACAATGGCGGGTTGGACGAATGTTGCTCATGGTGGACTAGCCGGTTAAGATCCGGTAAGAATTTTTGGAGGATGATACTTTGGTGAACCCGATCAAGTTGGTGGAGACTTCTTCTTTCAAATCGTCTAGGGCCGACTGAAATGACACATTCCCGCAGATCGATCCTCGGTAGGATCGTAGTTGTAACCTGTCATCAGGAATCGACTGTTAAGGTAGGTGCCATGCTTGTCGCGAGCGTAGCCATGCTCATCATGGCTGGTTGCGTAGGGATGGAGTCCCGTCAACCGCTTCCTACGGCGCCCTCGGTGGATCTCACTCGTTATATCGGGACTTGGTATGAAATCGCCCGGCTTCCAATGTGGTTTCAAAGGCATTGCATCGACTCGAAGGCCATTTATACGATTCTTCCCGATAGCAAGATCGGCGTGCATAACGAATGTGTCACCGATTCGGGAACCCTCGATCAAGCCGACGGAGTTGCGACGGTGGTGGACCCAACGACGAATGCCAGATTGGCGGTGACATTCAACAATTTCTTCGCACGGTTTGTGAGTCCATCCCGTGAAGGAAACTATTGGATCATCGATCTTGATCTCGACTATCGCATCGCAATGGTCGGCACGCCGGACCGACGCTATCTGTGGATTCTTTCACGGAGGCCTCACATCGACGACCTCACTTACCAACGCTTGGTCGCCAAGGCTGAGGCGCTTGGCTTTCCCATTTCTGAGCTCATCAGAGTGAAACGCTCCCTCGACATTCCAACAAGTTGTGGAAGCCACCCTACTGAACACGCAATCCGTATGACCGCACTCTGATGGTTGACACCGGCCCTTCCGCCACGTAGGTTTTCTCGGACACGCTACGAATAGACATTTTTGCCCAAGGCATCAGCACAGTGGACTGGTCACTGCTCATACTTCCGCTCATTGTTCTTATCCCGGGAAGCATCGGGTGGTTTTTTCTGCGCCGATTCCTCGACAATACCAGGAATGAGTTCCGAGAATATCAACCAACCCTTCGCGTGACCAACCTTGCGACGATGAACACAGGAGACGTCGTCACACTGACACCGGAAGTAGAAAATCTGGGGCCCGGCGTGGCCTACGATTGCCTCCTGCAGTTAGCCGGATGGGATGGAAGTTTTTCTGTGAAAGCTCTTCATCCACAGGGCCCTCGATATCGGAGACATTGCATCCCCATCGTTCTTGGGCCGGGCGCTCCAATCCGCATGAAGCCGATGAGTCGGTGCTTCTTGCGACTGTCGTATCGCGACCGCTGGGAGCAGCGGTACGAATGCTGGTATCCAGTTGTCCAAGTCCAGAGCGCGAACAATCGCCTCTACAACATCCGCATTGATCTCTCTCAGCCTGAGTTCACCGAGCCCCATCCGTCAGTTCGTGAAATGTGGAAACTGCTGCATCAGAGTTCTCACGGCGAAGATGAAGAGAGCCATGAATGATGCTGAACAACGTGTAATCGTGATCTCCTCAAACCTTGCTTGATAGCACAGAAAATCACTCGACGCACTCCTCCTTGCCTCAATTGCATGGAGGAACCGAATAGAAACTTCCCACATATCTCGACCGCGAGGGCTTGCAATCTATGTTCGCGAGTCGTACCATTTTTATGACGCACTCACGCTGAGTCGCCGTATTCCTTCGAAGACCGTGTAAGAATCGGTCGTGCCGGTCGACAGAGAAACCGCGGACAACTGCAGAAAGGAGGGCTCAGATGCCACCGAAAATTGAGATCGACCCGATCGTCAAAATCACAAAGACTGATGAGGAATGGAAAAAGCAATTGTCGGCAACAGCATATCGCGTGTTGCGGCATGAAGATACCGAGCGTCCCTTTGTGAACCCACTGCATGACAATCACGAGCCTGGGATCTACTATTGCGCTGGCTGTGACTTGCCGTTGTTCTCATCTGAACACAAATTCGATAGTGGAACCGGATGGCCGAGCTTTTGGCAGCCGATCGACCCTCGAGCCGTCGAGACTCGGACGGACTTCAAACTCTTCCTTCCACGAACGGAAGTTCATTGCGCCCGTTGCGGGGGACACCAGGGCCATGTGTTTAAGGATGGCCCAAAGCCGACCGGGCTTCGCTACTGCATCAACGGAGTTGCGCTGAAATTTGTGGCTGGATGATTCTCACAATCCCAACTCGCTCCCAGCCCCTTGACGGACACTCTTATGCCACTCAGGCCAGCCTCACTCCCCGCTGGCACTTGCCGACTTGTTCGCGGTACAATTTGAAACCACGCATCATTGATTCAGGATCGTCATGTTCGGCCGAGTGCTACTATTTCTGTTTCTGCCCCCGTTACTGCTTTCATGTGGAGAGTCAGGTGGGCTGTTTACGTCAACGACCGATCCTTGCTCATTGCTGACCGTGGCGGAAGCGCAACAGGCGCTGGGTGAGCCGGTCCAAGAAGGCACGCTCTCGGATCCATCGACCTGTCTGTTCAAGGCTCTCCGTCACGATGGCAATGCCGTCACCGTTCAACTCGATGAGTCGGCCGGCAAAGATGAGCGTGTGTGGTTCAATAAAGAGCGCCTGGGCCGTGATAGTCGTCTCATTCCAGGGCTAGGCGACGGGGCGTTTAGAATCGACTCCTCACCGACATTATCCCGTCTGACCTTCATGCATAGAGACGCGCTTGTGACGGTCAGCGTCGCGTCAACCAAACAGAAGCATCTGGGCGAGTCTGTAACCCTGTTGAGCCGGGCTGTCGCAACTCATTATGGAGCTACGTTGGCCACGACGCTGCCTCCTACGGCTTCCAACTCCGCCCCAAGTGAAGGGATGAATACTCACCTCGTCTCACGGTCAACCCCTGTGAGTCTGACACAAACACTTCCTGGCCCGTCCGAGACCCAGACCGGACCGCACAAGGCACCCTCTCTTGATCCGACCGGCCTCATAGGAACCTGGCACACCCGCTCAACACAGGGGACAACCCAGCATGACATGCTACTCATCATCAAGCCGAACCTCGAATGGTCGCTCTCCTCGATGATGCAATTTGATGGGGTAGTGAACGCGGAGGGAGGTCTGTGGTTGCTCGAACGAGCTAATACGTTCAAAGGGCTTGGTTGGAAGGGATCATATCGGAAAAAGACGGCAGACTCATTCTCCAGCACCGGCAGCGTCCAGGCCACTTGGACACGACTCACGCCTGATGAAGACCCAAAACGCATTCCAACAGAACTCTGGAAACTGCGACGCGAAGCAACCAGTGTACCGGTGTTCCAAATCAAAACCGTCGATCCCGATTTAGTCGGCCAGTGGGAAGGGGTCGGCACCTATGCAGGCGGCTCTGCCGCTTTCGTGTGGGCGATCAAGCCTTCCGCGGCGACAGACTTGCTGATAGTTGAGTCACTTCGTGGGACCGTAAAGACCAAGGACGGCCTGCCGCAACTTCAACCGATTAAGAAGAAGGGCCAACGTGTCAGCGTCGTCGCCGTCTATGACCATGGCTTTACGACGACCGATGGAAAAACCAACCTTCGCTGGAGTAAGCTCCGCCCCGAATCGACCGAAGATGGTCAATTCTAGCAGGGGCCCTTCGGCGCTTTCTTTGTGAAAGGGGCTCCCTCTGATGCCAAATCTCCCAGAGTGCATCGGATTTGTCGGTGTCGGCCGTATGGGTGGCAATATGGCCAGGCGCCTAAAGGAACAGGGGTACCGCATCGCAGCGGTTCAAGACCGTCATGCTGAATCATCGGAAACCTTGGCACAGGAACTGGGATCGGAAATGGCCAAGTCACCGGCACGTGTTGCTGAAATATCGGATATCGTCATCACTGTCGTATCCGACGACGCGGCGATGCATGAGATTTATGCGGAACAGGATCCAGCCAGCCTGATGGCACACGCGAAGAATCGGCTGTTCATCAATTGCGCGACGCTTTCGCCCAACGTTCATCGAGACATTGAACGGCTGGTCACAGAACGGAGTGGCAGATGCCTAGAAGCATGTATGGCAGGAAGCATCACCCACGCCCGAGAAGGGACATTGTATTTAATGTGCGGTGGCAAACACGAGGTCTTTGCCAGTGCGAAGGCCGTCCTCGAAGCACTCGGAACAAAAGTGCAATATATCGGCCAAGCCGGAGAAGCGGCACAGGTCAAGGCATTAGTGAATATGGTGATGAACAGCAACACCATTGCGCTAGCAGAAGGGTTAGGACTAGGGGCGGCACTTGGGATCGACCTGACTCTCCTCCGCGATGTCTTCAGCCAGACTGGAGCCGCGTCGCGAGTGTTGGACACAGACGGTGAAGATATGCAGCAGCGCACCCACGAATGCTACTTTTCCGTGGCCCATGCCGCAAAAGATTCGGCTATCGCGCTTGACTTAGCCAAGCAGGCCGGCCTCGCTCTTCCAGTCGCTTGTGCAACATTGAGCCAATACCAACGCTTGATGGAATTAGGCAAAGGTAACTTGGATAAGTCTGCAGCTGCTGAATTGACCTTCCCAGCCCGCCTCGGCTCATCAAAGAGCACGTGCGACTCCGGTGAGAACGTGAAGAGGAGAAACAACAGTACCGTCCCAAGTTAGGCTTGGCCTGAAAAGAAACTCTTCACCTGATCAACTGGGACACAACCGACCAAGAGATCACCATCCGGAGATACAACCAAAGGCACACCGTTTTGACCGGTGGCATGCCAGGCCGTTTCCCATTTTTGAGCAATCACGAGATATTCGTCATCAACATCTTCTGTGCCCTCTTCTCCTGCTAAGTGTTTCACAACTTGGAGATCAGAGATATCTTGTCCCTCGCACCAAAATGCACGGTAGGTGAGCTTTACGAAGTTCATCCCACGCCGAACATCTTGTCGCAGCAGTGCCGCTGCTTGTTTGATCGCTGGTAACGTATTGGGCTTCCCGCTCGGCAAACTAATCGGAAGACCGGGGGCTAATCGCTGTACGACTGCCACCTCATGCTTCAATTCAGCTCCTAAGGAACCCTGCCATGGTCTCATTGGCCTCGGCAGATGCGGCGCATGTTGGACTCCGTGCCACTCACAGGAATCCAGTAGATTCAATTCATACAGCCGCTCATGGAGCGCGTAGCAGAACGGACAGTTGAAGTCGCTATACAGAAGAAACTTTTTAGAAGGCGCATCGGTTGTCATGATGCCACTTTACCGAAGTGGCTCAAGAGAATCTACCCCGAGAGTGCCGGCGTCGACCGATAGGAACCCCACAAAGTTAAGAGTCGGCGTGGCGCATCAACTTTTGAAGATGTGTACGAAGTATCGGCAATGTCAACGGCTTTGTCAGAACCCTATCCATACCGGCTTGAAGGCACTTTTGCGTTTCCTCGTCGGAGGTGTGGCCAGTCAGGGCCATGATCGGCAATCGCGAAGGCATGCCTTCTTCACGGCGACGGACTTCCTTCGTGGCTTCATATCCATCCATCTCCGGCATTTCACAATCCATCAAGACGACATCGTAGGTGGTCCGACCAATGGCTTCCACAGCTTCCAGTCCAGTGCGGGCCACTTCAACCTGGCACCCGAGCTTTTGCAGAAACTTGCATGCCACGACTTGATTAATTTCATTATCATCCGCGACCAAGACTCGCAAAGGCCCCACCTGGTCTCCCGCACTGCGCTGGGCCGTGCCTGAGGATGAGGCCCTAACGTCTCGATGAATCGCAGGAAGGAGGTTGGTGGTATAGGCAAACGTGCTGCCCTGACCGAACACGCTGTTGACTGTGATAGTCCCTCCCATCAGCTCGACAAGCTGCCTGCAAATCATGAGACCGAGACCGCTCCCGCCGAACCGTCTCGCGGTCGAAGTCTCGGCTTGTGCATACGCTTTGAACAGATTGGCTTGTTGTTCGAGGGTTAACCCGATGCCCGTATCCTGCACACTCCACTGCAGAACCACCACGTCCGATTCGTCTCTCGCATCTCGCTTCAAGGACGAGATGGCGATCGTGACTCCTCCTTGTTTCGTAAACTTGATCGCATTTCCGACAAGATTAAAGAGGATCTGTCGTAGCCTGATCGGATCGCCTCGGAACTCCTCCGGGACATCGGCATCAATCTTCAGTGAAAGCGTGAGGTTTTTTGGGGCTAACCCTTCTGCCAACGTCGTGACATCACCAACCAATGCCCGCAGATTGACATTGGCCACCTCTAAGCTCATCTTGCCGGCTTCAATTTTTGAAAAATCGAGAATGTCGTTCACCATCGTGAGTAATGCATCGGCAGAGCGATGCATCGTCTCAATCAGCTCCCGTTGCTGATCTGTTAGCGATGTGTCTTTGAGTAGCTGCGTGCACCCCAGTACTCCATTCATTGGAGTCCGAAGCTCATGGCTCATCGTGGCCAGAAAGATCCCCTTCGCCCGTGTCGACTCCTCAGCTGCTTCTTTCGCCCGGCGCAAGGCCACATCGGACGTGATATCGAGCCCATATGCACGAACCAATTCCAGCTCTTTCAGAGGGAAAAGCGACCACGCGATAACCCGATCGGCAGCGGCATGCTCGACTCGAGCCAGCGAGGATTCCGTTGAGAGACATTCCTGGAGCATTCCTGACAGATTCGCAGGGAACATGGCCTCTATTCCAGATTCAAGCACCCCCCACTGTTCCATCACATTGAGCATCCCGGTGTTGGCGTAGAGTACTGAACCCGCAGCATCAAATTCCACGATAGGATTCGGCGCATCCTCGGCAAGCCGTGCGGCTCGTTGAACATCACGCTGAATCTCCAAGGCATTCGTCAGATCATGCACCACCACCACGCCACCGACTCTCACGCCTTGTTGCGTTCGCGGCCTGAATGATAGTGACAGCTCAAATTGGGTCCCGTCCTCTCGTGTCCAAAAGAGGGAAGGGACAATGACAAGTTCTCCGGTGTGCACCATCCGATTGAATGGGCACTGAGCAACCTCGTTCTCGCCTGACATCAAACACCCGAAAAGTTCATGAAAGTCTTGTCCGACTACCTTGCGGGTTCGACCAACTAGCTGTTGTGCCACAGTATTCAAAGACACAATGCGACTGCCGTGGTCCACAAAGAAGATGGCTTCCGGAACAGATTCCATGAGGAGAGTCGCGTCCTCCCCCACGGGTGACCATGGCTCTTGAGACGTGGACTGAGACAAAGAAGGAGACGTTTTAGAGGGAGACATGATGCGAGTGTAGAGGTTCTGTTTTCATCCAACACTATCGGCAGAATTACGGTCATCCTGAAGACTCAATGGATCTGATCTCTGAAGGACTAAACCGGATACGGTCGGTTTTAGTTGGTTGATGAGCAAGCCAATTGAGTCTCTCAAGTTCTTTTCATACCAACCGATACAATATTCGATAGGACGTAAAAGATGGTCCCAAGGAGGTGTCTATGATTTCCGCCATACACACCGCACTCACGGGCCTGACTGCTTTTGGCAAGCAACTTGAGGTTGTGGCGCACAACATCGCCAACGTCAATACGGATGGTTTCAAGAAGCTCCGAACGACATTCGTCGAAGCGCCAACAAGTGGTGTACTCCCTGTCGTTGAGAAAGATGATTCCTCCGGCCCGACGATCCTTCGAGACGCGAACCGAAATCAATTGGAGATCGAACTCTCAAACACCGATCTTGGTGAGGAGCTCGTGCAACAGATGCTGGCGCAACGCAATCTCGAGGCGAATCTTCATACCATCAAAACCGGTGATGCATTGCTAGGGAGTATCCTGGACCTGAAAAGGTAGAGATACCCTTATCGTAGCCTCAACATCGATTCTCAAACGTAACAGTCACGTTGTCGCCCACTCGAGTTGCTAGCTCTTCCAGCCATAGCATTCCCATCTACCTCTATGCTATGTCGAGTCCATGCGCTCACCTCGTGTTTTATTGTTGATCCCTCCGCTGACACAACTCAACACACCCTATCCATCCACTGCGTATCTAACAGGATTCCTTGAAACACGCGGGATCCGCGCGGAACAGGCGGATTTGGGAATCGAAATGGTGCTGCGCCTATTCAGCCCCGATGGGCTAAGCCACGTCTTCAGCCAACTCCAGGCCTCCTCAAATGCTCTTCCCAAAGAAGCCATCAAAATGATGAAGGCGGAACGCTCATATGTTCAAATGATTGAACCAGTCGTTTCGTTCTTGCAAGGACGTACCCCAGACGCCGCAACCCGATTGATTGAACCGGGAGTCTTACCCCAAGGGCCAAGATTTCGTGGTCGGAAAAAATTCCCACGCTCAGTCTCCGTCGATGACCAAGCCAAACAATGGGCAACGTTCTTTCTCGAAGACCTTGCTGATCTCGTTCAGGCTACGATCACCCCGCACTTTTCTATGAGTCGCTATGCCGAGCGCATTGGACGCTCCGCTTCATCTTTTGATCAGATCACCAATGCCCTTACTGCCCCCCCTAGCCTCATTGATCAGTGGCTACTGGAGTCGTTCTGGACGCACTTTGACCGGGTCAAGCCATCTCTGGTCGGTCTATCCGTACCGTTCCCAGGTAACTTGTATGGCGCGTTCTGCATCGCAAGAGCGATCAAACAGCGCTATCCCGCTGTACCGGTGGCCCTCGGGGGAGGCTATGTCAATACCGAGCTGCGCCGAGTCACCGATCCTCGAGTGTTTGATTATATCGACTTCATCACGCTCGACAACGGTGAACGCCCCCTCCTCTCTTTGATCGAACATCTCTCCGGCCTACGTTCACTCCAATCGCTGTGCCGCACGATGTATCGCGAGAACCACCGCGTGGTCTATACCGACGATTCATTGTCCACCGACTTCACGATGAACGAGACCGGCTGTCCAACCTACCGGGGTCTAGCTCTGGATCAATACCTGACCATTCTGGACAGTATCAACCCGATGCATCGTCTCTGGTCGGAAGGTCATTGGAATAAGTTGACCGTCGCTCATGGTTGCTATTGGAAACAATGTACGTTTTGCGATGTCGGGCTTAACTACATCAGTCGGTACGAGATGACTCCGACCGATCGGCTGGTCCAGCAGATTGAACAGCTCGTCGCCGAGACCGGTCGCACCAGATTTCACTTTGTCGATGAAGCGGCCCCCCCTGCTGCGCTGAAATCACTTGCGCTCGCACTGTTGGAGCGAAAGCTCAAGATTACCTGGTGGGGGAATATTCGGTTCGAGACAGCATTTTCACCGGACCTGTGTCGTCTCCTGTCTGCCTCCGGCTGTATCGCAGTCACCGCCGGACTCGAAGCCGCCTCAGACCGCCTCTTGGGCAACATGAAGAAGGGTATTACCGTCGATCAGACCGCACTCGTTGCTGCAGGATTCAGAGAAGCCGGCATTTTGATCCACGCATACCTCATGTTTGGATGCCCATCGGAAACCATTCAGGAAACTATCGATTCACTGGAACGAGTCCGCCAGTTGGTAGCAGCCGATCTGATTCAATCCGCCTTTTGGCACCGCTTCACCGTCACGGCGCACAGCCCGGTCGGGTTAAATCCAGATGCACACGGCCTACGTATCCTTGGCCCAGAATTTCAGGGCTTCGCAGAAAATGACCTCCTGCATGATGATCGTTGTGGAAGAACTCCGGACTGGCTCGGCGAGGGGCTCCGCCGATCACTCCTCAACTACCTCGAACGGCGGGGACTCGATCTTGATATCCGCCAGTGGTTCGATGAAGATGTTCCTCGTCCAACCGTCCCTTCCACATGGCTCAAACATCTACTAAAGAACCGGGTGACCGAGGAACGCCGAGAGGGAGAACGGCGATGTGTCTGGTTGGGTGGAACAGTGACGTATCAGCCAGAAGGAAGCAGATTTCGCCTCATTTATGACGGCTCGGAAAAAGAGTACATCCTTAATCTTTCCGAGTCACAAGCCAAGTGGGTCCAGCAATTGATCGTGACATCTACCCCACAGTCGTCATCGCAAGAGTATCCACATATCCACCAAGTTGGTAGCCAGTTTCCTGGAACCATCTCAGACTTTAATGCGTTTCTAAACACCTCGTCGTGGAAGAAGATTCGGTCAGTCGGCTTAGTGCTGGTGTAATTCACACTATACCCATCGTCAGCCCGTCAAATTACCAAACACGAATTCTTGCAAGGCTAGGACGGACAAGCTCCATCGGTCAGGCAAAAAGAAAGAGCCGGAACCCACATTGTGGATTCCGGCTCTTCTGAGAGCGCTGGCCTCTCTACCCTCTAGCTCACGTGTGCTGCTTAATACTGCAGCTGCAACGCGACATGGAACGAATCGACCTTGTTCCCGGCCGCATTCGGGCCAAAGTTGCTAAAGAACCCCTTCGTATTGAGATCGCCGTACCGATAGAAGGCCGAGACACGGGCATTGTGGCCGGCAATGATGTAATTCACCCCCGTCTCCCACTCCTGCCGCATCGCGCTGTACAGCGGATCAATGCTGGTGAACCGGACATAGGGCTGGAAGCGTCCAATCCCGACCTCATGCGGAATCAGGTACAACCCATACACCGTCCACGAG
>JBGSIO010000058.1:0-11139 GCA_041742455.1 Nitrospira sp. | reverse complement strand
AGCATTGTGATTGATCACCAAGTCGATGATTTTCAATTTCAACCTCTTGAGCTCTTCATTTGGTCTTCGCTTTGCGTCAAGAAATAAGCTGCTTCAGTCTGCTCGCTTCTATCACGTAAACTTCCAGATCTAGTCAAGTTTGGATTCCTCACTTGGAAGGGTGGTGATGAGAGTCTGGAGTCGTGTGTTGTTTGCTCGGTGCGATGATAACCGTCGATTAAACGCCATCGGCAGGTGCATGTAGTGTTCGAGGCTCAGTGCTATGTGGCGTGGGTGGCGAGGTGGCGACTCAAAATCATCGAGCCATGAATAGCAGAATAATCAAGAAGGTTATCCGGGCATGGCTGGAATTTCACCACGATTGGTTTCTTGTCGAGATTGGTGTGGAGCAAAGCCAGATGTATCCAACGTAGTGGTTGCGCAGAAATACGAGGTCTCAAAAATAATGGCGATCTCGAAGAGCTGAGGAATGAGCAGCTGAATGAAAATTCTAGCACGTGTTCAGCAAGGCGTTTCTTGGTGATGGGGAAGTTTGGCACATGACTATTCGCATCTATAGTTGGCATCAACGAGGCCACCATTCGACGGCATGTGCGGCACGAAGGCGAGGGGCAGACGAGTTAATCGCAACTTGAATTGTAAGGATGCCACGATTGCCATGACATGGCTCTTTATCTGCTGATCGCAAAGATGACTTCTCGTTTCGCGTCCACCAATCAATGCGAGGTAGGGACTCTAAGGTCATCTATACATCGGTCCGTAATGACCTTGCTGTATATGTGCCCCCAATCGTAGAGAGCACATGCGTCATCGTTCCCATGATTTCTGGCAATGGGGAAAGTCGAAGGATTGGAATATCGGCATTATGGAGTTCATATCCTTGCGCAAGACTCCATGGGAATTCTATGGGGGCATGGTGAAAATCATGATCGTCTGAAAAAATTGAAATGATTGGGACATGATGCAGAGTAGTCGTCGAAGGTGATGTATCTTGAGTGAACCAGGAGGCATGGGTCAGTTGATGGGTCAAGTAGCGCCGGTCATCCACATTGTCACATCACATGACACTTGAATATGCTCAGCGGTGAACGAGGTGGATCTCTAGTGCCGATCGGCTTATCGCAGAGCGTGTCAAGATCGTCAGCACTTTTGATGGATTGTTATCAATGACTCAGCATTCTAGGCAGCCTTGAGTCGGCCAATCTGATCTCCCTCTCCAAACGTAATTGCGCCAAGTAGACGAGAATATTCCTCTTCGGCAACCTCCGATCCATCATAATCGTGCCGTGACGATCATGGCCAGCTAAGTTCGGACATCGCTAGGATGAAAAATTTGTTGGACATGTCCAACAAATCACATCTCAGTCTTGTCCGACCAAGTCATTGCTAACCAGACTGGCCGGATTCGGCTACTCACCATGGATGATCACGGCTATGAGTGGTGATGATGTGAATCAGGTATCAATCTGCACCACTGTTCGTTTCTGATCAACTTGTCTCGCTTAGGTTGGCCGGATATTGAACGGTACTCAGAGTTCACAAATGGGGTGACGTGGCCACAAGATCTCGCCTGCACCTGTTTTCTACCGCAGTCTCCCTTGGTACTCATTTGTGAAGTAGGTTTCCTGGATCATGAACCATCGCTGAGGTGGAGCTACGGTGTGGCCTAACGTTCTGATCAGTTCTTATGTATTGAGCTAATTGATGATGGGCGGTTGTCTTTTGCGAGAAACATCATGAGTCTGAGTGGTTCTTCGCCGTGTTTTGGTTCTTCGATTGATCATGAGGAGTGACTGGTTCGGATAGCCAAAAGCCGACATTACCGAAGATGACAATCGATATGCGACTCAGTTACATGCGTAGGATGATTTCTAAAAGTGTTGCGAGCTAACCAGCCACCTTACTCGCTACGTGAAGTATCGACGAGATCCCTACTCTCAGGATAGGTATGGACCAGCGTTCGCCATTGATCCTGTTTGCCAGCATGAGGAGTACGGACTGGCATGGTCGCGGCATTGTTTGGCAATTCACCAAGCGGGCGACTGGCCAACCAAGGAGGACGCTGTTGCCTGAACCGCAATCTCTGCCCGCTCGACTTCCGTTCGAGATTGATAACAGAGTTTATCCAATCATCATCACCGCACACGCCGGTGTTCCTCTGGTGATCGAGCTGTTTTGTCATGTGAGAGCGGCACAAGTGGTCAACGACCAGGTTCTGATCAAACAGCAGCATCGTGGTTTGGTGCCCGCGCAGTTGTTCGAAGCACGGATCGCGCTGTTGGCGACTGGTTGAGATCACTGCAAAGACTCGCAGACCTTGCGGGCCGACACCGCGCTGCCACCTTGCTGGGTTATGGGCTGCTGACAGCCACCACGATACGAGACTTCCGGAGGCGCTGCATGTTGAGGATCCACAGGGTGGTGGCTTGGTGTGAGGAACCATGGCGTGAGATCGGCTATGGCAGCAGTGCGGATATGAGTCTATCGCTACACACTGAGCTCATGCGGCTGCCGAAAACAGCTTGGGAACTCGAGCGCGTCGAGGCTGAGGTGATTCGTGAGTGGGCCGAGGTGACTTATGTTCATGACGATGGAGACCATCGTAATGATCGACCATGAGCGCGGCGCTATCTCGCCGTGCAAGTCAGCCGGTGTCGAGGCGAGCTGTTTGCCGATGGCAGTACCATGAAGCACTTCGCGTTCGTGACGAAGCGGGAACGAAGCGGTCTCGCATTAACCGTCAGCATCAGGAGAAGGCCTGTACGGTCGAACACGTGCATCAGGTGCTTAAGAATGAGCTGGTGGCCGCAGCGCTTCCAAGTAGGAAGTTCGGTGCCAACGCTGCCTGGTTCCTTGACATGAGACTTCGAGATAGAATCATTTTTGATACTTTTGCATTGTTAGCTGCCATCTCCACGATTGACACTCATGAAGGTCTCCTCTCTTGATTGCGCAGTATCGAACACAATTGCATAGAAGGGAGTTCTCTCGAAGAAACGGAGGTGCCACGTTGAATGTATGCCGTCGGTTTGAACGTGGTCGAATCGATACTCGATAATATCTGGCATTGCATGAGCTTTCGTCATTTTCTCCAAGAACTCGCTTGGTACCGGGTACCGCTGGACGTCAGCCCAAACTTGGTCGTCGGAAACCACCTGGAGCAAGCCGTGATGATGACACAGTCCGCGGATGACTTTCCTCAAGATGCGCATAAATCGAGGGTCATCAGCTGGATAGATCTTGTGTCTTTCGCCTTCTGGTAGCTGTACCGGTATCAAGAGTTGAGCGACGTGACGCTTCCGGCGATCACCGTCGGGTTGCAAGAAACTGCGGCGCGTCTTACTCTCCCAGAGTTCACGCACAATGGGGTTCGCTTCGCCAGCAAGCAACAAGACGGTCCGGAAATGAGGTTCGTCATCAGCCCAACCGTTATTGCATCGCGAACAGGCGGGAACTGTTATACGCTGCACTCGAGATCCTATTTTTGAGGGAGGATATAGTCCTCGAGGCACGACGTGATCCTTCGTCGTCGCTTCGCCTCCGCAGTATGCGCAGATTGGCTCGGCCATTTTTTGGCGGTCCTCCTTGCTGGTCCAGCTAACGATCGAGCTTCAGCCGATGAGTTTCATGATCGCACCTGAGCGCCGCCGGCTGCAAGCGCCTGCTAGGCCGACATGCCTTTGCGCAAGAAGCCTTCATCAATGGTTGCGTGCAGGACCATCAGTACTTCTTCGACGATTCGTTCGAGGAGTACCAGGCCGTTACGCGAGATATCTCACTCCATCTCCGAGTGAACGTACTTGCCATCGCGGAAGCCTAAATAGACTTGGTGTGCCTGAGCGTTTGGTTCGGGCTGTATCACCCCTTACCAGGCTCTTCACCGCGCCGTCCAGGCAAACGATCATGGTAGTGCTCGAACTCCTTGCGGTACCAATCGAAGACTCTCTTCGCCGCTCGCATTTCAGGCTGGTCCACCAACGTTTCAACCATATTTCTGCAGCCGCCCCAGGCGACAAAATAGAACTGCACGTCAGAGAGAACGGGACGCATCCGAACCGCGCCATGACGGATGTAATCGCGCATTCCGATCTGGGATGCATCACTGCTCGATTCTGGCGGCCCAAACTGTGACAGCCGAATCGCTTCCTCGATTCACGACATTTAGACGCGGGCGGATTGGAGGTGCAGTTGAAGTCGCTCGTAAGCAAAGCTGGCAGCATTGCCGTTTGCAACGACGAAGAACAATCTTACACAGTGAGTTATCGTTGCCACAAAGGACTTTACAGTGTCCATTTCCATACGTAATGATGATCAGGCATGAGTATTGAGTTACTTGGTAGCATTGCCACGCTCAAGCCGCTCATCAGCGCAAACTCAGTTTGTTATGCGCAGGTTGCACTGAAGTTTTTTGACATCGGCCAGACGGTAGATGCCACCTAGAATTGTTTTGAGCGCGCGTGAGTAGCTGTTTTATATCGGCCTCAAGATGTCGGACATCAGCTTGCCGATCGTCGGTTATGTGATCGACGCGCCTAGTGAAGAGGCCGAATATATCGATCAGCGGCACCAACGGACCTACAGCAACGTCTGGATCTTACTCAGCGTTTCCATAACTATGTTTGGTGATGCAGTCCATTTCTTCGCTGATTGACTGGTCTTCCAATTCACAATCTTGACCTGATTGCCAGCACATCGCTGGTTTGGTCATGTTCGCCAGTGATGACAACTTCAAACGTGTAGCCATTCTTATGGATGATCATGGGGCAGCAGAGCATCAACCAGCTGGCTAGATTGTAACTGGCCGGTGAAAGGACAAGCGTAGACCAGTGCCCGGCTGTTCGTGTTCTGGTTGCGATCTGGAACGTGGTCTGACTTCTTCATTGCCATCTCTAGACCGATCGGAATTTCAGTATCACTCTTACCGTGCAGATTCTGTGGAGTAATTTGTTGGACGAGGTCATTGAGATGATACACACGCTGGGCATACGGCTTCAATACGACGGTTCAGTCCGGCACATCAAGTTCAAAGCCATCCTGTTCCATGCAGTGGATTGGTCGGGGAACGGTGAGTTTGGAGATTTGAATGAAATGGGAGGGCGGTATGGGTATGTCGTGAGCAAAGAGAGCTTGAACCAAAGCCACTCACAGTTATTCGACAATCTGAATCGTTCTGGCTTGGTCTGTAACCTGAAGAGATGAATCATTCTTGATGGTGTGCACGGTCTCCGTGGTCTCTACTCGATCGACTTTTTTCGGCAGTATCTCGGCGTGGTTGGATTGGCAGCACCTCTTGCACTATGTCAGGTCTTCTCGTGTTCTCGATAGCTTTCGGTAGCAGTCTAGGAATTCGCGTGGTGAAAGGATAGTTATTCCATGACGTCGCGCCGGAGGAAAGTGTCGTGTATTTCCTGTGATCAAGTAGTTGGCTTTGCTTGCCACAGCTGATTCTAGGAATGGTTCATCGCTTGGATCTGGAAGTCTATCAGGCAATGGGTTGCTGGCCACGCTGAATCCTTCTGCATGGATATGGTCCATCAAAGCCCGAGTCTGTTCAGTATTGAATCGAAACTTTGGTCGGGCAAGGACCTCATCATATTCTGTAAGGATTCTAGCATCGAAGCACAGTCTCAATGTACCTGATGCAACCATGCGGAGGATTTCACCTGGCGGTCCAAATGGAGATAAGAGTCCTGCGACCAGGACATTTGTGTCCACTACTACTTTCACCGGCGGCGAGTCTTTCGTACCGCCTTGATTTCATCCGTGATTTCCAGCGGGGAAAGTGAATCCGTACCCATCTGAATGGACTGTCGCTGCAACTTTTCCACTGCAGCCACGGCTCTCGCACGTCTGACGGCTGCGAGGGATTCTTCCAGCGTCTCTTCTGAGACAGCGGACAGAATGGCGATCGGTTTGCCGTTCGATGTGAGGATCACCTCTCGTTCACGAGCGAGCTTGGTCCAGACTTGCCCAGAACGTCCGCGTAAATCCCGCACCGTAATGAACTTCATAGCGACTCCTTTTGTGGGTGACGATAGAGTATACGATCGAGGGCCGATCGTCAAACACATTGCTCTGGATCGATTGATGAGAGAAATTCCGGCAGTGTGATGATGTGCGGATGGTACCGATCAGCGCATATGACGTGGTTGTGTTCGTAGCGGAGACGTAAGCAAGAACGTCAGA
This sequence comes from Nitrospira sp., assembly GCA_041742455.1. GTDB lineage: Bacteria > Nitrospirota > Nitrospiria > Nitrospirales > Nitrospiraceae > Nitrospira_D. The sequence continues at coordinate 4,953 of JBGSIO010000058.1, read as the reverse complement.
GAAACGCCCGCGTAGGTCTTACCTGGATTGAACCATCGGGAGTTCGCGCGACCCTTCGGCGGCTTGCTGAATGCGCAATCGCTCGAGACGAGAGGATTCAAACACATTGTGGAGCATCTCGTCCGCAACCTGGGTGAGCTCCGCTGCCGCATCTTTCATGTCGGCGTGCTCGACCAAGCGCGAGACCACCTCAGCTTTCGTCGCGCCTTTCTTCTGGCCCATGAACGGCTTGAGAAGGAGATAGAGGACATCTCGGACCGGCATATACCGAAAGAAGCGGCGAAGGAGTTGAAAGGTCTGGAGGGGGTAATGGATGAGCTTATAGAAGAAGAGCTTTTTAATTCCATCCTGTCGCACGCGGTTGATCGTTTCGCCGGACAGACAGGTCGGATCAATTTCTGAACATTTAAAATATTTGTACCAGTCTGTGGTTTCGTTCACCAACCCGCGTTTGACGTATTCCTGCCACAAGGGCGTACCTCGATAGACACAGAGCCGGTTGAACCCGAAGGTATCGAGTGGAAGTCTTGATGCGAAGTCGAAGGTGGCCTCCATATCCTCAATCGTCTCGTCCGGATTGCCTACCGTAAAGAATCCGTGCACGATCTCCACGCCGGCCTTTTTCGCATTCTTGACCGCGGTTGTGACCTGATCCAGCGTCTGTTCCTTCTTCAAACGATCGAGAATCTTCTGGCTGCCGCTCTCGATCCCAAACATCATGGCGCCGCAATTGGCCTTGGCCATGGCTGGAAATAGATGCTGGGCTACCGAATCCACACGCCCCTCGATGCCCCACCGAATGGAGAGCTTCTCTTCCATGATCCCGTTGCAGATCGCCTCGATTCGTTTGGGCTGGAGCAGAAAGTGATCGTCGACGAAGCCGACGGACTCATAGCCGAGTCCTTCGAGATATTTAAGCTCCGCGACCACATGCTGTGGGCTGCGGGCACGCCACTTCCCCTCGTTGAAGATCGGGATGTCGCAGAAGATGCAGGGCCAGGGGCATCCCCGAGACGTTTGCATCGTTGTGAAGCGTCTCATCGAGAGCACCACTGGGACGTCCAGCGGCATGGATTCGACATAGTCGAGCTGCAGGCTCTCGCGATCCGGAAAGGGCCACTGATCCAGCTGCCGCTCCATGGCGCGATTGGGATTTTGGACGACCTGTCCGTTCTTCATCCACGTCAGACTGGCGACATCTTGGGGGTTGTCGAGATTCGCGAGCAGATCAAGCAGCAATTGCTCCCCGTCCCCGCGACAGACGAAGTCGATTTCGGGGCACTGCAATTTCACCAACAGAGGCATTGAGGCTGGCGAACACGCCGCCGAACGCGATCTTTACCTGTTGATTGGTTGCGCGAATCTCTCGTGCCAGCATTTTGGCGTAGGGATAGCTGGTGGTACTCAGAAAACTGAGGCCCACGAGCGCTGGTTGCTCTCGATTGATCTGATCGATAATGACCTGGTTTGGAGTATCAGGGTTGGCCTGATCGAACATCACGCATTCGTGCCCTGCCTGCTTGATAACAGACGAGAGCGACATGATGCCGATGGGAGGGAACCCCATCACACGAACATTACCGTTGGCGGCACGTGTCTTTGCCGGCAGGGCGTAGAATTGTGGGTCGCGAACGTGAATGAGAAAAACTCGCAGACAGACTCCTTAACCGGATCTCGATCGAACGCGGAGTGAATGTTGACGGAGTGAGTACGGGAATAAACTAGAGAAGCAACTGAAAGAGTCGAACTGATAAAAGCAACCTACCATGCGAACATTCCTCTGTCAACGGCGCAGAGAGGCAACCGATCAGTCGCAGGATGTGAAACAATCCTCCAGCCCGCAGCGGATATCGTCTACACGAAGAAAATTCTGACAGGGTAACTCTCCGAACTTTGCCGATCAGCCAGAGAGTGTGGTAATCCCCAGAACGCTGGCGAGATCCCAGCGGGATAGCCAAGAGTTACTGCCGCCATGGCGCGTCGGGCGATACCGCATAGGTGCGCGGCCAGGTGGTGTCGATGGATTCAAACATCGACCAGGGAAATGCGATAATGTTGATTAGGAGACCCCCGGCGACTAAGCTTCAGTTGACCAAGCGAAGGATTCCAACGCTCCGTGAGACACGTGTAGAGCCCGAGTCCGGTGAACATCGTGCAGAGCCCGCCGGTTCCGGTTGGATGTTCGTCCCTCCTTGATTGGCCGATCCTGAAGGAGGATAATTTGGCTGTGTGAGGTTAGTTTATGCCTGTACCGCAAGCGAGAACGGGGAGAGTCGTTGCCGGTATTGCAGCCTTGATGGTCGGATTGGTGATCTTCCATTTTCCAACCGAAGTAGCAAAATCTCTTCTGGAACTATTTCCTCAACAAATATCCACGCCGTTCGAAGTGGAAAACCTGAAGTCTCTGGCAGGGGAAGATGTCACAGTCCTCCCATCTCAGGCTTCCGACGAGCCTTCGTGGAAGCCTGTAGCGACTCGCGTCTTCGGGATGGCTTTGATCGGACTGCCGATCTGGTACCTTCTGCAACGTCGTGAACGTGAAGAGGAACTCCAGCGACTCGATGAAGGCTGGGCAACGCGCCTACACGCACGTACCCAAGAACTTTTAGCTGTCAATAACGCACTGGTCGACGAGGTGTCGAAACGAATTGATACCGAACAATCGTTGGAATCCAACCGACGGGACCTTCGCCTGCTTGCATCTCAACTTCTTCGCCTCCAGGAAGAAGAGCGACGGCGGATCTCACGCGATCTGCATGACGATATCAATCAACGGCTGGCGCTCTTGTCGATCGACATCGAAATGTTAGAACGACAGCTCTCGAACGCTGCCGTCGGTACTGTCAGAACGGTGCGCAGTATCCAGGACCGTATCGTCGAGCTTTCCGAAAGTGTTCGCCGACTGGCCTACCAGTTTCATCCATCCATCCTTGACGATCTAGGTTTGTCCATTGCGCTCCGACGCCTCGTCGATGACTTTCAGACCCGTACCGGTATCGATGCCCGGTTCATATGCAAAGACATACCCAAACATCTTGCGCAAGACATCGTCACCTGCTTGTACCGCGTCGCGCAGGAAGGCTTAGCGAACATTGCTCGCCATGCCAGGGCCAGGAACGTTCACGTTGAACTTACGCGACTGCGAGATGGGCTGCAGCTTATGATGAGCGATGATGGAGTGGGATTTGACATCAGTCGTTATGATGGTCGACGAGGAAGCCTGGGGTTGGTAAGTATGAAGGAACGAGTGTCCTTAGTCAGTGGGACCCTGGACATACAATCGATGCCGGGTGAGGGAACACGTGTCTGTGCCTGGGTACCTTTCAAGCAGGATCGCGAATGAGCAAGCCGCGCGTACTCTTGGCTGATGACCATACGCTGGTGTTAGAAGGCTTCAAAAAACTGTTGGAAGAACATTGCCAAGTCGTAGGTTCCGCAGAAGATGGTCGTGCGTTGTTGGATGCTGCAAAACGATTGCGGCCTGATATTATCGTCTTAGATATTTCGATGCCGAAGCTGAACGGCCTCGATGCGGCGCGCCGGTTGCGGAAGATAGTTCCTCAAGCACGATTAATTTTTGTCACGGTTCATGCTGATGCAGATTATGTCAACCAAGCTTTCCAGGCCGGTGCATCAGGCTACCTGCTTAAACGATCAGCTGGGTCTGAATTGCCGCAGGCTGTTCAGGCGGTGAAGAACGGCAATTATTACATTACATCTTTGATTGCAAAGGATCTTGTCCAGTCTGCGATTGCTGGAGCAGCGCTCAAGGCAACCGACAAAAATCGCTTGACGATGCGTCAGCGAGAAATCTTACAGTTGGTAGCCGAAGGGTTGGCCGTGAAAGAAATCGCTTCAACGCTGAGTCTGTCGCCGAAGACGGTCGAGTATCATAAGTCAAAGCTGATGGAGCAGCTCGGTCTTCACACGACTGCCGAACTCACAAAGTACGCGCTCGTCCACGGCCTCACTCCTTCATCCGAATAAGCCCTCTCCGTTCTCTTGCCACCATTCCATCCAGTGGAATTTCCTCCGGGCACCTTAGGGAAGCCCCTCATAGCCGACGCAATAGAGTTCTGTTAAGTGTCTATTCAAAGGACTTCTCATCGAAAGGAGGTTTGATCAATGGCAATGTTGGCGCAAGCAGCGAGCGCCCAGCATGTCCATGAATTCGTGCGATCGGATCTACTGCCCTGAGGCCTGGCGTCCTTTCCAGGCGGTGCAGGTGCGGGACCTGAAAAATGGGGTTTCTACGGCATTCGTATCGCTCAATGAAGGAGGAATCGACATGGCGGAATCAACGCAAACAGTCAGAGACAAAGGGTATGACATTTCGCAGTGGTATGACTCGAAGCCGGTGAAGATCGGCTGGTTTGCGATGCTGGCGATCGGCGTCTTTTGGGTGCTGTATCAACGGGCGTTTGGGTACTCGCACGGGTTGGACTCCATGACCCCTGAGTTTGACTCCGTGTGGATGGGGCTGTGGCGGTTTAACATTCTGGCCAATGCGGCGTTCTTCGCCGTGACCATCGGCTGGATCTGGGTGACGCGGGATCGGAACCTGACGAACCTGGACCCGAAACTGGAGCTGAAGCGGTACTTCTACTGGATGGGCTGGCTGGTGTGCTACATCTGGGGCGTGTACTACGCGGGCAGCTACACCCTGGAGCAGGATGCGGCGTGGCACCAGGTGATCATCCGGGACACGAGCTTCACGGCGAGCCACATTGTGGCGTTCTACGGGACGTTCCCGTTGTACATCACGTGCGGGGTGGCGAGCTATCTGTATGCGCAGACGCGGCTGCCGCTGTATAGCCAAGCGACGTCGTTTGCGTTGGTGGCGGCGGTGGTGGGGCCGATGTTCATTCTGCCGAACGTGGGGTTGAATGAGTGGGGCCATGCGTTCTGGTTTGTCGATGAGCTGTTCTCGGCGCCGTTGCACTGGGGCTTTGT
>JBGSIO010000057.1:0-96369 GCA_041742455.1 Nitrospira sp. | reverse complement strand
ACGAGATCAGGCTGTCGAGATCGACCAGTTCCATTTGGGACATATAGGGCTCCAGAGTGGAAAAGGGGTGTAACACGCGATTGGACGAGGCGCAGTATAACAAAAATTCAAGCAACGCCCCCTTTATTCAACAGTCCCTTCATGAAAACTCTTGCCTTCGATCACAGTCTCTTTGATTCTAGAGTCAAAACAATCCTCTATTTTTGATCTTTTTGCTTCATTGAGAGCAGATGAGGTTTCTGTCTCAAGCTCGACTTCACCTACAGCATCTGCATCAGCTCAAATCCAGAGGTGTAGTCATAGTCGGCTCCGTTCACCTCCACCGCTTCGGGTAAGGCTTGGACCTTCGTTTTGAGTGCGACGAACCACGGTCTTGCAACACAACCTCGTCCGCCGTATCGTAGACTCATCCACTACACAGACGGCCACAGGACCACCTGATTGTCAAGAAACTCCGAAAGGAGGCGACCATGCCGAACGGATTCATCAATATCCCGGATTGGTTTGCGTGGGAGAACGCAGGAGGCGGTATCGCTGTCGGAGATCTGAATGGGCAGGGGCTACAAGATCTTGTCGTCCTCATGGTAGACGATCCGCCCGGGAAGAACCGAGGCTTGTATCGTGTGGGTAAGAATCTCGATGCTGCCGGCACGCCTACGGCTGGCTGGGGACCCTGGATCGACATTCCCGATTGGTTCTCGTTCGAGAATCAGGGGGCGGGAGTGGCCTTATGGGACCTGAACGGGAACGGACGGCTCGATCTCGTCGTATTCATGATCGACGCTCCTCAGGGAAAGAATCAGGCGTTCTATCGGATTGGCCGATCACTGGACGACAACGGCAACGTCACTGGCGGCTGGAGCGAGTGGATTGGGATTCCCGATTGGTTCCCTTGGGAGAACCAGCATGGAGCCGTCGCACTCAGTGATCTTGACGGAGACGGCCGTCCGGAACTGATCGTCTTTATGATCGACAACCCGGAGCAGCAAAACCAGGCATTTTACCAAATTGGCAGGCGGCTCGATGCCGACGGGCGCGTCACCGCCGGCTGGAGTGGTTGGCAGCAGGTGCCAGACTGGTTCTCGTGGGAGAACCAGGGAGCCGGTATTGCAGTGGTCGATGGGGCGCAGGTGGGCGATCACGACCTCATCATCTTCCAAATTGATAACGCCATTGGGCAGAACCAGGCGTTCTTTATGCGTGCGGCGCGGCTACAGATCACCGGCGACGTCGGCAGTTGGGGACCATGGATGGGCGTCCCTGGTTGGTTTTCCTGGGAGAACCAAGGCGGAGGACTCGCAGTGGCGAGGCTCGGTGGCCGCCGGAAGATGATCGTGCTGAATATCGACAACCCGCCGCAGCAGAATGCCGGCTTGTATGAGGTTCTCGATCTGGACCCCGACCCATCACGTGAAGGACGATGGGATGTGCTCCCGTTCAAATCCGGTGTCCTCGCCGTGCACACGGCCTTGCTACCCACAGGGAAGGTACTATTTTTTGCCGGGTCGGGAAGCAGCGCCGTGCGGTTTGCCAGTCCCGACTTCGGCAATAAAGCGAAGGGCATTTTTACGAGCGTGGTCTGGGATCCGGCGATACCACATGGTCCCGGAGCACCGAACTTCTCGCACCCGGACACACTACGGACTCCCGACGGCAAAGTTTTCGATTTCTTCTGCGGCGGCGACGCGTTTTTACCTGACGGCCGCATGCTGTCGGCCGGCGGCACATTAGGCTACAACCCGTTCAAAGGCCGAGCTGAGGTCGCGGTCTTCGATCCCTTCATAGAGAGTTGGGGATTCGTCAAGAAGATGCAGCACGGTCGCTGGTACCCGACACTCATCACGATGGGCGATGGGCGGGTGTTGGCGACGACTGGTCTCAATGAAGCGGGCAACGGCTACAACCAGGCCGTGGAATTGTACTCTGCGGCGACCAATACCTGGCAGGGACTTGATCTGCCGGCAGGTTTTCCAGGCCTGCCGCTGTACGCGCATCTCTTCCTGATGCAGGACGGTCGCATTTTCTTTTCCGGCGGACGGATGGACGACCCACTTCAAGTCCAGCCATGCGTGCTGAATCTCAGCCAAAACCCGATCGGTCTGACCTTCGTCCCAGACCTCCTCGCCCCAATTCTACGGAACCAGTCTGCCAGCGTGCTCCTCCCGCCCGCGCAAGATCAGAAGGTGCTCATAATGGGTGGCGGCCCCGTCGGTAAGGCGGATAAGACTGACGCGACCGGACTGGTGAGCATCGTGGACCTGAAGAGGCCACAACCCAACTATGTCGTAGCTGAGCCCATGTTGCTGCCGCGGTTACATTTGAATGCCGTGCTCTTGCCGGACCGGACGGTGTTCGTAACGGGTGGATCGCTCAAGCAAGAAGAAGAACCGCTGGCGCGGCTGCAATCGGAATCCTATGATCCAGCGACCGGACAATGGCAGCTGATGGCCGCTGCCGCTATCCCACGCCTCTATCACTCGACGGCCCTGCTCTTGCCCGACGGTCGCGTGGTCGCCGCTGCGGGGAATCCCGAAGGCGGACACTCGGTTGTCTGGGAGCCGCCGGACCCAGAAGAGGAAATGCGCCTCGAAGTCTTCAGTCCGCCATACCTCTTTAAAGGCTCACGACCTACGATCGGCACTGTAGCCCCCGAATGGAACTACGGGCAACAGATCTTAGTGCCGACGCCGCAGCCGGCCCAGATCCGCTGGGCTCACCTGATGAAAGGCGGTGTGACTACACATTCTTTCGATTGCGAACAGCGGCTCGTCGATCTCCCGATCGTGGCTCGCGAGGCAGCCTCGCTGAAGCTCGCGGTACCAAACAACCGGCACCTCGCACCACCCGGGTGGTACATGCTCTTCATCGTCGATACGAACGGCGTTCCTTCCGTGGCCACTTGGGTACACCTCACCTAACCACTTCGAGGTTCGCCGACTTGCCTTTTGATGCCTGGGAAGCTTCTCTGAGCGATTCTGCTTCCCAATGCTGACGCCTCGATAGACTCCTCGATATCCACACCCCTGGGATGATGTCGATGTCCATAAACATCGGCTGGCTGCCGAGTTGTCCCAACAGAAGTTCGGCCAGCCCCCAGGTCCGTCCCGCACTACCCTCTCTAGCATAACTGGCCATCGCTCCACCTCCTTGCTATGCAAACCACGCAATGAGTGATCAGAGGTTGCTACAAGCTTCATCTAGCAACGACCTTGCCTGGCTCGACGAGATGATTGATGTGCCTGATTTTGTGGGAGTTATGTAGGCCAAGAGTGCCGCAGCACCTCGACGTTCTCTGTATCTGATTGGGTCTCTCCGTATCAGATCAGATACGCGAAGGCAGCACCGCCTCGCGAGCACTGGGTCATTTTAGACGATCATGAAGAGAAGGGAGTGATCAGATAACTATCGAGGCGCTCGCGGCTAGCACTTTCCACATCAAATTACACTGATTCCCCAACTTCAAGATCTGAGGACTTAACTCCCGGTACTGAGGGCGTTTCCACAGCCGGTTCTCCTTCCCAGTAGAGCATTCGCCGGCAATAGGGACAGACATGCAGATCGTTGGAGCGTTTAACCTGCGCGATGAGTTGCGGCGGAATCTGGAGACGGCAACCGGCGCAGATCCCGTCACGCACCGCGGCAAGAGGTTGATCTTTTCGCGAGGCCTTCGCCTGGTTGTATCGATCGAGTAGACCTTTCTCGATCTTCGCGGACGCCTCCCGATACTGACCTTCGAGTTGTGCCAGCTCAGTCGCAAGCTCCTTGTCTTGTGCGTCCAGCACGTGTTTCTCCTGAGCAAAGACTTTCTCCAAAGCGTTCTTCTTGTCCTGAAGTTCATTGGCGGTCTTCTGAAGCTGGTCGGTCTTGTCCATGGACAACAGAATCTTCTCTTCAAACTCTCCCCGCTTCTTGTTCGCCAACTCCAATTCGAACAGATGCGCCTGATACTCTTTGTTCGTCTTCAGGTTCGCTGCATGTGATTTCATCTTCTCGGTATGCGCCTCGTGCGCCTCGAGATCCTTTTCGTGTGCGCGCCGTTCTTTGGCAGCAGACTCGACGGCGATTTTCGTTTCGTTCAAGAGTTGGGTCGCCTCTTGAAGAGGAGATTCAGCAATATGGAGCCGTTCGGGAATTTTACGGCGAGCGTCATTGATCTCCATGATCCGGAGATCGAGTTTTTGCAATTCGATGAGTGGGGAAAGTTTTTGATTCAATATGCCCTTTCCATCAATCAATGCCAGCGCATTGAAGGCGTGAGAAGCCTGCCCGGCTGGTGGGCCCACTAGGACTTGAACCTAGGACCAGCTGATTATGAGTCAGCCGCTCTAACCACCTGAGCTATGGGCCCGATCGAAAGAGTCGAACTCAAGCGTTGGCTGAATGAGGGCATGTACTTGATGGTGGTCATTGCCCTCATCGGTATCAACATACGGCTCCACCCAATCTTAGATTTTAGGCCGACCCTACGAACGGAGTCAAATCATGCTATCTTGATCGGTGAAACACCTACAAACTTTCGACAAAACTCCTAAGCTTTTTGCTGCGGCTTGGATGCCGCAATTTTCTCAACGCTTTCGCCTCAATTTGCCTGATGCGTTCGCGTGTCACTTCGAAATCCTGGCCGACTTCTTCCAACGTATGATCGGTCGCTTCACCGATGCCGAACCGTTTCCGCAACACTTTTTCCTCACGCGGAGTCAACGTTTCCAATGCGCTGTTGATCTGGCGCTGTAAATCGTAACGAATCGCGGCCTCTAATGGAGACACTGCCTTCTTGTCTTCAATAAAATCTCCCAAGTGACTGTCTTCTTCTTCCCCGATCGGAGTCTCAAGTGAGATAGGTTCACGCGCGATCTTCAGGATCTTCCGAACCTTGTCTAATGGCAGGTCCATGCGCTCGGCGATCTCTTCGGGAAGCGGTTCTCGTCCCAACTTCTGCACAAGGTGCCTTGACGTGCGAATAAGCTTGTTGATGGTTTCGATCATGTGAACCGGAATGCGGATCGTGCGCGCTTGGTCGGCAATAGCCCGAGTGATTGCCTGCCTGATCCACCACGTGGCGTATGTACTGAACTTATACCCACGCCTATACTCGAATTTGTCCACGGCTTTCATGAGGCCGATGTTGCCTTCCTGGATCAAATCGAGGAATTGCAGGCCTCGATTCGTATATTTCTTGGCGATACTGACCACGAGCCGCAAATTTGCCTCGACCAACTCTGCCTTGCCACGCTTGACCTTTTCTTCGGCAATATCGAGGTGTTTGACCGCATCCTTGATTTCTTCAGCCGGAGCGAGGGCTTCATCTGTTTCAAGTTGTCGCACCTTCGCTTTTGCGGCTTGATAAACTTTTCGAATCTCGAGCAACCCTTCTTCCGAGACGCCGGTCTTCCGCTTGACGGCCAAGAAGTCCTGGCGGCTCCGGCACATCCTTCTCAGCAGCTCTGCCCCTGCTTCTCCGGCCACTCCGATGCGTCGTTGGCAACTGCTCGCCTCTCGCTCAGCCGCCCTGATCTGGAGGGCAAGCTCGCGGACACGCTGCACCATTCGCTCTTTCAACACGCCATGGAGATTGACGGATTCAATCTTATTCACTACTTGCTGGCGAATTGCATCGAACTGCTTCTTGAACTTCTTTTGTTTGACTGGATCATTACCGAGATGCCGGCCCTTCTCCGCGAGCCCCTTCAGCGCCAGGGAGACTTTCCTGACCGAGTTCAACGCCTCCAACGTCTTCACTCGCAGCTCTTCGTAATCCCGTTCTACCGGCTGCTGTTCTTCCTCAAAGTCCTCTTCGGTCTCCTGAATCGGCACGATTTCGCGCACATCGATTTTGCCGTTCTTGAGCTGGTCTCGAAGCGCCAGGACGAACTCAATGGTCATCGGCATCCCGTAAATCACCGAGGCGATATCGAACTTACCTTCCTCAATCCGTTTCGCGATTTCGATCTCGCCTTCGCGGCTGAGCAGCGCCACGCTACCCATTTCTTTAAGGTACAGCCGCACTGGATCGTCGGTTCGGCTCAGTGCCCCAGGTGTCAAATCAATCGCTTTCTCGTTGTCTTCCTCGGACTCAGACTCGACCTCTTCTGCGTCTTCGCTGACTTCGGCTTCCGATCGTTTTTGCACCCGTTCCCCATCAGCCGTCTCGACGATTTCGATGTCCATCTCCCCGAACATCGCCATAATGCTCCCGAACTGGTCTGACGACACTACTTCGGCGGGCAAGGTGTTGTTCAGCTCGTCATAGGTCAGAAAGCCTTTTTCTTTTCCGATTGTAATCAGCTTCTTTACCTCACCGAGCAATTCTTGTTTCGGCATGACTACTCCTTCACCAGTGAAACCATACCGGCGGTCGGCGTGCCGGCTTTCCGCATCCGTATTTCATTGATCTGTATGTTGAGCAAATCCACTTCATCGGCGCGACCGTCCCGCTCGGCCGTTTTTAATTTCGTAATGAGCGCCCTCATCGTCTTCTCTGATCGCTTGCGGTCTAGGCGATCCAGGCAATCCTTTGCATGCTCCGATTCGTCATCGAAATGATTGTCGCGAAGAGATAAGTCCGTCACCAGTGCACCGCAATCCGGATCATCCACCAATTGATCCAGTACCGGCTGGACTTGAACGCGACCATCGCGATCCGCGTAAGTCAGCGCTACTTCGATGAGCTTGCGGCAGCCTTCGATTGAAAATTGCTCCGGCTGCAGACGTCGTATATCGGCCGCCGAAAGCTTGCCGCGCAGCAGAAGAATGACGAGGTCTCGTTCTTCAGGTGCCCCCTTAAACAGCGTTTCCATTGGAGTAGCGGTGACTGCTTGGCGTAACTGTCCTGAACCAGGCTGTTGCTGTCGAGTGAGGACAGGATATCGCTCGATCAAACGCGATTGATTGATTCCTAGCCGCTCAGCCACGACTTTGAGACGCTCTTCGCGTGCAATCGGATGTTCGCTCTGCTGCAGTATGCGAAGAATCTCATCCACGCTGCGGATCCGCCCTTCGATCGTGCTCGACTCTGTTGTCTTGAGACTCTGTTCCAGCGCGAAGTCCAACAAACTTGAGGCTCGTTTCTCCAGACGAAGGAATGCGTCAGGACCTTCCTTCCGGACATAGGTATCAGGGTCTTCTCCCGCCGGCAGTGTCACGACTTTGACGCCTAGCCCGCTGTTCACAAACAAATCTAATCCTCTCAGCGCGGCTCGCACTCCGGCGGCATCGGGGTCGAACAACAACACGACCTTTGACGCAAATCTCCGCAATACCTGCACATGGTCGGATGTCAAGGCAGTCCCCAAAGTCGCGACGGTATGCGTCAGCCCTGCTTGATGAAGCGCAATCGCATCAAAATAGCCTTCGACCACGATGACCGTCTTCGTTCGTACAATCGCTTCCCTCGCATGATCGAGCGCAAACAGCGTCTGCCCTTTCTTAAAAAGAACCGTGTCTGACGAGTTGAGATACTTAGGTGTCCCATCGCCAAATACGCGACCGCCGAACCCCACCACACGTTTCCGCAAATCCGTAATCGTGAACATTGCACGAGCTCGGAACCGGTCATAGAATCCCGACTGGTTTGTTCGGGCAATCACCAAACCGGCTGCCGCTAGATCACCTTGTGAGAATCCCTTGCTGGTCAACGCCCGTAGGAGCCCATCCCATTCGGCAGGCGCCACTCCGACTCCGAACTGGTCGACCATGCGCGATTCGATTCCTCGATGCGCTAAATACTCACGCACCTCGGAGCCGGCTCTCTCATCCCTCAAGTTCTGCTGAAACCAAACAGCTGCTGCCTGATTAACTCGCTCAACTGTCTGTGCCAGTACGGCCTGATGACCGGAAGTCGCAGCTCTCTCTTCTACCTCAATCCCGACTGTTCGTCCCAGATCGCGCACCACTTCCGGAAAGCTTGCGCCGGTAAGGCGTGAAAGAAAAGTAAAGACGTTGCCACCGGCGCCACACCCGAAACAGTGGAAGATCTGTTTAGACGGACTCACTGTAAAGGACGGGGTCTTCTCCTGATGAAAGGGACACAACCCTTTGAGATTCTGCCCTGCCTTGCTCAAAGAGACGTGTTGATTCACGATGTCGGTAATGTCCACCCGGCTCTTAATACGTTCGATCGTGTCATCGGAAATCAAACCTTGCCCCACGAGAGTCTCAGCTCCTGGAGTCGCTACTCGTATAACCAGGCGAGTCGGTGCTAAGTTGTTAGAAGAGTTGACCGTTCAGGTTAACAGACGCGTTGAAAAGCTGTCAATTGTGGAATTACATCAACCGGGAGGCCAACTCATGTGCCGTCCTCCTAATACATGAAAGTGAAGATGGAAGACGGTTTGCCCTGCATCTCTCCCGGTATTCGTCACAACACGATAGCCGGAGTTCTGTAAACCCTTCAGGGCCGCGACCTTCGTACAGCTCATCAGCAACCGTGCGAGCAACCTCTCATCCTCCAACCCCAAGTCTTGCACGGCCGTGACATGCCGTTTGGGGATCACCAGGGTATGGACGGGAGCTTGAGGGTTGATGTCGTCAAAGGCGACGGTGTGTTCATCCTCTTGAACAAGCTTCGCGGGAAACTTTTTCTCCACGATCTTACAGAAAAGACAATCGCTCATGTTGACCTCATGAAGCGTGGTACCCCCCGATGCGTGCCGATTGAATACCTGATCGGATCGGCGGGCACTCATCGAAGAAGGTCCACTGCTCTACTTTTCCATCCGCAATCCGGATCTTCCAAATCGCCGTCCCAACTCCCCATAGATGTCCTGCAAGGAGAGGTCGTGATACCCCAGAACCATGAGTGTATGAAAGAACAAGTCAGCGACTTCGTAGACAATCTCCTCTTTCTTACTCCCCTTCGACGCCAACAAGACTTCTCCTGCTTCTTCCGCTACTTTCTTGAGAATTTTGTCCTGGCCACCCTCGAATAACTTCGTAGTATAGGAACCGGTCTTGGGGTGAGAACGGCGATCCTGAATCGTACGGAAAACACTTTCAAGAATTCCACCTTGAACGTCTTGCGAACTTCCATGAACGAGTTGGCCCTGTTCGTCCAGCCTGGAAAAGAAACAGGCTCGTTCGCCGGTGTGGCATGTCGGTCCGACTGGTTGCGCCTTGACGAGAATGGTATCGGCGTCACAGTCGCTGAATAGTTCCTTCACCTGAAGCGTATGCCCAGATGTTTCTCCCTTTTCCCACAGCCTTTTTCGAGACCTGCTCCAAAAATGGACTCTCTTGGTAGCAATGGTCTTGGCCAGTGCCTCTTGGTTCATATACCCGAGCATCAATACCGTCCCATCGAGCCAATCCTGAATGACCGCCGGGAGAAGGCCTTGTCCATCGAATTTGAGCTGGTCTGTCGTGGTCAGGTTCGCCATGTCACGCGACCCCAGAGAGCACGTCCACACGCACGGGGATCCCACGGTCCCGCAAGTACGACTTGGCCTGAGAGATCGTATAGGTTCGAAAATGGAAAATGGATGCGGCCAAGACCGCATCAGCTTTCCCCTTTACAAAACCATCATATAGATGATCCAGAGTCCCGACGCCGCCCGACGCAATCACCGGAATCGACAGGGTTTCTGACACGGTAGCGGTCAGATCCAAGTCATACCCCGTCTGTCGGCCATCCTGGTCCATACTAGTCAATAAAATCTCCCCGGCGCCGTACTGCTCCATCCGTACAGCCCATTCAACGACGTCGACACCGGTTGCAGTGCGTCCCCCATGCGTGAAGACCTCCCAACGACCAGCCTTGGAGCACTTGGCATCAATGGCCACAACAATGCATTGTGTGCCGAAGCGTTGGGCGGCCTCTTTGACAAACTCAGGTCGTCTGACAGCTGCGGTATTGATGCTCACTTTATCGGCTCCGGCATTCAACAAGGCCCGGATATCGTCGAGCGTCCCCACACCACCGCCGACCGTCACCGGCATAAAGACCCGGGCAGCCGTCCGCTCAACCACGTCAATGATCGTCTTCCGATTTTCATGCGAAGCCGAGATATCGAGAAAACAGAGCTCATCTGCCCCTTCACGATCGTACCCTGCTGCGGCTTCAACCGGATCACCAGCATCCCGAAGATTGACAAAGCTCACGCCCTTGACCACGCGCCCCTCTTTGACGTCTAGGCATGGAATGATGCGTTTAGTCAGCATGGAGACCGGCAGACGAGTGAGAGCCTAGAGCCGTTATGGCCGCGTGATAGTCTAACTTCCCATCGTACAGCGCTTTCCCAACAATCGCTCCTTCGATCTTGGCACCGAGGGATTGCACCGCTCGCAGATCTTCCAATCTGGTAATACCCCCAGAAGCAATCACCGGAAATGGCGAACATCCAACGATTTCTTTTAGGGCGGACAGATTGGGTCCATTGAGCATCCCGTCTCGTGCGATATCGGTATAGATCACCGCCCCGATCGAACAGTCCGAGAGCTCTTGCAAGAGGTCTATCGCTTTGACTTCCGATACCGCCGTCCAGCCCTTAACCGCTACTCGACCATCCTTGGCATCGAGCCCGAGGAGGACCCGGTGAGGAAATTCCCTGCAGGCTTCTTCGAGAAACCTCCGATTCATAAGTGCTGCCGTACCGAGCACCACACGCGAGATACCGGTATTCAGATACTGCCGTACCGTATCCAGAGTTCGGATGCCGCCACCAACCTGGATGGAGGCGGTGACCGATCTCATGATGGACTGGATGTGCGCCAAATTTTTTGGCTCGCCGTCGACAGCCCCGTTCAAATCCACGACGTGGATTAAGGTCGCTCCACTCTCTTGCCACTTGCGTGCGACTTCCGTCACATCGTCAGAGTAGACGGTCTCGGCCGCCATATCTCCCTGGCGTAGCCTGACACAGCGCCCATCCTTCAAATCAATGGCAGGAATGACCAACACCTTACTGCCCCTCTCCCCTCCCGAACGGAAATTCTTTCAACACTTCATCGACGCCGTATTCTGCCAGTTCCCCCGCCGTCACAAATGCCCATCGTTGCAAAAATCCGACAAGGTCTTCGATCATAGGCCGCTGCTGCTCGTAGTACCTCCCAACCCAAAGCACTTGCCCATCCGCCGCCACGACCTTTGCCTCGAACCCAACTGTTGCCGGAGGACTCGCCCCCAGTCGACTACCCACACGTTCTTGGTATGCCGATACGAGACCCAACAAGACGGCATCCACTTTCAGTTGTTTGGCGGTTTCGGCTGCGGCTTTCTCTGGCTTCCCCTCCGTTGAGTCACCATTTCCTATAAAGACTCGCGCTGACTCACCTGGAGATAGCACACGAATGCCCTTCCAGTCCTGAAGATGCCCCCAGAACAGCTCTGTTACTTTTTCGGCTGCATATCCCGGCACCACCACAGTCTTCTTCGGCAGGGAGTCCGCTTCTTGTGGAATCCCCATAGAGATAGCGGACCGGCGGACACTATCAGGAACCGGAATAAAGAAATCGTCATTGTTTCGGGCTTGAGGCGTCGCGATCGACGTAAACGGTAGTAGGGCAATGGAACGAACCTGGTATCGAGACAGCTCAGGAGCCGACTTTGTCGCCACTTTTGCACCACTGCAGCCTGTCGCAAGACTTGCGGTCACAAGAGCACTGATCATCAGGATTGTGCGGAACTGCCTCCCTGGCATCTTTACTTCCATGCTCCAAAGTTCTTCATGAATTGTAACCCGACCGCCTGACTTTTCTCCGGATGGAATTGGCAGGCCACCACATTGTCCTTCCAAATGCTTGAGGTAAAGGGCATCCCGTAGGTCGTCGTCGTGGCGGTGATCTGCTTATCCTGTGGATCCACGAAAAAAGAGTGTACGAAGTACCAATCCACCCCATCGGCGATCTTTTCGAAAAGCGGACAAGACCGTTGGACCTTAACCTGATTCCACCCCATATGTGGAACCTTCAGGGTACGATCCTTTGGAAAGGCCCGAACTTTCCCTGGCAAGATGTTGAGCCCTTCATGCCTGCCGAACTCCTCGCTCTCCGTAAACAGCAATTGGAACCCCAGGCAAATTCCCAAAAATGGCTTTCCCGACTGAATCGCGGCTTTGATAGGCTCGATCAATCCATATTGATCCAAGTGCGCCATGCAGTCGCCAAACGCCCCGACACCCGGCAACACCACATGGCTGGCATTCTGAATCGAAGATGGCTCGCGTGTCACGATCGCCTGGTGCCCCACTGCCTCAAAGGCCTTGGAGACACTGCGCAAATTCCCCATTCCATAATCGATGATGGCTATCATATAGTCGTCTGTACCGACCGAACGATAAGAATACCGTAACTGGGCGGATCCTGCCACTGCCAATCTATGCCCTTACATTCTACCCGGCACTGGGTTTCCATCTCGGAGTGACCCGGCCTTTCGATTGACAGGATTGGAGTGAACCAGTAGCCTGAGCTAACTTATTTACTGCCTATTAGCTATGAACGACTCTTCATTGATCGCATACATCCAAAAGGCTGTCCCTAGCCTCATTGCCTTATATCGATTTGGCTCAGCGGAACGTGGCGCCGTTCGACCTGATAGCGACATTGATCTCGCCATTTTCTCACGAGAGGCCTTGCCGGAACTGCGCCGGTTTGAATTGGCCCAGGACTTAGCAATCCAACTGCATCGTGACGTCGATCTTGTTGATCTTCGTTCGGCATCAATGGTCATGCGGATGCAGATTATTTCCACCGGCACCTGCTTGACGAGTGTAGATGAGCAAGCACGTCGAGAATTCGAAATGTATACGTATTCAGGTTATGCCAGACTCAACGAGGAACGGCGGGATATTCTAAAGAGAATCAGTGCGAATGGGTTAGTCTATGGCTGACGACGTGATCCTCAATAAGGCCGCCAGCATTGAGCGATGTCTTCATCGCATTGAAGAAGAGTACGCAGGCAATGACCAGAACCTCGTTGAGAATCAAACGAAACAAGATGCGATCGTTCTCAACCTTCAGCGTGCCTGTGAAACCGCTATCGACCTTGCTATGTACGTGGTGAGTCAACGCAAGCTTGGCGTGCCGCAGGACAGCCGTGATGCATTTACCCTTCTCCAGACTGCTGGCATCCTACCGGAAGATCTCACAACTCGAATGCAGCGGATGGTAGGCTTCCGCAACGTGGCTGTGCATGAATACGCTCGCCTCAATCTGGACGTAGTCCGAACGATCGTCACCAAGCAGTTGGGCGACTTCCGGACCTTCTCATCGACGATCGTAAAGGCCTGTGCCTAGACATTCTCTTTGACAACACGGTTATTTTGGAGAATAGACTGACGGGCAACTTGATTGGCCGTCCAAAGTTTCAATTATGGCTGTCATTTGTATCTGGGATTCCCCAGATTGCATACGCCAAGGCAAAAAGCCAGCCACCAACTAATAACCCGCCTAGGATATTATTCCGAAGTGGATCCAGCACTTTAGAAACTGGGTCTAGCACCCCAATCAATCCTAGCGGAATAAAAGTATAGAGAGCCGTCGCAAACACAAACCCTGAAGCATACTTACCCGCTCTTTTCGCAGCTATCCAAATGGCAAAGATCGGAAAAAGAAGAATACAGATTGCTAATCCCTCAATAACATTGCGTCCAAAAGAAGAATTCTTAAATCCCTTCATAGCCACATAAAATTAGAACGGGTAACACGGCGAACAAGGGGCTCCGCCGCGCGGAAGGGAATGGGCGCCTGGGGGGAGGGTGCAGTGATCACGGTGGAGCTGCTCACACGACAGGACCGGAGAAATCTTATAGCATCCCCTTCGTCGACAGAACTCTCCCCGCCAGCCGTTCTTCCAGTATCGTCGCTTGATCTAGCGCCTTAGCAAGCGCCTTAAAGATCGCTTCCATGATGTGGTGGGGATTGCGGCCATAGAGCAGATTCACGTGCAGATTCAGACCTCCGTGCGTCACAAAGGCCTGAAAGAAATCCTCGAATAAGCCAAGATCGAACGCTTTGATTTTCCGGTCAGGCAGATTCACGTTGTAGACCAAGAACGGTCGACCGCTGAGATCCACAGTGACCTGAGCCAATGTTTCATCGAGCGGTGCTGAGGCAAATCCAAATCGCTTGATACCGGCCTTTTCACCCATTGCCTGATGCAGCACTTTCCCCATGACGATCCCGACATCTTCCACGGTGTGATGCTCATCTATGTCGAGGTCACCCTTTGCCTGTACCGTCAGGTCGAAAAATCCATGTTTTGCCAGCAGCTCCAACATATGGTCGAGGAAGCGGATGCCGGTATCGATCTTCCCCTGCCCCCGTCCGTCCAAGACCCACTCAACACGAATATCGGTTTCTTTCGTCGCGCGGTGGATATTAGCCCGACGTGGCGCCGGCCCGTTCTTTTTCATGAGAACCTGCTCTGGGCCGACTTCGCATGCGCATCAAAGCCTTCGATCTGCGCAAGGCGAATGAGAGGATCTTTCACTTTGGCCAATTCTTGTTTCGTATAGTGCACGATGTTGCTGACCTTTACATAGTCGTTGACGGACAGCGGGGAAAAAAACCGAGCAGTTCCTCCCGTCGGCAAGACGTGATTCGGTCCGGCAATATAATCAGCGACTGACGGCGGTGTGTAACGCCCCAAGAAGAGGGCCCCAGCATGACGAATCTTCTCCAAATAATCGAAGGGATTATCTACTGAGAGGGTCAAATGCTCAGCTGCGATTTCGTTGGCCACCGCGATGGCATCATCTAGGGTGGGAACGACGAACGCCACCGCATGACGTGCGATCGACTTCGAAGCGATCTTCTCTCTCTGGAGTCCCTTCAATTGACTCTCGATCAGCTTCGAGACATCCTTCGCTAAACGTTCAGATGTCGTGACGAGGAACACCTGCGCGTCTTCGTCATGTTCGGCTTCACAGAGGAGGTCCGCGGCCACATGAGCCGGCTTTGCGTCGTCGTCCGCTACCACCAGAAGTTCACTGGGACCGGCGACCATGTCGATCCCAACCGTGCCGTAAAGCAATCGTTTTGCCGTGGCGACGTAGATATTCCCCGGGCCGACGATCTTATCGACCCGGTCGATTGTTTTTGTTCCATAGGCGAGTGCCGCTACCGCTTGAACGCCACCGACTCGATAAATCTCGGTGACCCCGGCAATGTCGGCTGCAACCAGCAAATACGGGTTGATCCCATCTTTCTGAGGTGGCGTGACCATCACAATTCGAGCAACGCCTGCAACTTTAGCCGGAATCGCGCACATCAGCACAGATGACGGGTAGACGGCTTTCCCACCAGGCACATACAGTCCGACCGCATCCACTGGCACCACAACCTGCCCCAACGTGGCATCACCGTCCTGATACATCCATGTCTTTGTCCGCTGTCGCTCATGAAAAGCCGTAATCCGCTGAGCTGCAAGGCGAAGCGCATCACCCTCGTCCTTCCTGATATGAAAGTAGGCGTTCTTAATCTCCTCCGGCGTGACACGCAGGGCCTCTGCTTTCAGCGTAACTTTGTCGAACTGTTTGGTGTAGCGAAGAAGAGCCTTGTCGCCTCCACGTTCCACGGCCTGCAAGATCGTCCGTACGGTTTTTTCCACCGCAGCCCCGGTCGTGCGCCCTCGAAGCGCGGCCTTTTTCAAGGATGGAAGAAAGCTGCGATCGGCCTGTGTGATAACTCTCATGGGCGAGTGACTCTTTTCTTTCGGCTCCTTACCGTCGTTGGATGGCCATTACTAGATTCAATCCCCTGACTCCGCACCGCAGATCGAAGTTTTCGAATCAACGTCATAATCGGTTCCTGCTTCAGTCGAAAACTTGCCCGGTTGACGATGAACCGCGCCGACGATTTGGCAATCACTTCTACTTCGACAAGGTCATGTGCTTTGAGCGTGCTGCCGGTTTCGACCAAGTCTACAATCCGATCAGCTAGTCCTACCACAGGCGCCAATTCGATCGACCCATACAGTTTAACGATCTCAACCGGAACCCCGCGCTTGTTAAAGTAGCGCTCCGTGATCCGAGGGTATTTTGTCGCGATCCGCACCTTTGATGACAGCCGATCATTCGATCCCTCGCCCTGGAGCGCGGCGACGGAGATTCTACACGCTCCGAACCCCAAATCCAATGGTTCGTATACGTCACTTTCCTGTTCCATCAAGACGTCTTTCCCAACAATGCCGGCGTCTGCCCCACCATATTCCACATAGGTCGGAACATCGCTGGGGCGGACGATGAGGAAGGTCATATCGTTCTCGCGGCTGACGAAAATCAGTCGCCTACTATCCCCCGACAACCCAGTAATTGTGTAACCGGCTCGTCGGAAGAGTTCGAGCGCCGAATCGATGAGCTTTCCTTTGGATAACGCGATCGTCAACATGGCATGCTTCTAATGAATAGCCCCAGCCGTTCGACGCCGAACATCAGCCCCTAGGATCCCAAGTTTTTCTTCGATCTGTTCATATCCTCGATCAAGATGATAGACGCGCTGAATCTGGGTTGTCCCCTCTGCTGCCAAACCCGCCACGATCAGACCAGCACTGGCACGCAGATCGGAGGCCATGACCGGAGCTCCGGTAAGCTGCTTACATCCGGTCACGAGCAGCCGATTGCCTTCCACACGGATATCGGCTCCCATCCGTCGTAATTCTTCTACATGCATAAACCGGCTCTCAAAGACCGTTTCGGTAACGACGCTCGTGCCTTCTGCGAGACTCATTACCGCAGCCATTTGAGCCTGCATGTCGGTGGGGAATCCAGGGAACGGAAAGGTCTTCACATCGGTTCCTCGTAGGTTGCCGGGCACTGTCAAATGCACCTTGTCCTTCTCTTCCTGAATTTCCGCACCCGCCTCACGTAATTTCATCAGCACCGCTTCCAGATGGCCAGGGCGGCAGTGGGTCGCCATCACATCACCTCGAGTGATGGCAGCCGCTGCCAGATAAGTGCCGGCCTCGATACGATCCGGGATTACTTCGTGATCTCCGCCATGGAGTTCTCGTACCCCCTCTATCGTGATCACATCGGTTCCTGCACCGTGAATTCTGGCCCCACGCTTGATGAGAAAATCGGCCAAGTCCACGATCTCCGGCTCTTTGGCTGAATTTTCCAGCACAGTCGTACCCTCGGCAAGTGACGCCGCCATCATAAGATTTTCCGTGCCAGTCACCGTCGGCGTATCACTATAAATACGTCCACCTCGTAACCGTTTTGCTTTGGCGGTGATGTAGCCATGGTCAATAGAAATGTCGGCCCCCAGTTTGGCCAATCCGGCCAGATGAAGATTGACCGGTCGAGAACCAATCGCACAACCGCCAGGGAGAGAAACTTTAGCTTCACCCCAACGCGCAAGCAATGGTCCCAACACAAGCACGGATGCACGCATAGTCTTGACAAGATCGTACGGGGCCTCTGTTGATTCAATCACATCAGCTTGGATGACCGCGCGATTGCCCTCATGGGACACCTTGGCTCCTAGAATCCCCAGGAGTTTTCCCATCGTCAGGACATCAACAACCCTCGGAACATTCGTGATGATACATTCCCCACCTCCCAGAATCGTCGACGCCAGGATCGGGAGCGCCGAATTCTTGGCACCGCTAATCCGCACTTCCCCAGATAGTCGTTTCCCGCCGACGATAAGGATCTCATCCATATATGGATACCTAGGCTGCTCGCCGCGCGATTATGACGCGGTCGATACCGCCTTCGTCTTTGACAGTTTGAAGCCCCGTATAGCCTCCGGCCTGTTCTGCCGCCTGTCGCACGAGCGGAAGCTGCCCCTGACCGATTTCCATTACCAATAATCCGTCAGGAACAAGAAACTCTTTCGAGTCATGGAACAATCGTTCATGAAACTCAGTCCCTCGCAGCCCAGCAAGCAAAGCGAGTCGTGGCTCAAAAAGTTTTACTTCTGGTTGGAGTTGTTCCCATTCTCCCTCAGCGATGTACGGAGGATTCGACACAATGACATCGACTGTTCCAAACGTGATACAGTCTCGCAATGGGGATAAGAGATTTCCCTCGAGCCACACAATCTTTTCTCCCACGCCGTGTCTTACAGCGTTGCTCTTTGCGACCACTAACGCTTCGGCTGAGCAATCGACCGCTAAGATTCGAGCTTCCTCCAGAATAGTCGCCAACGTCACGGCGATACACCCAGACCCAGTTCCCACATCGACCAGAGTCGCACCTTCTGCCAGCCCCCCCTCCTTGAGAACTGCATGGACTAACAGCTCTGTCTCTGGTCTGGGAATTAACACCGAGGAGGTCACCGCAAAGTCGAGCCCGCAAAATTCTTGCGTCCGCAGAATATACTGTAACGGTTCTCGTGCCATCCGCCTGGATACCAATGTTTTTGCACGAGCCAACTGTTCAGCAGTCACTGCCTGCTCCGTTCGACTCACTAAGGCATGATGCTCCATCTCCAGCGCGAAGGCCAACAGCCACAAGGCCTCTTGGGCGGCATTCGTTGTTCCAGTGCTATCTAGGGACCGTCGCGCCCAGGCAAGCAGAGTGCCGACAGTTTTCGGATCACCAGGCATGGAGACCCTCCGTGATTACACCTTCGCGGTTTCGGCTTGCTGCTGTTGAGCTTTCAAGGCCTGGACAATCTCATCGAGATCGCCTTCCATTACTAATTCCAGCTTGTGGAGCGTCACGCCGACACGGTGATCCGTCACTCGGTTCTGTGGGAAGTTATAGGTTCGAATCTTCTCACTTCGTTCCCCGCTCCCCACCTGTGACTTTCTATTCTGAGCGATCTCTGCCTCTTGTCGTTCCCGTTCAGCTTCGACAATACGAGCACGCAAAGTCCGCATGGCTTTGGTTCGATTCTTTAACTGAGAGCGTTCGTCCTGACACGTCACGACGACACCAGTCGGGATGTGCGTGATACGAACGGCCGAATAGGTGGTATTGACACTTTGCCCACCCGCTCCAGACGAGCAAAAGGTGTCGATTCGTAGGTCTTTTTGATCGATGTGCACGTCCACTTCATCGACCTCCGGCATGACTGCCACCGTGACCGTCGAGGTATGAATGCGACCACTGGCTTCTGTGACAGGAACCCGTTGAACCCGATGCACACCCGCTTCATACTTAAAATGACTGTAGGCGCCCTTGCCTTCAATTAACGCCACAATGTTTTTATAGCCGCCTATGCCCGTTTCAGACGCTTCAACCGTATCGACTTTGAATCCTTTTTTCTCGGCATACTTGGCGTACAATCGAAATAACTCACCAGCAAACAATCCCGCCTCATCACCGCCAGTCCCGGCCCGCATTTCTATAACCAGGCTCTTCTCATCTCGAGGGTCTTTGGGAATTAAGAATTCTCTGACCTGTCCTTCTACCTCCTCTCGCTGTCGTTCCAACTTGCTTCGTTCTTCCGCCGCCAATTTGTGCAATTCACTCCCGGCTGCGGGATCGGCGAGCATCTGTATCGCATCGTCGAGCTGTTTCCCATAGTCCTGATAGAGCTCAAACAGTTTGGCAGCCGGTTCCAGATCGGTCCGCTCCTTGCTGAGCTTGTGCAACAAGTTTGGCTGGCTGACGACAGACGGATCCATGAGCTGATCAGTCAGCTCCTGAAATCTCGACGCAAGGCCCTCCCACTTCTTAAGTAACACGGCTTCCATTGTTTCAGACCCTACCCAACTACCGGTCACAAAAAAAGAGACCCTGCTTCAAACACGAAGCAGGGTCTCTTTTATACTCTTGTGGGGCGCTACTTACCCTTCTTCGCGTATTTCTTCTTGAACCGTTCGACCCGTCCCTCAGTGTCGACGATCTTCTGCGTACCGGTGAAGAACGGATGGCAATTAGAACAGATATCGACGCTGATGTTACCGATTGTCGTACGAGTCTTGAATGAATTCCCGCACGCGCAGTGAACGGTGGCCTCCCGATAGACTGGATGAATACCCTTCTGCATGATCTCCGACTCCTTACCGAAGAGTTACGATCGCGCTAGCCCATTCCCTAATGGGTCCGCACTTTATCTGAAGGACGCACAAGATACAAGCGTCTCTATCGATTCATCGACTGCAGGAACTCTTGATTGTTCTTAGTGCCACCAATCTTATCCATAAGGAACTCCATGGCTTCCATCGTGCCCAAGGGGCTGAGCACCTTGCGAAGAATCCACATCTTATTAAGCCGATCCTTATCCACCAGTAATTCTTCTTTTCTCGTCCCAGACTGGCTGATATCGATGGCCGGAAAGAGGCGCTTATCAGCGAGACGACGATCCAGGTGAACCTCCATATTTCCGGTTCCTTTGAATTCTTCAAAGATGACATCGTCCATTCGACTGCCGGTATCCACCAGCGCGGTCGCCATGATGGTCAAGCTTCCGCCGTTCTCAATGTTTCGTGCCGCCCCAAAGAAGCGTTTCGGCCGTTGCAGTGCGTTGGAATCTAGACCACCGGAGAGCACCTTGCCGCTCGGGGGAGCAATGGTGTTGTAGGCGCGAGCCAGACGCGTGATGCTATCCAACAGGATGACAACATCCTTTTTGTGTTCAACCAGCCGCTTCGCCTTCTCTAGCACCATTTCAGCGACTTGGGCATGCCGCTGAGCCGGTTCATCAAAGGTGGAACTGATCACTTCTGCCTTCACTTGTCTCTGCCAGTCTGTGACTTCCTCCGGTCGTTCATCGATGAGCAAGACGATGAGGGTCACTTCACTATGATTCTTCAGGATGGCGCGAGCGATCGCCTGCAACAACATGGTCTTTCCGGTACGCGGAGCCGCCACGATCAATCCTCGTTGGCCTTTACCGATCGGAGTCGTCAAATCCATCACCCGAGTGCAATACTCTTCGCGGTCAAATTCCAGGTTGAGTCGCTCTTCGGGATACAACGGGGTGAGGTTGTCGAACAGGATTTTATCTCGCGCCACCTCAGGATCTTCGTAGTTGACCTTTTCGACCTTGAGCAGGGCAAAATACCGTTCACTTTCTTTTGGGGGGCGGATTTGGCCTGACACAATGTCGCCCGTGCGGAGGTTGAACCGCCGAATTTGTGATGGAGAGATATAAATGTCGTCGGGTCCCGGCAAGTAATTGGAATCAGGGGCACGGAGGAAGCCGAATCCATCAGGAAGAGTTTCGAGCACTCCTTCGCCGTAAACCGAACCGTTTTTCTCGGTCTGCGCCTGGAGAATCGCGAAGATGAGCTCTTGCTTCCGTAAGTTGGCGGCACCTTCTATTTTTAGGTCACGAGCCACATCATTCAGGTCGGCAATGGACTTCTGCTTCAATTCTGCGAGATGCATTACTTCCCCCTTAGCTACTGACATACGACTCCTCCCGAGATTTGGCTCGGTTACCGTTTAGAAGAATACGCTCGGACTGGGTGACCATGCGAAACGTGTTTTTACCTTGGCGATGAGCTTAGATCTTGGTCCGTTGGGTTGGAAAAACTTATGGAAGTTCGCTATCCGCTTCTTTATGTGGAGAACTGGTATCGTCTCAAAATTTCATGGCATCTACGATGCCCCAGCAAAGCCTTTGTTCGGCTAACTAATCCAGCTTCGTTCTCACTGCTGCCAGGTTTGATTCGAGATAGATTCCGGAGTTGAATTTTTGATGGAGAGAATCAGCTCGCCCTAAGATGTTGCGGTGATGATACCCATGCGCCACCCAGATGTCAACTGGCACCTGAATTTTGTACATGATCGCATCCGCCGCATTAGGGTTGTTCAACGAATCTGAACTGTGTTACACAGTGAGAGAGAAAGTATCACAATGGCACGCGACGAAAACGAAACCAGCCCTGACCGCGTCTTCTCCCTGTTTGAAGCTAACCAGCTGATCCCCCAACTCCAGTCACACTTATCCACTGTCCAGGGATGTAAAACCGTACTCATACGAACCCGCGAGGAAGTAGGCAAAGCCTCAGCCAATGCCCATTTAGGAGGCGGGACACCAGTGGGTGCACGCTACGTGAAAAGTCTCCAGGACATCAGCGCCAATCTCCGTGCTATTCAGGAGATGGGAGTTGTGGTGAAGGATATTGACCTTGGACTCTGTGATTTCCCACATAATCCGCAACGGCCGCGTCGTGTATTTGTGCTGGAAACTTGGTGAGAACGAAATTCGGTGGTGGCACGAAGTCACAAATGGCTACAAAGATCGTTGTCCGATTGAAGAAGAGCCTATCTAGCCAAGCCCCACCCCCACAGTATCTTGCACCTCAGCCCCGAGTATCGTAAGGATCCAGAGGTATGAAGTTTGTGATCATCGGCTATGACGGCCCGGAAGGCGAAGCCAAGCGGAAGGTCTATCGGTCAGCCCACTTGAGCAATCTCGAATCGTTAGATAGCCAAGGCCGAGTCGTTCTCGCTGGCCCTCTTACCGACAAAACCGGAAGCTTGCTGGTGCTAGAGCTCGAAACTCGAGAAGATGCTGAAGACTTCGTCCGTCAAGACCCCTACGCGGTTCATGGCGTCTTCGATAGAGTTGAAATTCATCCGTTTATGCAGGTTTTTCCAAAACCCGAGTAACAAGCCCCTCACACGCTTGCCAGAAGAGCGACTTCAACTACCTTCCTTTTGAAGCATTGTCCAACTTCAAGCCAAGCGGTATAGTTTTGCTATGGACTTAGGTCATATTGTATGATTCCTACCTATCCTCGGTGTCTCTCTCGTTGTTTTCTATTATCCAGCAAGTGCTTCAGAAACCATAATCGAGGCTGAAGCTAGCTATGTTATGGGAGATGGTGACACTCTCGCCATAGCCGAAGAACGAGTGCTCCAGCGGGCACAACGTAGAGCCGTTGAGGAGGCAGGACTGTATATCGAATCAACCTTCCACGACATAGAACGGTCTGAGGCAGGCACGAGCATCCAGGCAAGTTCGCTGGAGGTACGGACAATTGCGGCGGCGATCACCAGAACCGAAACCCTAGAAACACGTCGCTCTTTCTTAAATGATCGACCAAGCTTCTACATCCGTATCCGCGCAGTCGTCGATCTCGACAATCTTCATGCAGCGATCCAGCGGTGGCAGACTGAGCAACGACTGGGCGACCATTTTCGCCGTCTTCAAAAAGAAAACGCGGAACTCAAAATTCAGCTTGATGAGCTAAGGGCCTCTCGCACTGGAGTGCGGACCCTCGTCATTGAACCGGTCGGTCGCGCTTCTAACGCCCGTGAACAGGCTCAGAAATTAGTCGAAAAAGCAATATTGACCCAACATCTTCCCCAAAAACTTAGCTTGGTCTCCGAGGCTGCGTTGCTGGACCCCAATTCCGTCGAGCCTCTGATCGTACGCGGCCAGACCCACTTGAGACTCGCATCCGCAACGTACTCGAGTAGCTCCAGACCAAGCGAGTATTCCGAATATGTCGATAATGCGCGAATGGATTTCGACCGCGCGCTCCGCATGGACCCTCAAAATACTTGGGCCCTTCTTGGACAAGGTGATGTCAACACATGGCTCCGTCGTCCTGAGCAGGCAGCCCACTCCTTCGAACAAGCTCTTGAAATAAATCCTTTCTTCGACCTGGCCCGTCATCGCCTCATTAACCTGTATACCGCTGAGGCCCGCAAGTTAGTAGGGCTGAAACGGTGGGACTCCGCCCTTACAACCTTGAAAAAGTGTTTGCCTCCATTCGTTTCTGATAGTTGGCTTCCTCACCAGAAAGAAGCCTATTTTCTCAGAAGCGAGATCTATAAGGCGTTGAAGCAACCGACCTTGGCGATCGACGATCTTAGCGCAATCCTGCGAGTCGACCCGGCCGATGGACCAGCCTTACTAGCCAGAGCCAAACTGTACCAGGACCAACTTCATGGACGCTTAGCAAAAGACGACTTCGAACATGCGTGCATCCTCGGCTCAGCAGAGGCCTGCGAACAGCTGCCCTAACAGTTTCCGCACTACGATTCCCAGTTCACATCTTTCTGGCCTTCACAACTGATAACTACGGAGGACTCTTCAAAGACTGATTTGACAATCGAAAAGAGCACTACCTATAATGCGAAGGGGTTTGCTAACCACGCCTTACCACTTCTCATCAACTGCGTGGTGGAGGCAAAGGACCTAAGCTCTCCGTAAAATCATGGCCCTAAAGCTCCTTGAGGTGGGCCTTCTGAGGTGTTGCGGAACAATATGAGGACAGCTTAGAGTACCGCAGAGGATCGGATTTTCATCAACCTCAATTTTCTCGGAGTGTAGGATATTGTGATGAGCGACTATCGCGTGCTGCCAGGACCCGAACACTTTCTTCCACCAGCTGCCGCTAGTATGGGAATTCGATTACCGAATCCTGGGGAAGCCCATATTAATGGCGTGATTGCTCCAGAGGAAAAGGCTTATGAGGAAGCGGCTCGTCAGTTCCTGATGGCCAAGGTGCCGACCATCTTCCCGGGCCCCCTCGTGCTCTGGGCCTGGAATGAGAAGGCTGCAAAAAAAGCTACCGCCATTCGACATCTTTTTAACACACTGAAGGAATGTGTCCAGGCTGACCAGAAGCCAATGTTGATTCCTATGCCGGACTACCGACCCAAATATCCCAAAATTAATCCTGAAGTTGAGATTAACCCGAATCATCCAAATTTGACCATCTGGCACAACAAGATCGACTGCTGCATATTTATCGGCGTGCATTGTCACCAGGCGAATCTCTCGCTCAAGATTATTCGCGGAGGAACTTCCTGCTATACTATCGCCATGTGTGCACAGGCCGGTCACGAAGATGCCATGCTTTCATTCCGTGATGCATCCGTCGATAAAATCATGCGATTGGCCGATACCATTAAACGATTAAAGGGAACAGTCCAACCACGGTTGTCGACGGCTAAGAGTGGGGCTTCGAACTAACTATCACGTTCGATCCCTATTATGTTGAAAGGAGGCTGGGGCCATGGCAGAACCGAAGTCCGTCATTGGAACACAAAATAAGAAGGGCCAAACATATACTGATACATGGAAAATGATGAACGAGGCACCACGTACGCCATCGTTCTACACAGGCAGCGAGGTCATTAAGGAAGCGATCCGACGAGCCAGCTGTGACGTGATGATCGCCTACCCGATCACACCACAGAGCGAAGCGGCGGCGCTCATCGGCGAATTATTTGCCGAAGGATATATCGGCGATTACTTCCGTGGCGAGAGCGAGTTTGCCGTGATGTCGCAATGCGCTGGTGCCGCATTCGGTGGTGCCCGTGTGTTTACGACGACTGCCGGGCCAGGAACGATGCGCGCCATGGAAAACTTCCCCATGTGGGCCGGGGCACGATTGCCCATCCAAATGATTGTCACCTGCCGAGGTATCAACTCACCTCTGTCGATTCAGCCGGACACGCTGGAAATCGCCTATTTGTTAAACACTGGCATGTTGGTCTGGCATGCGGAAACCGCACAGGACTTTTTTGACTGGATTCTTAAAGGCTATATCGTGTCGGAGGAGCCGGATGTGCATCTTCCTCTCGCCCTCTGCTGTGACGGCTTCTTCGTTACGCACACAAAAGACGTCGTCAACCTGACCCCAGCCGACATGTGTTTGCCTCCGTACGATCCGTATCGCTCTCCTGTTCCCTGCATGGACATGGAATGCCCGCCAGTTCGCATGATGCGTGATCCGTTCGTCATGAAGAGCAACTACATCAGTTATGCGACCCACGCCAGCTGGCAGCAGGAAATCTGGGCCGCAGTAGAACGCTCCAGGAAACATTCCATCCATTGGCTGAATGGTCTGATTGATACCGAAAACACCGACGCAGACATTATGATCGTCGCATCTGGCACTGCGGTTTCACAGGGCCGTGAGGCCATCCGTTTGCTGGAAGACGAGGGTGTTCGATGCGGTCTCGTGAAGGTGAAGACGTTACGTCCATGGCCGGAAGAAGAAATTCGAGAAGCCACGAAGAACGCGAAACATATTTTTGTGCCGGAGTTCAACGTGACCGGCTGGTTGGCGAGAGAGATCAAAGCGACGATTCCCAACCATGACCGGGTACATGCAGGTCCCCATGTCTGCGGAGGCATGACGATGCCGCCTGAAATTATCGTGTCAGAAATCAAGACGGCCCTTGGGATGAAATCCTTCTCCCTAGCCGGTCGTGGAAGCTGAACTGTATCAACTGTGAACCTGATCGCTCTCGCGAGCGATACTGAGGAGGCCAATATGAGCAAAGAGCGCATTCAAATATCCGAAGCCCTGTACGACATCATGCCATCCGATTATCAAGACCTTGTCAAAAGCGCAACGTACGGCAAGGAGGATCGGGGCTGGAAAGACATTGGAACATCGAAAGAACTCATCGAACAGCATTCCCTCTGTGCTGGCTGCCCAGAGTCCATGGCCTTCCGGTACATCCTGGCCTCGCTTCCGAACCCCGAAGATACGGTCATGGTTGGCTCGACCGGTTGCACGAGCCTAGTGTTTCCAATGGTGGCAGTCCACAATATCCACTCGCTGTTCGGCAACCAGAACGCGATCGCCTCAGGCCTGAAGCGTGCCCTTAGTGTGCGATTCCCGGACCGAGTCAAGGATGTCGTCGTTCTGGCTGGGGATGGAGCAACCGTGGACATCGGCCTGGACATGACTCTCCAAGCCTGGTTCCGCCAAGAAAAATTTACGACCATTTGTTTCGACAATGAACTCTATGCCAACACCGGTGGTCAGGAGAGCGGACTCATGCAGAAAGGCTTTGTCGCAAAGATGGCACCGGTCGGAAAGTTGTTCGACAAGGTACGGCTTCCTGAAATTGCTCGCGAGTCCGGCTGCCATTATGTCGTAAATTGTACGGTCAGCAAACCATCATTGGTTGAAAAGGTCATCCGAAACGCAGTACATATTGCCCGTGAAATCGGCCCAACCTATCTCCAGCTTTACACTCCGTGCATTCTTGAAATTGGAAAGAACAGCATGGAGGGCCTGCAAGAAATGCGCGATTCGGAGAAGCCAACCGAGCGATTCGCTTACAAGGAATACGTCAGCGAGCCAGCCAAGCAATTGCTTACCGAATTGGCGGCGAAGGACAAGGAACGGAAGGCAGCGGCCAAGCAGCTCGCGGGCCAGGCATCAGCATAGTCAGACCGGAGGCGTGACATGATTAAAAGACGAATAAATATCCGGATGTCAGGCTTGGGCGGACAAGGCGCAGTCACTGCCGCACACGTCTTGGCCATGGCAGCAAACCGGGATGGTAAGTTTTCCATCTCCAACCCATTCTTCGGTGCCGAGAAACGTATGGCACCGGCCGAAAGTTATTGTCGGATCGGCATCGAACGAATTTACGATCGCGGTGAGTTGGTATTTCCCGATATCATTCAGGTCTTTCATCCTCAAGTCATCACTATGGGGAAGAGTTACACCATGCCCTTTTACTCCGGTGTGAAAGAAGGAGGCGTGGTGATCATCAATTCCGCCCAACCGTTGCTGTCCGAGGAGGATGTGGAACGGCTTAAGGACTTGAACGTCGCCGTGTTTTATATTGCAGGCACTGAGTTAGCCATTGAGGTGGCGGGCACCGAGCTATCGACGAATATGGCGATGATCGGCTCCGTCTCAGGCATTACGAAATGTGTCTCAATGGAGGCCTTAGACGGTGCTCTCCAAGAGCGGTTCGGCAAGAAATTCGTGGCCTCCGGAGGAACAGCATCTTTGGACGAAGCCATTAAGAAGAAATTCGCTAAGAAAGAAATGCTGTTAGCCAAGAACTTGGCGACCGTGAAAGCGGCTTATGAAATCGCCAGCGAATGGGCCGACAAGAACAAGATCGAACTGCGTGTTGGGAATCCAGCTGTCGCTGCCTAAGAGAAGGAATGACGTTGCATGTATAATGTTGCTCAAGTCATCGACGAAAAGTGCACTGCCAAGAAAGGGTGCCGTCTCTGTATCATGTATTGCCCGGAGGCGAATTGCCTGGACTTGAATACGAGCAAGATGGTGGCGGAAGTTACCATCGATCGCTGCAAAGGCTGCGAACTCTGCGTGATCGTCTGCGACGCAGCCAAGCACTTCGCTATCACTATGCAGGCTGTCAGCGCTACAGGACAACTGATGACCAAAAAGGGTGAGTCGGCTGCGCTCGGGCAGGCCTATCAAGGCTAGACAAGTAGATTTAGAATCAAAGAACCCCATAGCCCTCGCTATGGGGTTTTTTATTGGGACCAAGGAGAGGCAAGATGGAAAACGAAGATAACACGCTGGACCTACTTTTGGGTGATATTACGGGCTTGATCAACCGGTATCCAATCGCCATTGAACGGGAGGCGGCAATCCTTCAAGCGACGGGCAAAGACCCGGAGCTTGTGGAGAAACTCGTCAAAGCCGCTGACACGATGCGGGACAGTGGGAATCTCTATCTCACCTGGGCCAAACACTATGCTGCGATGGCTAAGGGCAATACAGACGCATCTTCCGATGAAGACGAAACTGAAGATTTCGACATTTAAAAACTTCCCTATTCCAAGAACAGTTTTGTTAAAATACATTTTGTTTCTTTGTTTCAATGTCTACCTTAGTTCCCCGGTAGCTCAGTTGGTAGAGCAGCCGGCTGTTAACCGGCTGGTCGCAGGTTCGAGTCCTGCCCGGGGAGCCAGGTAATCTAAAACCTAACCGCCCAGTCTTTGCTCCGCCTCACAGACAAAGGTATCTCACCTTCATGCAGAAGCAGCCTGACGAACTACTCCTCGCGCGCCAACACCGCTCTTCAATACGATCTCACAGATATGATCGAGTCGCTCAATGTGAGCGTAGGCTGCCCAAGGGTCCATTGCAACCGCACATACCCCATGATTGGACTGGCCGACTATATCAAATTCGAGCGTCCCATCTTTTCGAACGTTCAAACACTCGGCTGTGACATCAGCCAATTCTCGGGACAATGCGGGGAGGGGAGGAACGGAACGCCCTACTCGCGTGTAACGTGAGATTTCAGGAAATTCGGCACTGATGGCCTGTAAGGCTAGGCCTGCATAGATCGCGGCTACCACATGTGTGGCATGGACATGTACCACAGTTCGTGTCCGTTTTGAATCCCGCTGCAAATTCCAATGCATCCACAGTTCGCCCGACGGCTTTTGTAGCTCATTGACTTTTGGTACTCGCAGGCCGGTTGCTGGATTGATAATGATCTCCAGTCGCACGACATGTTCTGGGTGTACGATCGTCTTCCGCCAGCCGGATGGAGTAATATAGAGGAATCTGCCGTCACGCTTTTTCATACTAATGTTGCCGTCCCTCGTTGTAATCCACCCTCTCTCATAACAACGCCTCATCACATCCCCGATAGCCGTCAGCATGATTCCTCCATGGAAATGGTAAGATAATTCCGGTATTGGTATCTTCTACGGAGCACCGCTCGTGCTTGAAGCAAACCGCCCGAATCGGTTCCGATCAAGACCCCAGGGTACCATACTGAATCCGATGATGAACCATTCCATGAATGAACTTGCCTCATCCTTTCAGCCACCACGTCCTCTCCAGAATGCCCATCTCATGACGCTTATGCCCCGGTACTGGCCACGGGATACGTCGCTACTAGGATTGCCACAGGAAGAACGGCTGTTCACCGTAGAACCGCACTCGCAGCTAAAAGGTTACTGTCATTGGCAAATCGATCGTAAATCGTCTCCGACGGCTATTCTGGTTCATGGCCTTGAGGGCTGCAGCGAATCTCGTTATATGCGAGGTATTGCGGCTAAGGCCTATCGGGTCGGTTTCAACATCATTCGCATGAATCAACGTACATGCGGCGGAACGGAACACCTCTCCCCAACTCTTTATAACAGCGGATTGAGCGGGGACTATCGCGCTATCGTCAATGAATTGGTCAACCGTGATGGGCTCGGCCGGATTTGGCTGGTAGGCTATTCAATGGGTGGCAACCTGGTGCTCAAAGCGGCTGGTGAGCTTGGGCGGAGTCAGTCGGCTCTTGCAGGAGCCGCCGCCGTCTGTCCGAACATCAACCCAACCGTTTGCGCTCGCGCACTAGAAGAACCTCGCAATTGGATGTACCATCGCCACTTTGTAACCAGGTTAAAATCTCGGCTTCGACGAAAAGCGGCTCTGTTCCCTGGACAATGGGACCTCTCGATGCTTGATCAAATCACCACCATCAGTGAATTTGATGATCGTTATACCGCAAGAGACGGCGGCTATCGAGACGGAGCCGACTATTACAATCGGGCAGGAGCGCGCCACGTGCTCGACGCAATTGCCGTTCCTACCCTTATCATCACCGCACAGGATGATCCGTTCATTCCTTACTCGATGTTCACGGAGGCGAAAATCCAGTGGCATCCACAGATTGTCCTGGTGGCACCTCGCTACGGCGGGCACTGTGGCTTCTTCCATCGGAGTCGGAACGGCGAAGATTCCTACTGGGCCGAGAACCGAATCCTTGATTTCTTGCGAGAACGAATCTAACCCAGTTGCAACTGATGTCCCCCAGAAGGGACCATCCTACTCTGCGTTGCTTGATATGAAACACGCTCTTCTTCTGAATTGAGGTGACTTAGGCAATCACGTTCTGAAGGTGGGATCGAACATCTTCGACGTAGGTCTTAAATGGATCCTGCATGGGAAACGGAGCGCGGCCACGCACTTGAAAGATCGACCAATTGATAACGTAAGGAGGAAACAATCCGTCTGATTGTGCAAAGTAATCCGACTCACTGCCGGACCAGACATTGAGGAGATGTTTCACCAACGTACTGCGACCATAGGCTCGTGTATTCTTTGGCGCTTCCTCCATCGCGATCCGGATCAGAGCGTCCGTCGTCACACGAGGGACACGCCCCTCCTCCAACAATCCATGATACAGCCCCTTCGCAGGATTTAGGTTGTGATACTCCAGATCCAAGCTCTTCAGCATCGGATCGTCCCAATTAAGATTCTCCGCCTCTCGGAAAGACTCCAACAACCAAAGCTTAGAAGCCCAATCAACGCGCCCAACAAGTTTCTGATAATCTCCGTGCAAGTCATGAAGCACTGATGCCCATTGAGCAAGAACCCAATCGGTTTCCTCATCCTGTCCCTTGCAATGCTTCAGCGCGCATTCAAGGAATCGTTCTTGAATCTCAAGAGCGGACATAGTCTCATGAGACTGCAGCTGAACTGACCAACGGCGTTCCTGATCCTGCGAAATTTCCTGAAGAGTTTCCACAGGTTCGTTGATTTCCAAGTCCTGAGGTGCATGCCCTTCTTCAATGAGCTGCAGCACGAGGCCTGTAGTCCCCAGCTTGAGCGCCGTTGCGTATTCGGTCATGTTGGAATCGCCCAGCAGCAGATGAATCCGTCGGTATTGATTGGGGTCGGCCAACGGTTCATCTCTCGTATTCACAATCGACCGATTGTGCTGCACCCATTCGAAGAAATCGTTCACGATGTAGTCCGCACGCTGAGAGATTTGGAAGGGCAGCTCCGATACATGCTGGGTGCCGGAAGCCGAACGTGGAACAAGTAACCGGTCCATCTGGATCCAGGCATCCTGAGGGGCTGCGGAACCGACACGCCCAGAGCCGGTAAAAATCTGCCTGGTCACAAGAAACGTCACAAGCGGAACCATCCCGCGTCTCGAAAAAGGGAATCGTCGAGACACCAGGTAGTTTTCATGTGATCCGAAGGTCGCATCCGTCTCATGGTCGATGTTGTTCTTGATCAACGACACCTGGTCACAGAATCCGAGAGCTTCGATCGTTCGCTGCAATAAAAGGTCACCGGCACGGTCCGACGCTACCACATCCATGAGGGAATGACATTCCGGCGAAGCATACTCCAAATGCCCCATGTCTAAATAGATTCGTCCGGCGTTCGTGAGAAATCCTCCATTGCCTGGAGGCTCGTCATGCCCGCGATGATGCAAGTCCAGCACACCGCGCCGCTGCACCTGGAAGAGATGGTCACGAATCTTATGCGCAAACCACGTCGGGGATAGGTCCGGTCGATCCTCGTGGATTAAGAGTCCGTATTCAGTCTCCAACCCGAAGATACGTTTCAACATGTTATTACGAGAGTGAGGGGCTCAGATCTTTGGGGAGCATTGTTTTCAGTTCATCGATTCCAAGGGCTCGATACTTGGATGGCCCTTGCACATGGCGATCAAGTAACACACATTCGACCGTCTTTTTGGCAATACAACGCTGTAAATAGGCATAAAGTGTCTCGTGGTCCGTCGCCTGCTGATCAGAGCCGGTCCTTGCCTCATCATGGCCCTCTCCATCGTCCAGTGCTCGTCGTTGCGCTCGATCACCGACCGCCCACGTACGAATTGCCGCACCTACAGCGTCCTCGAGAGACGCAATAGACTGTTCTCGGAGATATCCACCCATCTTCTGCTCGACCGCCGACGTCGCGGCAAGCACCGCATACTGGCTCCTTTCCTCAAACGTTCCGTCGTAATTGATCGTCAAGAACCCGTCTTTCCCGGCTTTCTGTCCTAACTCTGCCAGCAAGATTTTTACGATGAAGGGGGCTTTGAACACTTCTTCGAACGCCTGCTTGATTGCCGGCGCCATACCGTACTTCACCAGTCGACTTCCGGTCACATCGGAGGCGGAGCGATTGAACCCTTCGACGTGAGCCATCTCCAACAGATTGAAGCGCAGCTTCTCAAGATCGGCCGGGTGACCCATCCCTCCAAGGGCAAGACGATCGTAAATCTCATAGAGCTTGGGTGTGCCCTTGCTCATCGTCATGAGCAGAATGCCGCGCACGCACGTGACGCCGACGACAGGCGCCCCTTCCCTAAACTGCTCATCGAGATAGGTCCGGCGATTGCCAACCGCTTCGACCCATTTATATGGTTCTTCATACATGGCGGCTGACCTTAGACTCGAATAAGGGCTTCAACTGCGCGTCCGGCATCGTACGCACGCCGGATGCGGTGATGA
Organism: Nitrospira sp.; assembly: GCA_041742455.1. Taxonomy (GTDB): domain Bacteria; phylum Nitrospirota; class Nitrospiria; order Nitrospirales; family Nitrospiraceae; genus Nitrospira_D. Next base: position 63,579 of record JBGSIO010000057.1, on the reverse strand, counting down.
ATTTGATCACCGGATAGAGACCAGCGTCTCGGTTGACTCCTCCAGTCGCGCTGTCAAACTCTGCAGCGCTCGTCAATAGTCGCAATGCCTGAACGGTGGCCTGCTCGTCAGGTATCACACTCAACGGCTGTTCGCCCCATGTATTCAAGTAATGCATGATTCCGCGAATGGTCGGTGAACCGGACCCGGATACCGCATAGTCCACTCCTTCGAACTCCGCGCCGAGAATATCGTAAAAATAGATCTTTGCCGCTTCCTGCTCGAAGTCGTACCCGGCAAAGATCGGCGCCACAGCACCCGTACCCGCCAGCGCCGCCGGGACATTGTCTTTCAGCAATTTCGAAAGGGCCCTGAGTTTCCCCTCAAAGCTAAGCTCTTGAAGCTGTGCCCGTCGATAATACTTGAACGAATGTTCAAGGATGCGCGCCATTTCATATGCGGTCGCCGGCACTCCGGCGATCGCCATGACACTATGCCGATCGATTTCCAATACCTTGTCAGTGCGGTCGTACATCACCATATTGCCGGCCGTCGCACGCCGATCCCCAGCGACCAACACTCCATCGCGATACTTGAAGGCGAGAATCGTTGTAGCCATTGTCAGTTCCTGCCCTCGCGCAGCCTGGCCAGGCAGGCCAAATACATACCCCTGTTCCCTCAACAGCTGATAGAAATCGCTCTGCATACCCATTCGTACCTCTTGAGACGTGAACCGTGAAAAGTAAAAGGTTTATATGCCCTCTCAGAAACGATGTTCGTTCTCTACCTTTCACCTCTCACTTTTTACTTTTCACACTATTCACCCGTTCGCTGTCGGTACCGCTCTGCCTGCTTCGGATCAACTTTACGCATTCGTTTCATCAGATTATCCTTATCCGGCGATCCGGTCTCCGGACGACGTGGCCCGTCTCCTTCTCCTGGGTGAGGCGACTTTGGCATGGGATCGACCGGCCCTTCGCGTCGTTCAGGCATCGTACTGTGTCTCATACCTGTTCACTCCTTTCATTATCCCACACCGTCAATGCATCAGTCGGTGAAGACGCCTGTTGGAAGATCTGAGCACATCGTCGTACGGCACCCGGGGCAAAAAGATCTCCCATATCGAGCGTTCGTGACCGAAGCCCGCCGGTAAACTGAATTTGTTCCCACTGAATCGACTTGATCTGATCCGGAAACCGCTGCACACAAAGCCCACGCAGTCCGGCACGCGTATCACTGGGACCGTTCTGGATCGCTTCTTCAATCATGTGGTCGGTTGTAATCCGCCACACTTTCCCTTCCGCTTCAAGGCCCAGGTAGAGTCCCTGGTCAGGATTCACATTGTGGTATTCCAGGTCTAAACTGGCTAACCAAGGATCATCCCAACCAATACGCTCTTCGCGCATAAACGTCTCGAGCAACCACTGCTTGGTTACCCAATCCAACTTCCCGACTAGCTGTGCGCGGTCTTGCGTCAAAAGGTGCAAGACCGCTCCCCATTCCTTCAACAGCCAATCCGTTTCCTCATCTAAGCCGGCCAACATCCGCCGTGCCGATTCGTAATAATATTCTTGTATCTCCAGTGCAGAGAGTCTTCGCCCATTCTGCAACTTCACTGCGATCTTGAGGTCAGGATCTCGCGATAACTGTTTCACGGCAACCACCGGCTGATCCAGGCTGAGATCAGGCGCAGCTCCTCGTTCGAGCAGATCGAGAACAAGGCGTGTTGTCCCAACTTTGAGCGCTGTCGCATACTCGCACATATTGGCATCGCCGATGATGAGATGGAGTCGACGATACTTCTGGCGATCCGCGTGAGGCTCATCTCTGGTGTTAAGAATCGGACGGTTGTGCATCGTATCAACCCCGAGCTCTGCCTCTATAAAGTCAGCGCGCTGCGAGAGCTGATACAGCCCTGGAAGATGTCCTGACTCTTGCGCTTCAGTGCCGACCTTCCCAGCACCGGCGATGACCTGTCGGCTTACCAGAAACGGGACGAGGCCTGTGACAAGAGTTGAAAATGGAACGACTCGCGAGACAAGGTAGTTATCGTGGCATCCGTAGCTGTGGCCATGGAAATCCGTGTTGTTCTTGTAGAGCCTGACGTGGTCTCCTCCCAGCGCCCTATTGCGCCGTTCAGCAGCGCGAAGAACGATGCGTTCCCCAGCCCGATCCTGCGCGACAAGATCCCGGAGAGTCCGACATTCAGGGGAGGAGTATTCGGGATGCGTATGGTCATTGTAGAACCTCGCGCCGTTCGGCAATACGAGGTCACTCTTCATTTCATGGAATGAAAATGGGCGAGCCGCATCCACCTTCGCAAACTCATCTTCTTCCTGATCCTGCTGCAAGCCGGAGACACGGAAGCCACGGGCATCTTCATGTGGGTCTTCTCTGGTATAATCCCACCGCCGCTCGAAGGACGCGACGACATGTGCTCGAACCAATTCCATGGATTCGACGACGGGATCAACTTCGTCCACGTCATCGCGTGTGATACCGTACTCAGTTTCGATACCGAAAAGACGCATAATCTCCAGGTGACATGCTTATAAGCAACACGCTGACAGATTCGAATCGCCTGCATTTTGTCAGCTTGTTACCGGCAACTATCTCTCAAATAATCTGATTCACGACACGTTCTTCCGTCTGGCGGCCTCGGCGAAATGAGGAAATGCCGACGACCTGTTCCGGGTGATGATCGAGCAGCTTCAACCATTCCTCAGCTGCATCATCCGGCGGCAACATGTCACCTTCTCGGAATTCTTCCGAGACAGCGTCCACGAGGTCCTTGGCCAACAACCCAGACGGTTGGCCTGACTGAATTACTCGCTCGATCGCTTTTTCCTTGGCTCGTTGAACGATCGACGCCAAGATGGCTCCACTCATCAGATCGCTCCTATAGAGAACCTTAGATTGACCGTTCCTGAGCCGGATTGATAGCACCCGATTGTCGTCCGTTCTGCGGAAGATGCATTGAATCACGTCCTGAACCAGCAAGTTCACAGTCCGTGTCGGCTCGTTACCTCGCTCGGTACCCAACGCTGGATCCAGCGGCAAGTCGGTCGTCAAATACACCTTCAGAATTTCAGCGGCCGAATTCTTATTCGGCCGATTCACTTTGATCTTACGGTCGATGCGGCCGGGTCGGAGTACGGCAGGGTCGATCAAGTCGGGGCGATTGGAGGCGAGAATAATAACCACATCGCGCAGCGACTCAATGCCGTCCATTTCGCTGCAAAACATCGGCACGAGCGTGTTTGAGATATTGAAGGACCGCATGGCACGTCGCGTCCCGAGAATCGACTCGGCTTCGTCGATAAAGATGAAGGGTAGAGCGCCACCTCGGCGCCTTGCACGAGCCTGTTGGAAAAGATCACGGACGATCCGCTCGGATTCCCCGAGCCACATGTTCAAGATTTCTGGGCCTTTTACATGGAGAAATGCTCCGCTCGATACCGGTAACGGTTTGTCCCCATCGGTCGTGCGCTCGGGCTTGGCTTCGCTGACCAATTTAGCCAGGCTACCGGCTGCCGCTTGCCCAATAAGTGTTTTCCCACATCCTGGTGGTCCGTAAAGAAGAAATCCTTTGGGTTGCGAAAACTTGAACTGCTCGAACGTCTCCGGGTGGAGTAGTGGATATTCGATCGCCTTTCGAATTGCAGCAATCGCCTCATGCTGCCCGCCGATCTGCTCCCATGTTACCTTGGGCGTTTCATCGAGCATATGCCGACTGGCTTTGCGATCCACAAGTTTCTCAATCGCGATGCGATGATTAGGATCGATACGAATTTCATCTCCGGCCTTCAGATCCACACCGAGCAAATCGGTCGATCGCTGCAAGATCAACGACTGTCGGCCCATTTCCTGTTCAAACCGTAACCGCCCGTCGGGCATGGCCTCAGCCAGTTTCAAGATGGGCCCGCTTCGATCGTACCCTAGCGTTTTAACTACCGCATAGGCTTCATTGACCAGAATCTGTGTTCCAATCTTGAGATCAGTCTCTGGCACGCGGGGATCCACGTTGGCGTAATACTCAGCCCCACCGACGACGATACGGGCAAGCCCTTCGCCTGGCACATCGACCAAGATACCGATACGGTTCGCCGGTGCCGTGAGCTTGGCGACCACCTCACTGACCTTTTGGAATTCTAGTTCACGCTGCTGAGAGGTGGCCTCAGATAGCATGACGGCATGACGCACCTTGTACAGCAACTTCTGGCGAGGGTCACCCTCGGAAAAGGAGGCCAGACATTGCTCGATCAGTTCAAGTGGATCTGATCGTCCAGAGGCCGTGCTCTTGCCCATCTCCGTATCTGGCTGGCTTCCAGCTCTCTTTTCGCCCATTTGATGGTCGCTCATGGAATCCTCATATCAAACCGTCCATCATCATAACAATAAATCGAAGTTGGGTGCTACCAGCGAGTCTCCTAAGACTTGCATCGAGATTTACAGAGATAAGCTCACGTTTCTTACCGCTGGGAGCACAATAATAACAACCAACCGCTACAGCGAATGTACAAGATCTGTATTCATACTATGGCTCTTGCTGATGCCACCCGGAAGGTGTAACAGACTCGAAAAGCTCTGAATGAACCCGGGACCCCATACGAACGAGGAGGCACCTCCCCTCACTGCGGTAATTGCGAGATCCTACAGCGTCGATTATTGTCACCGTGAACGACAGCTCTGAGCCTCACTCAAAGACGGGAAGGAGATTCGCCATAATGATAAAGAGGAAGATGCCCGATCGGCGGTTTTCGAGACGCTACAGCCATCCTTTGCTCAGCTCATCCTTATTCGCTAGCAGACTTTTGGTCAGCGGATTCCTATTGCTGGGACTAGTAAGTTGCGGAAACGACGAGGGTGCGACGGTATCTCCCGCCACACCCCCCACTGTCAACACCCCAGCCAGTCTTGCCGCCTTGACTCTCTCCAGTGGTCAGCTGAATCCTACCTTCGACCCAACTGTGACCAGCTACAGTACGATGTTTATTGGCACTACAACTCTCACACTCACCCCGACAGCACTAAACCAAACCATCACCGTGAACGGGGCAACAGTCGCTAGCGGCAGCCCATCCGCCCCAATCACATTATCACCGGGAACGTCTATAATCCCCATCACAGTCACCAGCACAACCGGTCAAACCAAAACCTATACCATCACAGCGCACCAACTGGCGCAAGAGTCCTTTGCCAAAGCATCCAATACTGGTCCAAACGACGAGTTTGGCATCAGTGTTGCCATTGACGGTGACACACTTGCGGTGGGCGCCTACAGGGAAGATAGCAACGGTATTGGTGTCAACAGTGGTGCTGAGGCCAACAACAGTGCCAGCAGCAGTGGTGCTGTCTATGTCTTTACACGCACCGGCACCACCTGGACGCAGGAGGCCTACATCAAAGCTTCCAACACAGGCGGCGGTGATCAGTTCGGCCGCAGTGTGGCGCTCAGTGGCGACACGCTGGCAGTGGGTGCATATCTCGAAGACAGTAATGGCATTGGGGTCAATAGCGGAGCTGAAGCTGACAATAGTGCTGCCGACAGTGGAGCCGTCTATGTCTTTACACACACCGGCTCTAGCTGGACGCAGCAGGCCTACATCAAGGCCTCCAATACAGGCGCCGGAGATCAGTTCGGTTTCAGTGTGGCGCTCGATGGCGATACACTGGCAGTGGGCGCCCTAGTGGAAGATAGCAACGCCACGGGCGTCGGCGGCAATGAGGCCGACAACAGCGCCGCCGGTAGTGGTGCAGCCTATGTCTTTACACGCACAGGCAGCACCTGGACCCAGCAAGCCTATATCAAAGCTTTTAATACAGGAGGCGGTGATCAGTTCGGCATCAGCGTAGCCCTCGACGGTGACACGCTGGCAGTGGGCGCACCTAATGAGGATGGAAATGGCACCGGAGTCAATAGCGGGGCTGAGGCTGACAATAGTGCTGCCGACAGCGGGGCCGTCTATATTTTTACACGCACCGGCACCACCTGGGCCCAGCAAGCCTATATCAAAGCTTTTAATACAGGCGGCGGTGATCAGTTCGGCCGTAGTGTGGCGCTCAGTGGCGACACGCTGGCGATGGGTGCGTACCGCGAAGACAGTAATGGCACCGGAGTCAATAGCGGGGCTGAGGCCGACGACAGTGCCGTTGACAGCGGGGCCGTCTATATTTTTACACGCACCGGCACCACCTGGGCCCAGCAAGCCTATATCAAAGCCTCCAATGCGAGCGCGAACAATCGACTCGGTTACGCCATCGCTCTCACAGACGACACACTGGTCGCAGGGTCATCCGGTGAGGATGGTGACAGCACAGGTGTCGGCGGCGATCAAAACAACAACAGCGCAACCGATAGTGGTGCGATATATATCTTTACACGCACTAGCTCTAACTGGACGCAGCAAGCGTATGTCAAGGCTTCCAATACAGGTGCCGGTGACCAATTCGGTGTTAGCGTCGCCCTTTCCGGTGACACAATAGCAGTGGGTGCATCCACCGAAGATAGCAATGGCACTGGAGTCAATGGTGGAGCTGAAGCCGACAATAGCGCGGTCGACAGTGGTGCCGTTTATTTGCTGCGCTAAGCGATCAATACGTCGGAAATAGGGCAGCCGGAGGGGGAGTGACAATCGCTCCCCCTCTCTGAGAAGGAAAGCTTATTTCGATGGACCGAAGGGTTCTTCACTCCGATTCCAGGCCCACCACGAAAAAGAGAGTCGTAGCTTACGAACAACTGGCCGGCCAAACGATAGGTTTCTCTACCAGGTGTCGCAATTCCCGTCGTGCTAGTTGACGGCCTGAAGGATGACCGACACTTTCTCATGCCGTTTTCCACGTAGTATCTCCACGCTCACGTGATCACCGACTTTGTGCTCCTCCATCACATCCATCAGATCATCAACCGTGGTCATCGGCTTCCCAGCAACCGATACGATGATGTCACCGAGCTGAATCCGGCCAGCCGCAGTTTCACGGGCGCCTTTCAGGCCTACACGATCAGCCGGTCCCCCGCCTGTGACCTTGCCGATGATCAAACCTTTGATCCCCCAGCGCTTCGCCATCGAATCCGGCACAAGAGAGACACCCAACCCAGGACGAATGAGTTGTCCGTGCTTGATGAGTTCTGGAACGATACGATTCACGGTATCGACGGGGACGGCGAATCCAATTCCTGCATAGGCTCCGCTTGGACTCACGATTTGCGTATTCACGCCGATCAACCGTCCGGCACTGTCTAGCAAGGGACCACCCGAGTTTCCAGGATTGATCGCCGCATCGGTTTGGATTACACCTTCAATCGTGCGGTTGGACATTGACTTGATTGTTCTGCCCAAGGCACTTACGACTCCGGTCGTGAGCGTATGATCAAGCCCGAATGGGTTTCCAATCGCGAGCACCTTTTGTCCCACGCGCAAGTCATGGGAAGAACCGATAGCCAACGGCTCCAGTTGACTATCCGGCACCTGAATTTGTAGCACTGCCAAATCATGATCAGGATCGGCTCCAACTACCTTGGCTTGGTACTCGGCACGATCAGCCAGTGTCACCTTGATTGAATTGGCTCCATAAATGACGTGAAAGTTGGTGACAATATGGCCTTGCTTATTCCAGATGAAGCCTGATCCCGATCCTTGTGGAACCTCCATAATGTCGAGTGACCAAAAATCACGCTGTATAGCCGTGTTCGCAATAAATACAACGGATTTTGTCGCTCGCTCGAAGACGGTGGTGGTGGCCCGTTCGTCAGGTCCCAGCTCCGCTGGTGCTGGGGTCACTGGACGTGGTTTGCCTTCCGGTCCGTCATAGACAGAACCAAGTGGCTTGCCCCATTCACCTGATGTAATAGTCGGCGCGGCCATCGTTGCGCCGAAAAGCAGGAGGAGGGTTGCTGATCGTACGTGCCTATTCACCGAGGACCTGCACAACGAGATCACGCGTCCTTGAGCGAGTGTCGAAATCGACCAGGACGATTTGCTGCCATGTTCCCAAAAGAAGGCTGCCGGCTGCGAAGGGAATGGTAATCGAAGGCCCTTGGAGTTGTCCCCGAAGATGACTATGGCCGTTGTCTTCTCCTGGATTGCGGGTGTTGTGCTGCCAACGGGAATCGGAAGGAATGATGCTATCCCAGAATGTTTTCGTGTCGTTGCGAATCCCCGGTTCATCTTCGATGACCATAATCGAAGCGGTCGTATGTTTGACGAACACCGTCACAATTCCATCCCGAAGATTCGACGTCGCGATGGCCTCGGCAACGGATTGCGTGATATTATCAATCCCTGTGCCACCCGACATGCGGATTGTCAGCGGAACAGTTAGGACAGGCATCAGACTCTCTCGCCTATGAGATTGCGAAGATAGCGGCGTTCACTTCTTGTGAGCGGTTCGCCTCGTGCCTGTTTGAGGACAGTATCAAACACACCCTCTGCCGACAACACCCGTACAACATTCAAAACCTTGCTGCTGAGAATTCCCTCTTGTTCCAGCTTCCCGAGATAGGCAAAGGCCTCAGGTAGACTTTCTTTTTTTCGAGCATAATAGTCCTGCCCGCGTCGCCGGTTGCTGTAGGCTTCAAACTGCTCGCACGCCACGAGGATTTCCGCCAGCTGTTTGATCCAGGTTTTAGCCTTAGCCAGGCGCTCCGGGTAATAGTAATACAGCATCACCTGTTGCATCCAAGGCTTCCACTCAACACCAAGTGCTTTCAGCCTAGGCCTCACCTCCCGTAATCGCCTGACAAGACGGCGAGCATAACCCAGGCGCATTTCGATCTGTTCGACTGCCCACGCATCCATCGGTACGCCGGATGACTCGAGATCCCGACGGTATAGCGAAACGAACGCTTCCGTCTCGCGCCCATACGGCGTCTTTGGGTGAATGGCACGCCATTCACGAGGCCTTGTCGGAATACCCCGGTACCTAGCCCAAGACCAAATGGTCCCAAAGAGAGGACGATCGAGTCCGGCGCGGCCCAAATCATGGAGGAGACAGGCGACGTGATAGAGCTGCATTCGATCCTGAGGATGCCCTAAGCGGTCGGCAACGGCTACACACATCCTCGCCGTTCTGACTGCATGTGGGCGATCGTAGCCCCGTATTGTTCGTTCTGGGTGATGCGGATGCGGATAGTCATAGAGTTTCATAAGGGCGTTGACAAGCGAACGCGAGATTGCGGGCGATTTCAATCGGTAAGACCCTGACATGGCAATAGATAACGATCCCTGAGCTGTGCTGATCAAATCGGCGCGAGGATATCGTCGGTCGAAACAAGGTGTCAAGGTAACTCCTATGGTTTTCTCGCCGAATCCGTGCAACTTTGCTATGCTCAGTCGGTGTTATCACCTCGAGTCTAGGCGCTCATGCAGGTTTCGCTACGAACGTGTTGCCTTATCATCGCTGCAACGATCTGTATGAATCCGTCGATCGTTTTTGCCGGATCACTTGATCACTTAACGGATTTGACAGGAAAGATGCAGGTCAATGTCACCCTGAAAGGTCGTGACAACTTCACGAGTGAGTACCGTTACGATGTCAGTGTTAGAAATCTTTCGCCCGATACTATCATCCTCGACTCACTCATCATCGTGCTGGATAAAATTACCAACCTGGCAGGTAAAGATCACGAAGGGCTCACGGAGGAGTCCTTCCTAAAACGGTTCGACATTCTGGATCTCGATGGTCACACCGAGGACGGCAAGCCTTTTTTTCACATCCCTACCGGAACTTCCCGCGACCTTGTGTCACAAACCGATAGTCTTCCAGTCTCGATCCGAATCAGGAATCGAGATTACGTGGGGGTTTTCACTCCGTCGTTCAAAGTGCTGGGACAGAAGCGGCCCCCTCCAGATGAAAAGCGAGCCGATTCCCCGGCACCCCTCCCGCCTCCAGCACAGAAATCGCCCCCTCCCGCAGATCGCAAGACGGTGGAGAAACTGATTCAGCTGTTGATCAAGAAAGGCGTCCTGACAGAAGAAGAATGGCGGAAAGCGAACCGGCCTTGAGCACTACGATATGTCCAGCATGCCTGGAAATCTGGCCGCGACAAGACCATTTCATCGCAAATCTCGGATTGTCCAAAGCCTATCTTCACGAGGACCAGTTTTTCCCCGGATGGACGGTTGTGGTTCTTCAACGTCACGCCACTGAACTATTTCAACTCGCACCGACCGAACGGTTTCAACTGATGGAAGAAGTGAACCTGATGGCCCAGACCTTGTCGGAGATCTACCAAGCCAAGAAGATCAACTATGAACTCCTTGGCAACCAGCTTCCCCATATTCATTGGCATCTGGTCCCACGCCTGGCTGATGATCCCGCCCCGCGAGAACCAGTGTGGTGTGTACCGCATGACCCCATTGTTCTGCCATGTTCAGCTCGTCAAGAAACTATCGACCGTATAGTAATCCCACTTCGCATGAATGGGCCGAACCCACGCCGCTCTTAAGTATCCACAGGTGATATAATTTAGCCTTGTCGCGTCTCGCACTTGATGGACGAAAGTGTTTCGATGCACTACGGATTGATAGTCTTACTGCTCATGGTCTCCACTCTCCTGTTCTCCTCGTCCTCTTCCCATGCTCATTCAACGGGAGAGCACGCTCCTCTGCTCCATGGGGATACATCCGAATCCGTTGAGCCGAGCTCCGAATATGGGTTCAACGCGCGCGCCGATACGGTAACGGAGCTTGGGATATTGAGACAGGCAGTCCGTCTCCTACCGAACGTCCCAGAGTACCGGTTGAATTTGGCCGACGCGCTTCTTCGCGTTGGCGATCTGGACGCCGCCATCGAGGAATGTCGCGCAGCCATCAGGCTCCAGCAGGACGACGGGCGCGCGTATCTTCAGCTTGGCCTCCTGTTCTCCGCCAAACAGGACTGGCGTACGGCTGCCTCAGCTCTGACGAAGGCAATCCGGCTGGAGCCCAATCTTCCCCATGCGCACTACAGTTTGGGTCACGTCCACTACTCACTGGGGGATATGACGGCTGCGGTTCAGTCTTATCGACAGGCGCTTGAGCTCTATCCTCATTTCCCCGATGCACACTATCGTCTTGCGCTGTTGCTCAGGGTCATAGGGCAAACACAGGAAGCCGCACACCACATGGAAGCGGCAGCGATTGACGGCGTACCACAAGCCAGGTTTTTCCTCGGCAATGCCTACAAGGACGGGCAAGGGGTTGAGAAAAACCTTGGATTGGCGATTTTTTGGTGGATGCAGGCCATTGAGCTCGGTCAGCAAACAGCCTACGATTCCTTGTCGAAATTGCGGCGTCAGATCCTTGCTCCGGGATTGCCCACCCAACGTCGAGTGGAATTGTTCAAAGGCCTCCAGTCCTACCGAACCATCCTGTGGAACGACTATCCGGACATGAGTCGCGTCAGTGATCGACAGTCGTTGGGGAAAGTCCTACTTGGACAGGGCCGCGGAGAAGATGCGTTTTGGGTGCTGATAAAGGAATGTGCCACCCTGGGCAAAGAGGCCCACACTGAACTGGCCGCACTCTATGAAGCTGGATTGTTCCCCTCTCTGAAGCCGTTCGACAAAAGGATTCTGGCTTGTTTCGAATCCACCGCAGCTGATGGGTTTGTCCCCGCCAAGAAAATTTTGGCTCGTATCTATGCGAAGGGGCTCGGTCTGGATACCAATGCTTTAAAGGCAAAAGCTATTCTCAAAGATCTTCCAAAACAAGAGACAGAATCCTTGCTCAATGAGCTAGGCCTCCGCTAGTTGTATGTTGGATCGACAGAAATGTTGGCACCTGTTCATCACGTCGCTTCCCATTCAGTCATTGTGCATCGCCCTGCTGGCCACGCTTCTCTCAGCAATACTGTGGTCCTTAGCCCCTGCGACTTTTACGGCACTGGATTACACGGCCTATGACACCTGGATTCGCCACCGCACCACCATCGGCATCAGTCCATCGCTGACCATCGTGACTCGCGACCCAGGCAGTGAAGAACGCTTTGGAACCGGCCTCTGGGATCGCGCCATTCTTGCTCAGTTGGTTACTGCAGCTCATGAGGCAGGAGCGTCGGTTATCGGCATTGACCATCGCCTCAACCATGCGAGTCCCACGCAGCTCGGCGGATCCTCAAGTGATGCGCTCCTCCTTGAAGCTCTTCGCACAGCTTCACCGGTTATACTGATTCATGAGACCGATTCCCCTCTTCGATCCGAGGCCGCGATCTCTACTCACGTGGAGCTCTTGAGAGATCTTGATCATGTTTCCCGTCGCATTGCGCTGTCTACGAGAGTTGGAGCTCAAACGATCTCAGCCTTTGGCTCCGTCCTATACGATGTGTTTCGCCGACACATCACCAGGCCTACACAATCCCTCTCCAGAATGTCCGACGATACGATTCTGATCAACGTGGTGGGCGACGGGTCACTCACTGCTCTCCAGCCGATCCCGTTGTCATCGGTCTGGGCGACAATGCACGGGCATGACGAGATACAGTTGACGACTTGGTTCAAGGATAAGATCGTCGTGATCCAATCAAGTCCGGCACACCCGGAGACATGGCTCCTTTCCTCCGGCTCCTCAGTTGACGGCATGACCGCTCATCTGCATCTCCTGAATGCCTTGCTCACCGGTGAACGGATCGACTCGCTCGACTGGTTAGGTCGTTTTACCATCACAACACTGATGGCATGGCTGGTGGCTTGGAGTCTTCTCCGATTTCGAGTACCCCTTGGCCTTCTGCTTGCTGGTGTCGTCGTCGTTCTCTATGCCATTCTGACCGTTGGCATCCTCAGCATCGCGTCCCTCATCATACCGGTCGCTTTGCCCCTCACGGCTTCACTGCTCGTCTTCGTCGGCACTGCCGCATGGGGCAGCCTGACGGCAAGCCAACGTCTGATCTTGCTTGAACGCGATATGATCCGTCTCCAGAATGAGTCGGCTGCCGTCAGAGAGGCACTTGTTCTCCGTGAGGATCGATCGGAAGCACTGCAGGAAGATTTAGATGCCGCGATGGCAACAATCGCCCATTCATCAAGCCAACAGGAAGAGCTGACAAGAACCACTGATCTTCTCCGAGTACAAATCACAGAGGCTCAGAATCAGGAACAAGAGGCTCGTCGACAGCTCGAGTCACTGGAACGACAACTCTCTGACCTCAAGGCCGTAAGCTCCGTGCCCGGTACCATTGGCGATACTGAACTTGACTTGCTTCAAACCGAATGCCGCCAATTCGGAATCATTACGCGCGATCGATCCCTCTTGCGCCTGTTTCAGGATCTCAAGAAGAGCGCCAAGTGGCCGTTAACCGTCCTTCTTCTAGGCGAACCAGGTACGGGGAAAGAACTCTTTGCTCGCGCGATCCATCGACTGAGCCCACGCTCAAACAAGCCGTTCATTGCGGTGAACATGGCAGCAATATCTCCCGAGTTGTTTGAGAGCGAGCTCTTCGGTCATATGAAGGGAAGTTACACCGGAGCGACGACTGATCGTCGTGGCTACTTTGGACTTGCCGATCATGGCACGATCTTTCTTGATGAGATTGGCGACCTCCGGATGGACCATCAGAGCAAGCTGCTGCGGGTGTTGCAGGATAGGTCGTTCTATCGAGTCGGTGCTACCACACCAACGACCGTGGATGTTCGCATCGTGGCCGCTACCAACCGTGATCTGCAGAAGGGCGTGTCAGAGGGATGGTTCCGCGAAGACCTGTACTTTAGGCTGAATGGAATTGTCTTCCATCTCCCGCCGCTCCGTCAGCGCACCAGCGACATTCCGCTTTTGGCTGAAACCTTCTTGAACCAGCTTGCTCAGCAGATTGGCAAGCCGGTCCCGATGCTGGCCAATGAAGCGCTTTGTGCGTTAATGGACCGTGTGTGGAAGGGAAACGTACGGGAGTTCCATCACTGTTTAGAGCGAGCCGTCACTCTGAATGATGAGCCCCTCTTGACGAAGGAATCCCTCAGGCTTGATGAAAACAGCACACTATCGGCAAGACCTGCAAGGCAACTATTCCCGGACACCGCCAGTGATGCCGCGGTCCTGAACTGCTTGAGGGAACATAACTTCGACATGCAAACAACCGCCACGACACTGGGCTGGGACCGTAGTACGGTGACACAGCGGTTAAAGGGGCTCTGTTTCCAGGCCCTCGTTGAAGTCAACGGCGACCAGGCTAAAGCCGCATTGGCCATCGCCGGCGATCAAAGTCACCTACGGACGGCCGAGTTGAAACTGAGGGACTACTATGGTCATCTGCGGTCTGCGATCCACCCCTTCCCCACCGCTGAAGAAGCGATGATCGATTGCAGGCGTCGTTTCAAGAATCTCCCCGAACGCCATTTCACGTCCGTCGAAACGCTCGTTCGGCGACACTTTGAACCAAAAGGTCCAATCCACTCCGAATCGACTCCGGACCCTTAATGCCATCCCATGGAGAAGGCTATGGACTCCCTTCTCACTCATCGCTCACCTACTCCAACCCACGTTCTAGATGTGAGGCTACAGCGATTTACATACAGACGATCTGGCACGGAGACCGCTTCCTGCTGGAAGCGAGTCTTGTAGGCAGCAATGAGTTCCTGCATGGCTCTATCCTCGTCAACACCGTCCGAATGAAGAAGACTGAGAACGTAAGTAGGCTCACGAATAACTTTGCCCGAGATTGATCGCCATTGGCCTGACGCCTGCCACACGGAAAGACCCTCTGGAAACCGTGGAGTCACGATCTCATTGAGAAATTGCGCCCAGTGTTCTGGTGTGACGTGACCGGATGGCGTTTCTGTTCCGAAGTACAACAGCTCTTGGACCACAAGTTGCCCCCCATCACCGCAGGGCAAACCAGTCATCGTCCCGCACCCCACAAGTGAGACAAGGATGCAGGCACCGAGTGCGTTTCGAATCATTTTCTGATCAGATGACAGGTTCCCTTCTCCAATAGACTGGAGACCGATTTTTCCAGTGCCTTACTATCGGAGTGCTCACTATTTTAATACAAGGTCGCTCGCCACTTGTTTCGCTAAGGTCTCTCCTAATTGACCATCATTAGTAGATGGTGATGATTGTTCTCTCCGACTGTGCGACAAGATACTCCGTAACGATTGACGATGACGTTGCCAATGATTCTGTGCCACGGACTCCATCCGGTTATCGACTCGCTTGGACCATCCCCACACCAACAGTCCGACACAGGCATATAGGGCACCGATGACGAGATTGGGATATGGACACCACTGGGTAATGGCGCTGGTTACTTGCGGGAATGGCGGCAAGGAGTACCACCAGCCGAGAGCCGGAATGGTCGCCGCCACAAAGGTGTAATACGACATCTTGCCGCTTTGCACGGTTCTTGGGATACTCTCGAGTAACGACTTATCCCGGAGAGGTGTAGCATGGCTCTCTTCAGGCTGTGCTACCTCCTGCTCGATGCCCGAGATGATCGTCTTCTCCGGCCAAGAACAGTCGTCATTAGTTCGAACAACCACACATTGAGCGGGTAAGTTGACTGGCGCATAGCTCCCCGTGCCGTTGGCGATACGCTCGAACACGCTGATGTGGATCTTGGGACGAGCCATTTGGTGATCGCGACATAGTTTGACGATGTCACGTGGCTCCCAACGATAGTACGCGCCCAATCCTCCTCGAGCGTCGTACAGCTCGTCGTGCACATCGTGATGTGTGCGGATGTAGTTGCGATCCGCTGTGATAAAGCGTAACCCGCAGCGCTCTGCTTCCGCCATCATCCAATCCAATGCCACCAAGGACATTCCGTGCTTCACATAACCACCACCCACGTTAGAATGCACACCGGCGAACCATACTTGATCGACTTGGGTCTCACGAATGCCCTTCTCGTTCCACAATTCTGGGTGGAACGTTCGACGGTCATCATCGATCGAGAGCGCGTGACAGGCGCGCGTGATCCGGCTACTGGGTGTCAGCTCAGAAAACCGCATGGGGTAGATCCAATTGAACAGGTCACGCAGTTCTTCAAACGGCATACCAACTGCTCCGACCGTATCCCACACGCCGACAAAATCAATCGTGACTGCTCCATCCGGCACGTGGACATCGTCGATGACGGCACAAAACCGTTTCCACCGTTCTCGATCTTCCCGACTGTAATCGACAGACGGCTGACCTTCACGCCGCTGACTCTCCGATACGCGCTTGAATGCTTCCCGCCGAAATGCTGTCCAACAGTTCCTGACACACTTCTTGAGCGACTCGTACCCAACCTGCTTAATATCGACGATCCCACAATACTGAATGAGACCTGACAGCGCTCGGACGGTATAGGCGCCGCGACTAAACCCGAACAAATAGATGTGGTCTCCCGGTTCGTAGACATGAGCTAACTCTGTGTAGAGATCTCTGACATTCCTGCCAAATCCGTACCCAAACGCCCCGCCGATTAATTTCATCGGTGCGAGTTGTGACGTACCAACTCCATCGTCATAGAACGCCACTTGCGGTTTCAAGGTTGGGTTGTGCTTGTGCCCTTGAATATCCACCGCCTCGTAAAGTTTGAAGACATTCGTCCCTCGCGCCTTAATCGCCGTATTCCCCGTTCCATCTGAACAGAGCACGATGTTTTTTCCTGACATGTGAATTCCTCCCCCCGAGCAACCTTGCCAAGCCCACCCAAGCCAATTGTCACGATCAAGAATGTTTGATCACATGCTCCTGAAAAGCAATGTTCATACCGGCCTAGATCATGAAAAATCTCTCTGTATAGCAACCTCTTGCGAGGCGGGGTGGGTAAGGTGGTATACCTGCGCCTCCTATCCGTATCTGTTTGGATAGAGGACTGTATCACAATGAATCCGTGGCGTTGCACCCCAAGAGTAAATGATAGCCCGTTGAAGTATCGGGATGCATCCTAATGATGGTGGCCTCTGGAATACCGGCGTGCTTGCTCACGGGATAACCCTCGATCGAATACTGCACATGCCCAGTTGCAACAGACAGCCAGACGGCGTATAGGATGGGATTTGAATCTTCTAATTTAATTCCAGCTTCCGTGTTGAATTCGATAGACCGAACAACATCCTTTTCAGTCTTTGGATCGGTTCCATTTCTTCTGTTTCATTTCGGATTTCGCGATGTATGGATGAATGGCTTTCCCCAAACATTGGACTTTCAACTCTTGATCCCACAATGAAGTCGCTGTCACTTACCATTTAGTGAGGTGAGTCATGATCGTAAAGCTAATCGCCTTCGCCGTTCTCTCCATGCTCACGGTGAATGGACAGGAATCGAGTTTGGCTGCCGCTCATCAGTCTATGGCTAAGAGTCAGCCGACCGCCGTTCGATCGGGCCATGGTCAACGCTCTCTCCTCACCATGTTTGTTGGGGTTCTGAGACCGGCCGATACTCAACGCCCTCAACAGGACAGGGAGCTTAGCTCATATATCCGCCTAGTCGACGGCGACGAGTCCGCTCCTGCTACGTCAATTATTCCTATGACGTCTATTACTGTAGACACTCCCGAGAGCCAACTCTCGGAAGCAGACAAAGAACGTGTGCGGCAGGAGCAGTTACAGCAACAACTCAGCGCAAAAGAGAACGAGCTGGCCATACTGAGAGACAAGGCGGCAGCGGCGACGAATCAATTGAGCGCGGAAAAGACCCGCGCGGACGAGTTGGAAGCACAGCTGACGCAAAAGGAACAGGAACTCTCCGGAATCTGTGCGCAACGAGACACGCATCAACAAATGTCGCAGGATCTGAATCGGACAAAAAGCGGTCTCGAGCAGGTCAAACAGCAAGTGATTGATAGGGAGCGAGAGTTTATCGTCGCCAATGAACATCTTGATGACGCGACACACCGGCTGGCTGCAAAAGAACAAGAGCTGCTGATGACCAAGTCCAATCTCGACAAGATGACCCATACACTTGCAGATCTCGACAGAGAACTACTTGATCGAAACACACAGCTCACGCAGGCGAAGCAATTGCTCGCGAGCCTCGGACGGAGCATGCCGAAGGAAGGCAAACCGTCTGCCTCCAACAAGAATTCTCTTTCCCAGCAAGCGGGCGCAGCAGGGCGCGCTACGAGTGATCTCAGCAAGGTGAGCGAGAATCTGGCGAATGCGCTCGAGGATGAGCTCAAACAAGGCAGTGTGGCTTTACGGCTGCGAGGCAATAAATTAACCCTCGCGTTGGCCTCCGGTGAACTATTCGCTCTGGGGGATGCCGCTATGACATCGACAGGGACGTCGTTGTTGGGGCGAATCGGTGCCGCCTTGCAACCGTTCCGTAACCAACGCATAGAAGTCGCCGGACATACGGACAGTATCCCGGTTCGGAGCGACAATCGCAGACCGTTCCGCGACAATCTTGAACTCTCTCGCGCACGGGCCCAACATGCCAGCCAAACCCTGATCGACAGCGGATTGGGTGCCGACCGAATCAAGACCGTCGGCTATGCTGCCACCAAACCTCTGGCCAGCAACAAAACGGAAGAAGGTCGGAGTAAGAACCGACGGGTTGAGATTATCGTCTCCCCATGGTCTGGAGCAGTTGCCTCTGCAGGGAAGAAGGGTGAGCAAGTTGTGAGCAAGCCCGCTCAACCAAAAGGAACGGTTCAAAAGATCATCAATCGTTAAGGCTAAAGTCATGACCCGGCCAGTCGTTGACAGGGTGGCCAGGTCATGTCGTTCGTCTAGAAACCTGCCTCCAAACCACTTTTTAAGAATGCGCCAAGTCTCACTGCATCCTGTAATCTACCCACGAGGATTCCTTTCATGACCCCCGTAGAAGCCGCAGCTGCTCTGTTTAAAGCGATGCCGCTGCCCATCATGGTCCCACAGCTTAATGACTACGGTGTGGAGGCATCGGAATCGACTACCCGAAAAATCGCCCGCG
This sequence comes from Nitrospira sp., assembly GCA_041742455.1. Lineage (GTDB taxonomy): Bacteria > Nitrospirota > Nitrospiria > Nitrospirales > Nitrospiraceae > Nitrospira_D. The sequence goes on along the minus strand of JBGSIO010000057.1, from coordinate 44,767 downwards.
AGATTATGTCACTGAATCTGTACTGGGTTCTGGCTGCGGTGGATGCGCATATCCCCACCAAGTATCGAGCGACGATCAAGGAGCAGCTGTTCGAGCTGATCCAGAAGGCTTGGTGGGAATCAGGACAGTTAGGACAAGGCACCTGGGGTGAATATCAACTTGAACTGAACGAACGACGAGAACACTATGCCCACCTCGCGGATCAGGAACGAATCAGTCATATCGGTATTTGCGCTGAAACTGCAGGGTTAATTGAGGATCAAGGCCTCGTCTCGTCAGAAGACCGACCAAAGCTCCTGGTGTTGTTGATAGACTATGCTCCAGCTTCGGAGTATGGCAGATTACTTGACGAGGCTCTGTAACGGCCACCCAAGGCGAAGATAGTCCTCCGATTCACAAGTACCGATGCGACAGGACCTTACCGCTCCCGTCAAATTCGTAGAGGAGCGGAGCTCCCGTCGGAATATTCAGTTCCAACACCTCTTCCATTGATAATTGGTCCAATTCCATTACCAACGCACGCAGACTGTTGCCGTGCGCGGCAATGATGACCGTTTCTCCTTTTAATAAGTAGGGCCTGATCATCTTTTCGTAATAGGGCAGGGCTCGCTCAGCGGTGTCTTTGAGGCTTTCCCCACCGGGCGGCTTCACATCATAGCTTCTCCGCCAGATCTTTACTTGAGCATCTCCATACTTTTGGGCGGTTTCGGCCTTATTCAGCCCCTGAAGATCTCCATACATCCGTTCGTTCAGTGCTTTGTCCTTCTCGATGGGAATCGTTGGTTGCCCGGTCGTCTCCAACACGATTCGCAACGTCTCATTCGCCCGACTGAGCACCGACGTGAAGGCTCGGTCGAACGTAAACCCACGGAGTTTTTCACCAGCTTGTTTCGCTTCCTCAATGCCCTTCGGAGAGAGTGGGACATCAACCCACCCTGTGAAACGATTTTCCAAGTTCCACTGTGACTCACCATGACGAAGCAAGACTAACCGTGCCATCCTCTAATCTCCTCACTCGGACAGAAAGAACCCGGACCCAAGAATACTGATTTGATGATTCACGTCACGCTGGTACCGTGACTTCGGCCTGTTTCGCCGGCCGGCCGATCGAGACCTGGTGGACCTTCTTGAACCATCTTTGTCAGAGTAGCCAGAAAGATGATGTAGAAGAAGACTCCGACCCAAATAACATAAGGCTGTACCCCACCCGATTCTTTCAGTGCCGTCTCTTGTACAGCTTGATCCACTCCCCCCGCCTTCTTGATTTCGGTGATATGCTCGCGGCAATGCCAATAGTAGAGATAGTTGGCTGTGGCCCCCGCCATAATGCTCCAGACGATGCCGGCAGAAAAATCTCCCGTGAGGTAGGTCGAAACCATCGGACCGACGGCATAGACGAAGGCGTGCAGATACATCTTGCGATAGAGAAACCAAAGAAACGAAATATAGAGAAACGCCGGCCAGTTCCACGAGAGGGCGAACCGTGGTTGGCCATTCGATGAGAATTTTTTGAAGACGGTCACATAATGGTCGGCATGGGGGCCGATGAATTGGCGCCAAAGCGCCTCCTCGCCTTGAATTGGTCGAGCGGCGGACGCCTCCGTTGCCGCCTCGACAGCGACCGGTGCCTCAGCCAACTTGGTGCCACACTGATAGCAGAAATTGGCGTCGTCAGGATTTTGTTGACTACATTGGCTACAGGCCATCATGGCAGGGTACCTTACCATACTTGAAAGTGGACTATCTGGTCTATCTCCATGTTCCTTGCCCACTCACAAGACTTAGATCAAGATGCCTCTCCAATGGCAACCTTTCTCAAGGCTCCACTTATTGCTCTTGGGCTTGACCCTGTGCTACTTTTCCTGTCTTTCTCAGAGGATCCGTCATTATGCCGACCGAAGAACTGAAAGACGATACAGCCAAGTACCTGATGCAGACTTACAGTCGGCAGCCGATCTCGATCGTCCGGGGACGGGGTGCCAAGGTCTACGACCTGGAGGGACGAGAGTACCTCGATTTCGTCGGCGGGATAGCCGTCAACGTCTTAGGGCACGGTCATCCAGACCTTGTTCAGGCGATTCAACGCCAGGCGGCGCAACTGATCCACACGTCGAACCTGTACTACACCGAACCTCAGGTGAAGCTGGCGCGTCTCCTCGTTGACCACTCGTTTGCTGACCGCGTGTTCTTCTGTAACAGCGGCGCTGAAGCCAATGAAGCGGCAATCAAACTGGCACGCCGCTACGGGCATGAGCGACATGGAGCGGAGCGGTTCGAAGTCATCACGATGAAGAATTCGTTCCATGGCCGTACATTGGGCATGCTCACCGCGACAGGCCAGGACAAGGTTCAGAAGGGCTTCGAGCCGTTGATGCCTGGTTTTACCTATGCGCCGTTCAATGATTTCAGCGCGCTTGAGTCTATGGTCAATGAGCAAACCGCCGCCATTATGCTGGAACCCATTCAGGCAGAAGGCGGTGTGCATGTAGCCACACGTGATTACCTGAAGAACTTGCGGGAACTCTGTACGCAGAAAGATATCCTCCTGATTTTTGATGAAATCCAGACCGGCATCGGTAGAACCGGCACCTTCTTCGCCTACGAACAACTCGGGGTGAAACCTGACATCATGACCCTTGCAAAGGGCCTGGCCGGTGGAGTTCCAATCGGAGCTTGCTTGGCGACCGAGTCAGCCGCTGCAGCGTTTACACCAGGAGCCCATGCATCGACATTCGGTGGTAACCCGCTGGCCTGTGCCGCAGCACTGGCCGTCTGCCGGGTGCTACTCGAAGGCCGCATCTTGGATCACGCAAAGTCAATGGGCCAGTACTTGGCGAAGGGGCTTACCGACTGCAAGGATCGCTACCGCATCGTGAAGGACGTACGTGGCCTTGGTCTCTTGCAAGGCCTGGAACTAGAGGCCGACGCCAGAGCCGTGGTCGCGGATGCTCTGGCCCGTGGGGTGCTCATCAATGCCGCAACCGAGCGGGTGCTGCGCTTCGTCCCGCCCTTGATCATTACACAGCGAGAGATTGATAAACTCCTTGACCTACTCAGTACGTTGCTGAACCAACGCATGACAGCCAGAAAAGATTCACACCATTGATGAGTAGATCAGCCCGATACAGCAGCCCCGTACACTACGCGAAGGATCTGGTAGACGTAGCCACGATGCCGCGAAAACAGATCCTGGACTTACTGCGATTGGCGGCCTCGCTCAAGAAAAAGCAACGCCAGGGCATACCGCATCGTTTGCTGGTTGGTAAAACCCTAGGGCTTCTCTTTCAAAAGCCATCGACGAGGACCCGCGTATCGTTTGAGGCGGGCATGAATCAATTGGGTGGCCACGCGTTGGGGCTTCCCATGGGTGATATCCAGCTTTCGCGGGGGGAGACGGTCTCAGACACCGCACGGGTCTTGTCTCGGTACCTAGATGGGATCGTCATACGGACTTACGATCATTCGATCGTCGAAGAGTGGGCCGCAGAGGCCACCATGCCGGTCATTAACGGGTTGACTGACCACAGCCATCCCTGTCAGGCGCTATCGGATTTACTGACAATTCAGGAAATCAAAGGCCGACTCAAGGGGATCAGTCTGGCTTACATCGGGGACGGAAACAACGTCGCCAATTCGCTGATCGAAGTGGGGGCAAAGATGGGCATGCGCGTGGTGATCGGATGTCCTTCTGGCTATCAGCCCGATCAACGGGTGATTGATCGCGCCAGAATGGAGGGTCAGGCTACCGGGGCCGCCATCGAGGTGGTCGAGAATCCCCTGGTGGCAGTCAAGGAAGCGGACGTAGTGTACACCGACGTTTGGATTAGCATGGGGCGTGAGCGAGAGCAAGCCAGGCGACTGCGGACCCTGACGCCCTATCAGTTGAACAGGCGATTACTGCAACGAGCGAAGCCCGATGCCATCGTGATGCATTGTTTGCCAGCCCATCGTGGGGAGGAGATTACGGCGGACGTGCTGGATGGTCCGCAGTCGGTGAGCATTGATCAAGCTGAAAATCGACTGCACATGCAAAAGGCGATTTTGAGTCAACTGCTCAGCCGGAAGAAAGGCGCACGGTAGGAACTCCCGCATGAGACTAAAACCCATCAAGAAAATCGTGCTCGCATATTCTGGCGGACTGGATACCTCCGTCATCCTTAAGTGGTTGCAAGAAACTTATCAAGCCGAGATCATCGCATTTTGTGCCGACCTTGGGCAGGGAGAAGATCTCAAGGCCGTCAAGGCAAAGGCTCAGGCGCTCGGCGTCAAGAAAGTCTATGTCGAGGACTTGCGCGAGACGTTCGTCAGAGACTATGTGTTCCCGATGCTCCGTGGGAACGCGATGTATGAAGGCTGCTACCTTTTGGGAACCTCCATCGCTCGTCCGTTGATCGCTCGTCGTCAAGCTGAAATCGCGCTCAAGGAAGGGGCTGAGGCGGTGTCACATGGAGCGACGGGAAAGGGCAATGATCAAGTTCGTTTCGAGCTCACCTACATGGCGCTTGCGCCCGGCCTGAAGATTATTGCGCCTTGGCGAGAATGGACGATGCGCTCCCGACGTGAACTCATCGAGTATGCCGAACGCCACGGGATTCCCGTGACGGCGACCAAAGCTAAACCCTATAGCACGGACCCGAATCTGTTTCACATCAGCTACGAGGGCGGCATTCTTGAAGATCCCTGGGAATCGCCGCCAGATGAAATCTTTCAGATGACCGTCTCGCCGGAGAAGGCACCGAATACGCCGCAGGAAGTCGAGATCGAGTACCAAAGGGGCAACCCCATCGCGGTCAACGGCAAGAAGATGAGCCCCGCGACGCTCCTCGCGTATCTCAATAAACTGGGCGGTGCACACGGCATCGGGCGCGTTGACCTGGTCGAAAACCGCTATGTCGGAATGAAGTCGCGAGGGGTGTACGAAACTCCGGGAGGGACGATCCTGCACGTTGCACATCGCGGGCTTGAATCTTTGACGATGGATCGTGAAGTTCTGCACTTCCGAGACAGCCTAATCCCTCGCTTTGCCGACCTGATCTATAACGGCTATTGGTTCAGCCCTGAGCGCGCAATGGTACAGACAGCGATCGATGAAGCACAGAAAGACGTGAGCGGTATGGCGCGTGTAAAGCTATACAAAGGAAGCTGCACTCTGGCAGGACGAAAATCGAAACAGTCACTCTATCGACTCGACGTCGCCACGTTTGAAGAGGACGACGTATACAATCAAAAAGATGCAGAGGGTTTCATCCGCTTGAATGCCTTGCGGCTCAAAATCCGTGCGCAAAGGAAGAAGGCTTCGTCCTGATGGCTAAAAAGAGTAGCCGTCCGAACGCCACGATCGGCAGAGGCAAGGCTTGGGATGGTCGGTTCCGAGAAAAGACCAATCACTTAGTGGAAGCCTTTACCAGGTCGGTGACCGTCGACTTCAGACTCTATGCCGATGACATTGCCGGGAGCATTGCCCATTGCAAAACGCTCCAAAAAGCACGGGTACTGACATCTTCGGAAACGCGAGCGATCGTCCGTGGATTGGAATCGGTGAAGCGAGAACTGGATCGTGGACGGTTTAAATTTTTGTCTCAAGATGAAGACATTCATATGGCGATCGAACGGCGATTGACCGAAACAATCGGCCCATTAGGTGGCAAGCTGCATACGGGACGAAGCCGAAACGATCAGGTCGCATTGGATATTCGGCTGTACTTGCGCAGGCAGCTGGATCAGCTGCATGAGCAACTGATCGGATTGCAACGCGTGCTGGTGATGAAGGCCGGTGCGAACAGAGAAATCATCATGCCCGGGTACACACACTTACAACGCGCTCAACCAGTCCTGTTTGCGCATCATTTATTAGCGTACGTGGAAATGTTTGAACGGGACAAGGGTCGAGTGCGTGACGCGAAAGGCCGACTCAATGTCATGCCGCTTGGTTCCGGAGCATTGGCTGGCACGAATTATCCGGTGAATCGTCGATACACCGCAGAATTGCTGGGGTTCCCCACCATCACCGCAAACAGCATGGACGCAGTCTCTGATCGAGACTTCATGATCGAATCAGCCTCTGCTCTTTCCATCGTGATGATGCATCTCTCACGGCTCAGTGAAGAGTTGATCTTGTGGGCATCCCAAGAATTTCAGTTTGTCGATCTCCCTGATGCCTTCTGCACCGGAAGTAGCATGATGCCGCAAAAGAAGAACCCTGATATACCAGAACTGGTTCGAGGGAAAACAGGACGGGTCTACGGTCACTTAGTCAGTTTGCTGACGACGCTGAAAGCCTTGCCGCTAAGTTATAATCGAGACCTCCAGGAGGATAAGCCAGCGCTGTTCGATGCTCTCGACACAGTGCAATCTTCCGTCCGAGTGATGACCGAGCTGATGCGCCGCTTAGAAGTCAACCGAGAAATACTTCAACGAGCCTTGCAGGGAGGCGGGATGCTTGCGACAGAACTCGCCGACTATTTAGTCCTGAGGGGGGTACCTTTTCGCGAAGCACATGGAATTACCGGTCGAATCGTTCGCGCCGCCCTTGATCAGGGTCGTGAGATCACCGATTTGTCATTGGAGGAGATGCGGAGATATTGTGAGCGGATAGAAAAGGGCGTATTCGCTCGTCTGACCGCTGCAGCGGCCATCGATCATAAAGGACAAATCGGCGGAACGGCTAAAGTGCGAGTTGAGCAGCGCATTAAAGAGCTTGAGAAATTCTTAGTATGAGCATACTCGTGATTATTGTATCGGCATGGCTTCTGATATCTTGCGGCGTGGTAGGGTCGCCGGTCGCCCCGGAATACGTGGGTGTCGCAGTGACGGTCGAGAAGCAAAAGCGACAACAGGCACTTGAGACAGACCGTGAAGGGACGGGATCAGTGGTGGCCGACCCTTCTCTGGAAGATCAGGATATCGATCTTCCACCCTCGCATCCAGTTGGAACACGATGAAGGTATTTTGCTTGAATAACCTACATTCTTGCAAGGATCGGTGCAATGCATAGTTTTGAATATCGCCACGGAGAGTTGTACTGCGAACAAGTACCAGTCAGCCGCATCGCGAAAGCACTCGGCACTCCATGCTACATCTATAGCCACACTACGCTCGTCCGGCATTTCCATGCCTACGACAGCGCCTTCAAACATATTCCTCACGTCATCGCGTTTGCCATGAAGGCGAACTCCAATCTCGCGATCCTGCGACTGATGGCCAGAGAAGGAAGTGGAGTGGATATTGTCTCAGGAGGAGAGCTGTTTCGAGCTTTGAAAGCCGGTGTGCCCACCTCCAAGATCGTGTTCGCTGGAGTTGGCAAGGCTCCCGATGAAATTCGTGATGCACTGAAAGCCGATATCCTCATGTTTAACGTTGAATCCTTGGCTGAGCTCCATGCCATCAATCAGGTCGCCGCTGAAGTTGGCAGAAAAGCTCGCATCGCGCTTCGAATAAATCCTGATATCGATCCGAAAACGCATCCATACATTTCCACCGGTCTCAAGAAAAGCAAGTTCGGAATTGCGGCAGAGCGAGCAGTAGAAGACTTCGTCCTCGCCGCCTCAATGAGTCATATTGAGGTCGTGGGCGTCCATGCCCATATTGGGTCTCAGCTTACGGATGTGGCGCCTTTTACAGCAGCCTTGAAGAAGGTTGTGTCACTTATCGGGACTTTAAAAGAAAGAGGCCTGAACATCCGTTATCTCAATATCGGAGGCGGGCTTGGCATCACCTATTCGGATGAAAAACCGCCGTTACCACAAGATCTATCCAACGCCGTTTTGCCGCTCGTGCAGGGCTTGAACCTCACGCTGGTCATGGAACCTGGACGTGTCATCGTCGGGAACGCCGGCATTCTTGTTACGAAAGCCATGTACCTTAAGGAGGGAGAAACAAAGAGCTTTGTCATCGTCGACGCCGCCATGAACGATCTTATTCGGCCAAGTCTGTACGAGGCCTACCACGAGGTCCGCCCTGTGAACGAGGAAGCGGGACGCCGTGCAAAACAGACTGTGGATATCGTTGGCCCGATCTGCGAGTCGGGAGATTTCCTGGCCAAAGATCGATCCCTACCGGTCGTTAAGCCCGGCGAGTTGCTGGCGGTTATGAGCGCCGGAGCCTACGGCTTCGTCATGGCCTCGAATTATAACTCTCGTCCTCGGGTTCCAGAAGTGCTGGTGAGAGATGGAGAGTTCCACGTTGTTCGTGAACGAGAACGGTATGAGGATCTTATAAAGGGCGAGCAGATTCCATCCTTCCTGAACACCACGGAGTGAGCATGTTTAGCGGATCTCTTGTTGCCATTGTCACCCCATTTCGACAGGGGAAAATTGACGAACGTGCTTTGGGTGAACTGATCGAATGGCAAATTGCCAAAGGCACTAACGGCATTGTTCCCTGCGGGACAACGGGTGAATCTGCCACCCTTTCTCACGACGAGCACAATCGGGTCATTGAGCTGACGGTCGAGGTCGTCCATCGGCGCGTGCCGGTCATTGCAGGAACTGGTTCAAACAGTACAGAGGAAGCCATTGCGCTCACTCGACATGCAAAACAGGCCGGTGTTGATGGAGCCTTGCTGATTACTCCCTACTACAACAAGCCCACGCAAGAAGGTCTCTATCGACATTATAAAGCGGTCGCAGAAGCAGTTGACTTACCTCTAGTCCTCTACAACATCCCTGGCCGCACCGGAGTCAATATGCTTCCGGCAACGATTGCTCGTCTTTCCGCGATTCAGACGATCATTGGAGTCAAGGAGGGAAGCGGATCCGTCCAACAAGCTTCGGATATTGTGCAGATGTGTGGCAATCGTCTTACCGTACTGGCGGGTGACGACTCTCTTACCCTCCCGATGATGGCGGTGGGAGGAAAGGGCGTCATTACTGTCACGGCGAACATCATGCCTGCAGAAATGGCCAGTCTTGTAAAGGCTTTTGGTGAGGGAAAGGTTGAGGAGGCCCGACGCCTTCATTTCAAACTTTCTCCCCTCTTTGCAGCGCTGTTCTATGAGACCAACCCCATCCCCGTAAAGGAAGCCTTGGGGCTCATGGGTAAGATTGATCCAGAATTGCGTTTACCGCTCTGCTCAATGGCGCAGGACACACGTGAGAAATTGATTCGTGTCTTAAAGGAATCAGCGTTAATCTAAACAAATCGAGGTGTAAGATACGATGATCAAGACCATTGTAGCAGGAGCGGCCGGGCGAATGGGATGCCGCCTGGTATCACTAATCAAGGATTCTACTGTGTTGATGCTGGCTGGAGCCTTGGAGGGGAAAGGCCATCCATCGTTAGGTGAGGATGCCGGCGAAACTGCTGGATCAGGACATGCCGGCGTTTCCATCACCGACAATCTCTCATCATTGCTGGATCAAGGGGAGGTTCTGATTGATTTTTCCTCACCAGAGGCGACACTCGAGCATATGCAAACGGTTGTTCGCCATCGACGGGCTATCGTGATCGGAACAACTGGCTTTTCTGCCGTTCAGCTGGAAGAGTTCAAATCATTGGCCCAGCAGGTTCCATGCGTGTTTTCTCCGAACATGAGTGTCGGGATCAATCTGATCTGTAAAGTCATTGGCGAAATGGCTCGAACGCTGGGTGAGGATTATGATATCGAGGTGATCGAAGCTCACCACCGGTTGAAAAAAGACGCACCGAGTGGCACAGCCCTCAAGATTGCCGAAGTTCTTGCCTCCTCTGTCAACCGTGATTTAAACCAGGTCGCGGTCTTTTCTCGCAAGGGGATGATCGGGGAACGGGTCAAGGGAACGATTGGTGTCCAAACCATTCGTGCTGGCGATATCGTCGGTGACCACACCATCCTGTTTGGCGGTCTGGGAGAACGAATTGAAGTTACCCACCGTGCAAGTAGTCGTGATACCTTTGCACGAGGTGCCCTCCGTGCTGCAAAGTGGATCGTTCGTCAGCCTCCCGGTTTATACGATATGATGGATGTCCTCAGCCTTCATTAGATGGTGGCATTATTTGATCTCTTTCCGGATCTGAATTGTCCATCTTGTTTATTACGTACTTCCTACAAAAGTTCTGACCTGCACGACGTGGGCGAATGGCCTGGTCAGTCTTGCAGACCACTATTGCTTAGACAGCTGTAGTTGTGCTGGAGATGAGAATGGTGCGGATGCTCAAACCACCAGGGCACATTGAAACCCCTGGTGCCAGCCAACACCATCCGTCATTAGCCAACGGGCTGAGATTTGGAATCCCGCAGGAGAACTAGTTTCGAGCTGTAATCGGCCGTGGTTTCTGATCCGCTGCTTTACGACGGCCACAGTTCAAACAGGCAAACACCGTGATTGCTAATCCCGCGTCCAAATCCACCGCTCGCTCCGGTAGCATTGCTCCATGACATTTATCACAAGTCTTCATAGATGGCACCCTAACACCCTAAAAAATTGAATCCAATCCTCCTGAAGTACTGGATGGCACTAGCATCAGTCCCAATCGTCTCCATACTCATGGGTCATTTGTACACGTCTCTCAGCAACAACTCAAGATAGAATATTGTGTTCGTCTTGACAGACTTACACCTCTCTCCTAGGATTGTGGCCTTCTTCCGGAGAGCCACTATGTATAGATTGTTCATTATTATTCTTCTCCTGGTCGTCCTCTATTTTCTGCTTAGACAACTGTTTCGTGGGTTCCGTAGTGCCAATAGGGATATTCGGGGTAAGTCGACTGATGGTACGAACCGGCAGGAAGAGCTGGATGAAATGATTGAGGACCCGGTCTGCCACACCTTCGTGCCGAAACGGATTGCCGTGATCGAAGAAATGGGGGGGCGGGAGTATTGGTTCTGCAGCAAAGAGTGTGCAGTGACGTTTCGGAGCCAACGCCCAGTGTAAAAGATTGTTCAGGAAGCCCCGGCCAGCTATATAGCGGAGGCGGGCCTATTGGATTCTGTCATGCTGTTCAACTAACAGCCCGAGTAGGAGTAATCGGACATTTTCTCATCTTTGTCAAACTTCAATATGATTTGGCATTGGTTGGGGGTGAAGTTAAAGAATGGCAGCCCGGATTTCCCCCCTGCAATGCGATAGTACGTCCAGGTCTCACCCCCAAAAAAGCGTGATGCTTTGCCGTCTGGAGCGCCCCAGTTCTTCTCGAACCAGGTTTTATCCTTCCCTTGGAGCTCAGCTGGCTTAAGCGAAGCTTCCAGGTATGGATTATTTCCGGCGCAGGCCGTGATCATAAAACAGAGGAACAGCGGCCAGGCAAATCGTTGCATCGCGAGATCTCCTGATGATTGTAGAACACGTCCCTGCCGACCGGGAAATTCTAGCTTCCGCTCTGAGGCCTGTCAAACTTTCACGTCGAGATGTTGCAGCGAAGTTGAGTTCCTCATAAAATAGCTGATAATACTTCTATGATTCGACAAACTTCTCTTAATGAAAGGGACGATGATGAAAATTTATCTTGATACGGCGAACGTAAAGGAAATTCAGGATGCCGCAAGTCTCGGATTGCTTGACGGGGTAACAACGAACCCCTCCCTAGTTGTTAAGGAAGGTCGCAGCTTCAAGGAGATGCTGGAAGAGGTCTGCAAGATCGTAGATGGCCCGATCAGTGCCGAGGTCGTGAGTGTAGAAGCGGACGCGATGGTCAAGGAGGGGAAGGAACTCGCCAAGATCCACAAGAATATCGTGGTCAAATGCCCTCTCATTCCAGAAGGGCTCAAGGCGACGAAGCGATTGGCTTCAGAAGGAATCAAAGTGAACGTAACTCTCTGTTTCTCACCTACTCAGGCTCTGCTGGCGGCCAAAGCCGGTGCGTGGTGCGTCTCCCCCTTCATTGGACGGCTCGACGACATCAGCTCGAGCGGGATGGAACTCATCCGACAGATTTTGACGATCTACAAGAATTATGACTATAAGACTCTTGTCTTAGTAGCAAGCGTACGCCATCCACAACACGTGGTTGAGGCGGCGTTGGCCGGCGGGCACATCTGCACAATGCCTTATAGCGTCTTCCAGGCCCTGTTTAAACATCCGCTCACCGACTCGGGCCTGAAAAAGTTTCTCGACGACTGGAAATCGAAAGGCCAACAGTAGCGACTGTAGGGACGGGTAACTTTTCAATGACTCATCAGGGAAGTTGCCCGTCCTGGATTGATCAAATCCACCCTTCCCTCTGCAACTGAAAGTCTAATCCTTCCCACATAGATCTTGGTGAATGCTACTAACGTCTAATATTTCCAGGCCTCTATACAACGCACTCAATGATCTTCGATAGATTTTCTCGCCTTCCGAAACACCGCATGAAACATAGGGCGAGTCAGCTTTCCCGTAAACGTGTTTTGCTGGCTCGGGTGATAGGAGCCGAGTAGGGTCACCCCCCAAGGCAGACGACAGGCAACCCCATGTCCGAACTTGAGGGCTGGCGAAGGGATGGTATGCCCATGTGTCCTGCACGTTTTAAGGTAATGATCAAAGGCGATCTTTCCCAGCGCAATCACCACGCGGTGACTCTTTAGGAGACGAACTTCTTCCTGTACGAATCGGCTACACCGTTCGAATTCATCCGGCAAAGGTTTATTGCCGGGTGGGGCACAACGTACCGTTGCCCCGATATAGCAGTCCGTCAACGTTAAGCCATCATCTCGGTGGGTTGATGAAGCCTGGTTGGAAAATCCATACCGATGCAACGCCTCATACAACCAATCTCCACTCCGATCACCGGTGAACACGCGTCCCGTCCTATTCCCTCCATGTGCAGCAGGTGCAAGTCCGAGCACGTAGAGCCGCGCTTCAGGATCTCCGAAGCCGGGCACCGGCCGGCCCCAGTAATTCCAGTCACGATATTGCTTCCGTTTCTCTCGCGCAATCACCTGCCGATAGTCGACCAGTCGTGGACAGGCCGTACAGTCACAGATGGCGTCGTTCAAGATTCTCAAGGCGCTCATACGGCTCGCAGTCTAGCATGATTGAGAACCCTATTCTGCTTGCTGGCATTTGGGTCAGCTGATAGCATAACCACGCATTTGTTGTAGCCGTTGATCGTATGGCAAATAGAGGAGTTTACGAATGCTGACGCGTGGGACCCAATCCATCTATTGTGCGATCGGAATCGTCTTCACCATCCTGACAATACAGGTGTCGGCACAGGCGATATCGAGCATTGAGGATAAGAATGCCAACAAATCAGAAGCCGAGAAAGAGCTTCTCCTACTAGACCAGTTGGACTCACAATCCGATCCGGACGACCGTTTGGTCATTCTCCCGGAAATCAAACGAGAGGGAGAACGGTTCTTCCTGAGTTCCTTTAAGCTCCCCGATAAGATTACATTCGCCGGGCTCCCGGTTCCATTGGACAACTGGCAAGTGCGGGAGCGAATTGAATACGAATTCTATCAATTCTTGGAAGACCAAGGCGAAAGCATCATCCTCGCTAAGCGTACCGGACGCTGCTTCCCCCCCGCAGAGAAACAATTGGCCGATACCGGTTTGCCCGATGATCTTAAGTACATGTTGCTGGTCGAGAGCAAATGTATCTCGGCTGCCTATTCCAAAGCCAAAGCCTCAGGTCCCTGGCAATTCATTCCGTCCACCGGACGCCGCTATCGACTCAAGAGCGACGCTGTCCGTGATGAGCGTCGTAATCTTGAAATGTCGACCGAAGCAGCAGTGAAATACCTCAAGTATCTCAAGGAATATCAGAACAACGATTGGTTCTTAGCCATGGCCTCGTACAACGCCGGCGAAGAGCGGATTCGCAAGTTGCTTAAGGCACAGAACATTACTGACTATTGGAAAATGCACGGGCCGCGCGAGACCATGCGCTATGTCCCGCGGATCATTGCCGCCAAGGAAATCTACTCTCAGCCGGAGAAATATCTTGGGCTGACTAAGAATGACCTCTATGTGCCGCTCGAGACCGAAACCATCACGGTGAGCGTGAAAGAGTCTCAGCGTGCCCTCACTTCCGTTGCGGAAGAATTCGGCACCTATCTTCTCGAACTCAAAATGTTGAATCCTGAATTCAAGAAGGATATGCTCCCTCGTGGGAGCTATCAAATTCGCGTACCTCGTCAAACCTGTCCGAGCCGCTGTTTTAAACAAGAGAAAACTCCGTAACATTCACGCTCATGAAGCTTCGGTTGCCCCCCTCCTCTGCTCAATCACTTGTTCGCAAGCTGATCACTGCCGGGCTGGATGCGGCTGATCCCTATCGTGCCCTGCTCGATAGGGTCTCGCTTAATGGCCACGCGCTCCGAGTAGGGCCTCAAATTTACGACCTGTCACAGGTTGATCGAGTGATCGCAGTCGGTGCCGGAAAGGCATCGGCCAGAATGGGGCAGGCATTAGAAAAAATCCTTGGCCCAAGGTTGGAAGATGGACTAGTGATCGTCAAGACGGGGCATACCCTCCCTACAAAACGGATTGACGTTCTTGAAGCCGGCCATCCGATTCCTGATCGTGCCGGTCTTCATGCGACTCAGCGGCTCCTGAGTTTGGTCAAAAACATGAGCCCCCACGACCTCCTCTTGGTTCTCTTGTCTGGGGGCGCATCAAGTTTATTACCGGCTCCAGTACCTGGCGTGACGTTGACGGATAAACAACGAACCACACGACTGCTTCTCCGAAGCGGTGCGACGATCAACGAGATCAATATCGTCAGGAAACATCTTTCGCTGATCAAAGGGGGTGGGCTAGCGTCTTCCACCCACGCGAAGATTGTTGCCCTGATTCTCTCAGACGTCATCGGAGATGACCTTGGCTCGATCGGCTCCGGACCCACAGTTGGGGACCCCTCCACCTTTGCCGAGGCGGTTGAAGTGTTGAAGCGTTACAGGATCTGGCGCTCCGTACCCGCCGCAGTGCGCCACTATTTGGGACGGGGTCAAAAGGGGACCGTGCCTGAGACCCTGAAAGCTGGTTCACGAGGTGGACATTCCGTGCGCCATCAGATCATCGGTAACAATCGAATCATGGTGGAGGCGGTCACGCATTGCGCCGACATGATGGGCCTTCGCACCATACGCTTTTCCACCGCCATCATGGGCGAGGCAAGTGTAGCAGCAAAGCGTTTGACTGCCCTTGCCAAAACAATTGCCGCTGGGCACCGAATTATGAAGCGCCCATGCTGCGTGGTGGCGGGGGGTGAAACGACGGTCACGGTCACGGAAAAGGGCAAAGGTGGCCGTGCCCAGGAATTCGCTGCCGCTGCTGCGTGTGAGATTGCTGGTCTCCCAAGCACCTGGGTCGTGGCTCTCGGCAGCGATGGAACCGATGGGCCGACGGATGCGGCGGGAGCGATTGTGAGCGGAGGAACACTCGCGCGCGCAAAGAAACTCGGCGTCGATCTCCCTTCTGCCGTGAATGGACATGATACCTATCCTGCCCTGAAGACGCTTGGATGTCATATCCATACCGGTCCCACCGGGACGAACGTCAATGACCTTTACCTCCTTCTCCTTCTCTAGTTACTATCCCACCCCATGACACGTCCGTTCATCCTCCCACTGTCTCAGTGTACCGACCTGGATCTGGCCGGCGGGAAAGCTCTTGGATTGGCTCAGCTCATCGCAGCCGGTTTTTCTGTCCCTCACGGGGTTTGCCTGACAACAGAAGCCTACAAAACAACCCTGCATACATCAGGCTTTATCGATCACGAAATGTGGTCTACGATCTACCAGCTACCCGATAATGAACGAGGATCTGTCTTGGCTAGATGCCGGGATCGGATCAAAAGAAGTGAGATCTCCCACCTTGCCGGTCAATGGCAGACGGCGCTCGAAACACTCCGTCTACCTCCAAGTCAACGCTGGGCCGTCCGATCGTCCGCTACGAACGAGGATACGACTCAAACCAGCTTCGCCGGACTTTATCGCACCCATCTCGGCGTAGCGCTATCGGACATCAAATCGGCCATCAAAGACCTCTGGGCCTCGCTATGGGAAGAGCGTGTGCTCAAATACATGGCTCAGCAGAACTGTCCAAATCCCCCTAGAATGGCAGTGCTAATCCAATCAATGGTCGCTGCGCGGACAGCTGGAGTAACGTATTCCATCCATCCTGTGACGGGTCGACGCAATCAGGTGATGATTAACGCCATACCTGGACTGGCTGCACCATTGGTCGACGGCACGATCACTCCAGACCAATACGTCGTGGAGGTGGCAAGCGATGGAGAACCAACACAGGTTCGCACACGAGTGCTGGCTGAGAAATCTCACCAGCTTTCGGTCTCGCATGAAGGGCTACGGACAGACCCGCTCGAAGAAGGGACTCGGCGCCGTTCGTCGCTGACAGATAGTCAGCTGTTTTCCCTTGCAAGGACTGCTAAACAAGTCGAACAGGCCCTGAGACGGCCCATGGATATCGAGTGGGCATTCGATGCCAATCAGCTCTGGCTCATGCAGGCGCGGCCAATTACGAACATCCACACTCCGTACGGCCTCACCAACGATGACTGTGAGTGGTCACGGACAAATTTCAAGGAGACGTTGCCCGAGCTACCGAGCCCGTTGAGTCTCTCGTTCCTTGAACAGTTTATGGAGCGCTACATTCTTGCGCACTATCGCAGGTTGGGATGCCGGATCCCTGATGGCCTCACATCGGTTCGCATACTGAGGGGTCGTCCCTACTTGAACGTCACCCTTTTCCACATGTTGGTCGCTCAGCTGGGTGGAGATCCGTCCATGAACGCCGAACAGATGGGAGGTGAACCGCCACAAGCCGTCCCCTCAGTGATGCCGCTCAATGGGTTGGCTTTTGTGCGGGCTGGATGGTTGATGTGGGCAGAGATGCGAAGGGTGGAACGTTCTGGCCCCCGGCTATTTCAAGAGATGAAGGAACTGGCTACAACTTATGCGCGTGACCGCATTCTCCCCCTTACCGTAGATGAACTTGTCCTTAAGCTGGACGCACTCGGTCCTTGGCTGGAGGGCCGCGAAGTCACCTTTGGTATCGCTGGAGGCGTCGGGCAATGTTTACAAATATTCGGCCACCTCCTACCTCAATGGCTCGGCCCCGAGTGGAGAGAGTTGTTAAACGCTGCTCTCCAAGGACAAGGCACCGTCATTAGCGCCCGGCAGATTCTCCATCTTGCAGAGCTCACGGATATCGCTAGAGATGAGCCAAAAGCGGGTGCGTTCCTTACATCGGGAGAATGGGAGGCTTCGCCATTTCGCTCAACGCTTGCCGACACGAGGTTTCTCCGTGTCTTCACAACCTATTTGGAAGACTATGGTCATCGTGGGGTGGGCGAATCCGATGTCATGTCGCCACGCCTGGCGGAAAATCCGGACGCGATATTGACGATTCTCCGCACCCAACTGATCTCGGCTTCCCCTTCTCGAATGGCGATTCTTGCGCGCCAGGAGAAGACGAGAGTCGCCGCACTGGCCCGGATTAAAGAACGACTCGGTTGGCGTTTCGACAGATGGGTGGTTTTTTTATGGTGCTACCGAAGACTCTGTCGCTTCTTTGCCCTGCGCGAGGCAAATCGACATCATTTGATGTATTACTCAACTGCAATCCGGACCCTTCTGTTACGACTCGGGGAACTCCTGGTTACGCAGGGTCGCCTTGATCAGCGAGATGACATCTTTTTCCTCTTGATCGATGATCGCACCGATCTCTTAGCCGGTAGTACCCAAGACTGGAAGGCCATAGTCCAGGCGCGACATACTGAACGCGAGCGCCATGCAGCAGTCACGGTCCCCGATACCATTCGAGATTGGGATTCCATGCGCGAACAGACTCTGATATCAACCCAATCCTCCAAGCCCGGTCGGTTGACCGGCATGCCAATCAGCGCCGGATCCGTAATCGGTCCGGTACGAATGATTCGTTCGGTTATGGATTGGGACTACGTGAGACCAGGCGAAATCCTAGTCGTCTCGGTTATCGATCCAGGCCTGGCGCCTCTCTTTGGAATTGCCGGCGGACTGATCGCAGAAATGGGTGGGACCTTGTCTCATGGAGCCATCATTGCCCGTGAATATGGGCTACCGACCGTCGCCAATGTGGACGGAGCGATGGCTAAGCTTTCTGATGGCCTACGGGTCAGGCTGGACGCTGGATTGGGGACCATTTGTATCGAGCCATCTACATACTCAGAGGGTGGCTAGAGCTATTTGATCCGGGTCTTCTGCTTCTTGACCTTTCTCAATACCTTGCGTACTGTGCCTAAAATTATCGTGTCGATACCCTATATATGGGAGTTCATTGCTCGATCACTTTTTTGGGCTTGTCACACAAATGACCGATGCAAACCCCCTTTTCATAGGCATTGGGGTCGGATTGCTCCTCGGTGGTTTATTCGTAGGGCTTTGGATCAATGGACGCTTGCGCCCTCAGACTCAACACGCTGAGGCCACCGCGCACGAAGTCAGAAAGCAACTAGAACAAGAGCGGACTACGGTCTTGTCCCTTCGTCAGGAACTGTCCCAGACTCACCAAGCCCGCGTGATGGCAGAAACGCGGATGGAAGAGACGACACGGCAACTCATCGAACAGAAAACCTTGCTCGATCAGACACGTCAAGAACTCGTGGGGTCGTTCCAAGTCCTCTCCGGCGAAGCGTTGAAGCAAAACAACGAGGCATTTTTGAAACTGGCTTCGGTGACATTCGAAACACTTCATGTCAAAGCGGATGGAGACCTGGTGCAGCGGCAACAGGCTATTGATGCGTTGGTGCGTCCGCTCCACGACACACTGCAACGTTACGACGAGCAACTGCGTCTCCTGGAGCAGTCACGCCAGTCGGCTTACGGTGGACTGGATCAACATCTCAAATCATTGGCTGAGTCCCAGCAGAGGTTACAGCAAGAAACCGGAAACTTGGTCAAAGCCCTGAGAGCTCCGACCGTACGAGGCCAATGGGGTGAGTTGACCTTAAGACGAGTCGCCGAGCTTGCCGGAATGGTCCAACACTGTGATTTCATCGAGCAACATTCAGTGGCCAGCGACGAGGCACGATTTCGACCTGACATGGTCGTCCAGCTCCCAGGCGGTCGCCAGATTATCGTTGATGCCAAAACCGTCCTCTCGGCTTATTTGGATGCCCACGAAGCACAGAACGATGTCCAACAAGCGGAAGCATTACGGCGCCATGCTGCTCAGGTAAAGAGCCGCATGGATGAATTATCTTTGAAAGCCTATTGGACACAGTTCGAACATTCTCCGGAGTTCGTCGTCCTGTTTCTTCCGGGTGAGCAATACCTCGGCGCCGCTTTGGACCAGAATCCGCAGCTCATTGAAGGAGGATTCGCGAGCGGAATCGTGCTGGCGACCCCAGCGACATTGATCGCATTACTGCGTGCAGTCGCCTACGGGTGGCGACAGGAGAGGATGACGGCTCACGCGGAGGAAGCAGGCCGGTTGGGCAAAGAACTCTACGAACGGATGGCTGTGTTAGCGGGACATATGAACGATGTGGGTCAGTCCTTGGGCAAGAGCGTGTCGGCCTATAACCGTGCCGTGGGCTCCCTTGAGACGCGTATTCTCCCGGCAGCACGGCGTTTCAAAGAATTGGGAGTGTCCTCTGACCGCGAGATCCTCGCGCTTGAGCCGACGGAGGTCGTTCCCCGCAAAACCTTATCGTTTGATACCGAATGAAGGAGCGCGCATGACTCACGAACAGACCATGGTAGAAGCATTTCATAGCAGGTTTGATATTCTGGTCCAGACAGGTCCGACAGAACTCACCGAAGAGACGAAGCAGCTTCGCGTCCGTCTCATTCAGGAAGAGTTCGATGAGCTGAAGGAAGCTATGGCTGCCGGGAATCTCGCTGCCGTGGCAAAGGAAATGGCAGATCTCCTCTACGTCACCTATGGAACAGCGGTGTCCTATGGGATTGATATGGAACCAGTGTTTCGTGAAGTTCACCGGTCGAATCTGAGCAAAGTAGGTGGCTACAAACGGGCAGATGGGAAATGGGTGAAACCTCCAACGTATTCGCCCGCTCATATCGACCCAATCTTGGAGGCACAACGAGAGCACCTGCTGGCATCATCACTCTCAACCCATGATACCCCAGTCGGTACTCCCGAGAGCTCATGAGAGACCCACACTGTTCAAGTTGCGGCACACCTTTCGTTCGACTGATCCATGATGAAGGCATCATGGAGCGGATCCTTAATCGCTTCGGGTCATTTCCGTTTCGCTGTCAGCTCTGTACCACACGCTTCCGAGCTTTCAGAAGCCAATTTCCTGCCAGTCCTTCAACTGCAGATCGCCGGGAATATAGGCGATTGCCGGTGTCGTTCCGTGCCAACCTCCTCGCAGATAACACCGTACAAACGACCAATCGCGTGACGGACATTTCCATGGGAGGCTGCACGCTGGAGACAGCGGCAACCTTGCCTCAAGGAACGTTTGTCGAGCTGGTCATCAAACCGGCTTCCGATGAAGAACCGATCAAGATTGAAACCGCCATGGTGTGCTCGTCGAGGCCTGGATCAATGGGTATCCGTTTCCTCGAAATGGTCACGGCCGATAAAAATCGCCTCAGTCAGGTCATTCTGAGCTTGCTGGTGGGGCAAAGCCTCCACCAGAACTTCTTTTCTTAGTAATGGCGCACGCGCTAGGAACGCCGTCGAGGGGCAGTCACCAGTACATTATCAATCAGCCGAACAGGCCCTAGGCGTACCGCTCCAAGCAGGACTACCCGCGAAGTCACGGTAGAGAGCGGCTCGAGCGTGTAGGGATCGCAGACCCCCAGATAGTCAATCGTCATGGCTGGTTCGGCCGTGATGACCTGACGCATCACCGCCTGTACGGACTTCCCATCAGCGATGCCTTTTTTGATTCTCTCAGCTCCTGCCCGAAGGCTTCTGTACAACATAACCGCCAGAATTCGATCGTCGGGCGACAGATAGACATTCCGTGAGCTCATCGCCAGCCCATCCGCTTCGCGCACGGTCGGATGCACGATAATCTCCACACCGAGGTTCAAATCTTTCACCAGCTGTTGGACCAGCGCCGATTGCTGGAAATCTTTCTGTCCAAAGAGTGCGATCTGAGGACGCACGATTCCAAAGAGCTTGGTGACTACGGTCGCAACGCCTGAAAAATGATGAGGACGCACTTCCCCTTCCCACCGACGTGCAATCGTAGGAAGGTTCACGGTTGTTTGAAATCCTTCCGGGTACATAGCCTGTACGCTTGGTTCAAAACAGACATCAACGCCTTCCTTTCTGCACAGAGCGCGATCGCGAGAAATGGGACGCGGATATTTGGTGAGGTCTTCGCGAGGACCGAATTGCGTAGGATTGACAAATATGCTGACTGCGAGCGCATCACACCGTAACCGGGCAGCTCGAATCAGCGCCCGATGCCCCTCATGCAATGCTCCCATCGTCGGCACCAGCCCGATCCGCACACTTTCCCGTTGGAGCCCCTCACTCCAGGCCGTCATGACACTCGGTGAACGAACGATCTTCATGAGCCAGGTGGTGAACTGCAAGCCGGACGCGAACCGTATCTCGTCGAAGGTTGAGGAAAGAGCAGCTGCACTTGTGCTTGGTCCTTAACCTGCTCCAATAACCGTGCGACTGATTGCTTGAGCACCGGATGGCCCCAGAGCGGATCCAATTCGTTCAATGGCATGAGAACGAACCGGCGCCAATGGAGGCGAGGGTGCGGGATGGTCAGGTCAGGTTCCTTGATGACGCGTTCACCGTAGAAGAGAATGTCTAGGTCAATCGTTCGAGGACCAGAGCGGTTGTCCTCATCTCGTCCGAGTGATCGCTCAATCTCTTGAAGTATCGTGAGGAGGCTCCGTGGGGTAATGTCGGTTTCTATCTGTACCACCCCGTTGAGAAACCACCCTTCTCCTGGATCGGTCTCCTCGCGAATCGGTTCCGATTCATATAAGAGGGAAACTCCCAGGAGCCGTGAATGGGGCAGCAGACTGAGCAATGTCACAGCTCGATCGCAAAAATCGACTCGATCACCGACATTCGACCCGAACCCAATGAAGACAGTCTCTTTCATCCGCGTATCTCGTAAAACGTTATTCGTGAATCCTCAAGACAAAGGCGCCTTCTGCGAACGACGCTTCACGCTTCACGAACGACCTGGTCAAAACCCTATCTTCTTGATCCGTTCCACCGCTTCCGCAAGCCGCTCTTTGGTTGTGCACACCGTCATGCGAATATAGCCTTCGCCAGGTGCACCGAAACCGTTGCCGGGCGTCGTCACAATGCCCGCCTTTTCCAACAGGTGCGCCGTGAAGGACGTGGAGGTGTAGCCCTTCGGCACTGTCACCCAGATGTAGAACGCGGCAGGCGGCATCTCTACGTCTAACCCCAACTTCTTGAGCCCCGGAACGATCGTGTCGCGACGTTCCTGGTAAATCCTTCGGATGCCGTCCGTTACGGAATCGTCTAACCCCAGGGCGGTGATACCAGCGTCTTGCACTGCTTCAAACACACCGGAGTCTAGTTGGCTTTTCACCTTGCCTAGCGCCGCCAAGACCGTCTTGTTCCCGACCACAAATCCGATTCGCCAACCGGTCATGTTGTAGGTTTTGGAGAGCGAGTGAAATTCCACCCCGACGTCCTTGGCACCCTCCACCTCCATAAAACTCACCGGTCGCTTACCGTCGTAATAGATTTCCGAGTACGCCGCATCGTGGCAGATGATAATCTGATTGTTCTGTGCAAATTCGATGGCCCGCTTGAAGTAGTCCTTCGTCATGATCACTGACGTGGGATTATTCGGCGAATTGAGCCACATGAGCTTAGCCTTCTTGGCCACATCTTTTGGTATCGCACCCAAATCCGGCAGAAAGCCATTGGCTTTGGTCAAGGGCATGAAGTGGGACGTGCCGCCACAAAAACTGGTTCCGACAGGATAGACCGGATAGCCTGGACTCGGGACCAGTACCAGATCTCCTGGATCGACAAAGGCTAGATGAATGTGCCCGATTCCTTCTTTCGACCCAATCAGCGTGAGGACCTCGTCGGTTGGATCGAGCGTCACATTGAAACGGCGCTTGTACCATCCGGCGACCGCTTTCCGGAACGACAACATGCCTTCATAGGAAGGGTATTGGTGATGCTTGGGGTCTTGGGCAGCCTTGGCCAAGCTTTCGATGATCGGAGCAGGCGTCGGCAAATCGGGGTCGCCTATCCCAAGATTGATGATGTCGACCCCTCGGGCAATGGCCTCCTGCTTCATCTTGTCGATAGCTGCAAAGAGGTATGGTGGCAATGTCTTGATACGTGTGGCGACTTCAATCGGGAAACCGGCCATGGTCGATCAAACTCCTTTCTTAAAATACGTATGTCCCAACCGTCTGAAAGTCTTCCTTCCTCAGATCAGGAATCTCCCACAGACCTTCAACAGGATGACGCTCGGGCGTGTAGACGAGGAAACCAAGACTACTTCAGGATGAAGTTGGTAATCAACGTGCTGATGTCAGGAGGTAATCGATCAACCGATCAGCCATAGCATGTAACTGGGGAAGGTGAGGCGTTGCCATCGACTGCACATGGAAAGCCGTTAGGCCAGCCTTTCCCAAATCAAGTGCACATTCCCGACACAGTGAGTCAATTCCGTTTTGTTCCATCTCAAGGTGAAACAGCAGGCCATACGCACGATCGCCATAGCGAAAAGCCTGCAGCGGCGCAATCTCGGAACTCGCCAGCGAGACACACTCGTTGGGTAAGTCAAAGATTTCTCCGTGCCATTCAAAGACGTCGAACGCCTCTGCCCCAGTGCCAAACACCGGATCTCTTTTCCCATCGCCAGTGAGACGAACGGGTGTCATACCGATCTCCAACGCCTTACCTGCTCTCACTGTCGCACCGAGCGCCTTCGCCATGAACTGGCTCCCTAGACATACGCCGATCACCGGCTTACCTGCCCGCAGCGCTGATCTGATGAAAGCGGTCTCCTCGGTAATCCACTTGTCTGAGTCATTCACTGACATCGGCCCACCCATCACGATCAATAGATCACCGGCATCCTTTGGCAATCCATCTTTGGGAACAAGATAGCGCTCGAGACTCACCATACGAGTGGAAAGGGATGAGGCAAACGCACCGGGACCTTCAAAAGAAACGTGCTGGAGACAGATGGCTCTCTGCATGTTTGTGAGTCCAAACTCAACAAGGATCAGAAAAAGTCATGACCTGGAGGTTTACTGAAAAGATACATACACTGTCTCCAGCAGGCCCCGCAAGATGACCGACCATCCCACCGTCAGAGACGGGACTTTCTGTTGCTTCTCTCCAAGCGACTTGGCACTGTATGAGCAGGATCTCTTCAAGATTTAGGATACGGTGCGCCCTACTTGCCGCGGATGCCTCACTATCTCCTGAGTCACCGCATGAGCGACCACGCAGTAGGCAAAACCTTCCGCTTACTCCCCATGTCACCAGTTATTTTCAGTGTGACGCTCGTGCTTCTGGTCCTGCCGCTCGGCTTTCTTCTTGCGGCAATGTACGCCTCTCACACCGATGGATTCGTCTGGATGGAGCGCATCAATGAACGCCCCTGGCCCATGACTCCAGAAAAGCCGGAAGCGTTCGTGCGTGCCTTATCCGCCTGATTCTCTCCACTTCTTCCATCGACTCCCCTTCAGGCCCTCGACCTATTTACCGAAGAAGAATGGTCATGCCCACCACACTCATCGAACCAGATGCAGCCGTTCGAGGCCAGGCCCCGGCCTTATCGGCGCATGGCGTGGACACACGCCCAGGATATACTCTCAGGCAATTGCTCCGCTCCCGTTATCATGCCTTTTGGTATCGTCTCGGTGAACGGCTGGCCTGGTCACGTGGGACCTATCGAGAACGGTCCCCGGGACAGCTGGATCAACTCAATGGAATCGCTCGCGAACGGATTGAACAGCTTCAACAGCGTTTTGATATACGATTTGAAGAACAGGCTCGACAGGTGACCGCGCTGAAGCAATACGACTACCTCGACATCTTGGAACAGGCCTGGTCGGCGCTGAGACTCCCGCGTTCGAGAGCTGGAGTCGTGCAGGATATCGGCTCCAGCAATTTTTGGTACGCCCCCGTCCTGCATACTTTCTTCCGACCGGCTGAGCTCCTGGGCATCGAAGTGGAGGGCCACCGGATCTACATCAATGGGTATAGCCGCGTCGACTATGCGCAGGGCTATATCCAACATCTGCCGAACACGCAGTTCATCGTCCAAGACTATGTGTGCTACGAGCGCCCGGCTGATATCGTGACCGCTTGGTATCCATTCCTCACGCCTGATCTTGTGTTGGCCTGGCGGATGCCACTCTCCATGTTGGCACCCCATGCCCTGTTCGCGCAGGTCGCTCGCAACCTACAGCCCCATGGCCGGTTTGTCATGATCAACCAGGGTCGAGACGAAGCGATAATCGCAGCCTCCGTGTGCAAGGAGATCGGTCTCATTCGGCAAGGTTCCTGTGAGATCAAGACTCCACTTCGTCCCCGCCTTCCTCCGGTGCTTTCAGTTTGGGGACATTCTCGGAGGTAGCAGTGCGTCCAGCCCTACGCTACAATCGCCCTTATGACCCATTTCATCCAGAGCGCTGACGATCTACGATGGTTGATCGGCCATACAGGCGGATTCCGCTCGGGCTATATCACCGACATACAGATCTCCAAGCGCCGCCTCTTTGACGAGGGGTCTGGGCAGGATATCCTTGCAGGGACGACGATTTCTGTAACCATTCGCTACGAGGTTCGTGGATTAGTCCGAGTCGCCAAACTCACAATGACGGGCGTGACGGATTTTTCGGTTTTTGAGCAAGATGGGGCCGATTGTTCTTCTCTCGGCATCATCCAGACGGAGTTAAGCGCGGGGAAATTGCGGTTTTGGTTCGATCCGCAGGGCGAGCTCTATGTCGTGTGCGATGAGGCTCATCTGGAGGAAATCGCTGCTCCATTCGTGCCCACACGGAAGGCGGTAGAACTCGCTCGATGGATTTTTCAAGGTCGGACTGCCCAAGGCCCCACCCTTGACTGGCTGTTACACAAGCTGGATCAGGCTGGCCTGCCCTGCATCTGGCGTGAGACGACTCGAGACGTCGAGACACACCCCGTGGTGCAGTGGGAGGGCGATCTGATTCCAGTCGGCGATTCCCGGAGCGGCGCAGACGACATGATGCACGTCATGGCCTATGGCCCATTAGAGAGGGAGGGCTTTGGGTTATTGCTACGGGTGATCGGGGATCAAGACCGATGCATAAGCCGTATGCTCGAAGTCCTTGCCGATCATATCACCCGAGCCTTTTCAGGTGACTGCCTGGTCGGCACGACGATCATTCCAGGTCGGGAATGGGAGAACTGGCTCGCACGGGAACAGGATTCGCGACGAAATCGGTGAAGAGCCAGAATCTGTCAGTCAGTGCACGTGTTCCGGGGAATACTGCTCCTTACCATTCCCCGCTGAAAAACCGGCGACGCCACTACCGTTCACATAGCCTGGGATGTTGTGCGAGGCGCCGTTTCCGTTCGTCTGCATAGCTTTTCCATTCACACATTCAACCAACGCCCAGAACCGTAGCGGATTCACGCTCTGTTTCCGAGCAATACGCAGCGATGTCCCTTCCAACACCGTATTGAGCGAGAGATCGGTGCGCCAACCCAGATGTTTGGTCAACGGAGAAATCACCTTCTCCACGGCCGCAATGACCTTGTTTCCATTGCTAAAGTGATTCAACATGACAATCCGCCCGCCCGGACGACAGACCCGAATCATCTCATTGACCAACTTTCGATAGTCCGGGACTGCTGTGACGACATAGGCGGCCACTACCGTATCGAAACTGTCATCATCGAATTCCATCGCGCCTGCATCCATGCGGTGCAGTTTGACGTGATCGAGGCAGAGGGCCTCAGCCTTCTCTTTTGCTTTGGCCAACATGCCTTCGGACAAGTCGATCCCGACAATGCGGCAATGGCGAGGATACATCGGAAGGGCCAATCCAGTCCCCACGCCCACTTCCAGGATGTGTTCGTTCGGCTGTACGTTCAGATTCCGGATGGCTGATTCGCGCCCTTCATGAAACACTTTTCCAAAAACCTTGTCGTAAAACCCCGCGTACGTGGTGTAGACGCGCTCAATTTTGTCTGGATCCATGCTCTCCTCCAAACCTCAGACGCCTCACTCCTTGCAGGCTCTACGCTGCGGAGTGCGGGCAACAATAGCGATATGCCGACGCGGGATAAAATTCTGGCGGGAAAACGACATGATCAAAACCCGCCCGGAACGTAGCCCGCCGTACTGTATCCAAACTTCTCTTGATGAGTCAACAGATTCCTTGGAGGAGCTTGAAGTTGCTCAATTCCTACGATTATTCAGCATGAGACACGAACAATTGAGGGCTTTCGGTGCCTTGATTCGCCCTCCGCTCCTATGGGATAGCTACAGCCATGATCTTGGCCGGCCTTTTTGCAACCGCGTTGCTTCTCGGGTTAATCGTCGGCGATTGGTTGTATTTTATTCGTCTGACTCCTGATGCCGTCCGGTATGGCTGCCGGGTTGCAGATCGTCCGGATCAATGGTCCGGTGCCGCGATCAGCGCGGTGCGTGAGCGGTTCACGCCGAATGGCGTCTTGATGCTCCCCCATGGAGTCGCCTGGTTCCACCCGGCGTCTTCCCAGATCGCGATTCGCCCTCAGTATCGATTCTTTTCCAGACGGTTCCGCACCGCCTGGCCGATGAAGGGTCTGATTCAGCTTTCTTCCCGCGACCAAGTGCTTGGTGCGCTGTGCGTAAAGCGTATCCCCTGGTCATCGGCGCTGATCACGTTCATGTGGTTTGCAGTCGTGTCGATCGGGTCATTGACCTTCGTCATACAATACGCCATGGGAGGAGGATTTGCGTCATTGGGTGGCGTGCTGGTTGGGGTCGGTATTATCGCCCTTGCAGGCCTTGTCGTGGCCTTCGGGCTGGTCACACTTGCCCTTTCGTATCGGCTCGAAGACGCTCGGCTGATGAAGGTCTATGACGAGCTGCGCGACGTGCTCGCGAAACCGATCTCTTCGTAACAATTGACCTGGTCAATCTGCTAGGTTCGAAACAGATCCAGGAAGTGGTCGTATTCATCCGGGAGAGCCAGCGCAGATCGATTGCGCAACAGACCAGCAATAATCCCACGGTGCTTCTTCGCAAGACCTGAGGCAGCAAAGGCACGTGCGAATTCCTGCCAGCGCAAGATAGGATCGGCCATGATTCGGTTCTGTTCTTCGATCGGAAGTTCATGGACCATGGTCGTCAATGTGCGGACAGCTTTCTCCACGCTTTCATACGGTGGAGCCAGCCTGAGCCCGGCATAGAACGTTTCGAGGTGACCGCGAAACTCCTCTTTGAGGGCCCGGAATGCATCAGGGGTCGTCGGCAATGCTTCTGGCATAGTACTCCGGACGATGATACGGTAAGAAGTAACCAAGTCACAACTTTTTCATGGAGGGAAGTATGAATCGGATGGTCAATGGGCTGCTCGTGGCGATGGGAATGGTCGTACTAGTCGGCTGCTCCTCACACCACCCTCACCACGGCATGGCAGGAGGCAAGAGCGACGCGTACTGGCAGAAGGGCCAGCAAGATATGGAAGGGTTGGTCAATCGCACCGTACAGGATCCCAACAAGGCAAAAGCGGTCAATGCGCTCGTCGGTGAAATCATCAACGAACTCAAGGCAGGACGCGAGCAAGAGCGTGCCTATCATCGGCAGCTCTATACGTTGAACACCAGCTATACGGCTGCGCCAGACGAATTTTCAAAGATCCTCAACGAGGCGAATATTCAACGGACGCAGAGTTCGGCGAAGGTCCTGAGCCTCCGGTTCAGGATGAAGGAGCTGATGACGGCTGATGAATGGAAAGCCATGACCGATAAAATGCTGTCCTATAACAGCCGATACCAGCACGGAGGTGCGGGAGCCAAAACCGGTTATTGATGCCCAACCGGCGCGGCTTTGAGCGGCACAGCCGTCCACGTCGCGCCGGCATCAGTCGAACGATAGAGCCCACTGCCATTCGTTCCGGCATAGAGTATCTGCGGATTCTTGGAATTCATGGCCAGGGCACGAATGTTCAACGTGGTAATGCCCTGATTCACTGCTTTCCAAACTTTCCCACCGTCCAAACTTTTCCACACCCCGGCCAAACCACCGACATAGAGCACCGCGGATTCCGTAGGATGGATGAGCACGCTGCTGATAAAGGGGTCAGACAGGGATTGCCCGATCCGAGCCCATACCTCACCCTTATTCTCTGTCCGAAAGAGCCCTTTCGTGGTCCCCGCATACACGATATCGGGATTGGTCCGGTCGATTTCAATGGCATTGACACCCAACGCCATGGACGCCATCAATTCACTCTCAGGGATCAACCCGTTGTTGATCCGTTTCCATGACATCGCTGCATCGTCTGATCGATACACCCCTCCCGTCGTCCCTCCGTACAGAATGGTGGGATCCTTTGGATTGATGGCGATCGAGGTCACGATGTGGACTTCCTTCATCCCGTTCATCCGTTCTTCCCATTCACGGCCCGCATCCTTCGAGTAGAAGGCACCGACGGTCGTCGCGATATAGACCTTCTCGTTCAGAGCTGGGTGGAATACAAACTGATTCACGAATGATACATGCTCTTTTAGGCCGACATTATGCGGAAGCCAACGTTGTCCACCATCCGGGCTCTTGTAGACCGCATCCCCCATCGTACCGGCATAAATCGTGGCGGGCAGCACAGGATCGATCGCGAGCGTCGTCACCCGACGAGCACTAAAACTTGGGAATCGCTCCCAGGTTCCACCGCCGTCACGCGACTTGTAGACCGCGTCGTTCGTCGCCACGTAGAGGATATTGGCATTGGTTGGATGCAATGCGATCGACACAATCGACTCACTCTCCTTTTGGCAGCCTAGGCAGGATACGAGGAGCGCGATCAATGCCGATAGAAAAACCGTATGACGCTGCATCATGGTGGCGGGACCTAACCATAGCGGTCAGATGGGAGTCAAGCAGGGATGGCTGAACGCCAAGTTGGCAAGGTGAAGGAGTGCTAGGCCGCGGTGCCGATGAGGCTTTCCAGGGGGATGTGCAACTTGCGATGGAGTCGACGGATCATCTCGAGCGAGAGATTTCGTTTCTTCGTCAGGATTTCGGACACACGCCCGCGCCCACCAAGCACCGCTTCTAGATTTTTCTCGTCAGGCCGAGTTGGTCCATTCGAAATATGATCGCGTCGATCGGGTCGGGAGGATAAATCGGGTGATGCTTTGCTTCATACACCTCGACGAGCGTCGTAAGTACATCCAGTTCATCACCGGCCTTCGTACCTGGCTTCGCCTCCATCAGTTGTTCAATACGACTTAACGCCTGATCGTAGTCTCGAGCTGTTTTGATCGGAGCAATGGTCATGGTGGCTCCCCGCTTTCTAGATCGTCGTCACATCGATCGCATCGTACTCGGCGTGTATCCACAATAGCAAAACAGGGATCAGAGTGTCATTGTGTTGGCAGCCTTCAAATGACTTAAGCCATACTTGAAACTGCGCTCTGAGCCCAACCCCCATATTCACCGTTACATCCTTGCGCGTGGGCTGCTGTTGTCTTCATTGACAACAGTCAATAATCGCTGGTATCGTTCGGCATGAAAGCCGTCGCGCTCCTGCGGACGCGCATTGCATTTTCAGAGACTGCATTCGCCCAGCTGGCAATATGGAAGGTTCCAAAGCCTGTAGCCGGGTCGACCCACTCATTCAAGTACAGGCTGGCCTACGTCGCAGGCGGTGTATGCGTCGTACGCTACGACAATGAAGCAGAAAAGGGCGACCATCGCCATTTCGACGCGAAGGAAAATGCTTACATCTTTCAAACACCGGAGAAGCTCCTCGCCGACTTCGAACGTGACATGATGAGGTGGAATCGTGAAAACCGTCATTCTTGATGTTCGCTCCTCTAACGAAGCGATGGCAGATTTTATCCGAGTCTGGAAATCCGGGAAGGGAGAGGAGGCCGCTCGTATTAGCTTTGCCACTCCGGAACTTCTTTGGAAAGTCCTGACGGCCAAGCGCTGGCAATTACTGAAGTCCATGTGCGGAGCCGGCCCTCTGTCGATTCGCGAAGTGGCGCGTCGTGTCGGGCGAGATGTGAAGGCCGTGCACACCGACGTGACGGCTCTGTTGAACGCCGGAGTACTCGATCGTGACGAGGACGGCCGGGTCATCTTCCCGTTCGACTCAGTGAAAGTTGAGTTCCTACTCCACGCCGCATAGATCGTCGCGCTGCGGGAAGTCCGCCTCGTGCGCGGCAGTGAACGCCCGTTTGGAGCAATTTGCAATGGGTAAGAAGCTGACGGTATGGCACTCGTCGACTTCGAGGCCAAGGGTGATGTGTGGCAAGAAATCCTGGACAGTGTACGGGAGATTATGGCCGACGGGGGCAAGAAGGCGAAAATAGAAGCCGAGTTGTTCGTGTGCGATTTACCACGCAATTGTACTCTGACCCCTATTCTATTTCTTTTTGAAGATGGGACATCTTCGCGTAGCTCCACCTCGTCGAACTGATACAAAGAGTGGCGCTATGCTCAACAGTCAATAGCCTAGAGTTTATGAGGACGGTCTTGGCAAGTGACACTTCTGGCATCAGTGGAAATACAGAGCTTCTCGGTTGGTTTTTTTGAATAGCAATGGCGAGACTACTATTCAAGGACATCGAGCTTCGCGAACTTAAACGTCAGTGCCTACATCATAATGTTTTTCCCGTTTTCCTCGGGCATTGTATGGATGGCGAGCCGCCTTCGGTACACGCTGTCCTGAAACCCATTGTTGACGATTGTCTTAATCAGCTTGTCCTGATGTCGTTCGACGAAGTTAAGATCATCGTTGATTCCCTGCCGGCGGGCTTGCGGCAGATGGTGGAACCCCTGGAAAGCCCACTCATAGCTGAATCCCTGATACGTGTAGCGGAGTACTGTGTTGCTGCAGAGCTTCAAAAGAAATACTCGCCAGTTTCGGATGTCATCCAGCCGAAACCGCATGACAGTGAGGTGCTGGATACATGTCCTGAGTTGAAGTCACAAATAGACAATGATGGATTGCTTATCCTTGGAAATAATTTCGTTTTGCTCGATGGTGCGATCCAATACAAAGACTATCTGCTTCACTATCATCAATTCTTACGGCGAGGGTTTTCCTCAAATCCCAACTTTGATTTTCTCGGAAAACTGGCACGCTATAGACTCGACACACAAGACTCGAACACTTTTCGAATCGCAATTGACCATCGAAGAATCATGAAGTTCGATGACTTCCGTCAAGTGATGGAGCTAGATACATGGTACGGTCCACAGTTCGCCTCTGAGAAACTTGATGACCCCACTTTCATAGGTCTAACTGTCGTAGGCCGAATTTACCCCCACTCGTTAGATAGCTATCCACTGGAAAAGACAGAATTCTTTTGGAAAACAAACGAGGGCGAGTCTATCAAGACGCTGGAAATCGAAGAATTATCATCCCCATCTAACCCCTATGATAACTGGCACATCAATCGTTACATTCACGCCGAGCGTGACATACACAACAAGACTTTTCGGCATTTCGACGGTGCTGCGAAGGTGTATGCACAACACAACTATTGCAATCGGCTAAGCCATACTATGCCCCAAAACGACCGCCCCTCTCACTACATTAAACTTTTCCGTATCGACGGAGCGATAAACCTTAATGACTGGGTCTCACTTGTTTCGATGTTCTACAAGGGGAACGAAATGGTGATTGAGTATTTTGATCCAAAACTCTTCAATGAGAAGTATCGTCCGATTCGCGAACGCACCTATAGGCTTATTGGCTAAAAATAACAATTAGCAATTAGGGGTCAGAGAACTAATACGGCAGAACAGCGCAATGAGGGTTGGATCTTGCTTTGTGCATTACAGCATGATTGCTCAATCTTCGTTGCGAAGCTACGCCATATTGGATTTCTGAGCGGCCCATGCGAATCCCAATGGCATGTGAGTTTTGCTCCTGAGACATGAATAGTGAGAACAGGCCCGCACGCTTCAAAAACATCGACGCCCTGGTGAAAGCTGGTGGCGAGGTCACAATCGGGAAAATCGGCCCGGTCCGCTGCGGTGCAACCGCCGCTGATGAAGACCAATCGCTCGCGATGCTGGCACGCCGACCTGGGGAATCCTTGGAGGAACTCCTTGACCGCCTCGACGGAGCAGTCGTCAAAGCATGGGACGAGGAGGAGTACATCGACGAGATCAACGGGTAGAGGCCCTGAAGCAGTTGAGAACGAAGAGTCTAAACGCCATAATGCCTGCCAACGTTCGCCGCGATGTCGCGTCAGACTGACCTTTGACACCGATAGAGCGTCGACATCTCCCTTCCCAAAGTAGGACCTCTAGGCCAGTGCCTCCCCAAATCGCCTACTTCCCGACAGATACAATTGTGACGGCATTTGAGCCTACCGGGATTATCGAAGAAGATAGCGACAAGGAAATCCTAGCAGTTGCTGAAGTCCGCTGTTTCTAGGAGACATCGTGGAACTTCTCATCGTCTGTATCGCAGCGTTACTCGCCTCAGCCCTCACGCTCTTTTCCGGATTCGGTCTTGGCACGCTCCTAATGCCAGTGGTGGCTCTCTTCTTCCCGCTGGAGCTGGCGATCGCGATGACGGCCATGGTCCATCTGGCAAATAACCTCTTCAAGATTGGGTTGCTCGGCAGAAAGGCGGATGGGTCAGTTCTGCTGAAGTTCGGGCTACCGGCGGTTGCAGCGGCGTTTGTGGGAGCGGCGTTGCTGTTGTATCTAGGAGAAGTGAAACCCATTTATGAATATGAGGCATTTGGTAACAATCAACAGGTATCGGCACTCAAGTTAGTTATCGGAGTGCTCATTGTTTCGTTCGTGGTCTTGGAACTCTCTTCAACATTCTCAACGGTTGCGCTCGATCGCAAATGGCTGCCACTCGGCGGCATGATCAGTGGATTCTTCGGCGGACTGTCCGGGCATCAAGGCGCCTTTCGGAGCATGTTCCTGATCAAGGCAGGTCTGGAGAAAGAAGGCTTTGTCGCTACAGGAGTCGTGCTTGCCGTTATGGTGGATATCGCTCGAATGGTTATCTACGGTGCAGATATTTCGACCCGAGGCCATGCTGTTGAGTGGCCGTTGGTCATTGGCGCCAGCCTTTCCGCCTTTACCGGTGCCTACGTCGGCGCGAAGGTGCTCAAGAAGGTCACGCTTCGGTCGGTCCAACTGATTGTCTCGGGTCTATTGATCGTGGTTGGGGTTGGTCTGATCGTGGGAGCGTTATGACCAAAGCGCAGCCTTGCGCGGAGGGTAATACTCATCATCTCCGTTGGCGTGTCCCAGTTGACAGCCACGATGAAGCGCGAGTACGGTTTGACTAAATGGGGCGAAATAAAAAGCTGCGCGTGCGCATTGAAAGTCTCAGGCAACGGATCACTGACCATCAGATCAAGATCGCTCTTGAACGGCAGCGGACAACTCCCGACGTCAGTCTCATTCGACATTGGATGGTTGAGATCAAGGCGTGGGAACAGTCAGTCGAACAACTGATGCGGCGACTACGGAAAGGAAAACGCCATGATTAAGAAGCGAGGGCGGACAAAACTTCCTGAGCCCGGCGCGCTGCTCGTGCCGTCAAGTGCCCTCTTGAACAATCACTTTGAGGAACTGCTTGAGGCAATCGAAGAGATTCGCGGGCTGACCGAATTACTGAAAGCACTCCCCACAACCAGTGATAAACGAGACGAATATGAGGGGCGGCTGTATGCAGCTCTGACCCACCTCGACCACCACGTAAAGCCAGCCATCAAGGAATGGGATCGTGTGGTGGAACGGATGGAAGACTAACCCATTCTTCCTCTACATCTTCAGCCGTTCCGCATAACCTGTCAGTTCCACATATCCTTGGCCTTTGATTGGCCTGCCCTGTTTGGTGCCTGTCACCACCACCGCCCCTTCCCAATAAGAGACCTTGGTGCTGCGCGAGGTGCGCAATTCTTGATCGGCGAACAACGGTGTGACATCCAACACCAGGTCGAGCGCCGGAAACCTCAGTTGCCATCGGCTGGGATAGGTAGCCTTACTCTCGGAGCTGGTCCACGTTGCAGTGGACTCGATCTCAAAGTCGGTCACCTCCAGGTGCCGCGTGCGTCCATCCGTCGACACAAGCGTGCCGCTTGATGCAAGATCGGACGATCCATCTTTCCGACGCATCCGATACAGCATGAGTTCGGTGTTGTCCTCCAACTGGATGCTGAACCAGTCCCATCCGACTTGATCGGCCCCCAGATCGGATGATCCGAACTCATGGTCCATCCAGCTGAATCCGGAGACCTCGAGCTGTTCACCATTTATCGTGAGGCTCCCTATCGTCTTGAGTCTCGTGAATGAATAGTAGTGAGAGGCTTGGCCGTTGCCTCCCCCTTTTCGGCTGATGCCGTCCGAACCATGTGCCACTGGAGGCTTGGCCGGTTCCAAGATGAGGGCGAGAGCATGGGTCTGGTCGCGTGCCACCAAAGTGTGGTTGCCGGACGGATCCGTCGACGCCTCCGCACGCCAATCGTCGATCCACACGCGAAGTCGAGACTCATCGGCTCCCGCCTTCCCCAACCCTTCGCGGCTGAGCTTTTCCGAAAAATGAAATTGTTTTCGAGTGATGTCGGTCACGGCGAAGTGAGCCAGGTAAATGTGCTTGATCGACCACTTCGACGGCAGGGTTTTAATGTCCTCCGGCGGAACGCCTCGACGGAAGAAGGTCAGCTCGAAACCGAACGATCGGCCGGTTTTCGATTCTAGATGGCCTGTGTAGTACCACCATTCGGTTCGATAGCTCGGGTGCGAGCCGTGGTCTTTGGGAAAGTTGTACCGATACCCAGCGGTTGCCGATTGAAACGTTGGCGAAGAGGGGTCGGCCCCTGCTGTGACGGCGAAGCCGAGCACGAGCAAGGTCATGACTGCAACGGCCAGACGCACCCCATGGATCATTCGGTTGGTCTCACGTATTCAACTCAGAGTTCCAGACTAGAGGCTGATGTCTTGAGCTGTTTATAGCACGCGCATCCGCGCACGAACAAATCGCTCGTCTATGAGCGGCGTTTCTCAGTTCTTCGTGACTCACCGGTCAGCAACCAGCGTTGACAATTTTCACACGCCTCAGCTATCGTGAGTGATGCAGATCGATCGAGAGCGTGGACCATCGCATCCAGGTCCTGCCAAGCATGAGGAGCCCTTCGTCATTCCCAATCGCCTTCCGGTGTTCCCATTACCGAATGTTGTCTTTTTTCCAAAGACCTATTTGCCGCTCCATGTGTTTGAGCCTCGCTACCGCCGGATGGTAGCCGACGCCACCATGGGCGCTCAATCTATCGCCATGGCTCTCCTCAAAGAAGGATGGGAGTCGGATTACTATGGGAACCCGGCCATCTATCCGGCACTCTGCATAGGACGGATCGTAAGTGTTCAACCCTTGCCCGACGGCCGTTCCAACATCTTGCTCCAAGGAGTCGAACGCGGTGAGGTCTTGGAAGAACATTTCGACAGACCATACCGCGAAGCGACCATTCGCGTGACGCCCCTGCGATCGGACGAGGGACTGACAACCGCGACCAGGCGCGCACTGATCGATGTGCTGGGGCGGTACCTTCAATCACGAGAGGATAACGCAGTCTGGCAGGGGTTTTTTCGTGAAGAAGTCAGCGATGAAGTCCTCGTCAACACACTGTCCACGTACTTGGACTGCACACCTCTGGAGAAACAATTTTTGCTGGAAGCCGACGGACTCCACCAACGTGCCCGTCGGTTGAACGATCTGGTGCAGTTCATGCTGCACGAGCATCGCGGCGCAAAGGATTGGGAATAACGAAATGGATCGTACCGTCGCGATCGATGTGAGTCGTTTGTGTAAAACGTACGATGGCCATAAGGCTGTCGATGATCTGTCGTTTCAGGTCTACACGGGGGAGATTTTCGGTTTACTGGGGCCGAACGGCGCCGGCAAGAGCACCACGCTTCGTACGCTCATCACCCTGTTACACCCAACCTCGGGCACGGCCACGATCATGGGGTATGACTCGGTGCGCGAGGCAGACAAGGTACGAACCATCATCGGGTACGTGCCGCAAGAGCGGGCGATCGATCGGTTCCTCACCGGGCGCGAACACCTTCAATTGCTGGGCGCTCTCTACCATCTCACAAAAGAAGAGGCGACTAAGCGCATCAGCGAGCTGCTTAAACTCGTCGAACTAGAGACCTATGCAGACCGACCGGCAAAAACCTATTCCGGCGGGATGAAGCGCAAACTCGACATCGCCTGTGGGTTGTTGCCTGATCCAAAAATCTTGTTTCTCGACGAGCCCACATTGGGCCTCGACGTCCAGAGTCGCCTCCGGATTTGGGAGTACGTCCGGATGCTCAAAGCTCGAGGCATTACGGTGGTGATGACGACGAATTATCTGGATGAAGCTGATCGACTGTGCGATCGGCTGGCCATTATCGACGGCGGCAAGATCAAAACGCTGGGGACACCGGCCGAGCTTAAGATCGCGCTTGGTGGAGATATCGTATCTCTCACGCTCAAGGAGATCGACCGGATTCCCACGCTCGAGGCCGAGTTGAAAGGTCGGCCGGCCATTACGTCCGTGCGAGCAACTACGAAGGGTTTGGACATTCGGGTAGAATCACCTGAGAAGGCGCTGCCCACTATTCTCGAATCGGCCAATCGATTGGGTTGCCAGATCGAGTTTATTCAGTACAACCGACCGCGCTTGGACGATGTGTTCATCGCACATACGGGCCGAGCCATCACCGAATCGATCCCCGAGGCCGAGTCGGCATAAAGGAGTCACGTGGAGCATTACTGGCAGGAAATCAGCGCATTGACGATGCGGTGGGTCCGACGATTGAGTCGAGAGAAATTCAGCATGCTGTTCACGCTGGTACAGCCCATGCTGTTCTGGCTCATTTTCTTCGGAAACCTGTTTCAACGGGCTGCGGACACAGACGTGATGCAGGCGCCAAACTACATCAGCTTTCTTGCAGCCGGGGTCGTTGTGATGACCGTCCTGAACAATGGCTTAGCGGGCGGCGTCGATCTGTTGTTCGACAAGGAAAATGGATTTCTCGAGCGTTTGATGTCCACACCTATTCATCGCACCTCGGTCATTCTCAGCCGGTTTATCTTCGTCATGGCGATTACATCACTCCAGGTCCTTGTAATTCTTGGTGTGTCCTATCTTTTTGGCGTGCATCCGGCGACCGGCATCCTCGGCATCGCGACGATTTTGTTGATCGGGATGATGTTTGGCGTCGGACTGACGGCCATCTCCATGGCGATGGCGTTCTCTGTCAAAAGCCACGGCGACTTCTTTTCGGTACTCGGATTTCTGTCGCTGCCGATGATTTTCCTCAGCTCCGCATTGGTCCCGCTGAGCGCCATGCCAGGGTGGATGAGTTTCCTAGCGCAGTTCAATCCAATGACCTGGGCGATCGATGCCGTGCGCCCTCTCATCCTGTCCGGATGGAGCGAGGCGTTACCTCACCTGGGGATGGTGATTGTCGTCATGCTGGTGTTTGATGCACTCTGTCTATACGGTGGGGCCAAGGCATTTCGCCGTGCGATGGGGTGATTGCGTGACGAAGCGTCGATCGCTTGACTGATAGTGGCATCCGTCGGATCATTGAGTCACAGCGATACTGAGTCAGGCTGAGCCCAGTAACGGACGACTGAGAACCTGTAGGTATGCTGATTCCTGAAAACAAAATTAGAGCCCTCATTCGCCTCCTGTCCGATGAGGACGACAGAATCGTTCAGACCATCAGCGGACGACTTATCGACATCGGCCCCTCGGCAGTCCCACTTCTCCAGGAAGCGGAAATTGAGCAGCCGGAAATGAGCGATCGCATCGCGTCCGTCCTTGAAGAGATCCGCGGAGGAAACCTGGAAGAGGAGCTGACGAATCTGGCAACCCTCGCAGGGGGGGCAATGTGCCTGGAAACCGGCGCTTTCCTCATCGCTCGATACGCACACCCAACACTGGATGTGACACACTATCGTGAACGGTTAGACGCGATGGCAGACGAAGTTCGGGCACGAATCGGCTGCCGAGCGTCCGGGGAAGAGGCCGTCAATGCGCTCAATCGCTACCTCTTTACTGAACAAGGGTTTAAAGGGAACACCAAGAATTACTATGAGGTTGAGAACAGCTACCTCAATAGTGTCATGGATCGGCGCGTCGGCATCCCGATCAGCTTGTCTGCGGTCTACCTCTTTCTTGGGCAACGCCTGCAGTTGCCGGTGTTCGGCATCGGCATGCCGGGACATTTTCTGGTGAAGTACGAGTCCGATCGGTACAAAATTTTCATCGACTGTTTCAACGGCGGAGCCTTGCTCACCGAAAAAAACTGCGCGCGGTTTTTGACGGAAGCCGGCTACGGGTTCGATGACAAGTACCTGCAGAAAAGTCCTATTCGTGCGATCCTGTCACGGATGGTCAAGAATCTCCTCGCGATTTACTCCAAGGCCGGTGACTCAGTTAAAACCGACCGTTTGACCAAGTTCATCGAGATTCTCGGTGGGGCTCCCCGCGAAGAAGGCCTTTAACAGGAGCTGAAAAAGTCCGCCAGCGGCGTTCTCGCATCGCTCAGCGACTCAACGTATCGAAGCGTACGCCTCGCCACTTCGCTCGCTGCGGCCTTGCTGGACAGCTTTTTTGAGCATCCTGAAGTTATTCTGGCGCGAGTACAGCCCAGACAGTTCCAGCCAGATTATTGGTATCAATCAAGTTATTCCTCCGCCCGTAGGGCTAGACTCGAATCGTGAGGAGATCTTTCCCCTTCCAAATCTTGCCATGGTACGCCTCACCAGCCTGCGCTTTGACATCATAGCGATCAGCCACCGGATAGAAATGCGAGAGGACGAGCTGGCCAATACCAGCCTCCGTTGCCACCTGGCCGCACTGTCCGGCGTGCAGATGGGCGGGGCCTGGACGATTGGCTGGGAACGAACAATCGAGCACCGCCAGGTCGGCTTCCTTACACAACGAGATCACCTCGTCACAGTATTGCGTATCCCCTGAATAGACGACCGTCTTCCCCCGGTA
Organism: Nitrospira sp.; assembly: GCA_041742455.1. Classification (GTDB taxonomy): domain Bacteria; phylum Nitrospirota; class Nitrospiria; order Nitrospirales; family Nitrospiraceae; genus Nitrospira_D. The sequence goes on along the minus strand of JBGSIO010000057.1, from coordinate 4,724 downwards.
CTCAATCCGATAGCCGACTGACGAGAGATCCGGGACATGGACGACGGGTTTCGGAACGATACGAGTGTCCCCGATCCTGAACGGTCTATCTGTTACTTCCCTGAATGAGACCCTGAATGGCGCCGGCGAAAAGCTGGGGAAGCTCTTCATAATCGACTGTAAGAGCCGAATCGTGCCTTTAGGACCGATCAGGGTCATCCCCGGCCGATGGCCCCCGCCATACTTGGCATAGATGACGGCGTCGAAGAAGAAGGTGATGAAGTCGGAAAAGTGGTCTGCATGAAAATGTGAAAACAAGATGTGCGTGATGCTGTGCCTGTTCACACCAGTCTTGACCAGATTCATCAATGTGCGTGGGCCGAAGTCCAAGAGAATGTATTGATCCGTCCGTATCAGATAGCCGGCGGCGGCACGAGTCGGATGTACATTGGTTCCGGAACCAAGAATAGTCAGACGCATAGACAAGATCGTCGCGCTACGGTTGAGGCAGGATAGTCTTAAGCAGAAAGCCCGGTCAAGCCAATGATTTCCTGCCCTACCAGTTCATTGACGATACCTCGATGACGTTCGTATGATCGCCCTCTCATGACCGACTCCACACCTCACGACCAGGGACCGATCAACCCCGCTTGGATTATCGTAGTGATCGGCTTTATCGTGGCCGGAGTGTGGATTTGGAAACGGCTGTCTCTCGAAACACAGGACTATATCGTCGACCAGGCGGTCCCAATGGCGGCGATGGGCATTGTGTCGGCTCTCCTCCTGTTCATTCCGATCAACGCCCTTCGTCATCGCCGAGCCAAATCTAAGGAACGGACCCGCCTTCTGGCATTGTTTGACCAGGCAACCGCCCAGGAAAAGAGACTGGACCTTGCGTTTGCCCTCCTGGAGAACAATGATTACCGAACTGATGGACTCGATTCGGCCGTTCCGGCCTTGAAGGAACTATTTGAAACGACCTTGCAACGAGCCTTGGGTGATAAACAGCATCGCATCAGGGGGATGGCAGCCAGCCACTTGGGGGCGTTGGGAGATCAGTCGGTAGTACCGCTGTTACTTAAAGCATTGGACGATGACCATGCCTACGTGCGTTCCTGCGCCGCCTTGGGGCTGGGACGACTGAGGGCGACTGAAACACGTGAGCGACTGAAAATGGTCATGGAACAGGATTGGGACCAAACTGTCAGAAGTCGAGCCCGGGAAGCGCTGGAACGGATGCGTGAGTAACCGTTAGGTGCTCGTAGTTGGAGTCTGTTCTTCGATCCACTCGATCACCGCAATTTCAGGCCGACAGTTCAGGCGAAAGGGGAGGAAGGACCAACCCAATCCACGGTTGACGTACAACCTGTGCCGTCCGGATTCGTGCCAGCCTGCCACGCGACCGTTGCAGCCAGGAGGGAGCCAGAAGGTGGGAATTCCTGGCATTCTCCACTGCCCACCATGGCTATGTCCACAGAGGATTAGGTCAATGGCATGATGGTCTTCCACATAATCGAGGATGTTCGGGGCATGAGCTAGTAACAACGTATAGCGACGGTCGGCACGAAGCGGGACACATCGCAGATCGGCTCGATGCAACGACGGATCATCGACGCCGACAATGACAAACTCTCCCTTCCTCGTTGAAACAATTGCACTTTGATTCACCAGGAGTGTGATCTTGTGTCGATCGGCTTGTTCGGCATACTCTGCTACCGGCACACCGCTGTAATGGTCGTGATTGCCTAACGTCATATAGACCGGCGCGATGGGACGCAAGCGTGCTAGGAATCGGAAGAGATGTGGTAGGCCTTCGGGTACGTTGAGAAGATCCCCCGTGATGAAGATCCAATCAGGATGAAGCTCCTTCACGATATCCACGATGACGTCGTGTCTCGGTTGATAGCGATCTACGTGCAGATCCGTGAGGTGGACCGCGCGACAATCCGCAAGAGCTGAATGTCGCTGCGTGAGCATCGTCACGTCAGGATTGGATAAGCCAAATTCCCAATCAGGCACAAGACTGAATGCCCGATACAACGGCTGGCCGATGCACGAGCCAATGAACGATCGTGCACGATCAGGCCATGAGGTCGTTTGGCGCCGCTTCATGCGGCAGCCCTTGACTTCATTAATCGTTCTTGCATGGATCCAGAAAGTATAGCATGGTCCTTCTTTTCAGCAGATTCGACGGCATCACTCGGCACTCGTTCGTCATATCGGTGACAAAGGATCGCTGGTGAATAACCTAGACCCGTTCCTCACAGGCAACATCCCCGGAATCGGCGGGCGAATCCGCACCGTGCCTGAAGATTTTCGCGTCGAAGAACGGCCACTCTATCTCCCATGCGGAGAAGGGGAACATCTATACGTCACGGTTACCAAACGTGGTCTTTCCACACCGGACCTCGTCCGGCGGCTCTCCTCTTCACTGGGGATCAAGGCACAGGCCATCGGGGTCGCTGGCTTGAAGGATGCCCGAGCAGTCACCACTCAGATGGTGTCTTTGCAAGGAGTCAGACCCGAACAGGTGGCCGGCCTCAAGATCGATGACATGGTTCTGAGCCTTCAGGTCCTTGGATGCCATCGCAATCGGCTTCGAACCGGCCATCATTCCGGCAATCACTTCCGATTAGTTATCCGCAATGTTGCCGGTCATGCAGCTGAAGCCGTGCCGGTTATTCTTCAGCAACTGAGCACCCGCGGGGTGCCCAACTACTTCGGCCCTCAGCGGCAAGGGAAGCGGGGGGATAACTATGAGGTCGGTGCCGCACTCTTACACGATGCACGGCGACGTGAAAAGATGAACAGGGCGCAGCGCATTTGGTACCTCAACGCCTATCAGTCGTTCTTGTTCAATCGGATGCTGGCCCAGCGGATTCATCAAATCGACCGCATCTTCATCGGCGACTGGGCCATGAAATCGGAAAACGGTGCCTGCTTCCAGGTTGAGGATGCTGATATCGAGCAGCCACGTGCCGATCGATTTGAAATCAGTCCGACCGGGATTCTCTTTGGCTCGCGTGTGTCCTGGGCAGATGGGGAACCAGGACACATCGAGGAAGCTGTCATTGCCGCAGCAGGTACCACCAAAGAAGTCCTCATCTCCGCCGCAAAGGCCTGCGGGTTTCGCGGTGAGCGGCGAGCGTTTCGCGTTCCTCTGGCAGAACTGGAATGGTCATTGGTTGATGACGCCCTTACCCTCTCCTTTCATCTACCTCCTGGATCCTACGCCACCAGTGTGCTTCGAGAACTGATGAAAGTGCCGCCTACGAATCCGTAGCTCCATCTCCTCATTCTCTTCGGCCACCCAAGTCGGGTGGTACAATAGGCCCATGACCAGAGAGCATGCGATGAATCACTCCCAGGAGCGTGTCGTTCTACAGGGACACATCATTGATTCCCTCGTCCTGGCCAAAGTATTGGACCTCATCCTGATGATGGGAGGAACCTTTGACCTTGAGGATGTGCATATTGGCAAAACACGGGAAGAACCCTCTCGTGCCCGCATTGTCATCAGAACGGCATCCCAGGCGCTCTTGGATGACATCCTCCAAGCGATCCAACCACACGGCGCCTCAGTCGAACGTGAAGCAAACTGCCGTACGAAGCCGGCGCCGGCCGACGGAATCCTCCCAGAAGAGTTTTATGCCACCACGCATCTGCCCACTCAGATTCGGCTCAAGGAGCGGTGGGTAGATGTGGATGGAATCGAAATGGACTTGGCCGTCCGAGTGGACGAACAGCGTTCAACCGCACACACAATCCCTATGGGTGAGGTACGCGAGGGAAATCAGATCGTCGTCGGTCGAGAAGGCGTCCGTGTGACTCCCCTCCAGCGTCCATCCGAGCGAGATGTCTTTGGGTTCATGGAATCGCAGGTTTCGGCAGAACGACCTCATGGCCATGTGGTTGCCGATATCGCGTCACGCATGCGCCACCTCCGAGAGCAAGCCAGAATCGGTCAAACAGGTTCACACGTCTTGCTCGCAGGCGGACCGGCGATTATCCATGCGGGTGGCCGTGAGGCGCTAACCTGGCTGATCGAGCAGAGATTTATCCACGTCCTTTTTTGCGGCAACGCCCTCGCTGCCCATGACATGGAAGCGGATCTCTATGGCACCTCCCTCGGGTATGGGCTCAGCGCCGGACGCGCGGTTAGGCACGGGCATGAGCATCATTTGCGGACCATCAACCGGATCCGGGCGATCGGTAGCATCGAAGCAGCAGTCACCTCCGGAGTGATCACGCACGGGATCATGGCGGCTTGCGTCAGGCAAGGGGTGCCGGTGGTGATGGCAGGCACAATCCGTGACGATGGTCCATTGCCGGGAGTGATCACGGATTCCATCCAGGCACAGATCGCAATGCGGGCGATGGTTCCCGGCGTTGGGCTGGCCCTTCTCGTCGCCTCGACATTGCATGCCGTCGCCACAGGCAATCTTCTGCCGTCCACCGTTCCCACCGTCTGTGTGGACGTGAACCCATCGGTACCGACGAAATTGGCCGATCGAGGCAGTTTTCAGGCGGTTGGTCTCGTCATGGATGCGGCGTCGTTTCTGGAAGAACTCGCCAGGGCCCTAGGGAGACCGACATGAGCCGCATTCTGGTGTGTCCTCCAGATTTTTTCGGCATCGAGTACGAGATCAATCCCTGGATGCGGCTCAGCAATCGAGTGGATCACGATCGAGCAGTGCAACAGTGGCATGAGTTGATGCGCGTGCTTGAACAGGAAGTGGGCGTCG
>JBGSIO010000056.1:0-23483 GCA_041742455.1 Nitrospira sp. | reverse complement strand
ACGTCACCGGCAGACACCCCGGATCTGAAGACCCTGCACGCCAAGATCGGCCAGCTGACCTTGGAGAATGATTTTTTAGAAGGTGCGCTCACCAAGGCGGGCTTGCTGAGCGCAAAGCGATGATCGATCGGACCCACGCGTTACCAGTTGCGCGACAATGCCAGGTGCTGAGCCTGGCTCGGTCCACTGCGTACTATCAACCGAAGCCAGTTTCTGCCACGGCACTGGCGCTGATGCGTCGGATTGACGAGTTGCATCTGCAGTATCCGTTTGCCGGCGCCCGCATGCTGCGGGATCTCCTCCGGCAAGAGGGGCATGCCATTGGGAGGCGGCAGGTCGCGACCCTGATGCGGCGGATGGGCATCACCGCCGTGTATCGCATGCCGCGCACGAGTCAACGGCATCCTGCCCACCGGATCTATCCCTATTTGTTACGCCAGCTGACGATCACACGATCGAACCACGTGTGGGCCGCCGATATCACCTACATTCCAATGCAACGGGGGTTCATGTATCTCTGTGCCATCCTGGACTGGGCCAGTCGCCGAGTGTTGACCTGGCGGTTATCCAACACGTTAACCACAGACTTCTGCCTGGACGCGGTGCAGGAGGCCATCACTCGGTATGGGAGGCCCGAGATCTTTAACACCGATCAAGGTTGCCAGTTCACCAGCCAGGAATTCACCGGGTTTCTGCAGACTCATGGAATTCAGATCAGCATGGATGGGATCGGGCGGTGGCGGGACAACGTCTTCGTCGAGCGGTTGTGGCGGAGCCTCAAATATGAGGAGGTCTATCTCCAGGCCTATGAGACGGTCCGCGACGCCCAGAACGGGGTGGCCCGCTACCTGACCTTCTATAATCAGATCAGGCCGCATCGCGCGCTTGACGGACGTATGCCCGATCGCGTGTACTGGGAGAACCTGCCTGCACGGCCCACTGCCGCGTAGGTATCAACGGCCAGGCATCACTTATGAATGGAAAGATGCTGTCCAAACAAGCGGAGCCACCTCAATTCCAGGATGGGACTCAGCTGCACATATCAATCTGCTGTTCAGCATTGAGCAGGCGTTCGACCTGCAAATCGGAGGGAACGAATTAGCGGTATCCAAGAGTACCGGAGAACTCAAATGGGGAACTGAGCTGTCATGGTAGAACAAAACTCACACCCTTTTGATAGGCCCACCGTCTGAAAGAACAACTAGAGAAATGTTCTTGCAAGGGATGAGGCAAGAGACTAATCCACTATGCTGCTATTGTAATTCCATCCTTATGCTCGACTACTGCCTGATGTGGCAGAGGCGTACTTCTTGCACCTAGGTCCTTTGAATCGGTCACGCCTACTAAGCGCGAGTCAAGGTCCGTCCATGGGAGATTCTCATTTGTGTGCTCAACAGAAGCGATTGCAAGCTGAGCGGCAAGACCGTCATAAAACGAGGCGTCTATATCGGAGTCAAGTCTCCCGCGAAGACAAGCCTCGACGAAACTGTGCATCATCAGAGTCAAGGCACTGGGAGCCCTATTTCGAGCCTCTCCCGGCAGAGGCAATTCTTGCCAACCTGACTTTGAGGGATGAGCCACCCGCAGGACGTCAACGCTACCTCTGCTTAACGAGGCTCTTAATGTCCCGCCATCCCCAACCACTTCGACATGTGCCTTCTCGCCAAACCACGGCATGACGCGACTGGCAAACCATTGGCCCCGTATACCACTCTCATGTGTAAACCAGGCAGTCGCAAGATCGTCTGTTCCTGAATGCGTAGATTCGCCTCGACCATTCATCGGCCGAGGAACATGCTGACAAAATCCCATGGCTGATTGAATCGGACCAAACAAGAACCGCGCTAAATCAAACAAGTGTGGTCCCATATCGTAAAGGACCCCGCCTCCTGCTACTACGCGATGACCTCGAAACCCGAGAGAGGAAGTGGGCTGCAGACCATCCCATGAGTTATGATGTGCGCGGACGTGATACGGGACACCAATATCCCCACGATGGACGCGTCGCCGTAGCTCTTGCAATCCATAGAGATAGCGGTACGTGAATGCCATTTGGTGGATCTTTCCACTTAGCTCTGCAGCACGAACCATCTTTTGTGCTTGCGGCACATGCGTTGAGATTGGCTTCTCACAAAAGACGTGTTTTCCTGCCGTGAAAGCGGCTGTGGCTTGTGCCGCATGTTCACTATTTGGTGAGACGATTGTTATTGCATCGATATCCTGACGGGCACAGAGTGCGCGATAGTCGGTGTATACATTGGAGATCTTGAATCGGGCCGCGAGGGACCCCAGTCGTTCCGGTCGACGTCCACAAATTGCCACAACCTCGGCCTGAGGATGAGATTGAAGTCCCGGCAGATGACACTGCTCAGCAAACGCACCGGTTCCGATTACGCCGATGCGGAGTATTTGTCCCTTTCGCGCCATTAGGATATCTCCAGTGTTTCGAACATGCATCAGCACTATTGAGACACACGATATGACAGCAACTCGATGTGCTTACCGTGTAGTTTTCATGCTCATAAAGAAGAGATGGAAGCAAAAAATTGTTTACCAAAGATAGTGCATACTCTGCGCCATTCATAAACATGTCTATGGTGTTGCCGTTCACAATTCATCTAAGTAATTAAATTTATGAGTTTATTAGTTGCATAAGCTTGTCTGAAATAGTCATTGATTGGTTGCTAGAACTGTAATTCTGTACTCCAATTCATACGCTTTTCCCCACAAAAACTAGGCGGAGTCAAAAATCTGACACTGTCGGGGGAAACGGCACAGGTAGTGCGTCCGTTTGAACTCAGGCTGGAAGACACTTACGCGATCTTCTACCTGAGACTGTCTTGTTCATGCTGGTTCTATAACAACATCACGAACTGGGCGGAACTGCTACTGGAGAATACCCTAGATTCGACTGTACAAGGATACCTGGATAACACACAGGTTTCTCTCCACCAGTCGACCTGTAGTGGTCCGGTTACGTCTTTGACGGAGCAACTGTTACAAAACTAAGATTTTCTCACACTGATGCTCGATCAACCGGCAAACTCGAATAATTGGACCGGACTCCTGACCGCCCATACTGGAACGATCTCTGTGGGACTATTCGAACCGTCATGGTGCACGATTCCGGTATACTTAGAAACACCATTGATGGATACGTCAGATCGGGTTGAAAAAATCAGGCGAACCATCACCAATCAGCACAGGGGATCAAAGCAAGACCGATTCTGGAGACTTCGCCAACACCTGATGTGGTTTGGTGGCTCGTTGCGGAGGCATGCGGACTGTGGGGGATTCGATTATCGTCTAAGCTGAACTTATAGGCCAATCAGCCACTCGTGGTAGCCTGCATGACTGAGGGGTGTTAAGTCTCCGGTCAAGGATTACAGGTCGCAGCTATTCAATAAACCCACTGCGGAGCGTTATGAACTCATCAGCATATGGCTGCCGGTTTAAAAAATCCCACCAGCCGGACTTACACCATTACTGTCCTCAACGCCGACCTGCAGCGGATCATCTACGATGTCTCGATAGCCGTGGCCTTGCAATTCCAGTCGTATTGATCGGTGCGCGTAGCTTGAGACGGTATGTCAGTTTGACCTGGAGACCAAGGTCTAGGGTAATCTCCTCCTCGCCTTGTTCACTAACTTCCTGGTCAGGCCTTGCGCTCGGCCAAGAATTGTTCCAATAGCCGCTCCGGCTTTGCGGGCTTTCGCGCGAGCTGTCTTTTGAGCACTGGTCGCCTTGTTCCCGGTCGCCTTCACCAACTTCCGAACCTGGCTAGCCGATGACTGAACGGCCTTCCGTCCCTTTTTCTCAAGCGCCAGCCCTTTCTTTACGGCCGTACGTTTTGCTTGGGCCGTACCCTTGGCAACTTTGGATGTGACTCGCTGAACAGATTGTGATGTGGCCATCGTGATGCCCCTCCTTGTGAGCAAATACGCTAAAGTGCTGGGTGATGAGTATCATAGCCGGTTACGTGGTTCAAGCGATCACGAAACGTACAGGAAAATCGTCATGGGGTCTCAGCTCTTCCGCGGCACGTACTGCTATCGATCCATTAAATACACGCATTAATGTGTGTGTCATCCGTGATCCTGTGCTTGCATTACAGTTGAAAAGAGAGGAGTATTGGCCCCCTGGAAATGTGCCTAGCCCCGTGGTCTTTCTCGTAGTGGACACGTGAGATGAGCCCTCCTTTAGACCCCCAATTGCATTCCACAAAAATCCACGACCTCTTCAAGCGCTATCAGATCGGCCAAGATTTCGACGAGATGTTCGAGGCATCGGGTCGACCGCGGCCCCATTATCGACAATTGTACGACCAGCTGCAGTCGCTCTCGGTCGCTGAGCTTGCTCAATATCAAGAGCAAGCTGCCAAAGCGTTTCTAGACCAGGGAATTACGTTTACGGTCTATGGAGACGTCCAGCAAACCGAACGCATTTTCCCCTTTGATCTTTTGCCCCGCATCATTCCCAATAGCGAATGGCGGCACATCGAGGAAGGGGTGCGACAACGCATCCAAGCGCTCAATGCATTCTTGCTGGATGTCTATGGCGAGCAGCGCATTTTGCGGGAGGGGATTATTCCTCGTGAGTTGGTGGAAGGCGCGTCAGGTTTTCAACGGGAGTTCGTCGGATTCAGACCGCCCCGCGATCTTTATATTCATATCGCCGGCATTGATCTCGTCCGCGACACGAACGGCACGTACCTTGTATTGGAAGATAATCTACGGACCCCATCAGGCGTCTCATACGTGTTGGAAAGCCGTGTGATCATGAAACGAGTCTTCCCCAGCCTGTTTGCGCAGATGCGAATCAGGCCGGTTGATCACTACCCCAATCAGCTACTAGAAAATCTACGCTATCTCGCGCCGGAGATCCGTGAAAATCCTACCGTGGTGCTCTTGACGCCTGGGGTGAATAATTCAGCCTATTTCGAGCATTCATTCCTGGCGCTTCAAATGGGCATCGAACTGGTAGAAGGCCAAGATTTGATCGTGGAGTCGGATCGAGTCTACATGAAGACGACCCAAGGATTGCAGCAGGTCGACGTCATTTATCGACGAGTGGATGATACCTTTCTGGATCCTGAGGTGTTTCATCAGGATTCTTTATTAGGCGTGCCAGGGCTTATTCGAGCGTATCACGCGGGAAACGTGGCCTTAGCAAACGCAGTGGGCAATGGCGTGGCGGATGATAAAGCCATCTATGCGTACGTGCCTCAGATGATCGGTTTCTATTTGAACGAGGCTCCGGTGCTTCCCAACGTCCAGACCTATCTCTGTAGTAGAGAGCAGGATCGGAAGTATGTGCTCGAGCACCTTTCCTCCCTTGTCGTGAAGGCCGTGAATGAATCGGGTGGGTATGGAATGTTGATGGGACCCGCATCGAGCAAGGCGGAACAAGAAGATTTTCGTGCGCGCATCGTCAACAGTCCGAGAAACTATATTGCACAGCCGATCGTATCGCTCTCGAGATTGCCGTGCCTGGTCGACGACCATGCCGGTGGATTCGAGTTTGCCGGACGTCATATTGATCTGCGCCCATTCGTGCTTTCGGGAAAGGACATTACTCTCTCACTGGGAGGGTTAACACGCGTGGCGTTGCGTGAGGGATCTCTCGTCGTGAATTCTTCGCAAGGCGGCGGAAGCAAAGGAACCTGGGTGCTCTATGGAGAGGATTAGCTATCGATGCTGAGCCGGACCGCTGAATCGTGTTTTTGGATTGCTCGCTATACCGAACGAGCCGAGTACACGGCTCGGCTGATCAATGTCCATTACCAGTTGCTCTTGGAAAGCCAGAACCAGCGGGATCAGAATGCAATTTGGCGGTGGTACCTAGAGAGCACCGGACAACTCGCCTTGTACGAGCAGCACGGACAACATCTTGAGACCATGGCGGTGATGCAGTTTCTCACCCTTGCTCACGCCAATCCCAATGCCCTGGTCAATTTGATCAGCGCCGCCAGAGAAAATGCTCGAGGCATTCAAGATCAGCTATCGAGTGAAGTGTGGCACCATATCAACCGGGTGCACTTGGCATGGAAAACCTACACGCCCGCCAGCATTGCCACGAGTCCGCATCGTCTGCTCACGGAAGTGCAAGATACCTGTTACACCCTTCACGGCATCATGGCCAGCACGATGCTGCACGATGAAGGATGGACGTTTTACCGACTCGGCAAGGATATCGAACGCGCAAACCATACGACCCGTCTGCTCGTGCATCCCATCCTGCTGCAGATGTCCTCGGAATCCACGGAACTTTCTGATTTGCATCAATGTGTGGCGATTCTGAAGTCGGCCAGCGCCTACCAAGCCTACCGAAAGGTCTCGCGCTCCGTGGTGTCGCCGGAGAAGATCGTCGAGTTCTTATTGTTGAATCACTATTTCCCGCGGTCCGTTCGCTTCTGCACCAGAGGGCTTCGTCAGCATATTGAACGGCTGATGGATAAATCAGGACAAGTGTCCGATCGTGAACCGGCCAGACTGATAGGCCAACTGGCCGCTGATTTGGACTTTGTGACCTTGGAAGAAGTCCATGAGATTGGGCTGGAGTCGTTCTTAACCGAGGTGCTGCGGCAACTTGACCGACTTACCATGGCTGTTTCGCGCACCTACTTCAGATCGGAGGACACTCAGGATGTCAGAATTTCGAGCCCGCGTCGTCATCTCCGATTGGCGCATCACGAGGCGGTAGTTCACGATGTGAAAGCGTTACTCTCCGCCCGCATCCAATTCACGTACACCTATGAGGCGCCGGTCACGAACGTTCGGACCATCATGCGTGTCGCTCCACATCAACACTACGGCAACCAGCGACGTCTTGATGTCCGGTGGCACATGGATCCACCGGCCGATTATCGGCATTACACCGATGCGTTCGGAAATTTGGTGTGGCAGATGGACCATGCGCGTGTGGAAAAGGAAATGAGCTGTACTGTCGACATACGTGTTGAAACTCAAACTGGCTATCTCAGCGACGGCACGCTGGCGATGCAAGGCACCGATCCTCAGGACACCGATTGCACGGTTGCCTCTTCAGAGTTCACGCGACTCACCCACCTAGTCGATCGGTCCGAGGCACTGGTTCGTCTCAGTGAACGACTGCGTGGTGGGGGTGGGTCACAGGGCAAGTTGGCAGAAGTCATCCTTCATCACGTGCATGCGGCATTGCGGTATGAGCCGGGCCGAACACACGTCAAAACGACGGCCTCCGAAGCGATGGCTCTTGGGTCAGGCGTCTGCCAAGATTATACGCACGTGATGCTGGCACTCTGCCGGCTAGTTGGTTTACCCGCTCGCTATGCGTCCGGCTTGCTCCCTGGCGAAGGGCAGATGCACGCCTGGGTCGAAGTGCTGCTACCAGGATCAGGACAGAAACTTCCCATGTGGGTCGGGTACGACCCAACCCATCAGCGGCGCTGCGATGAACGCTATATCACCGTCGCCGTCGGACGCGACTACCAGGATATTGCCCCGACCAGCGGCTATTATGAAGGCGAAGCCAAAAACCGTCTCGATATGGCGGTATCTGTTACGTTGGAGTCTCATGGACCGACGGAACGTTGGTACAGCAATCATACTCAGGCTACAGCTTCGACAACCTATCCAGACGAACAACAACAGCAGTGAGCGCAACTGCGGTCGAAGGACTCGCATGGGGCGTTCAATCCTAGACGCCGTTCCAGTTTCATAGCCCCTGTCACGGTGTTCTTGTCTATTTGACCGGTGTCAATTTGACCGTGAACACCCCAACTCCTCTCGTAATGATCACCTGCCTGGCTCGGCTCAATCGGCCGACCTCCTGAAATAGTTCGTTCCAGGTGAATTCAGGGTATCGAGCGACGAGGAGTTCAAAATCACACTCTGGTGAGTCATGGAGTACGGCCAGAATACGGTCGGTGATTGGTCTGGTGATGGGCATTGTCGATTCCTCCTGGCAATGGCTGCATTCGTGAAGTGCGCGAATCACTCGGCATCGGAACGCGGCGACTTGGGAATCGGTCACGGCAAAATGGCCGAATACGCGAGGGATGAGACAGTCGGCATGTTAGAACGTCACGGGAACATGCTACGTGGTAAGGAACTGGTCCGTCAAGCGACGTGGAAGCCTATACCTCCACCATGGCGTAAGAAAATCAGATCTGACGCATGGATGGTGGTGACGTCACCAGTCACGCCTCAAGGCTGAAGCCCACATCGGCAGGAAAAGTCCCTGTCCAGGTTGGCGCTCCCTTGTGAGATGTTTCTTGCTGTCAGCTCTTCAATCGCTGTAGTTCAAGATGGAGAGTCTGAGGACCGTCAGCGATCCAAATATGCCCGTCCTGAATCGTCCATTGTAACTGCATGGTCGGTCTTGCCATCTCAGCCAGGGCACGAACGCTCTCCATCGGGAGCAGCGTCACAGCCAGATTCTTCAACCGATCAAGCGTGGATCTCTGATTTGCCCACCATACCTCGGCGCTACGGGCGCCATAGGTATAGAGAATGACCTGTTTAGAACGGCCACAGGCCTGACGCAGAAGCTTTTCGTCGGGCTGGCCGATCTCGATCCAGTAGTCGATGGCCCCGGTCAAATCACGTTGCCACAGCGCTGGTTCATCTTCAGTGCTCACCCCGCGGCCGAATGACAAGGCTTCATCCGCGTGGAGCGCGAAGGCCAGCAGTCGTATCATCATGCGTTCCTCAGTTTCAGACGGATGACGCGCCAACGTGAGTGCATGGTCCTGGAAGTACTGGCGATCCATATCTGCAATCTGCAGCACCGCTTTATAGATGGTTGCGTTCGAAGCCATAGCGCCGGGCTGAAGACTAGTGGAGTTCTGCGACGAATAGGTGTTCAACTCGCTTGCGCGCCCAGGGCGTCTTGCGCAGGAACGTCAGACTCGACTGGATCGTCGGGTGATGACGAAAGCAACGGATGGGCAACCGTGCCCCCAGTTTCGCCCATCCGTGCCGTGCGACCAAGGGCCTCCCAATGGTTTCCAATGTGATTCCGTGCAAGGGATCCCGAGAATGAGCTGTGGTGTGTAGTTGGTTCATGGATGAAAGTGAGCCTGAGTGAATGTAGGGTACCGATTGCCGACCAGTTCCACAAGTGGCCGGACTGGGAGCGGCAGCGAGATCGGAGGGCGGTCGGCGATCAGGACAAAGGCGGACGAGTGGGAGACAGAACAGGATCTAAGAACGCGCGCAGCTGGTGATTCCTTCAAAAACAACACCCGACATTGTACCTTTGGCCAGGCCTTGATCAGACTGCGGTGTTGCGCTTGATCAGGTTGGCAAGATGGGCAAACGGGGTGAAGGGGCGATCCGGCTCACGACTCGACGGCGATTCATTCAACTCGCCCTCGACTTGATCGCGCTGATGCTCATTGTCATGACAGTAGAGACAGAGCAACTCCCAGTTACTGCCGTCCGGGGGGTTATGATGATGGTTGTGGTCCTTGTGATGGACGGTGAGTTGACTCAGCTTTTTGCCTTCAAATTCTCGCCCACAGTGTGCGCAGATCCAGGGGAGTATTTTCAACGCGCGTGCGCGGTAAGACTGCTCGTCTTTGCTCCGTACCATGGGAGCCTCCATGAGAAGGACGACTCGGTATTCGGGATAGGCATATAATATACCAAGACTCTAAACCTCACTATACGGTCGTCAAAAATCCCCCTTCGGCTGCTCGCGAGATCAAACCTTATCGACTTGACCAGGATTGGATCGGCACGGTCGAGATAGCATTCTGTGGAGAGCCTTCGATCACGCGATCGCTATAGACGAGATAAATGTAGGTCTGGCGTTTCTTGTCGAAAAATCGGACGACTTGTAGGCTCTTAAAAATCAGCGATCGACTCTCACTGAATACCTTTTCCCCTTCTTTCAGCTCACCGACAACGCGAATGGGACCGACTTGACGACAGGCAATGGAGGCATCTGAGGTTTCCTCTGCCAATCCGACCATCCCTTTGAAGCCACCTTTTTTTGATCGACTCAGATGACAGGTGATACCTTCAATCTTTGGGTCGTCAAACGCTTCAACCACAATTTTATGATCTGGCCCCAGCCATTTGAATTCCGTATCGACACTCCCAATTTCCTCAGCATGACTGGCCGAAACGAACATCGTGCAACAAAACAACGTAATCACAAGTATGTTGGTCTTCATCTACTTATTCTCCCGTCATGGTTCAACTGTACCTCCATGTAAGATATCATTGCGGACATGCTTGAACGCAAGGGGTTCTAGCCGGGGCTGTCTTTGGGGCAGGAGAGAATGGAGTTGGAGGGCGTGGCATCTGCTGGAGGTATGGGATTACAAGCCCTGACTCCCATGCCTAACACGTCCTTGCGGTGTAAAAACCTGATCTAGTCGCATTTCTTATATTGAGACTCCTGACACACCCGTATCATCTCCTGCGCCTGCTCGATCTGCGCGGCCGTCATTTGCGAGGTCAGATAGTCTCGGCGCTTCAAGGCTGCCTTCCCCTCATCACCAGGTAACAGGTCGCCAGCGATGTGATACCACATGAGGGCGCGAACGATGTCTTTCCGGACGCCCCGTCCTCTCTCATACATCAGCGCCAGATTGTTCTGAGGCCCAGCGTAGCCCTGTGCCGCCGCCTTACGAAACCACGTCAGTGCCGTCGGGTAGTCCTGACGGACACCGCGTCCTTTTTCATGCATCAATCCCAGATAGAATTGGGCCGATGCCACTCCTTGCTCCGCCAGGGGACTGAAGAGGCGTGCCGCCTTTGTATACTCACCACGCTCATATGTAAATTCCGCCTCCTCAAGAGAGTCTGCGGCTACCACGGATTGGGGATTCGCACCTGCCGCACAGATCAGAACCAAAAGCATTGCCGGGAAGAAACGCCGCATCGATCACCAGCCTTTCAACAGAATCGTTACACCATAGGGTCTGAAATCTTCTTTCAGGAGGGTCTCGTTCGCGGGTCGAACCACTCACATGAAAGGCAAAGCAACCAGGCACATGAGTGCCCAGGCATCAGCCGGAACATGATTGCTGCCACACGCCGTCTCTGCCTAGGCTTCGTGTAGGTCATAGAGCGCCGTCGACTCCTCGTCGGAGCTGGACAACTAGGTATGTACTGTTGGCGAAGAAGCAAAATACGGCAGGGAACGACTGCTTGCATCATCCCGTCCATGCCCTTCCCTGTGATCTGTACCCGTTCCTGTCTGTTACCGGTCAGTCTACTGCAAAGGCGTCGCTAGATGGTAGGGATGACCTTGGTACTGGGGAAATGTTTCTTCCCCCATACGACTAAAGCCCTTAAAACCGGCTTGAGGCCCTCGCCCTTCTCCGTCAACACGTATTCGTAGCGTACGGGTTTTTGCTGGTAAGCCCGACGGGTCACAAGGCCGGAAGCCTCTAATTGCTTCAGTCTATCCGCAAGGATGTTGGAGGCGATTCGTTCCGAAGAGGCCATGAATTCCTGATAGCGTTTTTTGCCCAAGGCCAGATCTCGAATAACCACCAGCGTCCACTTATCTCCGAGAATATCCAGCGAATTGGTGATCGGGCAGCATGATCGCTTAAATGTGATTGTGTCATTCATGGTTCGTGGTCATCCGGTAGCACTCGCTATATGCCTATTTAGGCTAATTGATCCAACACTGTAATATAGTCACTTGCATTCTGCAACAGAGTTGGATAGACTGACTTGTGGTATGCAAGTTAGTCATGCCGCTTGACAATTCTGTGTTTCGAAAGAAAGGAGGGCTGACCGATGGATCATTAGCCCAAAGGAGTCAATGGGACTTATCCGGAGATACATAAACCAGGAAAATGCCGAACCAATGAGGAGAGCCGCGATATGCCATTATGGAAAGTGTATCACCCAGTCGGGGCATTCACTGCAGAAGACAAAGAGGCATTAGCCAAGCGGGTGACTGAAGTGTATGCGATGGTTCCAATCCCAAGATTTTACGTCGTATTCATTTACGAAGAGATCGCCAAGGACTCCTGCTTTGTCGGTGGTGAACTGAACAACAAATTTGTCCGGTTCAAGGTCGACCATATTGCGAGGACATTACCTGGTCAGGTCCTCAGGGAATGGTGGATCAGGACGCTTGACACAGTCATCGCTCCCTACGTCAAGGATAGGGGATATGATTGGGAAATTTCCGTGGACGAGACACCGTTCGACCTGTGGTCTCTTCAAGGGGAACTTCCTCCTCCCTTTGAGTCTGTGGCTGAGAAGCGGTGGGTGAAGGAAAATAGGGCGAGTCCCTATACCTTGGCGGAAAAGATTCCTGTCAATCTCATTCTCGCACCCGGAGTAGCGGATCGTTAGGTGTTGCTTTAGCTGGCCGTAGTTTGCGGAGAGTTGTACCCAAGAGAGATGACGACCAACAGGGCAATGTCATCTTTCTTGGGCCACATTTCTCTATCCGCAGTCGAGCAAAACCAAATCACTCCTGTCGTTGTCCCGACAAACAGAGAGTCGCAGCGCAGGTGTAGCGTGAGAAATTAGGGTTCGAGTGATTCTGCCGACTTGTGTGAATCGACAACAGCCGCAGCTCGGGGCAGGAAGTTGGCAGGAGTCGATGGTGGCAACATTTGGGGTAGGAATCAACGTTCAGAAAGCGAGCAAGGCCCGCCAATGGGATAATACCGTGGCCTCTATCTCTCTGGGAGGTCACCCTTCATAACATCTCCATTCTGTCAAACTCCAAGATGAGAGTCTCCATGAGGATGCCTCCTTCCATTGCACGCAAGGGCGAGTAACAAAGACCCACCGGACGAACATTGTCGAAGCGCCAGGTCAGCACCACTGTCGACTGGTCTTCCCCCAGAAGTTCAACCTTCACGGTACGCGGTCGAGAGGCGTTTCTCTTCCGAGCCTCATCCCACCAGGCATAGAGATCCATGGACCCCATCATCCCTCGCTTGAGGACAAGACGATTGGCAGCAGCGACTTCAGCTCGTTCGATAGGCTGAGGGACCGTTTGAGGACGCTGATCGCCCTCGGATTTGCCGACCATAAAATCTGGGAAAATAACTTCGGCAAAGCCGGAAAGCAGAGAACGGCTGTCTCCTCGTCCAATATCAACGAGAAAGTTCGAGCTCTTATAGGGTCGTTCACTGATGACGGCCATACTGTCTTTACTCCAAACTAAAAAGCTCGAACCTATTCCATTTCTAGGCGCTCGTAGGCTAATACCATTTCTTCCATTGCGACATCGGTCCCTTTTGCATTGAGCGGACCGCTCGTATGCTTGATGATGCGTGCCCGTAAGAGCTTCCATGTCTGAACCACGTTGCTGTGATCTTCACTTTGTAATTGAATGGTCACCGTTCGCATGGCGTTCTGGTCGCCGTTGCGGATCTGGTCTAGCCATGTATAGAGATTCAACGAGCCGATGATCCCTCGTTTCAGTGTGACATCGCTAACCCGGTTCAAGCCGGTCAGCTTCATCACAGTATTGTCCTTGGAGTTGCCGTTGCGGTACTCGATTACCACGGCTTCCATGCCAATGCCGCTAACCTCCTGGAAGCCCGCCTGCGGGCCTTGGGTGTCTCCGTCGCCAAGGTCGATCAGAAAATTGAACTGGCCATAGGGGCGATCGCGCAAAGTAGCCATACGTCTCTCCTCTCCTTTTCTCTCTTCCTGCCACTGACCCCATATCTTCCTCTGCTATCAGAAGGGTTTCGCCCTGTAGCCATGATCGTGGCCTGACTCGTCCTCATGTCGGCTCCTCTCCCGCAGTTCCCTTTCGGCCTCCACACGGCGCCGCTCTGCCGCAATCATTCGGTCGAGGTCTGCCATGTGCTGCTCGGCGAATGCTGTGACCGCCTGTCGTTCGTCTGTCAGCCAGCGCGTCAGCGACTCTTTCTTGGCCTGCCATGCTTCCGCAAGTCCGAATTCACCGGAGACTGAGACCACGCCGGTGCTATTGAGGCTGCTCCGGACTTCGCTCAGTTTTCGATCATCATGGGGAAATCGAGACACAATCTCTTTTAAGACGCCGTCGGTGGATGTCGAACCAAGGTAGTTCTGGAGAAGCGCCAGAGAGAAATCGGCCTCCGTGTCGCCAGCGGCTTTGACCAACTCACCGAGCGCGGCCGCGAACTCGGGCGTGCATGTGGGAAACGCTCTGCCGAGCAGGCTCCCTCCGCGAAAGCGGAATTCCACCCGGTCTTGAGCGAACCACGCCAGTCCTTTGCTGATGGCGAGTTGAGGATCTTTTGAAAGCACGGCTTCCAGTCCTTGGAACTCAACCGGCACCAGCTCGACCTGCTCTTGGCTGCCGTTCTCAGACTTCCTTTCGAGCCAAGTTGGCATCACGTCGCTGAGTCGCTGCCGTTCCGTCTCTCTGATGCGAACAAACGCCAGCCCGGCGGTGTCCTCGTTCGCCCACTGCACATCAGCCCCATCAATCATCAGCGCCCACTCCAAGCCGGGTATTGCGATACGCAGTTCTAATGAGAGGCCAGGCAGCATGAGGAGCGGGCTCTCGAGCCGACACCCACTCTGTGAGAGATCGAGAATGATGCCCGTCCCTTCGGACTGCACGGAGCCCGACACCATAGCGTGAAATCGCACAGACACTCGTGGGGCAGTCCGCTGATCCTCTCCCTTCAGATCCATGACTGATCAATGCTCCGTCTTCTCATCAATGGTCTCATCACTTCCCCCTCAGAAAGAAACCGGGGAGAGGGGACTTGTTCCTGTAGCCTGATTGATCCAGTATGCGTTGTTCGTTCAGGGACGCATTATCCCGCGTAGGGATGTTCATCGGCAACAGCCCCTCGAGCGGAAAAAAAGGGTCTTCCATCTCGAAGGCGCTGGTCAAGCGCGCACAATTCACCGTGCCCTCGTTCTTCGGCACACGGGGCGAAGGATCAGACGACGTTACCCCTCGTCGTGGCGGTTGCGTAACCTCGTCGTATCCCGGGTGCCCTCGTCAGTGGTGTCAGCTCTGATCTGAGCCACACCAGTCACCCCCACAGGATCAAGGCAGTGGAGCAATTCTCATGAAGGATCGACTCCTGCCTGTGGCGCGTTGAGCGGAATCATTGGAAAGATTGATTAATTGGGTGGGATGTACCGACGTTCTCCGACAGCAGAACTGAAAACAGTGCGCCCTTAACAGTTCAGGATTTGATGACTGTGTTGCAAGCTGCTTGACAAGTTTCAGGGGCAAGAAGGGTGAGAACCTATGGAACCGTCCCGGGCTGCACAACCGGGGCAGTCCCTAGGCTGCCATAGAAGGGCCATTGAATTAACTGACCCTCCCTATGGCTATTGACCCTTCTTGTAGACGAAGAAAGCCGCACCCACTAACCCGAGAATCACTCCACCGAATATCAGCCAGTTCGTATCCATTCCGTGCCTCTTTCATTGTTTCCAATAGGGCAACCATACAGGAGAAAGATGAAGAACGAATGAGAACTCGGTGAAGAACTTTTCATGAAGTAGAAAGAGAGCGAGTGGTGAATCATGTGCTGGTCAATGAATATCGATCTGTAGAGACTCCGCCGTGGATGATTCAGGGCTTGCTGACCAGCTAGGCCATTCAACCGTCTGAAGGGCTATTTTACAATGCCACTGCAAGCGGCTTTCGGACCGCCCGGATGGGCGGGATCCCCAGGGGATGGCAAGCGCTTTAGGTTCTGAACAGTCTGGTCGTGAGGTTCGACGTAGTCTGGTAATGGGCGTTACCCTGCAGGACCTTCCTTCCGCGTTATTCCGAAAGGCCATGTATATCGAGGTGTGAGGGGCATCCTTCCAGAAGAAATTGAACGGAGCGGAGGGACGCGAGTGTGATGGCTAAGCTGATCTAATGTCGTCTCACGGTCTGGGATTATAACTAACACGAAGGGCGGTAGCGGTGAGTGAGATGGTAGGGGAGGCTTGGTTTGTTGGGTTCGTGAGACAAGAGGTTGATGGCATCTGCAGGTTTGCGCGGAGCGCAATATAAAGCCTGCGTCCTGATGCACGGTTCAAGATCTGACCCTATTTTCATGCTGCGAGCTTTCCTCTCACTGGCTCCACGAAGTCCCTCTTCGGCAAGATCTGAGTTGGGCCATCGATGGTCCTGCTTGCCAAATCGTGCGAGGAAGCGTCGAAAACTTGATGTAGGTGCAGCACTCGTCACTTGAAATTGAAATTCTTCAGCTCCATCCTTCGCAGTGAAATTCCTGTCAACGCTTTGGCTTTCAACTGCGTGCAACGTGCTTGGCTCAATGCTGTAACCCTCCTGATTAAGTCGTTCTATAAGTGTGTGGCACACCTCGTCACCACCCTCTTCGTTTTGAGGCGGACGCCCCTTGATGAGTGAAACAAGTTGGTCGATAGCGCCAGACTCGCTCGTGTTCACCGAACGGGAGATGCTCGCACTATCCGAAATGCGAATACTTTCGGCGTGGTCTTCAGTTCCATGTAACTTCGCGCGTTCCGCGTTCATTGACGTGAAGTTCACCCGAGTCGTGAGTGCTCTTCTCGGTCATTGGGGCAGGCGCTAGAATCTTAACTACTATTAAGCGACTAGTTGGTCTCAGTTCACCCTTAACCTCTTTTTTGAGGTTACTCATATGATCAGCCTCTTCTGTACAAGATTGCCACGCATTGGCACGTTGGTTGACCCTAGCGGAACAATTGAATGGCTGACTCTTCAAGCGCCAAGGAGAGACAACGGAAGTTCTATCTGCCTATCTGTGCTTTGAATGTCATTAATGTACACTCAAGCACGTCAAGGTCCTCGCATAGCGCTTGCCATCCCGATCGCCACCGCGAATCGAGCGCCTCGCTCGGTTGGCATAGTGCACGTGTTTTTCCTAGCAGAGCTGCACAGGTCCTAAGGACCCTCGACGATAACGGGTGTTCCGTGCTTACTCGCTCAATATCATCGGGCATCAAGGGGGCAGCAACGCCGGCGTATTCCGCGGCCAACTGGCCCACGCTAAGCAATGTGCGCTTGAGCCTTGTGCGTAAAACATATGCCGATTCCGGTTCTCTAGCAGAAGCCTTAGCGGCCGCAATTAAACCAAGGCAATCATCCAGGGTTGGCATAAATCATAATCTCCAACCGATCTAGAAAATTGGATAGAACGCCATGAATGCGCTCCACGTCCGATTGGGATACTGTCCCCGGTGGATCGCACTGGCCCTCCTCAAAAAGACGAAACCTATGCGCAAACACCAAGTCTTTCTGGGCATCGTCCATGCCGAAAAGGTTCGCTGCCCGAGCAATACTACTGCGACCAAAGGATGGGCTCCCCGCCACATAGCAGCCGAGCACAGAGGCATGCCTGGCCACTCCGCCTAAGACTGCGAGCTCAAAGCAGGGAGACAAACCGGCACGCAATGCGGTATTAACATCACGTAGCGTCGAACGGAAGCCGGATAGATCCCGATCGGCTAACTTATAAGGACCAAGGGAGGTGAGCATGTTGCTCAACCGCTCTTGGGCGTTACCTTCATATCGAATCGCTACAGCCTCCTTAGCGATGTGATGGAGGAACAGCGATCCATAATTACTCATTGCGCTAAATTCCATCCATGTGTAGTGACTTGTGTGGACGTGCCTTCTGCAAGAAATCGGTAGTGAAGCAGCAATCTCATCCATGCTTGGTAATGAAGGGCCAACAACAAGCACGTCGACATCGCTGATCGCGTCAGCGTCACCACGCGCATGCGAGCCATATAGCAGTAGGGCGCGATCTTCATTCATCGCATTAACATCCTACGCACAAGAATAGTGACTAGCAGTCCGGCTGCCACAACACCAATAAAACCCTCGCTGGTCAGAACCGCACGGCTTAGCCCAGTAGTAGCCACCACAGAAATGACTCCGTCTATTGGAACAACTGTAGTAGCACTGAGCCACATCAAGTCTCCAAAGGTCAGGTTTCCCCGCTGGTGATACAAATCATCTCGTACAAGCCAAAGTGCAGCAGGAAACACTACTAGGACAAGTATGATGATGTTTCTCACTAAAATGTGCCACTTTTCTCCATGTCCCCAGATTAGGCCGTTTACTCGACTTGCAAATAATTGGCCGAGAGCCTTCATTTTTCGAAGCCCTGAGTAATGGCGTTGATACCATTCGCTGTTGCCAAGCACGGCGGCCCACAAGTGCTCTTCTCTCGCTTGGATGGCGGCCAGTCGGTACCGGCGCCCATCTGCACCATGACCACGTACATCGGATGCGATAGCGAGCTGATGCGCAAGTTCCTCCCTCAGGTTAGGTTCGCGAGGCAGGGAATGTTCCATTTCAGCGAAGGGAATGGAGCAGCCTTCGAAATGAGAATATTTGAAGTCACAGGACTCAACTGCCACTTTGGGGAAGTCACAGTCGACAAATTTGCAGCCAATGAACGAGCTGCCCACCAGCGCACTCTTTCGAAAATAACAACTGAGGAATACGCAATCAGTGAACCGGCACTGTTCGAGACGCACTTCTTTAAAACTGACGTTAGCAAACGTACAATGATGGAATTCCACTCCGTCGAGTTTTTCCCCGTCCTTTCGTACTGCAGCAAAAAGCATGTCCGTGGCCGGAGTTATGGCTGCGGGCCACTCTCCTAGCTTGCGACCCACGAGATATCCTCCAAAGTCAGCCATCGTATAAGCTTTCCGTCAATCAAAGGTGCCGCATTCTTGCGCCACTTCGACTGCAAGTCAATATTTCCCGGCCAACGAGCGCATTGGAGGATCTTATCTAAAGATGTAAACACGAAAGGCGGATTAAGCTCTGGCTAGCACGAGTGCCGCTGCCGCGGCGAGAGGCTCAACGCCAGTCGTCACTTCCAGGGTAGGGGTGCGGCGGTCGCGGAAATCGGTGCCAAAGATGCCGATGATGGTTCAGGCGACGGATTTGATCGGCATGCTCCAGACTTCAATCGACTAGTGGACTGTAACGATTAGATCGGTAGTGCAATGGTAACCATGAGAAGCACGATGGGGCCTGTGAGTATGAGAATTTCTAGAATTGAGTCATAACGACAGGCTACTCCTGAATTAACTGTTACAGGCCACTAGTCTCCTATCGGTCAATTCTGGCCGCCATGGCGAAGTGGAAAAATAAGGGTCGAGGGAGGCTAAGTCGCTGCCGTACTTCTTCCCTCCCAACATGGCATCTCAGAGCAACTCCCACGCGCGGGTGAGTTCTTTCCGTCAACCTTTCCACCGCTCGTCCGCAATCGTCAAGTCCAACAGTTCGAAGGCACAGTAGAAAGCCTATTCGCAGCGCTGTTGGTCCTTATCGTACCACCGGGCAGGGCGTGCGACAGCCCTGCCGACATTGGCCAGTTGCTCCATGGAGCGAGAGTGTGTGCCATCGTCCAGCAGCGAGTTGTTCATGAATGGGTGCCATGCTATTAACCCTGAACTAATTGATTGACGATGTCCGTTCACGGCGTTGCAGATCTCAGCCCGTTCGACGTACCGGGAATGGTGTATCTCGCTGTCAGGCCGATACAAAAAGTTACTAAGTTACCCGGCCGGCTCTCAGGTTGGCGGGTATGGCGATATCCATTTTGGCAGGACGCGGCACGTTTCTCCGATTCATCACCTCGACGAAAGTCGCCTGGTCGATCGAGAGGTTGAGGCGTTCGTTGAATCGCTTTTCCTCGCCGATCGTGGAGGAGATCCGGCCCTGATAATCATGTCCGGGGTAGACGATCGTGTCGTCCGGCAGCGCGAACAGTTTCTTCCGAACGGAGTCGAACAGTTTCTCCGGCGAGCCGCCCTGGAAATCGGTCCGGCCGTTGGCGCGGATGAACAACGCATCGCCCGTGAAGACGACACCAGGGAGCATGTAGCTCGTGCAGCCATTCGTATGTCCGGGGGTTGCGAGCGCCGTCAATGACGTCTGACCGAGCCGCAGCGCCTCGCCCTCGAATAGGAACAGATCCGCGCCGGTGACCTCGCCCTTGGCGCCGCCGCCGTATACGATCTGTGCGCCGCTTCGATCTTTAATGGCTGAGGCACCGGTGATGTGATCGGCGTGGATATGCGTTTCGATGGCAAAGCGGAGAATCAGCCCAAGCTCGTTGATAAGTCGAAGATCGCGCTCGACGTTCTCGATGACGGCATCGATGATAGCGGCCTGCTTGGACTCGCGATCGGCGACGATGTAGCTGCGGCTTTCCGCCCGGTCGTCCACGTCCTGAATTTCGTTGACGTCCAAGAGAACAGTGATGCTGTAGGTGGTGCCGATTGCCACAGGATGTATCCGGAAAATCTGTTGCGAAGCGAGCCAGGAAGCGCGGCCATTGTAACGTGTCCTGTTGGTTTGGTCTATTGTGGCATCAGGGGAGGGCAATTCAGAAGCGGTCTATCCGGTACGCGGATATTCCGAGACTATTTCATCCGCCTACGGCCGAAGTATGCACCGATCTTCGCTGTCATGACCGATGGCAGAGAAAGCACGCCGAATACCACGACGCCGAGCGGCAGGAGATTTCCAGGCCCCTGGGTCACCAGCAACCATGAAAACTGGCCGACAAGAGGAGCGACTCCCCATCGCCACGGTCTGCTCGTCTCTATAAAGCCAAGTGCCGCAGATACGACGCAAATAACTGGAATGCTGATGAGAAAATACCATTCGGAATCCCAGGCCTCTCTCCTGCCGGAGTGTAAGGAGACGACAATCCACATCGCAATTCCAATCCCGACGGCGACCCCGTATAGCCAAGCGTCCTTCTTCATCGTCAACCTCTCCCCCTTACGTTTACAAGGAGCTGCAATGAGTCTACCCCTCTTGTAGGCGATCGGGAACAGTAATGAGAGTTTTAGATCCACCGCGATACGCATCGAGCACGTGGGTATTCTGAAGAGGAGCTTTTGGGGTAGGGTCTTGCCTTGTGCATTCTCATGTTGCATCTCTCACAGGCCAGCCCTGGAAGCCATGGCAAAGTTGAAAAAATAGTGGTCGAGGGAAGCTAGATCGCTGCCTAATCATTCCCGCCGGCCATGGCGCCGCACAGTAGGTCACGAGCACGAGTGAGCTCTTTGAGCCGACCTTTCAATCGCTCGTCCGCAATCGTCAGGTCCAGAAGTTCAAGGGCACGGTCGAAGGCCTGTTCGCAAGTTGCTGGTCTTTTTCAGACCAACGAGCAGCGCGTGCGATGCTGCTGCCGACATTGGCCAGTTGCTCCATGAGGGAGAGGGTGTGCCATTGTTTAGCGGCTAATTGCTTGTGAATAGGTGCTATGGATTAGCCCTGCACCAAGCGATTGACAATAACTGTCACGGCGTCTCAGATCTCTGCTCGCTCGACATACCGAGAACGAGTTCTCTGCAGCGAGCCCTGCTCCAAGAGCTCAGCCTCGTCGGAATGCAGTTCCTCGCCCATGGTCATGATGCCCTGATCAATATCCACGACAGCCTTGACCATATCGCCAAATTGCTGCTTGCATGTATATAGCGACCCCCGATCCCATTTTTATCATCAAACTGGACCTCTGCTATTCCTCTGCACGGGGCGCAGCTTAGTCCGTGGCGCATTGCGCTCCACATAGCGCGCAACCTGACCCAATAAGAGTCGCAGATGAAGAAGCTGCTGCTTGAGCACAGCGGGTTCACTTTTAGATTCTGGAAATAAACTGGAAATATTTCTTCAGATCCCTCTCCCCAAAATGACTCATCTGAGATTCCAATACCCTTCGCCTTGACTTAACAGCATTTCCGAATCTAACCTGCACCACTTTGCACCTCTATTGGCACAGCAATAATGGGGAAGGGGTGGGTACTCCCTAGGGTACTCGTGTCACTTTCTTTGCATTGTCCATACATGTTAGCGAAATCACACCCATTCAGACATTCGATATGATGAACATGTTCATATGGGCAATCGCCCTTCTCCTAGCCTTTCTGCTGATTGGATTCGTGCTGTACTTACTATTTCCCCGCACATATCAGTCTGCCGATTCTGTCGCCAATTCCTATGATGATTGGACGAATGACGGCATTCTCGAGTTCTACTGGGGCGAACATATTCATTTGGGACATTATGGCTCCCCACCCCGCAAAAAGGGTTTTCTCAAAGCCAAGTCAGACTTTGTGCATGAAATGGTGCATTGGGGTGGGTTAGACAAGCTTCCTCCCGGTACGACGGTGTTAGATGTGGGCTGTGGCATTGGCGGCAGCAGTCGCATTCTGGCGCGGGATTATGGCTGTGCTGTCACAGGAATCACTATCAGCCCTAAGCAAGTCAGACGTGCTCAAGAGCTAACTGCCCCAGAAGTGAATGCCCACTTTCAGGTCGATGATGCGCTGGCACTGTCGTTCCCCGATGCCAGTTTTGATGT
This sequence comes from Nitrospira sp., assembly GCA_041742455.1. GTDB lineage: Bacteria > Nitrospirota > Nitrospiria > Nitrospirales > Nitrospiraceae > Nitrospira_D. Next base: position 1,207 of record JBGSIO010000056.1, on the reverse strand, counting down.
GGTCTGGTCGGTCGAGGCAGGACCGCATATGCCGGATAAAGCACAATTTGCTCGAGAGCTCATGCGCGTTCTGAAACCGGGTGGAATTCTGGTCGTTGCCGATTGGAATCAGCGGGACGATCGCCGGGTTCCGCTCAATCTTTGGGAAAAGTCAGTGATGCGGCAACTGCTGGATCAGTGGTCTCACCCAGCATTTTCCAGTATTGAAGGGTTTTCAGAATTACTGGCGGCGACTGGACTGGTGGCGGGTGAAGTTACCACAGCCGATTGGACTGCCGAAACGTTACCCTCATGGCTCGATTCGATCTGGCAGGGAATTATCCGTCCAGCAGGGATTATTCGGTTTGGCGCGATCGGGTTCATTAAATCATTGCGGGAAGTGCCCACGTTCCTGCTAATGCGTCTGGCATTTGGGGTAGGGCTGTGTCGCTTTGGCATGTTTCGGGCAGTGCGTGCCGATGTCCCTACGGGCGAGATGTTATCTAGGCAGATGGATGACAGGCTTGTACGATCATGAGTGCCATTGGGGCTTGAGCTCCCTGGCCAGTACCACTGCCACAGCAAAATAACCTCTCGTATTTTCCTCCTGTTCCTGGTTGCCGGCTCTAGGAGTTCTGCTAGGAGCCTCGATGGAAAATCAGTGTTTGACTGAAGCAAGCGTTTCCAAAAGGTTGCTGAACTCGTACGGAGATGAAGGACGATCGCCAGCTGTTGAAGACCCGGACGTTCCTGTTTGCCGAAGCGGCGGCATTTGCCATCGCTGCGCTCATTCATGCCGGATTGCCAGCTGAAGAGTATGGGCATCGCGACGCGATCATCTTCGAAAGTGTGCTGGCAGGCAGCTTGTTTCTCGGATATTCTCTGACCCTGTACAATCCCTCCTGGACGAGGCGAATCGGTATCGGGTTTCAGGGGATCGCTCTGCTTGGGACAGTGGTCGGCCGCTTCAGCATTATCGCGGGTGCCGGTCCTATGATAGTCTTCGATCTTGTCTTTTACCGCGCGATCACCGCGATCCTACTCTGGGGCTTGATCGTGACGATCCTTGCGCCGACCTTCCATGTCCTGAGTTTTACGCGTCGAGAGGAAGGGCCAAAGCCCCCGATTAGTCGAAGAGTAGGCAGGCATCAGTGAATCCTGTACCCGCCGGACCTTGATTTTTTCAACGTGTTTTTCCGCCTGCGCGAGATCATAGGCGGCTTGCATC
>JBGSIO010000055.1:0-126910 GCA_041742455.1 Nitrospira sp. | reverse complement strand
GGGCCTCGCCGTCGCCTGGCGAGCGCCTTCAACTCCTCGACTCTCGCGTTTCTTCTCAGCATGCATGATGGGGGGCGTCTCCTCCACCCTCTACTCTAATTGAAGAGAGGCAACGTGTCCCACTCATATTGGCACAGAGGGATTTGGGCCTGTACAAAGCTTGACTATCGCTGATTGCTCTTCTTGATTTTTAGTGTTCACGATCCTTCGCACAATACGATAAAGATAGCCTCCTTCGTAGCGTAAAACTTCGTCTGAAAAATACTGCGTTCCATCTATTCCTCTATACTGTGTAATGAAAAACTCCTGGGAATAGTCCACGTCAAGAGTGCTTACCTCGACACCACAGAGGTTCTTCCGGTCCTTGAACCGTTCTTCTAATTCACGCTTCAGCACGACATAGGAACCTGTGCGCAAAGGAGATACAAGGGTCACAGCCCTGTCATAGCGTTGAACTGGCTCAGCTTGAATTTGCCCGGGGTTATTCTCATCAAGAATTGGGTCACCCGTCGAGGCTTTGCCGATTGCGCTCACAGGATATAAGGTCATGTCAAAGCGTAGTTCAAAATCGTCTTCGTTCATTGCATTAATTGCCTTGGCAATACCCACCGCGACTGTTATGGCCGGTGCAGCTTCGGGTTTTGCTGTGGCTGCGCTTGTACCAACGGCATCAATAATTTTTGAGGCTAGTTCCTTCTGCTCCTTATCGAGTTCGACAATGAATAGTTTGATCCGCAGCGGGAATCCTTTGAATGGAGTAGGTCCGTAGAGCACACGGTCAGCTAATCCCGGGTTTACTCCCTCTGGAGAATTGCGCTCGTTATAGAGCACTTTTGTTGCGGCTGTGTCGGAATTGTCTGTGCCATCGTCAAAAACTTGGGTATATACCAGAACGTGCGGACTGCCGACATCTTTAAGGTACTTAATGAAGATGTTGTTGAGAACCAGGGTAATGATCTCACCTTTATGCGGAGTTACCAAATTAGTATTTTCTATGTTTGGCGTGTCGCGATCGAGTATCTGCCCAGTGTCTGCCTTGATTCCATAGACAAGAGGTTCTCCTGTTATGACAGGTTGGTTAGTGCATGCAGCCAATAGGGGAATGATGAGAAGATGAGAGGTAAGTGATAACTTCATAAAGTGATCCTTTCAAAGGAACCGGTTGTCGAGTAACCCAACCAAGTTCCAATAGCTCTATAACGGTGCCTTGTTTGATGCCTTACCTCGTCTAAACAGCTTGAATCATCGGTTGGATGATCATCGAATTTTGCTAGCTCAACTTGCATTCAGCAAAGAACGGACCATAGGTAATGCCAGAAAAATTACGTGAATTCTCAAGAATTCTGACGCTAGACAATGGAAGAGGCTTATTGAGGTGAATCTTTTTCGATTCAGAGAGTATCTGAAAGGATTCAGGTTTCTTTCTCGAAACCGCTAGCAGTAACATTTACACCGATCCATAAGGCCATTCACACGCATTTGTAAAACCAGGTCCTCCTCAGAAGCGGCGGGATGATAGCGTTGGGGACTGCGCAATGATATGACTCTTTGGTTTAGGGAATGAAGGGTCTACCGCAGGCGTCCAGATGGCCCTATTGTTACATCGAGCCTAATGGACCATCGGTATGTCCCAAGTTGGTACGAGTGTGGCGGTGGTGTTGAGTGAGGGCGATCGTGAAGCGCAGCTCAATTCTCCGCAACGACCTGAATCACAGAAGCGGATTTTGGTTCAGGATAGGTGATAGGCGAGGTCTGCTATGGAGTTTTGACCACGTCGGGTTTTGATTCGCCGTCAGGATTCTTCGTGGTTTTCCCGAAGAGATACCCTGCGATTGCGCCGAGTATGCCCGTCGCGGCGGCCTATAACAGTTCTTTCCAGAGTGAAAGCAGGGTGATTTAATTTCCACCTAAGTGTTAGTTTGAAATTCTTCGACGTCACTGTCGCTGGATTCACCCATTCACGGAAGAGGAAGCGACAACGGGAATGTTTGGATCGATCAGGGAGAAACTCGGATTTGGTATGGCTGCAGCGCAGAGCTTCTGAGTTGAAGCAGCGGGGGCGAGAGAACGTTATTTCCCTCGCTCGCTTTCAATCAGAACCGGGCGGGAGACGCTCAACCTTTGGGGTGCTTCCGTAATGACCAAGGGAGTTTGTTCGAGCTCATCGACCACAGGATGGGAACCCATGTCGATCGACCCTTTAAAGAAGGCTCCTTCTTCCATCGAAAAAGACGGAGAGGAAACGTCGCCCAGCAGAACGGCAGGTTTGAGCAACTGGATTTTCCCGGTTGCGGTCACGTTCCCATGGATCTTTCCTCTGTTCACGACGGTTTCGGCGATAATGGAGCCTCGAATAATCGCATTCTCCCCGATCACGAGCATTCCCTTCGCGTGAATTTCTCCCTCGATAGAACTGTCGAGCTGGACGGTACTATGAAAGTGGACGATGCCTTTGAATGTGACATCTTTCCCTAGAACTGTAAAATTTCCATTCTCGGGTTCCATCTCGCCTCGCTTTTTGTCCCACATAATGACGATCCTCTTTTAGCTGGAGATAAGGTAGTCAACACCCGTTCTGTTCTTGGACTACACATGCCCGTCACCGTAACCGGCAGAGATCACTTGTGTGCTGTGTCAGCTGAGATGGAGGACAACATACAGGAGTCGGAGAAAAGAATCAAAGGCCGATTTGAAGGGAGGGGCTCGGTTGGGAAGAGCGGTCAGGGAAAGCGGTTGTGACTCGCAAACGCATTGCCAAACTATCGCATATGGAAACAGGTTTTCTGCCTCGCCCTTCCAGTTGGAGTATTCCCCTGAGATCGCGTATGATCGCGCAGGTCTCCAACCGGTATATCAGGAGGGTAGTATTCGATGGATGTCGATGCGTCATCACGATGGATGGTACTGATCGGCTGTATCAGTGCTGGATTGGGCGTGGCAGCAGGCGCATTCGGCGCTCATATGCTCAAGGAAATCTTGGAGCCACCAATGTTGGCTGTTTACGACACGGCGACCCGGTACCAGATGTATCACGCCTTCGGGATGGTCCTGAGCGGTTTGGTGGTTCGCATTGGACGCGACGCAGGTGCAGTCAAAGCCGGGTGGTTATTTCTTGGGGGGACGTTCTTGTTCTGCGGAAGTCTGTACGGAGTTTCGTTAGTGGGTATCCGTTGGCTGGGTGCCGTGACGCCCATCGGAGGCGTGTTGTTTATCGTGGGGTGGCTGGTGCTGGGTTGGCGCGCCTGGCGTTCAGCGGGAGGCTGATGATTAGCCCACATCACTCATGAACCTATCTGCTGCAACGGTTTCAGGTGTCATGTTTCAGATTCTTGATTTCTGCACAACTTGAAACTTTGAACTTGAAACCTGGAACTCAAGATCGAAGGAAAGAGAGACGCTTCACGAGACACGTTTCACTCATTTGGAAGCCACGCGAGAACGATGCCAGTGGGCTTTTACAGCATCCTGGTTAGGGCTGGCAGGTAGCGGTTCGTTTACCGGTAATTGATCCCCATCCTCCGGTATTGTTCACAAACGACCCTTCGATCTTCGCATCATCTTTGATGAACAGGAGGCTGTCTTCCTGAATGCGCCCGTTCTGTTCCCATCGCAAATAAATGGCATCGCCCAGGACAATGGTCTCTGCTGGTGTCGCGGCATTGGCTGATGTGTGTCCGACCGGGGGAAACATCACGACAGCCTTCTGGTCTCCATGGTTCTGATGATTATGGATGGTCCATTGCCAGGTCCCGCAGAGTCGAGCGAGACCTTTTGCCTGTCGGATACGGTCTTTCCATCCGTGAATATCCCACCAGGCCTTGGTTGCCTGTCGACTGGCCTCAAATGCCGTACGCTGGGCAACAAACAGTAGTTCAGTGTTGTGTCGGTCAGAGCGCTTCTCAGCGGTGCCAATGGCCTGGTTTTCTTGGGAGAGGCGGAATACATCGGAAAGCGATGTGCTCCGGCTATGGGTATGCAACCAATCTTGTCGGGCCGCAGGAAGTGAGATGGTGGTCGAGGATTGGTTTGCGTCATGGCCGATGGATTCAGCGAGTTGCCAAGCGGCCAGTGCACCCATCAATTCAGAGACTGACTCCGATAATTCAGCCAATCTGAGTTCCTTGACGAGCTTACTCGGAAGTCGTGTGGCGCCCAGCGCTCCTGCAGCATCCTTTAAACCCAGAGCGGGACCAACGGTCGCTGTAAACAGCGTCATGGCTTTTTCATCCGAGTCGACTGCTGCGAGCTGCTCGGCGCGTTGAGTCACTACGTCGGCCAACAACATGGGTGACGCGTGATCCTCTGCTCCTGCGAGTGAGGGGAGGAGGCTCACGAATCCGACAATCAACAAGTATCCAACGCCAGCGAAGGTCAGGCGGTGCGGAGTGTGACGGTGTTTTCGGTCATGAACCTGTGGGTGAATCGGGAAGGGAAGGGGCTGACTGCTTCGGGTCATGTTCCTTGGAAGCAAGCCTTCAAGAAGCTCACGGTTCGTTCCCAGGCAAGGGTCGAATGTTCCGCGTTATAGACGCTCGGCTTCATCTCGTTACAAAAGGCCTGGGATGCGTCCGGGTAGAGATGAATTTCGACACGCTTGGCATATTCTGTTGAGGCGCTTCGGAACTGCTCGATGTCGTCTGGTGTGGCCCACGTGTCTTTTCCTGCCTGGTGATACTGGACCGGAGAAAACAGATTGTTCAACAATTCTTTGGATGTGACCATCTTGCCGTAATAGGATACGGCTGCGCGTAACCGTTTCCGTTGGCAGGCAAAACTCAGCGCATAGGACCCGCCCATTCCGTACCCGACGACTCCGTGGATGTTTTTCTTCGTGATGGTGCGAGTATTGAGATATTCACAGCAGGAATTGATATCGGTGAGGACCTGTGCATCGTTCTGTCGTTCCAGCAAGGCAGCGGCGACGTCGTCACTGGCAGTGACCATGCCACCCTGCCGGCCATAGAGATTGGGGAGGATTACCATGTAGCCTTCACAGGCAAGTCTGGCCCCCAGGTCTTTCATCTGTCCGGTTAAGCCCCACCAATCGTGCAAGAGCACAAGCCCTGGATAGGTACCAGGTAATTGCGGCCAGAATAACAGACAATCGACTTGATGCTCCTTGGGCATCTTGGACTTGAAGTAGGGGTCGACCATCTGATCGCTATGCGTTGGGATCGGCACGCCGCTTGGGAAACGCGCGGTTCCTGTTCCGATCTGATCCAACGTGAATGGAGCGAGGTGCGTTGTGAGCATGGTTGGAATGCCTTTAGAAGCGGCCTTGCACTTAATGTCACGTTTACTATATGAAGCCGCTTGCGGGAATGTCAAATACGTGCCGATGATATCTACCCGCGAACATTCTATCTCAGACATTGGGGAGGGGCATGGCTTCTGATCGAATCGGAGTCGGGTTGATCGGAGTGGGCCGGCATGGGCTTCGGTACGCTCGGCATATCGTACATGATCTGCCAACCGCTTCCCTTCGGGCCGTCTGTCGGCAACATCCTGAGCAGGGATTCGATCTTCCTGGTGCTCAGCCGATCAAAGTCTACGGAAAGGCAGAGTCGTTGATGGCTGATCCTGCCGTGGATGTGATCGTTGTGGTGACTCCTCCGCTGTATACCCGGGACATCTGCCGGCTGGCGGTTCAAGCGCGCAAGCCCTTGTTGATCGAAAAGCCGCTGGCCACGACGGCTGCCGACGCCCATGCGATGGTCACCATGGCTCGCGAAGCTGAAGTTCCGCTGATGACGGCGCACACTCTTCGGTTCGATCATACGATACAACAGATGAAAGCGCTCAAGCCTCGTATCGGACGGTCCGAACGACTCCATCTCATCAGTCGCATCGAGAAACGGGAGACTGCTCCAGGCCATGCCGATGGCTACGGCAAACGAGGGGCGTTACTGGAAATCGGTATCCATATGCTTGATCTCGTTCGGTTCCTGACGGACGAAGAGGTGGATCAGGTGCGTTCCACGATGGACGTGCGCCCGTCTGTATCACCGGAAACCGCTGCGTCAGTTCGTCTCACGACGTCCGGCGGAACAACGTGCCATATAGAAATTGCTCGAGTGTCCACGGGTCGGGTCGGTCGAGCGGACTGGTGGGGGACCAATGGACGGCTGGAAGTCGACTGGGGAGGGTGCCGTATTCACTGCTGCGACGACACCCGAACCCGTGCATTCGATCTGCCTCCTTCTCAAACGGTCCTTGCCACAGTTACGGCCTTTCTGCAGGCTATACGAGAGAGCACACCCATGCCTATTACAGGAAAGGATGGATGGCGCGCCATAGAAATCGCCGAGGCCTGCTACCAGTCTGCACAACTCGGTGGGGCGCCGGTCTTCGTAGATCGTCCATCGTGAAGCCCGCTTCGCCGACTCAGCCTACGTCGACGAGTCCGCGAGGCGTGCGTATTCCGCCGATTAGTTTCGAGTTTCGGTTTTCTCGTTTCAAGTTCGAACGGGAGGCTCTCGCGCAACTCGAAACTTGAAACCAGCAACCTGAAACCCTTGCCTGGATGGCGAGAGGCGCTTCACGAGATACACTTGTCTCGTTAGGCGGACTAAGACTCAGCGACGATATGCGTGTCGGTTTCTTCGATGCCGTCAATTGCATGGATCTTTGTGATCACGACGTCGGAGAGCGCCCGTTCGTCATGGACATTGATGAAGACAAAGATATCCGGGCGGCCGAAGCACGAGTGGGCTTGTTCCACGCCGGGGATGCGTTTGAGTGATGCGACGACGTCCTTGGTCTTTCCCGCTTTCACTTTGATCAGAATATACGCTCGGGTTGCCATACGTTCCTCCTTGTAGGTTTTGTCGTTCGTGAAGCGTGAAGCGTATGATGGAGGACATTCCTATCTTTGTCGTTGTTGCGAGATACGCGATACGCTTCACGAGATACACGATTTACGGTCCCGCTGCTCCCGGCATCGCGTTTCGATGACGGGCATACACTTCGTCAAAGTTCTGCCCTCGTGCTTCAAGCGCTGCTCGACCATCTCTCACGAGTTGCATAAATCGCCGAAAATCGTCCACGGAGAGGTTGAACTGGCCAAGACCAGCCGCCATCTCCTGTCGTTCTTCAGCAGACGCTCGGCTGTCTGCATCTGCGAGCGCCACCAACATGTCGGCGGTCCATCCATTGGAGCGAAACCGTTCTAACACCATCTGCACATTCCCACCAGGGGTATTTGCGATGGCACGTTGCGCGAATTCCTGTACGGATTGATCTGTGCCCTTGGCGAAGACTGATTGGAGTTGGATGACGGATTGAATCACACGATCAGCTTCTCGGCTCCCTTCGGGCGGAAGAACCTGGGCCTGTTCGAGCGTCGCGAGCACGGCCATAGCTGATCCGACATATGGAGATGCGCGCGTTGCTTGCTGCGTCAGGATCGAAGCGCCGGTGCTCACCGCGAACGAAGCAGCACTGTCTACAGGGGAGAGCAGGAGCCAGAGCGCAACACTGATGATCAAGATCGGGCGAGCCTTCCAAATCGGATCGGCATCGGTTCGAAACCCTCTCCTTCAGGCGGAGGCTGAAGGCACATGGGCGGATTATACAGAGTGGAGGTGAGGGGTGCTAGTGAGGAGGTCGCGGCCCGAGGTCTGATTGAAACTCTGATGGAGAATTCCTATAATGGACGCGGATTGGCCGCGGTCCAGAACAGAAAGGCAGTGGTTCCATGCTTGCCAAGGTGAGGAGCGCGGCCCTTGTCGGGTTAGATGCGCATCTTGTCGACGTCGAAGTCGATATCTCAGGAGGGCTTCCGCAGTTTTCGGTCGTTGGGCTGCCGGATGCCACCGTCAAGGAAAGTCGTGACCGAGTCCGCTCAGCACTCAAAAATACCGGCTTTCACTTTCCCGCGAAACGAATCACCGTCAATTTGGCCCCTGCCGGACTGAAAAAAGAAGGCTCGGGGCTCGATCTCGCGATAGCCGTCGCGATTCTCGCTGCCGAAGAGGTCATTCCACAGTCCATGTTGGACACCTGCGTGCTGGTTGGTGAGCTGTCGCTGGACGGCCGCGTAAAGCCCATTACGGGAGCGCTCTCGTTTGCGCTTGCTTGCCGGGCTGGATATGACCTATTGCTGCCGGCGGACAATAGTGCTGAAGCGGCGTTGGTGCGAGGAGTGAATATCTACCCGCTCCACACTCTCCCGGAAGCAGCCGAATTTCTCAAAGGAACCCAAGCCATTGCTCCGAGCCGCTCAAATCCTGACTTGATGGCCTGTGCCAGGATGTCGGAGGACGAGGACTATAGTGACGTCCGTGGGCAAGACCATGCCAAGAGGGCGCTGGAGGTTGCCGCCTCAGGTGGCCACAATGTACTGATGGTTGGTCCTCCTGGATCCGGCAAGACGATGCTGGCGCGACGATTGCCCTCGATTCTGCCACTACTAGAGTTGGAGGAGGCGATTGAAACAACCCGAGTCCACAGCGTGGCCGGGCAACTCGCCCCTGAACGCCCTTTACTGACGGTGCGACCGTTTCGGGCTCCGCATCACTCCGTCTCAGACGCTGGGCTCGTTGGTGGTGGGACCGTTCCCAAACCCGGTGAGGTCTCGCTCGCTCATAATGGCGTGTTGTTTCTGGACGAGTCCCCCGAGTTTAAACGGGGTGTGCTGGAAGGATTGCGGCAGCCGCTCGAAGATGGGCATGTCGTGCTGACACGAGCGAGCGGAACGTTACGATATCCAGCGCGATTCATGTTGATCGCGGCGATGAATCCGTGTCCTTGCGGTTACTATGGAGATCGGACACGCCCGTGCATCTGCACCGGCACTCAGATTCGTCGGTATCGAGCTAAACTCTCCGGACCTCTCTTGGATCGGCTCGATATTCATCTGGATGTCCCGCCTGTTCCGGTGCGAGAGCTTCGCACTGAACTGCCTGCGCCTGAGGGGTCAGCCGCGATTCGAGCGCGTGTGGTTGCGGCGCGAACGCGCCAGCGCGAGCGGTATCGACAGGATGGCATCTATGCGAACGCACAGTTGAAGCCGCGGATGATAAAGCGGTATTGTGGGCTCGATCAGCCGGCTCAAGAGTTGCTTGAGCAGGCCATGGCGAAACTGCGACTGTCGGCACGGGCTCATGGTCGTATCCTGCGCGTCGCGCGCACCATTGCCGACTTGGCTGACTCAGATAAGATCGAGGCCATCCACATCGCGGAGGCCATTCAATACCGCTCATTTGACCGTAACCCCGACGTGTGAGGATTCAGTGACTTCGGCGAAAGTGTTTCTTTGGTGGTTTATCGTGGGAGCAACGATGGCGCTCGCGGTCATCATGGTGCAAGGTGGCATCAGGGAAGTGATGCAGGCTCAGGGGTCTGTGTGGGAGTTGAAGCTGGTTGAGCTGCTGACGACGATCATGGGAGGCGGGCTATTAGGGGGCTGTATTGCGCTGATCCTGGATCGGATCAAGAAGTCTTAGTTCCACCCATCCACTGTTTTCTTTTGTGGTGAATGTTTCTTTATTGAAGGATCAGTTCATTTTATTTTAGCCTCAAGTATGGATATCGAAATCGGCTCCAATCTTTACCAAAACACCAATGGAACGATCGAGGTCGAGGGTGTGCCGCAGATTCAACTGGCCCTCCATTCCGTGACCGGCGCGCTCTTGGTGAATTTTGCTCTATTTGATGCCAACGGCCGGATGCTGGCCAAAGTGGTGGACAGCACGCTGATGTTCAACGAACGGCGAGCCTACGAGGTGGCGAAGACGGACACGAGTCTTGCCATGAGAGAAGTCGGTTCCGGGAAAATTCTATTGAAGCTCGAAGCCAAGGCCCCTGATGTGGTGTCCTTCTCGCGAGGAGAATTCCACACCATGAAGGGCCGCCTGCTACAGGTGTCGGGCACAGAATGGAAGATCGACAAGCGGCAGAAAAGCGGATTCACGAAGGACGCACAAGGTGGCGCCGCAGCTATTGGCTAGACTTCCCTTCCCGCGTCACGGTCGGAACCAAGACCAGTTGGTCATTCTTCAGATCGAGCGACGCGGTATCCCCATCGCGGAGCTCACCCTTCACCAGCAATCGCGCGATCGGAGTTTCCAACTCCTGCTGAATCAGGCGTTTAAGCGGCCGTGCTCCATAGACCGGATCATAGCCGCGCTCTCCCAAGTGCTGAAGGGCCGCTGGGGTGATCGCTAATGGGATCCGTCGCTCGGCTAATCGACTCCGCAGACGTTCCAGTTGGATCTCCACGATCTTGATCAGATGTTCGGTGCCGAGCGGATGGAAGACGACGACCTCATCCACTCGATTCAGGAATTCTGGACGAAAGTGTTGCCGCAGCTCACCCATCACGACTGTTCTCATTTGTTCATAAGCGGCACCGCGCTGTTGGGCCTCCAGAATCTGAGGACTGCCGATATTGGAGGTCATGATCAACACGGTATTCTTAAAGTCCACGGTACGGCCCTGTGAGTCGGTCAGCCGGCCGTCATCAAGAACCTGTAACAGGACGTTGAAGACGTCGTGATGCGCTTTTTCGATTTCATCGAACAGGATGACGGAGAACGGACGCCGCCGAACGGCCTCGGTCAGCTGGCCTCCTTCGTCGTAGCCGACGTAGCCGGGAGGTGCGCCGATCAAGCGGGCGACTGTATGTTTCTCCATGTACTCGGACATGTCGATTCTCACCAGATTGCCTTCGTCATCGAACAGAACAGCGGCTAGGGCCCGGGCGAGCTCGGTTTTGCCCACTCCGGTTGGGCCCAGAAAGAGAAATGACCCGATCGGGCGATTTGGGTCTTTGATGCCTGACCGCGCACGAAGCACCGCATCCGCAACGGCGCGGACGCCTTCCTCTTGTCCCACCACGCGCTGATGGAGCAGTTCCTCGAGTTTCAAAAGTTTGTCGGTTTCGCCTTCGAGTAAGCGGGAAACGGGAATGCCGGTCCACCGACCGACGACAGCGGCGATTTCGTCTTCATCGACCTCTTCTTTCAGCAACCGAATATCACCCTGTTTCTTCCCCAAGTGTTGCTGCTCTAATTCCAGTTCCCGCTCCAGCCGAGGGAGTTCTCCGTACCGGAGTTCTGCCACGCGGTTGAGATCGTAGGCGCGTTCCGCTTGATCGATCTTGAGTTTGATCTCCTCAATAGCTTCGCGCATCTTGCGGAGACGGGAGACGGAGATTTTTTCCGATTCCCATCTGGTCTTCAAGGCCTGTAAATCACGTTGTTTTTCGTTCAGCTCGGTTTCGAGGGTCGTCAATCTGGCAACGCTTCCAGGGTCTTTCTCCTTTTTTAAGGCCTCTCGCTCGATCTCTAGCTGAAGCACCTTGCGCGAGACCTCGTCCAGCTCAGCGGGAAGGCTGTCGATCTCGGTTCTGAGGCGTGCTGCCGCTTCGTCGACCAGGTCGATGGCTTTATCCGGAAGGAACCGATCTGCGATGTACCGATGCGACAATTTTGCTGCAGCGACCAAGGCACTGTCTTTGATCCGCACGCCGTGATGTACCTCATAGCGTTCTTTGAGACCGCGCAAGATCGAAATGGTGTTCTCCACGGACGGCTGGTCGACCAGCACCGTCTGAAAGCGGCGCTCCAACGCAGCATCTTTCTCAATATGTTTCCGGTATTCGTCCAGCGTCGTCGCCCCGATGAGATGCAACTCGCCTCGTGCCAACATCGGCTTCAATAGATTGGCCGCATCCATTGCTCCTTCAGCCGCTCCGGCACCCACGACCGTATGCAATTCATCGATGAACAGGAGAATTTGACCGTGAGAGGATTGAATCTCCTTCAAGACGGCCTTGAGCCGCTCTTCGAACTCACCACGAAATTTGGCTCCTGCGACAAGTGATCCCATGTCCAATGCAAAAAGCTTTTTCTGTTTCAGGCTCTCGGGGACATCACCTTTCACGATACGAATCGCCAGCCCTTCCACGATGGCGGTTTTTCCGACTCCTGGTTCACCGATGAGCACAGGATTATTCTTGGTCCGGCGGGATAGGATCTGAATAACACGTCTGATTTCATCGTCTCGCCCGATGACCGGATCCAATTTCCCTTGCCCAGCTAACTGGGTCAGTTCACGCCCGTATTTCACCAGCGACTGGTAGGTGCCTTCCGGGTCTTGACTGGTGACGCGCTGGTTTCCGCGCACTTGTTGGAGACTCGATAACAGACGATCTCTGGTGAGTCCCAGCTTCTTGAATACGCCGCCTTCATGGACCATGGCCAGTAGCAGATGCTCGACGCTGAGGAAGTCATCTTTCAGCGACTTCTGCTCGTCTTCCGCACGGTTCAGGACGTGGGTGAGGCGGTTGGCAATATGAACTTGACCCGGGGCGGCGCCGGAGCCTTGTACTTGCGGCAGCTTCGTCAAGGCTTGTTCCACTGCTTGTCGAACTCCGGACAGGGCAAGGCCAGCGCCCTCAAGGAGGGCTGGGGTTGTTCCTCCCTCTTGATCGAGGAGCGCCAACAGCACATGCTCCACATCGATACCTTGATGGCTTCTCCGCTGCGCATGGGCGGAGGCGGACTGTAATGCCTCTTGCAGCTTGACCGTCATTCGATTCATGTCCATGGCGATTCACCTATGATAGAGATTTGCTAATGATGGGTTATGTGATAATCATCTGGCTAGGCAAGTCAACCACAGGCTTATTTTTCGCCGGCGACGCGACTAGTTCTTGACCTCCGCGGCGATCCCGACTAGGGTACAGCCCGAATGAGCAATCTTGTTTCAGCGACGATTCACCTCTATCGACAGGTTTTCTACGCGACAGGGCGCTCGCTTGCCAAGAGTTGGATGGCGATGTTGGCGCTCATTGTCTTTGCCGTCCTGTTCCTCGGAGCCGCGAGGCTTGTCGGCCCGTTGGGAATAGCAGGAGGGTTCTTGCTGGGTATCCTTAACGCCCTATTGGTCGGCGCCACTCTTCGGTTGATCGAGCAGTCTCTAGGCGGGGCAAGGCCCCTCCGATTCACGGATGTGACCGAAAGTTTCGGGCACTACTTCTGGGACGTGATCGGTGTTGGATTCGTCCTCTGGCTGCCGACGATGCTGCTCGAGATGGGGATGCAAGCCAATCCGTACGGCCAGTTTCTTTCTTCAGCCTTTCTTCTTCTCGTTTTTATCCTCCTGAATCCGGCCCCGGAGGTGATTTACCAAGTCCGACACAATTCACCCCTTGACGTCTTCAAGACCTCCTATGAATTCGTGGTGGAACATTGGGTTGAGTGGTTCCTGCCGTTCGCCATTCTGATCTTGCCTGTGGTACTTTCTCCAAGCGGCCTGCAGGAGTTTTTTTCGCTGTCCGGCCTTGTTGGTCGGGGAGCCGGCCTTAACTTCTTCCAAATTCTCATGCTGCCGGTGACTGCGATCGGTGGATGGTTGTCCTATGTCGGTATCGATTCCGGCGGACAAGGGATTATCCTGCTCCTCCTGACTCCACCGGTGGCGATGGCAATCTTACTCTTCCGCGGACATCTTTTTGCAGCGCTTCATGGGTCTTCCCGACGGCAACGGTTGTTCTCCCGCCAGTTTGATGCCAGGCAGTAGGGACTCGATTCACGAGATACCTGTTGCGTGTTCTTGGATTACTTTAGTACACGTGGAAGCATTCTGAACGCTTCGTCGGACTCCCGTTTGGTCGTCACTTGTGAATGAGGGCTGAAATAGTGTATGGGTTAACCTACACCTGAGTTCAGCCCAGTTGTGATCCCGTCCGGGTGAGGGGCGGACTCATGCGACTTTCGATCTTTTGGCGGTTGGTCCTGACGGCTCTGGTTATCATTACCGTGATGGGAGGAGTCAATTTATACGCGCTCTTTCAGCTTCGCCAATTAGCGTCCATGAGCACGCAAATGGCCTCCTATCATTATCCAGCAGTCGAATCTGCGAAGCGTTTATTGGGTTCGCTCTTTGCGCAAATGAATAGTGAGAAGAAGTTCGTCGCCACAAAGGATCACACCTTTCTGACGAACTTAGAAGAAGAGCTGGATGAGTTCCAACGAAATCTCCAACTTCTGCGGAGCCAAGAGAGCTCTCCTCAGGGGTTGAAACTTCTTCAGGATGCAGATGGGTTGCTCGCAAAACGTTTGGTGCTTTACCGTGAAGAATTTCAGGGGGTGAATGGGGATGGCCTTCGCGAAGACCCTCAATACGCGAGCCAACGCGATATCATTCTGGATCAAATGTCAGCCTCAATTCAAGCCTATATCGATCTTCACGAGGCCCGGATGAGTGTCGAGGTGAGTGAATCACGAGCCAGCGCTGCGCAAGCAGAGGCCGTCACCGAACAGCTGGTCTTAGTGGCGCTCGTCTTCGGGATCGGGCTTGCCGGGGTGGCCAGCTACACAATTTTGCTTCCGCTCCGCCAGCTCCAAGGCCATATCAGAAAGATCGGTCAAGGCAATTTCGGTGGCTCACTTGAAATCAAGGCTCCCGCTGAATTGCGAGAGCTGGTTGATACCGTGAATTGGATGGGCAGAAAGCTGCAAGAACTCGATGATATGAAAGTAGAGTTTTTGGCGCACGTTTCTCATGAACTTCGCACGCCGATGGCCTCGATTCAAGAAGGCACACACTTACTCCTTGATGAAATTCCGGGTCCGCTGGTGCAAGAGCAACGTACGATCCTCCGAATCATGGCCGATAGCAGCCGGCGGTTGATTCATCTGATCTCCACGATTTTGGATTTGTCGAAAATGGAGGCAGGGATGATGGAGTATCGCATTGTCCCGGTGGATCTCCATCGTATCGCCGAAGTCTCCATCAACAAAGTCCGACTTCTTGCGGATTCCAAACACGTCCAGCTTGTACTGGAAAATATTGGCGATCGAGCGTGGGTCAAGGCGGATGCGTCTCGTCTGGAGCAGGTGTTGGACAATTTGCTGTCGAATGCCTTGAAGTTCAGCCCGGAAGGGGGCGTGGTCAAAGTTCAGATGAAACCCGATCCACAGGCAGGAGTCCTTGAGGTGTCTGTTTCCGATACGGGACCAGGCGTGGCTCCGGATGACCTTCCCCATATTTTTGAGCGTTTCTATCAAGGTCGTACAAAAGTTAAACATACGGCGGGAAGCGGATTAGGGTTGGCCTTAGTCAAGAAGGTCGTCGAAGCTCATGGCGGAAGGATTTGGATCGAGAGTGAGAAAGGCAAAGGCGCAGCTGTACGGTTTATCCTACGGTTGACCAAGCCGGAAAAGGTTCAGCAACAGTGAGAAGAACCATAGTTTCTAAGACACCATGTACCGTCCTGCTTTCCGTCTTGCTGACAGGATGTGCAGTCTGGACCACGCCTGCTCCAGTTTCTCAACCGTACTTTACGGCTGAACCACAAGAACTCAAGAACTTTCAATCGCTTGCAAGAAAACAGGAGGATTTGATCTCGAGATGTATCCGATCCAGCCCTTGTGACCATATCTATTTTACTCGTGCCTTGCTTGGTCTCTACGAAAGTCGCGAAATCGCTGAAAAAAATTTTAAAATGGTGATAGCAGTGGCTCCAATGGGGAAGTTTGCATCGTCAAGCAAGGCGTGGCTTCAATTATTACAGCAACCTGTGGCGCCAGGAGCGAAATCATGGCTCGAGGCTGTCTCGACAGGCCCTGCCATCGCGGGCGCTCATACATCGCTGGCCGTAGCGGCTGACACTCTGGTGCGGGACTTGCTTGATCGAGAGATGGCTATCCAACAGCTTCGCTCTTCACAGGGCGACGAAACGGAGACGGTCGAGTCTTTGCAGCGAGAACTCGTGGATCGAGATCAAAAGATTGAGTCGCTCCAGACGAAAAAGGACCCAGGAAAAACGTCGGCCGGCCCAGCCACGATTCAAAGTCTCCAAAAGCAACTGGCGGAACGTGACAGAAAGATTGAAGAGCTCTCTACACAGCTTGATGCGTTGAAACGAATCGACCAGGAGATGCGTGAAAAGGTGCGTCCGATCCGTCCACCGTTGACGACGATTCCCATTCCTGGCCCTGACACAACGCCATAACGAACCCAGAAGGACTGTTGAATTTATGGAGAAAGAAAATATTCTCGTAGTCGATGACGATGAGGGGTTGCTCCACTTGCTGAAAATGCGGTTATCCGCCATGGGATATTCGGTCACGTCATGTACGACCGGGCAGGATGCTGTGGGAGAGGCCAAGAAAACGATGTTCAACTTGGCCATTACAGACCTCCGCCTTCGTGGAGAAGATGGGCTGGATGTGACCGAAGAGCTGCTAAGAAGTCATCCCGGACTACCGGTGATTATTCTTACTGCCCATGGGAGCATTCCCAATGCTGTAGAAGCGATGCAGCGGGGGGCCTTCGGGTACCTGACGAAGCCGTTCGACGACAAAGAGCTGAAGGAAACGATTGAGAAGGCACTGTCCCAGCAGCGGATGAGCCAGGAGATCCAGCGACTCAAGTCGTTGGTCAAGGAACTGTACGGACTCGACAATGTCGTCGCGCGCAGCCCGGCGATGCAGCGGCTTTTCCAACAAGTCGCGCAAGTCGCCGATTCGGATGCCACGATCCTGCTCTTCGGAGAAACCGGAACAGGGAAAGAGGTGATGGCGCGTGTCGTCCATACCAACAGCCGACGCAGTAAAGGTCCGTTCGTAGCGCTTAATTGCGCCGCCATCCCTGAAACGCTCTTTGAGAGTGAACTGTTTGGGCATGTGAAGGGTGCCTTTACAAGCGCGCATGGTGCGAAACGAGGATTATTTCAGATGGCCAACGGTGGCACGCTGTTTCTCGATGAGATCGGCGAAATACCATTGTCGATGCAGGTGAAGCTCTTGCGCGCTGTGCAGGAACGAGAGGTCCGCGAGGTCGGATCTGAGACGTCCGTCAAAGTGGACGTGCGCATCATTGCGGCGACGAACAAGGATCTCGGTGAGGCGGTTAAAAACGGAACTTTCCGCAATGACCTGTATTACCGTATTTCCGTGGTTCCTCTCTTTATCCCCCCCCTGCGGGATCGACGTGATGACATCCCGCTGTTGGCGCAACATTTCCTCAAGCTCAGCGTGAAGCGGGCGAACAAAGAGGTGAAAGGTTTCACCCCGGCTGCGCTCCACCGGCTGATGATCAATCCTTGGCCGGGTAACGTACGGGAGTTAGAAAATGTGGTCGAAAAAGCCGTGGTCATGTCTCGGCAGGAGATCTTGACACCGGATCTGTTGCCGGCGGTCAGTATCGCGGCAGAATCCCCGCTTAAACCGCTCACGGAGGCCAAAGAGGAATTCGAGCGAACCTATTTGAAGAATGTCCTGCAGCTGACCGGTGGAAATATTTCACGTGCCGCCCAGTTTGCCGGCCGATACCGCGCCGACTTCTATAAAATGCTGAGGAAGTACGGCCTGCATCCCTCCACCACGAAGGGAAAATTTGACTCGGATGTGGAGGAGCTGGAGAATGAAACGGATCTCACCGAGGCGGAGCGGTAGCCCGCTACACCATGGGTTTTCCACTGTCTGAATGGCAAAATCAGAAAGCTGCGTCCTTGTTGGACGCGCTTTTTTTGTATGCCAGACTGCCTCAACTTGAAGCTGCTCGGCAAGTTCGTTGTCCATGTAAACGAGCCCATAGGATATCGTCGGTGGCGGTTCAGTGCGATCTGACAAGGGAGAGACCGATGACACCACTCGATCGGTAAAGGCGTGGTTGGTAGATGATCATCGACGGTTGCCGTCGCCAACCACAGCCACATCGAGATCCGGCTGTGTTCTAGAACAATGGCTTCTTTCCCCCAGCGTTGTTGATGGCATGGGTAAAGGCCTTTGAGAGACTTTCTAAGGCTACCTTGTCGCAGACGGGAACATACGCCTCTCCCTTCTTCTCTCCTGGATGAATTTTGGGAGCGCCGTCCACATAGGCAAGCTCATCGAGGCTTGTGACGGCCAGTTTGCCAGTTTTCAGGTCATGGAGGGGTTTCCCCGGTATCGCGAGAGATGTAACCCATTCGGTAACACAGGCCGCCTGCGCACAGTGCAACCGAATTCCATAGAGGGTGGCGTCCTCGCCTGCCCGCTCAGGCTGTACGTCTGGAGACAATGCGTTCAAATCAAACTCCTGGATTAGTTCTTCTGGTGTTTGGATCTCAAATATCCCGCTCAACCTCCGGCGTTCATTGTGCCGTGTGATAAGTCTGAGAGCGGACGGGGGCATCACAACGACCTCAACCCTCGCCATTCTATCCACATGCCAGAGAGATCCGTCCTTCGCGGTCATGCGTTGCCAGCCACTGTGCATGGTTGCACATGCTTGCCATGTGTCTTTGATAAACGCCAACGTCTCATCCTGCGACGGCCCATCAAGGCCGGATCTGTCGGTGGATGTCGCCCGTACACTCGGCAGAGTCGTCACGAGGATCACGAAGCAGGTCGCCAGTCCCTTTACATGCCACTTCCTCATTGATCCATCCTCCTAGTGTCTTGGTAGACGAGCGCACATCTCCAAGCAACAATGGCTCAGACAAATACTCCAACATTCTCAGACTTCGTCCTAGTATCTTGGTATTCATCACAGGCAAACGGACACCTTGGCGGCTGCACGGATATTGATTAGGAGGGAACGTGGTATTGAAAAACACCAGGAGTTGAAACGTCAGCGGAAGTTGTGGAGCCGGCGAGAGGAACCGAACCTCCAACCTGCGGTGTGCAAACTAGCTCTGACGCAGTTTCGCACCCTCCTTCGTCCTCATCCAAAGTAACAGAATCATACGAGGAATGGCCAGAGTAGATCACTGCGTGGAGTTGCGCTCTCTGGTTTGCGGAGAGGGAAAAAACGGCGCCCATGGTTACGGTTTTGGTTACAGTGGTTGAGGTTGTTTGAAAGTGGAATCACAGAAGGATCGAGCCTCGAAAGGACAAAGGATCGTCGAGCTGCGAGCGACGGTCGATGCGCCTGCTGGCGACTGCCAGCGGCGCATGGCCGCCGGTCCGCCGGCGGCCTCTAAACTTGTCAGAAAGACATTTCTCGTCGATCACACGCAATCCAACGTCCCCACACAATCCTTCGGCGGTTCAACCTGGTCAGTCAAGATTCACGACTTTGGGAAGCAGTGGGTCGAGGCGTCATGGGGAAAGGTCGATCCACGTCTCGGCAAGAAGGGCTTCATGGGAACGTCAAAGAACTAAACGAGAAACGGGCACAAGCACGGGCAAAGGGAGAGATCAGAAGAAAATGCCTGTCGATCCAAGCCGATCACCTCTTGACCCTCACGTACAGAGTGAACATGGAAGATTGAGACAGGGTCTTAACCGATCTCGAACGGTTACGGCGCATGCTTTCTCGCAATGGTTATCCCATGCCCTATGTGGCGGTGCTGGAATGCCAGAAGCGAGGGGCCATCCATCCGCATTTGGCAGTCCGTGGATTTCAGGACATTCGTCTCTTGCGTCGGTGTTGGTACAAGATCGTCGGAAAAGCGCAGGGCCAAGTCAACGTGAAAGGACCACGACCGGGAACGTCTCCGGTGAAACTGGCCCGGTATCTCTCCGAATACATCAGCAAACACCTCGACCGTCAGCCACGAGAGTTTGAGGAGCACCGATACTTCTGCTCGTTGGGGATCGCGGTGCCAACAGAGCAGTACCAGATTGTCCTGCAACGGCATGCCAGACAGGCAGAAGTAAAAATCTTCGGCCTCGTGTACTACGACCTGCTGCGTCGAATAGGGGAGTACTGCACGCTGAGGTACTGGAACGGCGGGGCCGGGACGTTCGGATGGATATCAGGATTCGAGGACCCGAATTGCCG
This sequence comes from Nitrospira sp., assembly GCA_041742455.1. Lineage (GTDB taxonomy): Bacteria > Nitrospirota > Nitrospiria > Nitrospirales > Nitrospiraceae > Nitrospira_D. The sequence goes on along the minus strand of JBGSIO010000055.1, from coordinate 107,188 downwards.
GATACTCATGAATACCTCAAGTCTCCTGCCCCCACACCCGCCAGGGCAGGAGACTAATTCCTAGATGCGAGCGATGGGGCTGCAAGCGTGCCAGGTGGGTTGTTCCTGGCGCGATTGCCTCCCCTGAGTAAGCCACCCCAAAGGGTGTTCCCCTCTTTGCCTCGCAGGCGGTGACGCGGGCGCTGCTCGGGGGATAAGGGGGTGTCGTGAGACTCCCCCGATTTCTGCTTTTGCAAGCCTGCGGTTGACCCGATCGAATAGTAGTACTAAACTCTAAAGGTACTACAATTGTGATGGAGGTACGCATGTTGGAATCTACGATCACCCGGAAAGGCCAGGTGACGATTCCCAAGGCAATCCGTGACCGCCTGGGGGTGAAAGAAGGGGAGAAAGTCCTCTTCGTGATGCGGGGAGAGGAAGTGGTCTTGAAGGTCGTTAAAGGAACTATTCTCGATCTCAGAGGATCGGTCCAGCCATCAGCGCACCCGGAAAATTTTGAGAAGGTTCGTCAGTCTGTGAGGCAAGCCGTTGGTAAGAAGGTGGTCGGGCATGGCTAGTGTCTTCGTGGATACCAATGTGTTTCTTCGTTTTCTGACCAACGACGATCCGGCAAAAGCCAAGCGAGCCGAGACTCTCTTTCGCGATGCCTTGCGCGGCAAAATCAAATTGGCAACCAGTTTGCTGGTCATCGCTGAGATTATCTGGACATTGGAGTCCTTTTACAAACTAGAGAAGGCGGATATCGCTGCAAAGGTCGAAAAGATTCTGAATACGCCCAATCTGTTCTGCCCGGAAGCCCCGCTGCTCTTCATGGCCCTCGATCTCTATGTCCATGCAAACATCGATTTTGTGGATGCCTACAATGCCTTCCATATGAAAGATCAAGGACTCACAGAGATTCTCACCTACGATCGCAAACACTTCGCCCGTATTCCGTGGGTTCAGATTGGGGATTTGTGATCGATCGCGGGTAAGGCACATAGGCAGGCCAACGTACAGGGGCCCCGGCCTGGAACCTCTCCGGTGAAACTGGCCCCGTATCTTTCCAAGTAGATTAGCAAAGGCATCGATAGTCACCCACGGAAGCTTGCGGAGCACCGCTACTTCTGTTCGTTGGGGATGCAGTCTCGACGGAGGCAGTATCAAATTATCCTACACCGGCATGCCAAACAGGCAGAGGGCAAGCTCTTCTGCTTCATCTCTTCCGATCTGTTGCATCGGATAGGAGAATGGGTCACTTTGACCTGGATCGGCGGCGCGGGACGTTCCTTGGTTCGTTCCTCCCATTAATAACCTGACTTCAGTGGACAGATTGCTCGCAATGCAGCTGCCTTCGCCATTCTGCCTCGATCTGAGGCTTATTGAACCACCACCGCTTCCTGCGTCCACGTGTCAAGCTGAAAGGCATGGTCTCCGATTGGCGTTGGTCTCCACCCTCGCGCCTCCAAGCAGCGGTTTAGGTCTCGTTCTAAAAACATCACATGGGCCGTGCCCATGAGGGCCTCCCTATTGGACTCGTAGATGACATCTCGATGACACTCGGTAACATCCTGTTGGAATGCCGAGTCCATGCTGGACGACTCATCTAGCCGGTCCAGCACCTCCCGAGAAAAGTGGTGAAGGTTGGGAGTACAACCCAATGAAACAATCAGAAGGAGTAGGACAGTGGAATTGACGGCAAGGCTGCCGACCATGCCAGGCATTCTAGGAGTGGTCCTAGGGATGGTCAAGGGCTATCAGCCACGAGTTCCAGCGGGCTACAGCCGGTAACTGCCAAAGAGAGAAGGTCCTGGCAGTATCTCGTTGACAGAGTGGGACTCGGACAGATGGATAAGGACGCCACGAAAACCCGGAATGGCTGGGAGGGGAAGATCCCTCATGATTTTAGACGGACTACTGGATGAAAGTATAGAGCCAGGTACCTTTAAGACGAATCATGAGATGAACAAACGAAAGACGGCCAGACGGTTGGGAGAATACGTGCTCCATCTCAAGCCGTTCTTTCGGAAGATGCGTGCCGTTAGAATCACAAGCGAACGAATCAAAGCGTATATCGTCAAACGGCAGAATTATGGGGCAGCGAGTGCCACAATCAACCGTGAACTTGGGTGTCTCAAGCGCATGTTCCGCTTGGGGTTTGAACACACGCCTCAACTGGTTGGGCATGTGCCTTATATCCCAATGTTGAAGGATCCCAATCTCCGGTCGGGCTTCTTTGAGTATGAAGACTTTCTCGCACTGAGAAGGGAGGACTGCTCTCTCCAGAGGCGGCAGATCACCTGGATCGAAGGGGAGCTCTATCTTCGGGCACAGGATACGAAGACGAATACCCGCGGGTGCTCTTTCTCACAGGCGATCTTCATCGAGTCCTGCGGACGTGGAAGCCCGGTGTGACAACAAGTGGCCCGCCTGCCCGTGAATCTGCCATCGAGGAGGGATTCGCCTGCAGACCTTGAGTCACTCCTGGAGAAAAGGGTGTGAAGCGGTGGGACTCGAGCAGATGGTGGAGGATGCCGCCAAACGTCGGAAGGTTTGGCAGGGCAAGATCCCGCATGACTTCAGACGGACTGCCGTTCGGAATATGGTCTAGGCCGGCGTCCCCGAAAAGGTGGCAATGGCGATTTCGGGGCACAAGACCAGGAGTGTATTTGATCGGTACAACATCGTGAACGAGAGGGATCTCGAACAGGCGGCGCGGTCGCTGTCAGCCTATTTCGAGAAAGAGACGGTTACAATCGCGGTTACACTGGCCGAATTGGGAGGGGAGAGCAGGGGTTCTGTAAACTGCAAAGAGGTTGAATTGTCAGCGGAAGTTTTGGAGCTGGCGAGAGGAATCGAACCTCCAACCTGCGGTTTACAAAACCGCTGCTCTGCCGATTGAGCTACGCCAGCCCGTTGATGACAGGATATCCCCACATCGTGTCGCACAGTATCAATAGGTTCAAGAGCCTGTCAAGAAATCTCGCCCGTGTCAGGTTGTTGCCCAATAGTTGATATGACTTGCTTTGCCTTCCACAGATTATTATTCTAAGCCCGCGGATAATTTCGTATTCCAAATGGAGTGAGATGGAACGAGTATGAGCCAAGTTCATGTGCTGGTTGTCGATGATGATCCCGCTTTGCGCGAGATTCTGCGAGAAGCGCTCATGCGGGAGAGCTATACCGTATCGACTGCGGAGGATGGTACAGCGGCCATTAAGGCGGTGAAAGAGAGCGTGGTTCACATTGTCATCACGGATTACCAATTACCCGATATTGATGGGCTTGAGGTCATCGACCGACTTTCCAAGCTTGACGCGAAAATTATTCCTATTGTGATGACCGGATTCGGCACGATTGAAACGGCCGTCCGTGCGATGAAGTCCGGGGCGTTTGATTTTATTACCAAACCGTTTGATCTCGAAACTGTCGCAGTGGTTGTCCGGAAGGCCGCTGAATTTCATCGGCTGCGGCAGGAAAACCATCTCCTGCGACGGGCAGTGCGGGATCAGTATCGATTGGAACAATTGGTGGGTGTCAGTGAACCGATGCAGCAGGTGCTGGAGTTTGTCCAAAAGGTGGCCGATAGCGACAGCACAGTGATGATACAGGGCGAGAGCGGCACGGGCAAAGAGTTGGTGGCCCGTATGCTGCACTTCAACAGTCTAAGAAGAGATCGGCCATTGGTTCCCGTGAACTGCGGCGCGATCCCTGAAAACCTGCTTGAATCGGAACTCTTTGGGCACGAGAAGGGGGCCTTCACCGGCGCGACACATGCGCGTATGGGCCGTTTTGAATTGGCACATGGAGGCACGATTTTTCTGGATGAAATCGGCGAACTGAGCCTCCCGTTACAGGTGAAGCTTCTCCGAGTGCTCCAAGAGCGGGAATTCGAACGAGTGGGTGGAAACCGAACCATTCACGTCGATGTGCGCATCATTGCTGCGACCAATCAAGATCTGGAAACAATGGTCGAAGAGAGGCGATTTCGGCAGGATCTATTCTATCGGCTCAATGTGATCCCCATTGTTATTCCACCACTCCGAGAACGCCGTACTGATATTCCGCTCCTGATTGACCACTTCCTCACGAGGTTTAATCAAAGTAAGCACACGGAGGTCGTCGGCCTTGATGACGAGGCACTTCGCTTGCTGACCGAATACGACTGGCCGGGGAATATTCGGGAATTGGAAAATATGATGGAGCGGCTGGTTGTCCTCAAGAAACAAGGCATTCTATCTTCCGAAGATCTTCCTCAGAAGATCAGTCGGAGATCGATCATCCCCGAGCTGAAGGAACAGTTCATACGGCTGAGCGAGGATGGCATTCATCTCTCGAGAGAGGTTGAGCAGTACGAAAAACATCTCATCATGGAGGCGTTAAAGAAAGCCAATGGCGTCACCGCTCGAGCAGCCCAGTTACTCCACCTCAACCGAACGACATTAGTTGAAAAGCTTAAGCGCAAAGGTGTCGATCCGCGATCACAGGTGGAAACACTTCCATTATGGCCACGGACCTCCAGTCAAAAGATTGACGACCTCCCAGCGTAGTCGATGCCAATCCTGACGCGATTCTTCCGCGGGCACGATTCCTCCAGAGAAGCATCCTGATTTCCTTGAAGTTTTTTTGTGGATATGCAGGGCATGAGCCTTGCTGGTGTCCTATCGCCGTGCACAAATTTAACTTACGATATCGTCAGGCGGTACTTTCGATGGTCGTCTGGATGGCCTTCCTTCCGCTGGCGATCGGTGAGTCTACGCCTCAGTCTTCTGTCAACCGCGCAAGTGTACCACTGCCTGAACGTAAGCCTGCGGTGCAAGACCCAGCCTCGCTTGAAAGGCTTGTCCAGCCTCTGCCCGATGATGGGCCAAGACCGGAAGGCCGTTCCGCAGGGATTGATGCACTGGCATGGCAGGAAGGCAAATCTGCCTACAAGAAGCACGCCTGGGTGGAGGCGCAACGATTCTTTGGCAAAATCGTAAAGGATCATCCCGAAAGCTCGCTTGTCCCATCAGCCAAAGCGTTCTTGGTGGAGGTATCGCTTCGTGATGAGTTTTCCGGACGCAATCGACTCGAGGCTATTCAGGAATACAAGAAACTCCTGCGTGACCATCCCCAGTCAGCGAATGCGAGGAGAGCAGAGTGGCGGATCGCGGATTTGTACTTTGAACAAGGATGGTATCAAGAGGCACAGGCGTTTTACGAACAAGCCATGGGGCATTCCCTCCATCTTCCGTTTGACGGGAATCGAGCCTTGCTTGGGCTTGGACATACGTTTATGGCCACGGGGAAGTGGAGAGATGCCGAGCATGCGTTCGCGAATGTGCGGAAGCGAGGTGAGAACGAGCAGTTGATTCAGAGCGCTACGTTGGGATTGGCTCACGCGCTGTTCAGGCAGAACCGATTTTCAGATGCGCAAGGCTTCTACGATCTGAGCTATCGACGATGGCCGGAGCTCTTACGGGGTGATCGCCTAGCGCTTCAACGGTACGCAATTACGGAGGTCCAACTGCATCATGATGCCTCCGCGCGAGAGCTGATGCTGCTCTTCTACAATTTGTATCCACGCCATGGATATGCACCGAGGGCGTTGCTCCATGTGGCCGAGAACTTGCGAAGTGGCGATCAGCGACCTCGTGCCGAGTTTATATATGCTCTTATTCCGTTGCTGTATCCAGAAAGCGAGCTGGACTCCACGGTCAAGTTACGACTCGCCACGCTACTCACTGAGAATAACCTATCGGCCGACGGTAAGATCCTGAGCCCAACGGTTGGCGCCATGATCCACAACGTGCCGGCTCCGATTCAGAACGATGCTTCGTATCGAACACTGATGGAGGACATTGCGATTCGAGAAGGTGATAATCCCACAGGGAGCGAGGCGCTGTTTTACCTGGCGCAAGAGTACGAAAGGACAAGCGATCTTCATCGCGCCCTCCGTACGTACAAGGAGGTCACCTTTCGCGTCGCGAAGGGAGGCGAATCCTGGGCCATGAAGGCGTCGGAGCGTCTATCGTCGATCTTGATTCCCTGGATTGAGGCCGCGATCGCGTCACATGATGATTGGACGGTCGTGAGTTTGTTTCATCGCCATGGAGCGATGGCTGAGCAATGGTACGCACGTTCCCCGATGCTGCTGGAGATTGCTGAATCCCATCGACGTCTAGGGTTCACTGCCGAAGCGGTACGACTACTTCAGCAGGTGATCAAGGTTCAGAAAGACTCAGCGCTGGTTGAGCCGGCTTTAGTCGGCCTTGGAAAGAACTACTTAGATCAGCGGGATGCAGAGGCCGCCCGGAAAGTACTCGAGCGATATCGGTTTCAGTTTCCCATCGGAACATACGAAGGAGAAGTTCTACAACTTCTTATCAACGCCATGCGGCAACAGCGTGATCTACAAGGCCTTCTCCACCTGTGCCGAACATGGCTCTTACGACATCAGGTTCATCCTGAGCGCCCTGTCATGTATCTGCAGCTGGCCAAGACTTTGGAGGAACTGGAAAAGCTTGATGAGTCTGCGCTTGCATTCGACGAAGCGTTCAAATCTGGTGCGATACAGTCCGCCGGGATGCTGCTGTCTTATGCGGATATCTTGTCCCGGTTGAACCGACACGAGCGGGCGATCGCCGCTTATCAATCAGTCCTAGAAAAGAAACCGAACGCTCGTCAGTCCGAATGGGCGTATCTGCAAACAGCCAAGCATTGGACGGCGCTGAAGCAATATGATCGAGCCACGGTTGCACTGGCCGAACTCGACGTCGCCGACGACCAGCTGGTCAATCGCATAGCCGCATCTCTCAAGAACAGTCTGCAAACAGTTCGGCAATCCCGTCATTCGGAGGGGCTATGACGACCGCGACGACAGGGCAGCCGGAGGAACATGACCTGCTCCAGGCAGCGTTCAGGAGTTTTGATGAGGCCGCGCAGACACTGCAACAGTCCTATACTGCGTTGACGGCACGTGTGGAGCAGATGGATGTCGAGCTGGCGCACAGCAATGAAGCGCTCCGTCGACAGCTTTGCGAGAATGAGGCGATGCGGATGCATCTCAATGGTATTCTTGAATCATTATCCACGGGAGTGTTGGTAGTCGATGAGTATGAGGTGATTACCCGCAGCAATCTGGCCGCGGAGGCAATGTTCGGTGCTACTGAGGCGGAACTGTGCGACCGCGTGGCGTCGGAGGTGCTCATCGGTCTGGGTCTGAGCGTGTGTGATCGGCCTCAACGCCTTGGGCAGACCGTGGTCTCAATCAGTCAGGTGCCGCTACGCAAGGACTCAAGCGTCGTTTCCAGTCGGCTGATTTTGATTCAAGATGTCACTCGTATCTATCAGCTGGAAGAGCAATTGCAGCGCAAGGATCGACTCGCCGCAATGGGGGAACTCATTGGTCGGATCGCTCATGAAATCAGAAATCCATTGGGTAGTGTCGAGCTGTTTGCCTCTCTGCTTCAGCGAGACCTTGCCAGTAATTTGCCTGCCAAGCGCTATGCTGAGCAGATATCACAGGCCGTCCAATCGATGGATCGATTACTCGCTAATCTCCTGCTGTACACGAGACCGGCGCGTATGGCTCGTGGATGGCACTTATCCGCGCCGTTAATTCACGATTCCATTACGTTGGGGGCTCATGCGGTCACGAAAGTGCCGATAGAGATTCGCGTGGACATCGATCCAGATATTTCTTCGCTCTGGTGTCACGATGGGCAATTGAAGCAAGTTATCTTGAACCTCGTTGTCAATGCCGTTCAGGCCATGCCCAACGGCGGTGTTTTGACGATCAGTCTACAAAAAGAACTGCCGCAGACGCTTGGAATACCCTCCGTTCGGTTGACTGTGCGAGATTCCGGTGTAGGTATTGACCCGGATCATCGGTCACGTGTGTTTGACCCCTTCTTTACGACGAAGGATGAGGGAACAGGCCTTGGCCTCGCAATCGTCTATTCAATCGTCGATGCGCACCAAGGACGGATCGATGTCCACAGCACCATCGGGCAGGGCACGACGTTCACGATCCTTCTGCCGCATCCTCCGATGGTGTCAGCCTCAGGCGAGATTCAGGTCTCGGAGGGGAAAGAGGGCGAATCAGATGAGGACGAGCATAGTAACTGCGAGTTGGCATTAGTAGAGGAGTGGCTCCATGAATGAACGTGAGAAGAACGGTCCTCTGGTGGACCATAACGACGAGAGCGAACGCGTTCTGATCGTCGACGATGACCCCTCGATGCGAACCGCGTTGATGGAGACGGTCAAGAGACTCGGGTATGTGGTCCAAGGAGCGGTCGACGGGAGCGATGCCATGGAGCGCCTCGTCCGGTTTCGTCCATGGTTGGTGCTGACTGACCTCAGGATGCCGCGTCTGAGTGGTCTTGACTTGATCAAGGAGATCAGGTCGCGTGCGCCGCAGGTCACGATTGTTCTCATGACGGCGTATGGGACGATCGAAACGGCCGTGGAGGCCATGAAGCTTGGCGCGAGCGAGTACCTGCTCAAACCATTTTCAATGGACGTCCTAGAGCGCATGATGGTGAGTCTCAAGGCGGGACGAGAAGAAGGTCTCCCTGCCGGTCCACCTGTTCAATCGACAGAAAGCCGCGCCATTTTAACCCAGGACCCAGGAATGGTCAGACTCTTGAGTACGATCGAGGGAGTAGCCGCAAGCCAGGCTACGGTGTTGATTCATGGGGAAAGCGGAACGGGCAAAGAGCTTCTGGCTCGGTTTATCCATGCCCGAAGCCCGCGGGCCCATCGGCCGTTTATCGCTGTCAATTGTGCCGCACTGCCGGATGGCCTGCTGGAGAGTGAACTGTTCGGGCATGAACGCGGAGCCTTCACCGGTGCCCTGATCCGAAAAATTGGAAAGTTCGAAATGGCCCACACGGGCACACTGCTTCTCGATGAAATCAGTGAGATGAATCTGCCTCTTCAAGCGAAGCTGCTGCGCGTGCTCCAAGAGCGCGAGGTGGATCGGATTGGTGGGCGCGATCCGGTTCCGGTCAATATTCGCGTGATCGCCACGACAAATAGGGCGCTGTATCGTGAGGTCGAAGCTGGCCGCTTTCGAGAAGATCTTTATTATCGCCTCAATGTGTTTCCCATCACTGTTCCACCGCTTCGTGAACGCGCAATCGATATTCCCCTGCTTGCCAGGAATTTTTCGACTCAATCGGCACTCAGGAACGGGCTCACGCCGCCGACTTTGTCGGAAGACGCGCTGGCACATCTGCAACGGTTGGCGTGGAAGGGAAATGTACGCGAATTAGAGAATGTGATGGAACGAGCGGTCCTGTTGGCGGGAGATGGAGCAATCCTTCCGGAACATTGTCCAGCGGAAACGTGCGACCAAACGGTGGGACAGCCAGTCCGTCCTCAACAACCGGCCAACGGTTCATTGTGGGAGATGGAACGAGAGCTGATTTTTAAGACACTTGCTCGCGTGAAAGACAATCGCACGCACGCGGCGAAAGAACTGGGGATCAGCATCCGTACGTTGCGAAACAAGCTGCGAGAATATCGTGAGTGCGAAAGGCCATTGTCCATTCCGATGTCATGAGCGAGGCAAAAAGTGCCGATCGGCAAGGTTGTGCCAGGCAGTGTTTCAGATCAACGGGGAACTCAAAGAGGGCATGGAACAGAGCCTAAGGCCGGTGTCGGAAGCTGATCTTGGTATGAGTGAAGTGTCGAGTCAGGCATTAGGGTTGCACAGATGTGCAGATGGCCCGTCGTTGTGCGGGAGAAGGGACATTGGGTTATGACGATCTTTGACCGAACCATGGGGCTGTTGCAGCGGACGCTTGATCTCCGCAGTGCGCGACAACGGGTCATCGCTTCAAACTTAGCCAATGAAGAAACTCCAGGCTATCGCGCCTCAGAATTAACATTTATGGACCAAATGCAGTCGGCACAGAAGGGCCGCCTGCCCATTGTGTTGGCGGCGACTCAATCCCGACACTTCGGGGTGCGTGGTTCTCAGGGGATCCAGGCAGTGACGGGGAAACTCAGCGAAGTGCCGGCCGGAGATCTCCCTCTTGACGCCAACTCCGTCAATCTTGAGCTGGAGATGGCCAAGCTCTCCGAGAACGCGATGCAGTACAACGCTGCCGCCACGATACTGGCTGCCAAGTTTCGAGGGTTATTGAGCGCCATACGAGATGCACGCTAGAGATGCGGCTCAACCTATTTTCACGGAGGACCATGATGGAGATGTCCGACAGTCTTGCGGTATCGGTGTCCGGTTTGGATGCTCAACGGCGACGACTCAATGTCATCGCCAGCAATCTGGCGAATGCGCAGTCGACGAAGACCCCTACTGGTGGGCCGTATAAGCGTCGAGACGTCGTCTTCCGTTCAACTGCGGTTCCTAGCTCGTTTCAGCGGGCCTTCCGGCAGGTCGCTGCCGGGTCTTCCTCTCATGCACTCGAAGGAGTCTCTGTGGCGAGAGTGGTGGAAGATCCCAAACCAGGACAACTGATTTATGATCCGCATCATCCGGATGCTAATCCCAAAGGGTTCGTCCGTCTTCCAAACGTCAACGTCATGGAAGAGATGGTGAACATGATCGGGGCATCGCGGGCCTATGAAGCCAATGTGCAAGCGATCAACGCGACACGCGCCATGTGGAACAAGGCGCTTGAGATCGGGAGGTAGAGATGACTCAGCTGTATGGCGTGACATCCGGTATCGCTCCCATTGCCGATGTGGGGCAAGCAGGGTCGGCAGGTGCCGTCGGCACCTCAGGAACATCCGGGTTCTTGGACTCTCTCAAGTCGGCGATTGGGAAAGTTAATGATGCGGAGATGGAGGCTGGTCGAGCCATCGATTCCCTCATGACCGGTGAAACGCAGGACATTCACCGCACGATGGTCGCATTACAGCAGGCAGATGTCTCGTTTCAATTAATGATGCAGATCAGAAACAAGCTGGTTGCGGCATATGAAGAAATTCAACGGATGCAGGTTTGATTCAACGGGTACAATGAGGGTGCGAGGCCGGTATGCTGTCTAAGTTCACTATCAATCAACGGATGATCATCCTCGTTGCCTTGGCGGGGTCCGTTGCTGGTCTCATTGCCCTTACGCTATGGACCCAGCAACCAGACATGCAGGTGCTGTTCACTAACCTGGGGAGTGAAGATGCTGCAGCTATCATCGACAAGCTCAAAGAGACCAAGGTGCCGTACGAAACCACCGGTGGCGGGGCGACCGTCCTAGTGCCGAGCGAACAGGTCCATGATCTACGGCTCCAACTCGCGACACAAGGGCTTCCGCACGGAGGCGGGGTTGGATTTGAGATTTTTGACCGAACCTCGATTGGCATGTCGGAATTTGTCCAAAAGCTCAACTATCGTCGAGCGCTACAGGGTGAGTTGGCGAGGACCATTGCACAGATGCCGGAGGTAGAACGGGCTCGGGTCCATCTCGCCATCCCAGAACGGCGACTGTTCGCGAGCGAACAGGAAAAAGCGCGCGCATCGGTCATCCTGACGCTTCGTAATGGACAACAACTGGGTCAAGCACAAGTGCAGGGGGTGATTCACCTCGTGTCGAGCAGTGTGGAAGGGTTACAGGCTCGGGATGTGACCATCGTGGATGGACATGGCCGCATGTTGTCGGCGACGGTGACGGATGAATCGTCCGGCTTAACCAACGCGCAGCTAGATTATCAACGCAGTGTCGAGAAAGATGTGGAGACCCGTATTCAAACGATGGTTGAGCGGATCGTGGGGCCGAACAAGGCAGTGGTGCGCGTATCCAGTCTCGTAGACTTTCGTAAGGTAGAGACGACGGAAGAGCGCTATGACCCGAATAGTCAAGTGGTGAGAAGTGAACAGCGTGGGCAAGAAAAAGCCAACGGCACCAACGGGGTCGGTGGCGGAGTACCGGGAGTCGAGTCGAACGTGCCACCAGGGACAGACCAGGAGCCTGCGCAAACGAGTTCAAACAACAGTCAAACGAAAAATGAGACCGTGAATTACGAGATCAGTCGAACCGTCTCAAAAATTGTGGAGCCTGTTGGTGTGATCAAGCAACTTTCCGTGGCCGTTCTGGTCGACGGCATGTATGAACCTAGTAAAGCCGGTGAAGGAGACGCAACAGACGCGCCAGCAGCGGCGCGCAAATATATTCCGCGTTCGGAAGAGGACTTAAAACGAATCGAAGACATCGTCAAAAAGGCAATGGGATTTTCAGCTGAGCGGCAGGACCAGGTGCAAGTGGTCAATGTTCAATTTGGGACGGGACCAGATGAGCCACAAGGTATGGTGGCAGAAGCGGCAGCGGAAAGTCACAAAGCGTGGTTGCCCTATCTTCGTTATGGTGTAGGAATCCTTCTGTTCACGGTGATTCTCCTGTTTGTCGTCCGTCCGCTGTTGACGATGTTGGGATCGACGACCGAGCACATGCAGGCCGATGCATCGGTCTCTGCACTCCCTGGTCGGGCTGGGATGACAGAGGCGTCATTAACACACGCCCCGGACCGGGCACAGATCATCGACATGGCCCGAAAGAATCCTGATACGACTGCCGTTGTCGTAAAACAGTGGCTCAAGAATCCGACCTAACGTAGAGATGGCAAAGAATCTGACGGGCGAACAGAAAGCGGCTATTCTCCTTCGCGCCATCGGTGAAGAGGCCGCCGCCCAAGTTATGAAACAACTTGACCCTAAGGAAATCAAGAAATTGGGAAGCTTCATGAGCGGGACGGCGCAGATTTCACGAGACGAGGAAGAGGCGGTCATTTCAGATTTTCAAACAGCGAGTGCAACGGGGGGAGTTCAGTTTCAGGGAAAGGAATTCATCAAGACGGTCTTGACCAAAGCACTGGGACCGGACAAGGCGGCGCGGATCATCGAATCGATGACGCAGAAAAGCTATCCTGGACTGGAAGCGTTGAAATGGGTGGACGTGAAAACCCTGACTCAAATGTTGAAGGTCGAGCATGCACAAACGGTCGCGGTGATTCTTGCCCATTTGGAGAGCGACCAAGCCGGGCAAGTGCTGTCTGCTCTGCCGGAGGACATGCGAGGAGATGTGGCGCTTCGGCTTGCCACGATGGAGGAGGTTCAGCCGGAGGTCCTTGAGGAACTGAGTGAAACGTTACAAGAAACCCTCTTGTTAAGCAAAGAAATGGGAGCGCATAGCGTGGGGGGGGCCGAGGTCATCGCCAATATCTTGATGCGGATGGACAAGACGAATGAAGGCGGGATCATGACCAGAATTTCAGAAAAAAGCCAAATCCTCGCCGATAATATACGTGCGCTCATGTTTGTGTTTGACGACATCGTGAAAGTCGATGACCGAGGGATGCAAGAGTTGATGAAAGAGATCAGCAAAGATGACCTTCCGGTTGCGCTGCGCGGCGCCAATCCCGACGTGAAAGAGAAATTTTTCAAAAATATGTCCAGCCGTGCCGCCGAAATGTTGAAAGATGATATGGAGACACGGGGACCGGTCAAGATTTCGGATGTCGAACGAGCTCAACAGAATATCCTCAAGGTCTGCCGAAAACTCGAAGAGGAGGGCCGTATCGTGATCGCCGGCGTAGGAGAGGAGATGTTGTAGTGAAGGGTTCGGCGATATCAGCGGAGACGTTTCGCGAACATGAACTTGCTCGAGTGCAGGGGACGATCCTCATCGTCGATGATGAAGAGGGGATTCGCAACCTATTTCTTGAACTGTTTCGGCCGGAACGAGTATCTGTTCGGGTCGCCAGTTCCGGGCAAGAGGCGATTGCAATGGTCAAGCAGCAAACTCCGGCGCTCTTAATAGCCGATGTTCTACTGCCAGATCGAGATGGGATTACGGTTCTTGAGGAAGCCCAGAGGATTGATAGTCGGATCATCGGTGTGGTGATGACAGGAGCGGGAACGGTTGAACTCGCAGTCCGCGCGATGAAGGCAGGCGCCATAGACTTTTTGGTCAAGCCGTTCCAGTCCGAAATCGTGCTGAGCACCGTGCGACGATTGTTGGAACTCCATCAGTTGCGCACCGAAAATACCGTCTTAAAGCATGCGGCGCTTCAGTCCGGTATGGTACGGCTCCATAGTTCTCCGTTTCAGACGTTTGGGGAAGACGGTACGGCGGCACAGGACGACGGCCCGTCTGAATACGAGCGCGGCGTAGCGGATGCACAGCGGCGGATGGAAGAAGAGGGGCGACACGATCTAGCCGTGTTGGTCGATGCGGCGAGGAAATTCGATGTGGCGCGATCCAAATTACAGCAGACAGTCGAGGATGAGGTGATTGCCTTGTCGCTTCAGATCGTCTCGAAAATTCTTCACGAGTCGGCCGAGTCGAACCGGGAACAAATTGTCATACAGGTGAAGGACGCATTAGGGGCTGTTCGAGAGTCGGGTGCGATAATGATACAGGCGCATCCGCTGGATGCAGCTGTCCTTGAGACGGTTCGAGAAGACCTGGAAAGGAAACGGGATACCGCGCTGATGCTCACTATCGAACCGGTGGCCTCGCTCCCACGTGGAAGTTGCCTTGTGCATACCAGCACCAGAATGGTGGATGCGTCCCTTGATACGCAGTTGTTCCGGTTGGGCGACGCCTTGAGGAACAGGACCCATCATGAGTCTTAGTCAGATCATTGAACACATCGAACCCATCGAAGTTTCGGGAAAAGTGGCACAAGCGGTGGGAATGGTCGTGGAAGGGTACGGGCCAATGACGACGGTTGGCGAGCTGTGCCGGATTACTCGGGAGGTCGGTGATGGACCGATCACTGCGGAAGTCGTGGGATTCCGTGGGGATCGCGTGTTGTTGATGCCGTTGGGAGAGATGCAAGGGATTGGGCCGGGGAGTCGAATTACCATGACAGGCCACGTCGCCAACCTGGCTGTCGGGCCAGGCCTACTGGGACGCATTTTCGATGGATGCGGGAATCCGCTGGATGGCAAGGGCACGCCAGCGACGGTTGCCAGGTACCCGCTTCAGGCCGAGGCTCCGAACCCGTTGCAACGATCCCGGGTGCAAGCTCCGCTTGATCTTGGCGTTCGTGCGATCAACGGCTTTCTTACGTGTGGTCGTGGCCAAAAGATGGGAATTTTCTCCGGCTCTGGTGTCGGCAAAAGCGTGCTACTGGGGATGATCAGCCGCTACACAAAAGCGGATGTGAATGTCATTGCTCTGATCGGAGAACGGGGTCGAGAGGTCAACGAATTTTTAGAGCGCGATCTCGGTCCTGAGGCGCTCTCGCGCTCCGTCGTGGTCGTGGCAACCTCCGACCAGGCTCCGCTCATCAGGCTCCGTGCCGCCCTGGTGGCGACGACCATTGCCGAGTACTTTCGCGATGCAGGAAAGCAAGTCTTGTTGCTCATGGATTCATTGACGCGATTAGCCTACAGTCAGCGGGAAGTTGGGCTCGCGATCGGAGAACCGCCGACGACAAAAGGCTACACTCCCTCGGTATTCGCATTCTTGCCGAAGCTTCTGGAACGTGTGGGAACGGGACCCGGCCTCGGCACCATAACTGGACTGTACACCGTGCTCGTCGATGGAGATGATCTGAACGATCCAATCGCCGATACGGTTCGGTCGATCTTAGATGGCCATATCGTCCTCTCTCGGACATTGGCGGCACGCAATCATTTTCCCGCGATTGATCTGCTCCAAAGCACCAGCCGTGTCATGCGGGATATCGTCGCCCGTTCACACTACGACGCGGCCAGGCGGCTTCTGGAATTGGTCGCTCGATACCGACAATCTGAGGACTTGGTTCTACTCGGCGCCTACAAACCAGGGATGAATGCTGTCCTTGATCGTGCCGTTGACGCTCAGGACGCGATCAATGGGTATTTGCGCCAAGACATTGATCAAGCTGCCAGCTTTACATCGTCTGCGCAGCAGCTTGAGATGTTGGCCAAGAAAGCGACATGAGCCTTGACTCGTTACGGAAGCTACGCGGGCAGGCGGTAGAGGCTCTCATGATGGAATTGAGCCAGATCGCCCGATCTCTTTCTCGCAGCGAAGAACGATATCGCAGGATCGAAATCGAGATGTTGAAGGATGCCGAAACATATAGTCAACAAGCGAAGCAAGGCATGACCATAGAGGCCATGTTTGAGTGGCAGGTGCGTATGCATTCGCAGCAGGCGGCTTTAGGCCAGGCGCATCTGGTGATTGAGCAGGCCACCTTGTCATGGCAGCGCACCAACAATCTCCTTGTCGAAGCAAATCAGGAGTGCAAGTTGCTCGATCGCATTCTCGATCAACGCGAGGCCATACAATGTGCTGATTTGGCCCGCCAGGAACAGCGAGCGACGGATGAGGCCGCGAGTCGGCGTTATTTGTTGCGATGAGAGCAGAGTATATGAATTCATCTCCCACCAATCCTATGAAAGGGCAATTCCGTTTTGCCAGTCCGAGGACTCCTGACTCGACGTCGAGATCGAATCGACACTCTTCTCGCTGGACACTGATTGGTGGAGTCTTTGGTTCGACTATTCTGTTGTGGGTCATGGTGCAATTGGGACAAGCGTCGTCCGAACCTAAATCCAAGGTTTCATCGATGCCACAGACATCCTTGAATGTGGATGCGGTATCTCCAGGTCAGCCGATAGAGAAGAATGATTCGGAGGCGCGGGATGATGCCAAATTGCTAGCCCCCCCGGCAAGCCAAGGACCTGCGATCAATGTTCCGCGCGAAGTGCTGGAAATGCTGGAGCAGCGTAAGCGTGATCTGGATCAGCGGGAAGAGACGATCCGTCAAAACGAACAACGACTCATGATTGTTCGAAACCAGATTGAGGAGCTGCTTGAGCAAAACGAAGCGTTGGAGAAAAAGATTCAAAGTGTCCAGGCGAGGAAGGAAGAACGCGTCTCGGTACAGCAAACCAAGGCTCACGCTGAAAAAGAACGTGTAGCCCAAGAAGAGCGGACACGGCTTGCTAAGATGTACGAATCCATGCCGTCGGAAGACGCAGCTGCGCGTCTGGAACGTATGCCGGATCGGAGGGCGCTTGAAATCCTCCGCCTGGTAAAATCAAAGACCGCCGGAGCGATTCTTTCCCAGGTCAAAGCAGATCGAGCCGCTAAACTCACCGAGCAGTTGTTGGCACAAATGCCGTAGAGCGTTTTGCCAAAAGGGACAGTGCCTAGGCATTGACTAAGAGGAAGTTGGTCGATAGAGTCATCCCATGGTACCTATCCTAATCTCGGCGCTGTGTCTTGTGTATTGGGTCACACCGGTCTCGGCAACGCAAGCGGACACATTCGATCCGGATCAACCATTTGAAGAGGCGTTAGGCACGAGTCTCCTTCGTTCGCTGCTGAACCAAGCGCTGGATCGTCTTGAGGATCATGTTGAAATTTCCGGTAACCTAAGCGCGAGTGACGCGAAATCCGATCGAACCAGGCATCTACGTTTCAAATTCTATCCAGAAGGCAAGTCAAAGTCTCAAGAGCATCTCAGTGCGGAAGGATGGCTTTCTACCCCGGAATTTGGGAAGCTGGACTGGCATTTCAGATTCAAGCTACCTGAAGAGCAGTCAAAGCAGCTTTTGCCCCAGCCATCGTTCGAAGCTCCACTGTAACGGGCTAAAAACCAACCATTGGTTTTCCTTCGGTTACTTTTGCCTACCACGCTGTAAAGTTTTCCGTTTCCACCTTTGATTTATTAAACCCTCATCACAACTGCCCGATAATCAGTGCTTTCTTAGGACGATAGTGTGGCATAGGGCTTGTATTTACCCCAGCCGGATCATCAAGAGGCGGACGTACGTGGATTTTGTACCAACAGATATATTCCCCACTCTCTCTGGGGCTCCTAGAGACGGTGGTGTACGACCTGTACGAGACGAAACTCCTCCCAGGTCTGGCAGTAGTCGGAAGGGTTTTTCGTCGATGCTTCGGTCAGTTCGTGATGAGGTGGGTAAAGCCACTATTCGCGAGGCAGAGGGTGCGCGACCCGTGAATAAGGCCGATAATGGCTCCCGTGCGAAAGAGACCAAAGGGCTCAATGAATCGACTCAACCAGAGCGGTCTTATGGCTCCTCATCTCAGGTAGCTGAGAGAACGAGAAGCGACAACAATGATGATAAGAATACCGACGATGCGGAATCCAATCGTGAATCTTCACCCCAAAGGAATGATGTTGGGTCTGGTTCTCAGGAACAAGGGACTGCGCCGTTATCTACCCTAATTTCCAGTCCAGCCGAGCCTCAGGTAGTTGACCAGAAGGAAGTGCAGACCGAGACCGAATCTCACCCATTTAACGACGTAACGGACCTGGAGACAGACTCCCAGCAACCCCTGATCTCGCCCGAATCGACCGAATCGTTCACGACAACTCCTGATGTTATTGGGGTTCGATCCTTTACGAATAGTGCAGGTGTTGCATCGCATTCTCCGGTAACCCAGCAATCGAATCTGGGGGAACTGCAGACGAACAATGACGGGCCAGAAGTTCAGGGGGTCGAGGGAGCGGCAGCGGAGGTTGTCAATGAGAGTGAGAAAGTAGCACCCGATCATGGTGATTCTTCATCTACGTCTAGAGATTCATTTCTCCGCTCAGCTCATTCCCCGGAAGGTCTGGATATTCCCCACGTTGTTCAAGCCCACGTCGGGACGACACCATTGGAGGGAAAAGCTCTAGGAGCCAAGCACGAGACACTAAAATATGATGGAAGCCCGGTTGATCATTCTGCGCCCCTTCCAGCCGCCCAGCATATGCCCGTTCTTGGCGATCACGACGCTCTTGGCGCGAGCATGCAGCATTCTTTTTCTCAGAGACAGCAGCCCGGCAGTGACGGATCTGCGCAGTTGCGCGAGTTATGGTCCGGTCATAATGGGCGACAGATGGAGAATGGTGAACCCAAAATCCCTCAAGTGTTCGGTGTGAGTCATCCTATCGCCAATGGATCGGTAGCGGAAACGGTGGTGCCTGGAACGGCTAGCCAGACGACCTCCTCCCCTGGAACTCCCGTACCAGCGTCGTTTGTCACTCACGTGCAGTCTGGTGCACATGCAGAGGAAACGGCTCAATCAGCCGGGAATCCTGCGATGCGATCTGTAGTCGTGAATGTGAATCAACCGGACCTCGGGCATGTGCATATTCGTATTGCGATGACCAATGATCTTGTCCATACCCATTTCTCTTCCGATAGACTCGAAGTCGGACAATTCTTCATCAACAGTCAGGATCGACTTCAGGCGGCGTTACAAGCAAGCGGATTGGACATGGGGCAGTTCCGTGTCGACATCGATCGCCAGAGCGGAGGTCGTTCTTTTCAGCAGAGTTTGTCTCAGGAGCATGGACAGTCATGGAATCAGGGTTCGCATGGAATGGGACGGGACTCTCATTCAGATCAACAGGACCACACGCGCGGCGTGCGACATGGCCTGTTGAATGTCGTGGCCTAGGCTGCAAGGGGGACACTGGAAATGCTTGATGTATCAGAACTTACTTCTGCAGGTGCGGCACCCGCTCCTGAACGAACGGGGCCCCGCGCGTTGGGGCAAGATGATTTTCTGAAACTGCTCATCACGCAGCTGAAAAACCAAGATCCATTGAACCCTACTGACAACACCGAGTTCGTCTCGCAACTCGCACAGTTTAGCCAGCTCGAGCAAAGCGCCAAGCAGGCTCAGCTGCTTCAGCAGAGCCTTGATGCCCAAACGGCGTCTCTGCAGTTCACGCTGCTTCCCATGGTTGGTCGGACGGTCACGATCGGGCAGTCACTGGTTCAACTCGGAGATGGACCTGCGACCTTCGGCTATACGCTGGACAAGAATGCCACGAAAGTCCTTGTCAGCATTCAGGATCACCAAGGTCAGGTCGTACGGAGCCTCGAGTATCGTGATCAACTCGCAGGGGTGCATGCAGCCGAATGGGATGGAAAGGACCAGGATGGAATTGCGATGCCGAAAGGGCTCTATCGGTATCTTATTTCGGCAGTGGATGCTGACGGTAAGGCTGTGCCAGTGGAAGGGCGTGCATCACTCACCGTGTCCGGGGTCCGTATGGAAGAGGGACAAGCCAAGCTGCTTGTGGGTGATTTGGCCGTTGATCCATCTGCGATCGTTGAGTTGCGCTAAACAAGAGGAGGACTGCACCGATGGGAATTTTGTCGTCGCTTTTTACGGGCGTCAGCGGGCTCAACGCGAACGGGAACGCATTGTCCGTCGTGGGGAACAACATTGCGAATCTGAGTACGGTCGGGTTCAAATCCAGTCGCTCTGTGTTTGCTGATCTCATCAGTTCTTCACTCGGAGGAGCGGGTGGAGCGATTCAGACTGGCTTGGGTGTCGCACTGAACGGAGTCCAGGGGAACTTTAGTCAAGGCTCACTGAGTACCACGAGTAACGCGCTCGATTTGGCAATCGACGGTAACGGATTCTTCATCCTCCGTGATACAAGCGGCGGGGCCTTCTATTCTCGGGCAGGACAGTTTCATCTGGATGCCCAAAACCGCATCGTTGATCCAAGCGGATTCTTACTTCAGGGATATCAAGTCAACACCAGTGGTCTGATTACCGCCAGTATCAGCGGGGTGACGCTTCCGACAACCACTGCGCCGCCGAATCCGACGACGACCGTCGATATCGGCGCGAACCTCAATTCGCAATCGACGACGGGAACGTTCTCGCTCGCAGACCCAGCCGGGACCGCCCAATTTGCGACGTCGCTCACCGTCTATGATTCTGTGGGCAGCAGCCATCTTCTGACCACCTATTTCACAAAGACGGCGGCGAACACCTGGACTTATAATGTTGTGGGGAGTACGAATGAGATTGTCACCGCCAATTATGATGCGGCGAATATTAACGCCTCGTTGGGGCTCGTGCGGTTGGCATCGGGTACGGTAACCTTTACGACATCCGGTGCCCTTGATACTGAGAGTGTCGTGACGAGCTATGATGACAGCACTGCCGGTGGAACTGCCGGAGGGACCGTGGGACAAGCTCAGATCGATTTTGTCGGGGCCACCCCGAACCAGGCCATCGCCTTCAACTTCGGCACGAGCGTGACGACCGATGGAGGGGCCGGTATTGACCTCTCGACACAGTTCGGCGCAGCGTCAGGGTTGGTCCAGCAATCTCAAAATGGGTTCGGTGCGGGAGCGCTCCAGACATTTAGCGTGGAGACCAATGGGTTGATCAATGGGAGATTCTCTAACGGGCAGATTCGTCCATTAGCGCAGCTGGCACTGGCACGATTCCCTGATCCGTTGGGTCTCGTGCGAGCAGGGAAAAACACCTTCGCGGAATCAGGTACGTCAGGACAACCGTTGGTTGGAGCGGCAACGTCGGCCGGCCTCGGCCGGGTTCTTGCCAATACCCTTGAGCTCTCGAATGTGGATCTTGGAGAAAGTTTTATCGACATGATCGCTGCGCAGCGCGGGTTCCAAGCGAACTCAAGAGTGATCACGACTTCTGACGAAGTTCTTCAAGAACTGGTCAATCTGAAACGATAACCATTGAGGTTGTGGCTTGAGATGAGTGGATGTCTCAGGCCACGGCCGCATGGCACTCTGCACGACATTCTCACCACCTACCTCTCCGGTCACCATAGCGTCAGTTTGTTGACGGTGTCAACGGATTGCTTGACGAGGAGCAGGGAGATTGGCACATGCGTGTTGCGCCTCCACTGTAACTATGCGTCGCGTGCATAGATTTATCGTCGTTACAGGTATGGCACGGACAAAAATAATGGCATATGCATTGCAACCTCCCTGAGCTGGCCAACGAGTCACTCGAGGAGGAGTTATGGCAGACGCAGCCACAGCCGCAGCAGATAAAAAAGCTTCAGTAGCGGTCCCCGCTTCAGCGTTTCCAATCAAATTACTCATTATCGTTTGCGTTGCGGCTCTCGTCTTTGGCGTGGGGGGCGCAGTGGTGGCTGTGAAATTCCTAGGTGGGTCGGATAAAGCTTCAGAAACATCTGAAGAGCATAAGAGTGAGGTTGCAGCGAAGCCTGAATCTCATAGTGGAGCGGGAGGGAAGCAAGGCCAGGCCGCCATACCAGGAGTCATGGTCGGTTTGGACCCGTTCATTGTGAACCTTGCGGATACGCCGGAGGTTCGTTACTTGAAACTGACCCTCGAACTTGAAGTGGAAAATGAGGCTGTGTCTACCGACCTGTCCGCACGAATCCCTCAAGTCCGAGATGCTGTGCTCGTTCTACTCAGCAGCAAGGATGTAAATGCCGTGAGAACGACACAGGGGAAACTTCAGCTACGTGACGAAATCATTCAACGGATCAATGGCCTCCTCCCTAAAGCCGGCGTCCGTTCTGTCTACTTCACAGACTTTGTCGTGCAGTAATAGCCCCTCATCATGGAAAAAATTCTCTCTCAAGAAGAAATCGATGCGCTTTTGAAAGGAGTGGTGTCGGGAGAAGTCGATACCGTTCCCAAGGAGAATAAGTCTGCCGCAAAAGGAGTCACGCAATACGATTTGTTCAATCAAGAGCGGATCATTCGCGGTCGAATGCCGACCATGGAGATGATCAACGATCGGTTCATCCGCCGCCAGTCTGTTGTCTGGACCAATATGTTTCGCGACTCGGTCGATTTCGTCGTCGTCGGGACGCAGGTGATCAAGTTTGGAGAATTTCTGAAGAAGGTACCGATGCCGTCGTCCTTAAACGTGTTTCATATGCCACCGTTACGAGGCAGCGCTCTTTTCGTGATGGATGCATTCCTGGTCTATCTGATCGTGGACTATTTTTTTGGTGGAAAAGGTCAAACACATGTGAAGCCCGAAGGACGTGACTTTACACCTGTCCAATTGAAGATCGTCAAGAAGTTGCTGCTCCAGGCTCTTGTCGACCTTGAGAAGGCATGGCATGCCATCGTGCCGGTCAAAGTTGAGTATTTGCGGTCTGAAAGTAATCCTCAGTTTGCGATGGTGGTCACCTCCTCCGAGATCGTTGTGGTCGTTACGCTGCAAGTCGTGCTGGGGGAAACCGCCCGGGAGCTATACATCGTTTATCCCTATTCGATGCTAGAGCCGATCAAAGAAAAACTCTATTCCGGGTTAGTGTCCGATCAAGTGGATCAGGATGGTGACTGGAGCCAGCGATTCCGTGAACGATTGCAGGAATGCCCGCTTCCGATCGCGGTGCGACTTGGAACTGCCACTGTGACGGTGAAGGATGTAATGAACTTTTCAGCCGGAGACGTCATCTTACTGGACCAGCGTCCAGGTGACCCACTCGATTGCTACATCGAAGGCTATCACAAGTTTCAGGGCAGCCCCGGTATCTACAAGGGCAATCATGCCTGCCGTGTGACCAAAACGATGAACTAATCCTCACAGAACGAAGAGAGCGATTATGGCTGAATCAGAATCTGCGATGCGCACAGATCCTCAAGCGGAGGGGAAGGCTGCTCCTCAGCCTGCTTCGTTTCCGTCAGTCCAAGGGGCGGAAACAGGAGGAACTCCGAAGAATATGGATTTTCTTCTCGACATTCCCATGAGCGTAGCCGTGTACGTCGGGTCCACCAAGATGGCGATCCGCGATCTGTTGCAACTCGCCCAAGGCTCGGTGATTGAACTAGACAAATTGGCGGGTGAACCGATGGAAGTGATGGTGAATAACAAACTCGTTGCCCGTGGCGAAGTCGTGGTCGTGAATGAAAAATTCGGCATTCGACTGACAGATGTGGTGAGTGCCGCGGAGCGCGTGCAGCAACTTCGTTAAAGGGTCAGAGGGAGCGGTTGTGATCGATCTGTGGGAAAGCCTGTTCCGTACCGTCTCCGCCTTGGCCATTGTGCTGGTGTTGATAGGGATTGCGACGGTCATCTTCCGTCGCGTAATGGGGCATCGCTTGGGAGTGGTGGGACGGCGTCCACTCGTTCAAGTGCTGGCGACCGGATATCTCGCTCCGCGCAAGACCGTGTCGCTCGTGTCGGTCGCCGGGGAGTATCTGATCGTTGGGACGACGGCAACCGATCTCGTTCCTTTAGGGCGTCTCACTGATTCCACCCAATTACATGAATTATTGACGCGAACCACGGAGACAACAGCTACGCCGACGTCATCCCTGCCGGACTCGGTTTTGTTGTCCTGGCTTACGCGTTGGCCAGTCGTCCCTGTTCGTTACGATAAGGATGTTCATGGGCAATAGTCGACAATGGCGGAATACCATCGTGTGGGTGAGCGGCTTCTGTGCAACGTCGCTCTTCCTGATCCCGCTCTCGGATGCGGTGGCGAGTGGTCCGTCCATCAGTTTCGATTTCGGACCAGACGGTCCCAAACAGACTGCCGTCGTCATACAAATCTTAATCCTCCTCACGGTGCTGTCCCTGGCACCGGCCCTCTTCATTATGGTCACCTCGTTCACGAGGATTATCATCGTGCTGTCATTCCTACGTCAGGCTCTCGGCACTCAGGCTGTCCCTCCGAATCAAGTGCTGCTGTCTTTAGCGTTGTTCTTGACGATGTTCATCATGGCTCCGGTTGGTCAGGCTGTGTACAACAGCGCCGTACAACCGCTCATGGCCGAGCAGATCTCGTATGAAGAGGCATGGAAAAAGGGGAGTGAGCCGGTGCGCGGGTTCATGCTGCGGCAGGTGCGGGACAAGGATCTGGAACTGTTCATCACATTGAGTAAAATACCAAAGCCCGAACGAGTCGAGGATGTGCCGACGCATGCGATCATCCCCGCGTTTATTCTCAGCGAGCTGCGCATTGCATTCCAAATTGGATTTTTGATTTACATTCCATTTCTAATCGTCGATATGGTCGTCGCGAGCATACTCATGTCGATGGGTATGATGCTGTTGCCTCCTGTGGTGATCTCTCTTCCGTTCAAGTTGATTCTCTTTGTCCTGGCCGACGGGTGGTATCTCGTGGTGGGATCGATGGTGCGAAGCTTTCAGTGAGTCGCCTCTTCGGCAGGGGTGTCTGCGAGAGATCCTGGGGGAGCAATCGGTGGCAGCGCAGTCTGTGGTGACAAGCTATCACAAGAGGGGGGAGCATATGACGCCGGAGATGGTGACCGAATTGGGTCGACAAGCATTGGAAACGACGTTGCTGGTGGCATCCCCGATTCTCGGGCTGAGTCTGTTCATTGGGCTGGCCATCAGTGCGCTGCAGGCCATGACGCAGCTGAACGAAGCCACGCTGACCTTTGTGCCTAAGGTGTTGGCTCTCTTCGGAGCTCTCCTCGTGTTTCTTCCGTGGATGCTGAACGTGATGACGACCTATATGTCGAATCTGCTCATGAATATTCCTAACTACGTGCGCTAAGTAACGAACAATGGCTTCCACGCAGCCGATCCACATTCTGCTCCCTGAATTCCAGGCATTCTTGGTCCTTATTTCCCGGATTGGAGGGCTACTGGCTGCGTTCCCTGTCTTGAGCGGACGAGCGGTTCCACTGAAAGTCAAAGTCGCGCTTATTCTGACCTTGGGATTGTTGTTAGCTCCGATGGTCCATCTTCCGGTCGTGCCATATGATCCGCTCTCTCTCGCCGCAGGACTCGTGAGCGAAATGACGATCGGACTGGCGATCGGACTGGCCGTGCGGCTGTTTTTCAGCGCGCTGGAGGTTGCGGGTGAATTGATCGGGATCCAAATGGGGTTTGGTGTCGTCCAGCTTTTTGACCCCGCTACCGCGCACCAAACTCCGATCATCGGTCGATACTTCACCTTGCTGGCGTCGCTCATGTTTCTCTCTCTCAATGGGCACATGCTTCTCGTTGCCACCATTCTGTCAAGCTACGAGGCTATTCCAGCGTTTGGGGCCTCCCTTCCGAGAGAAGTGGGAGATGATGTCCTACGTCTTTCTCAGAACATGTTCGTGCTTGGCTTGAAGTTGGCCGCACCCGTGCTCGTCGTGATTTTCATGATTAATATTCTTTTGGCCATGCTGGGACGAGCGGTCAGTCAAATTAATGTGTTCGTTATAAGCTTTCCCGTCACGATTGCCGGTGGCTTGGCCGTGTTGGCGCTCTCGATGCCATTTACGGTGAACCTCTTGGCTCGGGAGATGGAACGTCTCCAACTGACGATCCAGGCACTTCTGAAAGCGTTGGGACATGGCTGACGACGATAAGTCGAACAAGACAGAGCCCGCGACTCCGAAACGAAAGGAGGAGGCACGCAAGAAAGGGCAGGTCGCCATGAGTCGCGACGTGTCAACGGCGGCTATTCTCTTAGGCGGCATCGGGCTGTTGGCCGCTATGTTGCCGGTGGGTCTTCAACGAATGACGGAGATGACACGACAAGGTCTGACGCTCTCTTTTCCAGTCGAATTTTACGACGGAATGTCGATCGAACAGGTCTATACGGTTGTGATTCAAGCCGGGCTCACAGTTTTCGCATTAAGTCTACCGATCGTCGTGGGGGTGTTGGTGGTGGGAAGCGCCGCCTCGCTGCTGCAGACAGGCTTGTTATGGAAATCCAACGGACTGCAACTGGAGTTTGCCCGCATCAATCCGATCAAAGGGCTCTCCAAACTGGCCTCCTTCCGCTCCGTGATGGAATTGATCAAAGGCCTGCTGAAGATCGCAATTGTGACGGGTGTCGGCCTCTGGGTCGCACGCTTCGACATTCTGCGAATTCCTGAATTGATCGAGTTCGATATGGGGTCCGTCTTGCAGGTAACCGGTCAATTGTCGCTTAAAGTCGGATTGGCCGTTTCTGGAGCGATCGCAGGGCTCGCAGTGCTCGACTATTTCTATCAGCGCTATGAATGGGAACGTGACCTTCGCATGTCGAAGGAGGAGATTAAGGAAGAACACAAATCCACGGAAGGCGACCCTCTGATCAAGAATCGAGTGCGGACTGTCCAGCGAGAACTCACGAGAAAACGCATGATGGCTGCGGTCAAGACGGCGGATGTGGTGATCACGAACCCGACACATTTGGCAGTCGCTCTGAAATATGACACGTCAAAGATGTCGGCGCCGGTCGTGGTCGCGAAGGGCGCGGGCCTGATTGCCGAGCGTATCCGAGAGCTGGCGCGACATCATGGCGTGCCGGTCGTCGAAAACAAATTCGTTGCAAGAACGATTTTTAAACTTGTCGATATCGGGAGGGAGATTCCCAATGATCTCTATCGTGCAGTGGCCGAGATCCTGGCGTTCGTGTATCGCGCGAGAGGCGTAACACCATGAGCATTGTGTAGGCACGTACAGTTATGGCAACAGCAACAGAACCAGTAGGACCGACCCAGTTCCTTAAACACCCGGACATCATGATGTCCGTCGGGGTTGTGGCCATTATCATGGTGATGTTGCTGCCGTTGCCACGGTTCATGCTCGATTTGTTGTTAAGTTTTGATATTACCCTTTCGGTCCTCATTCTACTCGTCGGACTTCAAGTGAGGCGGCCGATCGAGTTTTCTGTGTTTCCCTCGATTCTTCTCATGATCACCTTGTTCCGGTTGTCCCTCAATATTGCGTCGACCAGGCTGATCTTACTGCATGGCAATGAAGGGGCCGGAGCGGCCGGGGAAGTCATTCGAGCATTCGGAAATTTCATTGTAGGGGGGAATTACACAGTCGGCTTGGTGGTCTTCACCATACTCGTCATCATCAATTTTGTCGTGGTGACGAAAGGGGCAGGGCGCGTGGCCGAGGTGGCTGCTCGGTTCACGTTGGATGCGATGCCCGGGAAACAGATGAGCATTGATGCGGATCTTAACTCCGGTCTGATCAACGAAACGGAGGCGCGCCGCCGACGGCGGGAGATTACGGAGGAGGCGGATTTTTACGGTGCGATGGACGGAGCCAGCAAATTCGTTCGCGGCGACGCGATCGCGGCTGTGATTATCATTTTGGTCAATATTCTCGGTGGATTGGCCATCGGTATTCTGCAACAAGGGATGAGTCCGGGCCTCGCGGCGCAGACCTATACGGTGCTCACGGTTGGTGAGGGGTTAGTCGCGCAGATTCCCGCGCTGATTGTTTCGACAGCAGCCGGTATTGTCGTGACCCGCGCCGCTTCGGATACGGATCTAGGCGGGGAGATGGCGCGGCAGCTGTTGATGTCCTCGAAAGCAGTGGGAATTGCCGCAGGTATTCTTTTGGCGCTTGGACTTGTGCCTGGCCTTCCCCATGTGGCCTTCCTGCTGTTGGGAAGCGGTGTCGCTTGGATTGCCTACAATCTTTATCAGCAGGAACAGGCTCAGGCAGCCCCAACACCAGCTCCTGTCACTGCCAAAGTGGAAGAAGGGGTGACTCGTGTGACACCGCTCGATCTCATGGAGGTCCAGGTAGGGTATGGACTGATCGGACTGGTTGAGGGAACGCAAGGGACTGCGTTGCTCGATAGGATTAAGGCGTTACGTCGACAATTTGCCGAATCGATGGGTTTTGTTGTACCGCCGATTCATATCCGTGACAACTTGCAGCTACGCCCGAACGAATATGCCATTATTTTGAAGGGTGTGGAGATTGCGAAAGCCGATGTTGTGCCTGGCCATCTCTTGGCGATTGACCCTGGCACCGGTCAGCGAGGGTTGGTGCAAGGAATTGAAACCAAAGAACCTGCGTTTGGCTTACCAGCTCTCTGGGTCCCTGATGATGCTCGAGAGCAAGCTCAAATGGCTGGTTATACGGTGGTTGATGCGAGTTCCGCCATCGCCACACATCTTTCCGAGTTGATCAAGCGTCATGGCCATGAATTACTGGGAAGGCAAGAGGTTCAAGCGTTACTGGATGAAGTTGGGCAGTCGCACCCCAAGTTAGTCGAAGAACTCATCCCAACATTGCTGCCGCTTGGGACGGTCGTGCGTGTCCTCGGAAACCTGCTCAAAGAAGGGATTCCGATTCGAGACATCCGATCCATCCTGGAGGCTGTTTCAGATCAGGCCACGAATACTAAAGATGCGGACATCCTGACAGAATATGCGCGGCAGTCGCTTGCCAGAACTATTACCAAACAGTATCAGGCGCCGGACGGTACGCTCCAGGTCATTACGTTGGATCCACGACTTGATCGGTCTTTAGCGGACCAAGTAGCAGCCTTGCCGCCTGGCGTCACCTTGAACCTCGATCCAACGGTTTCGCATAAGCTTCTGAGCAACTTGAAACAAGCGGCTGAACGGGTTGCGGCTCGAGGGCAGCAACCGATTGTCCTGTGTTCTCAAGCGGTGCGCCGCCACCTCCGGCGGCACAGTGATCGTCTGCTGCATTCCGTGCCTGTGATGGGGCTGAACGAAGTGGATTCTTTTGTTCGTTTGCAATCCCTCGATACTGTTCGAATCGACTTGGAATTGGCACAGCCATCCTAGGGTAAATCATGAAGGTGAAGATATTTCATGCAGTGACGATGCAGGATGCCATGCGGGCCATTAAGGAAGAACTTGGGCCGGATGCCATCATCCTATCCTCAAAAGAAGTGCGTGAAGGGGGACGATTGCTGCGTGTATTCAATCGACCGGTGTTGGAAATTATGGCGGCCGCTGAACAAGAATCCCAACAGCCCACTCAACTGAAGGAGAGCCGTCACAACAGCGATCGATCCGTACCTCTTCCCGTTGCTCAATCTCCATCGCCAATGGCCGTGCAGACGTTTCAGCAGACGCTGCAAACCATGCTGCAGCCGAATCACGAAGACCTCGCTCCCTCTGTAGATCGGCAGTCTGCTCCGTCGAGACGAACGCGCCCTCAGGCAACGCGACAGCGGCTTCATCACCTACGCAGTGCAATGGTCGAACTGAGTAATTTGATACAGGACCTCTCTCACGAGAACACTCAGGCGGGGACTCCTGCCATATCACCCTTCCTCATGACCCTGCACCGCATCCTCATTGCAGGTGGGGTCAATCCGGCAACGGCTACAGTCCTCGTGAATGAGGCCCACACGACTATTCAGCATGAGGGGACGTGCGACGATGTGTCGGCTCAATACGCGCTACAACGAGCGATTGCACGGCGCGTCGCAACGAGCGGCTCTTTCCTTGATGACCGAGCGCATCCCACGGTCGGCATTCTCCTTGGACCAAGTGGAGCCGGAACAACCTCCGCTGTGGCCAAGCTGGCGGCCTATTATCGTCAAGAGCAAGGGAAATCCGTCGCGCTGATCAGTTTTGATACGCATCGCGAGAATGCCGTGGCGCAGTTGCGGCGCTATGCCAGGATTGTGGGAGTGCCGTTCGCATGTGCGCTATCGGCCCGGCAGGTATCTGAAGGGCTCCGTCGTCATACTCGAGTCGATCTGGTGCTCATCGACATGCCTGGCATCGGACCGGACGATCTTACGGTGGCCAAAGAGTTGTGTCGTCTACTACCGGAAGGGACGGTAGCAACACATCTGGTCCTCTCAGCTTTTACCGGAACACATGAAGCTCGTCGTGTCATCAGACGCCTTGACGATTTCCCACGACTGCAGCTTCTTTTTACCAAACTCGATGAGGCGGAATCGTTAGGGACGATCTTTGAAGTGGCGCATCAAGTCGGCATTCCTCTTTCCTATTGGAGTGTCGGGCGGCGAGTTCCCGGGGATATCGAAGCCGCCTCATCGGAAAGTTTGGCAGCTCTTCTCACAACGGAAGGGGCTGCTGGTGTTCCAGTCTTTAGTCGTCAATCGGTTCGAGCATCGGTCGCGACTTCTGCCATGACAGGAGTTGGAATTCACCGCGAATAATTGGTTGGAGGTCACGCTATGCAATTGAGAATAAGGAAATCTGTCCTTGTGTCAGATGATGTGGATGCGGGAGGTGAGTTGGCCACTCAAGTCATTGC
Source organism: Nitrospira sp. (assembly GCA_041742455.1). Lineage (GTDB taxonomy): Bacteria > Nitrospirota > Nitrospiria > Nitrospirales > Nitrospiraceae > Nitrospira_D. The sequence goes on along the minus strand of JBGSIO010000055.1, from coordinate 76,565 downwards.
TGTCGCCAGCGGGAAAGGCGGGGTTGGAAAAACTAACGTGGTGGCGAATCTTGCTGTGTCGCTTTCGAAGGCAGGGAAGCGGGTACTTCTTCTCGATGCTGATCTTGGCCTCGGGAATCTTGATGTACTCCTAGGACTTGTTCCACGGCATACCATCGAAGACGTATTGGTCGGCACACATACCCTAGCAGAGATCATGCTGAAGGGTCCGGCAGGGATCAATGTTCTGCCGGCCAGCTCAGGTGTCCCACGCCTGACGTCATTGACGGAATCGCAACAGTTGATGATTCAAGAACAGCTGGCAGATCTCGCGGCAGAGATGGATGTGCTTCTCATCGACACCGGTGCGGGGATTTCGCCGAACGTCACCTTTTTTGCCTCGTCGGCAGATGAGACGATGGTGATCATCTCACCAGAGCCCACCTCGCTTACGGACGCGTATGCTTTGATCAAGGTCTTGGCTCGCCAATTTCGGGAGCGCCGGTTCAAGGTTCTCGTGAATCAAGCGAAGAGCCCACGGGAAGCGTCAGAGGTGTTTGGGAAGCTTGATGTGGCGGTCGATCGTTTCCTTCATGTATCCGTCGAGTTGGTGGGAGCTATTCCCTACGACGACTACATTCATATGGCGGTGATGCAGCAGAAAGCCGTTTCCGACATGTTTCCTGAAGCGCCGGCTGCTCAAGCATTCAAGCGGCTTGCGCAACAGGTGGTTCAGTGGCCGAAGCCTGGCCTCCCCAAAAGCTCCGTACAACTCGTTTGGCAACGATCAGCTACGCATGCTGGTAGCTGAACCAAGCTCGAATGGAACAAACATGAGAAAGACTGCCGTATCGCACGTGCGTAAATCCTTCATCGCGGAGGGAGCCAGGCGCGAGGAACTCATCAAAGAGTTCGCTCACGTGATTCGCGCGATGGCCCATCGACTGGCCTTTCGACTCCCGGCCTACTTGGATGCCGAGGATCTCATCTCAGTCGGCACGATAGGGTTGATGGATGCCATGGATAAGTATGATCCCACCCGAGAGGCGAAATTTAAGACTTATGCCGAGTTCCGCATTCGGGGCGCCATGTTGGATGAAATCCGCTCGATGGATTGGATTCCGCGATCCGTTCACGAACGCATCGGGTTGCTCCAAAAAACGCATGTGATGCTCATGAGCCGGTTCGGTCGCCCTCCGCACGATGAGGAGGTAGCGACGGAGCTGAAGATGTCGATGGAGGAGCTGGACGATTTCATCACCCGCGCCCGAGGCGCCGTGCTGATCAGTGTCGACGATTTGAGTCTGCAGGAGCCGGACGGGCATAAAGTGGTCAAAATGCTGGCGGACACACATACTCCTGACCCACTCTCGTCTTTGGTGAACGAACGCGAGCGTGAGGTGATCGCCACGGCCATTCGGCTATTGCCGGAAAAAGAGCGGTTGGTTCTGACGCTGTATTACTATGAAGAGCTCACGATGAAGGAAATTGGAGAGCTCATAAAAGTGACTGAATCACGCGTCTGTCAAATCCACACGAAGGCCATCATTCGCCTCAAAGCGAACTTGCAAGCGACGGGTTGATCGAACCGAAAACGGAAAGCTCGTCGAATGTGGTGGTGTGGATGAAAGCCTCCTCCATTCATATTCCCCCACTGTACGTAGTCAATCCCACTCCCGTAACCGTGAGAGGGCGCTGAGCGATGACGAACAATCATCCAGCTAGGAATATTTTTCACTAGACCTGGTAGGAATAGCCCAGGGCTAATCTTCCTGCCGATGACAGCTGATGCCATCTCTCACCCTCTGATGTTGAAACGCTCCTATCTGTTGAGAAACACGAAATATTTGCCGACTCATGGTGGTGGCGACCTCATGGGAACTGCATTCCTGAAACTGGCATAAGGGTTGCTGTTTAACGTCAGAAATTAAAAGGAGTGAGCAGCATGAATCGAGGCATTTATCCCATTTTGTCTGGCGCTCTGGCTCATGAGCGTCGGATGCAAGTATTTGCCAATAACATGGCGAATGTGAATACCGCCGGTTTCAAACAAGACGAGCAGGCCTTTAAGGCGATTTTTCCGAAGTACCACGCGGTGATGCCGACGGGTGGTCGAACTGTCGGATTGGCGCAACAGATCATGGCCAGGCCATTCGGTCCAACCGAACGCGCATTTGTGGTACCCCACCAGATCAAGACGACGTTTGAAGCCGGGCGGGTACGACTGACCGGCAATCCATTGGATATTGCCATTCAGGGGCGGGGGTTTTTGGAGGTGGAGACGCCCCAAGGACCTCGCTACACGAGGAACGGCATGTTATCTCTCGATCATGACCGTCGGTTGGTAACTGGATTGGGGCATCCCGTGATGGGGACCAAAGGCGCAATCACCATTCCTCCAGGGAAGCTAGAGATTTCTGAACAGGGGGACATCAAGGTCGACGGAAAACCCGTCGCCACGATCAAGGTCATGGAATTTCCCGATGATGACATGCCACAGAAGTCGTCGGATGGACTGTTTTTTTCAGAAAAGGGCACCGTGAGTAAGAATCCCCAGATTCAGGTCGGACATATCGAAGAGTCAAACGTGAACTCGATCGGAGAGATGGTCAAAATGATCCAGGGCATGCGCAACTATGAATCTACGCAAAAACTGATTCAGACGCTTGATCGAATGGCCGAGATCGCGATTCAAGATGTAGGTCGAGTGGTGTAATGCCGTGAAACGTATCTTGTAAAAGGTGAAGCGTCCGAAATCGAGGTGAGATCTGCTTCACGAACCACAAGCGACGCAGGAGGAATTTCATGATCAGAGCCATGTGGACAGCGGCAACTGGAATGACGGCTCAACAGATCAATGTCGATACGGTTGCCCATAACCTCGCGAACGTCAACACCAATTCCTTTAAGAGGAGCCGCGCAGAATTCGCGGATCTGCTGTATCAGATTCAGCGGCTTCCCGGGACGAATGCTTCCAACGTCGGGGTGTTTCCTGTCGGTATCCAGGTCGGAGCCGGCGTGCGGCCGACGACGGTGGCCAAGGAATGGATTCAGGGGAATATGCGGCAAACAAACAATGAACTGGATCTTGCCATTGATGGCGCGGGATTCTTTCAAGTGTCGCGTCCGGACGGGACGATCATGTACACCAGAAATGGGTCGTTTAAGCGCGATAATGTGGGCAATGTCGTGACCGGTGATGGAGACCTGCTCAACCCCGTCATTACCATTCCTTCAGGTGCGCTCAAGGTGGATATTGGTCAGGATGGGACTGTCTCAGTCCTCCTTCCCGGAGTTACGCAGGCCTCACAGGTAGGACAAATCCAGCTCACACGATTTGACAATCCTTCCGGCTTAGTTGCCATGGGGAATAACCTTTTTATCGACAGCTTTGCATCCGGGCCACCTACGCAGGGGACGGGCGGATTTACCACTGGGTTCGGCACGATCCAGCAAGGGTTTCTGGAAAGTTCCAATGTCAATCTTGCCGAAGAAATGGTCAATATGATCATCGCCCAGCGCAGTTACGAGATCAATTCGAAGACGATTCAGGCTTCTGATGAAATGATGGCCATTGCCAATAATCTCAGACGATAAGGAGTACTTCGTGCCTAGGATCACGATTATCCTCATTATTGGAACTTTCTTGGCTGTGACGACGGCGATCGGTGGCACCAGTGCCGAGGCTCATTCAACTTCCGTGAAAATGAAACCTCTCATGCACGGGACATCTACCGATGATATTGAGCGCCGGATAAGCAGCGAAGTGACCTCCGATTTATTGACGAAGGCCATTGAGAAATATCTGAAGAGCGTGTGGAGGCAGAAGATAAAGACTGCGCAGGTGACGATCGTGGAGCCTGCTGATCCTGTTACCATCGCTGGCGGATCAGTCGACTTACAGGTCCTTCCCAGCTCGGCTGAAGATAGTCCAGGGCGGCGCATGTTCCGGGTGACTGCGACAAGCGGCAAGTCCAGAAAAACTATCCAAGTGGTCGCAGATGTGACGGCGATGATCGACGCCGTCGTTCCTAATCGATTTCTCAAGGCCGACGAACTGATCGATGTCGGTGATATCAAGACTGTACGGATGCGGGTGCATCAGGTGAATCATCCCTTTATGACCGATGAGAGAGACGTTATAGGGATGAGCGCAGCGCGACCGCTTCCGCCGGACGTTCCGCTGAGGCAAGCATTCGTAAGAGTCCCCTTGGTGGTGAAGAAAGGCGATCGGGTTCTCATCGAAGCGCAACGTGGAGGTCTCTCGATTCGGACCTATGGCATTACGAAATCGAGCGGACAAGTTGGACAGACCATTACGGTTTCCAATTTAGATTCTGGCAGGGAACTGACGGCCAAAGTGGTTGGCCCTAGCCTTGTTCAGGTGGAGTTCTAACGGGATGCTGATGGAGATCCTCAGGTCCAGGACGTGCGTGACGTTTCCAGAAGCGAGCACTCGTGGCCATGATTTGTGCAGCCTCCGCAACAGAATGTGGTTCTCCCGAGGATTGTCTGCGAGTTATCTCTGTGCAGCCATGGTCCTCTTGATTCAAGGATGCGTGAGTCCTCCGGATGTCTCCAGTAAGATCGCTGTACCTCCTCTGCCTCCGCCTAAGACCGTGGGTTCTCTCTGGCAGGAAGAAAACGGACGAGCCTATCTCTATGAAGATCTTCGTGCCATGCGGATCGGCGACATTCTTACCGTCAAGATCGTTGAAAATCACAAAGGGTCAAAGTCTGCCGATACAGAGGCACAACGCGAATCAACGATTAAAAACAGTCTCGTTGGTAGTGCGATGGGCTATATCGGAATACCAGGAATACGGTTCAGCGATGAAACTCGACGCGGAATGGGGATCGACGCGAGCGCCAACAGCAAATTCGGCGGGAAAGGCGCCACCAGCCGAACGGGGACTCTGACCGGGACCATCTCTGCGATCGTGACTGAGGTGCTACCCAATGGGGATCTGCGTATCGAAGGGCGGCGAGAGGTCAGTGTGAACAGTGAAAAGCAGTTGATGAGTATCGGCGGAATCGTGCGTCGAGTAGATGTCGATACCAAGAATACAGTCCTGTCCTCCGCCATCGCTGATGCCAGGATCGAATATTCGGGCCTCGGTGTCCTCGATGATGTGCAACGGCCTGGATGGTTTGTTCGGATTCTTGATTGGATCTATCCATTTTGAGTAAGGATGTCCTATGCCCCCTCCATTGAGACGTCAGCCGGTGAGGAGGAGTACTTCCCCAAAACGACCCCTCAATCTTCATGCTCTACAAATGATGCTGCAAAGCGGAGTAATGCGACGGGCTGATTGCAATCCCCCGGGTGTGAACCACGCACGATTTCACATGGTGGATGACGTTGCCTGTGATCCGACGAATGACACAGTGACGGAGCAGGGATGGCTGGCGCGCGTCATACTTGGTCGAACACAGTAGTCACGAGTCTCGAAACGTTCGCAGATACGATAGGTGTCATACCTCATGATCTTACGACTTTCCTATTTGTTGGGTGTGTTGGTACTGGGATTTACTGTGGTCTCTCCTCCGACTGCCGACGCAGTGAGAATCAAGGATATAGGCGTGATCGAGGGTGTGCGTGAAAACCAGCTGCTAGGCTATGGCCTGGTGGTGGGTCTGGATAGTACCGGAGACCGTGTCATCGGCGGCCAGTTCACGATTCAGGCAATGATGTCCATGTTGAACAAGATGGGGGTGAATCTTGTGATTGACCCCATTCAATTGCTGACCAGAAACATCGCCTCGGTCATGGTTACGGCCAAGCTTCCTCCATTCTCGAAACCTGGTATGACGTTGGACGCAGTCGTATCGTCCATGGCGAACGCCAAAAGTCTGCAGGGAGGCACGCTCTTACTGACACCGTTGAAAGCAGCCAACCAACAAGTCTTTGCTGTTGCGCAGGGGCCGGTCTCCATCGGGGGGTTTCTAGGAGGCAGTGGAGGGGCAGGAGGAGCTACGGTGGTTAAGAATCACCAAGCGGCCGGAGTGGTTCCTGGGGGAGCGATCATTGAAAAAGAGCTGCTCGTCAACATTGATTCGTGGGAAACGGTTTCAGTGCTCCTTCGGCAGCCTGATTTTACCACTGCCATCAGAACGGCCGAAGCCATCGAAGGCACGTTCGGAAAAGGAAATGCGTCCGCGGTCAACGCCGGATATGTCCGGGCGACGATTCCTCAGGCCTTCCAGGGGCGTGTCGTCGAGTACATTGCATCGATTGAGGGGCTAGATGTCGCCGTCGACGCTGTAGCTAAGGTCGTCGTCAATGAACGGACTGGAACGGTGGTGCTGGGTGAGCACGTGCGGATTTCGACGTGCGCAATTTCACATGGCAATCTCACGATCTCAGTGAAGAATACGCTAAACGTATCCCAGCCGTCAGCCCCGCTTATTGGTTCCGCAGCTGGGCAAACAACCGTTACTCCGGATGTTCAGACCGAAGTAAAGGAGCAGGAATCGCGTCTCATCGTAGTGGATGAGACGGTAACATTGGGAGAGGTCGTACGAGCTCTGAATGCGGTTGGAGTGACCCCTCGTGACCTCGTCGCAATTCTATCGGCATTGCGGGCAGCAGGTTCGCTTCAGGCTAATCTTGAGATAATTTGATCAACTATATGATTAACAATGTAAATACTTCACATAGTGATGATTCTAAATGGAGATCTACACCATTACATGCAGATCCTACTTGGAATATCGGAACTGGCCATCTCGATCATCAACTTAACTCATTGAAATCGAATGATATTGATGAGAATCGCGAACAGTTGATTCAGGCCGGACGGCAATTCGAAGCCTATTTTATCTCATATTTATTGAAGGTTATGAGAGAAACGGTTCCCGAGGGAACCATTGCAAACAAGCAAGGAGCCTATTTTTACTCATTTTATGATCAGGAAATCGGGGTTCGAGCAGCCGACTCCGGAGGTATAGGGATTGCCAAAATGGTTCAGGAATATGCCGATAAACATTTTTCTCTATCCCCGGTGAAAAGCTCAAGTTCTGTTGGGTAGGAGCCGATAAGGAATACGACCGGGGTAAAGGCCGTCACATGTGTAGCCTTATAGCTCCGACAAGAAAAGTGGGGAAGGAGTGAGAATATGCAAATTTCAGGTCATGGGAAAGTCGATTATCTTGCAAAGGTGTTGCTTGGAGTTCACGAAGCTGAAAGTTCCGGCGCGCGACAAGCAACTGTCCGCACCCAAGCGGGTAAGGATGAAGTTCAGATTTCCGCTCAGGCGAAGGAGCTGCAACGGATTCGCGAGTTGGCAAATCAACCGGATCCTGAGCGGGCTGAACGAGTGGAGAGCATCAGGCGCTCCCTTGAGAGTGGAACGTACGATGTCAGTGGCCGTGCGGTAGGTGATGCCCTTGTTAGACAGGTTCTGACAGACGCCGTACTCTAAGCCACGTCAGTTTCCTGCAAGTGCGACAGCAACGGACGGATTTCCGTTCTGGCCTATGGATGGGCAGGTTGTCGATCGTGAATGTCTCAGGCTCTCTCGATCAGTTAATCGATCTTATTGCGCGTGAATCCGCGCAATGTGAACTTCTCGCACAAAACATCCGCCACGAACGCGATGCTATCAAACGCATGGCGCTCGACGAGTTTCTCTCGATCAATCAGGCCAGAGTTTCAATCCTTGAGTGTCTCAGCGGTCTGAAAGAAGAGTTTGACGCATTCGTGCGCGATTTAGCCGCTACCCATAACGTACCAGAAACGGCTCGAACATTGCCGAATATTCTGCAACGGATGAAAAGCCCACAAACTCAAGCAATCTTGCATCAGTATGAACGACTCGCAGAGCGAGTTCGAACAGTGCAACAGGATATTGCAGTCAACCAGGTATTGGTGAACAATATTCAGTCGTTTCTTGTCCGCGCATTGGAAGCTCATCGTCAGCCTGCTCCAGAAAGTGACGTCTATTCGATCCTAGGCGGTCGAAACACTAGCGGCATGCCGGCTACGTTAATCAGGCGGAAGGGGTGAAGATCAATGGGGCTGAACGCACTGCTTGACGTTGCAAAGTCCGCCCTCTTTACGGCGCAACAGGCCTTGACGGTCACCGGCCATAACATCGGCAATGTGAACACTCCTGGATTCTCCAGGCAACAAGTCATACTCACGGAGGAGCGACCTGTTGATGGGAGTCCAGGGCAAGGCGGCACGGGAGTGAAAATCGCTGAGATCCGACGCGCGGTGGACGTATTCCTCAACCGGGAGTTGGCGCAGTCTCATGAAGATCTTGGCCAGTTTACAGTGGCGCGCGACGAATTGAGCAGGCTCGAGAGTCTTTTGGGGGATGCGCGTGGGCAGGGTCTATCGGGGAAGTTGAATGAGTTTTTCAACGCACTGCAGGATGCAACCACGACACCGTCTCAGATCGCTCCGCGTTCCGTCGTCCTCTCACGAGCCACGACTTTGTCGAGCGCATTCCATCAGCTCAATACAGATTTGGGCGAGACCCGTCGCGGCGTTGATGTGCAGATCGGTGTGACGATCAGTGAGATCAATACCTTGACGGGAAAGATTGCCGAGTTCAACAGCCAAATTAGATCCGCCGAAGCCAGCGGCCAGAATGCCAATGACCTCCGTGATCAGCGGGACTTGGCCGTTAATGAGCTGTCCACGCGAGTTGAGGTGCTCACTCTTGATCGTCCGGACGGCACGGTCTCAGTCTTTACCGCCCGCGGGCTCGTCTTAGTGGACCAGGAAACGACCCGTAAGCTCGTCGGGGTCGAATCTCCAGACAACCAAGCGTTGCTGGATATCGGGTACGATATGGGAGGATCCCAACCGTACGTCATTAACGATTTGGTAAGTACTGGAAAGTTGCGTGGACTCCTGGATGTCCGGGATCGCACGATTCCTTCCGTCCAACGAGGAATCAATGCTTTGGCTGGCTCTCTTCTCACTGAGGTGAACCAAATTCACCGAGTGGGGTATGGTCTCGATGGTTCCACCGGAGAAGATCTCTTTTCGGGGTTATCGGTTACAACTAAAGCCCCTACCACAAACAGTGGTACCGCCTCGATTGCGAACGGGGTAGTCACTGCACCGAGTCTCCTGACCTTCCATGACTACGAGATTCGATTTACGGGACCTAGTGGCTACGCCATAGTCGATGCAACAACGGGAGCCGGCATCAGGGGGAACTATACCGGAACAGTGCTGACGCCTCCGACAGTGGATGCACCTGTCAGCATTGTGACGGGGGTGAACGATACACTGCTCGTATCGGTAGACGGAACGACTTCGGGAACTATTACGCTCAACGGTATCGGATCACCGGGTCTGGCGTATATCTCTGGTGACGCGCTTGCGGAGGAGCTTCAAAGCAAAATCAACGCGGACAGTACACTGGCCGCAGCCGGTCGGCAGGTCACGGTATTGTTTGATCAAACAACACACCGACTCGTTTTGCGGTCAAATTCTGTTGGCGGTACCAGTGCCGTGGATGTGACGGGCGGAACGGCACGAACGACGCTCGGATTATCGGGCGGAGTCAGCACGGTGGCGTCCGGTACGTATAGCGGGCCTCAAACATTTCATCTGGACGGGATTGCAGTGACGGTCTCCGGGGCACCAACGGCCAACGATGTCTTGAACGTAAACTCTCGCGACAACGCAGCGAGGGATTTGGCTGTTGCGTTCTCAGATCCGTCAAAAGTTGCGCTCTCGTCCACACGAGCGGGAGTCCCGGGCAATAGTGAGAACGGCTTGGATCTCGTCGCGCTCCAGTCGAAAACCATCGCCGGCCTCGACAATGCGACGCTGTTCGACGCCTATCGTAAGACCGCGACCGATCTTGGGGTGGCCTCTCAAGTCGCAGGGCAGCGTCTTGACACGGAAGAGATACGCCACGAACAACTCCAGAATTTCCGCGCACAAGTATCCGGTGTCTCGCTTGATGAGGAGCTCGTCAATCTTCTCAAGTTTCAACGGGCGTTTGAAGCAGCGTCACGCATGATCGTCGCTGCTGATGAAATGATGTCGACGTTGATTTCGCTCAAACGATAGGTGGAGGAGCCTGCCATGCGTGTCACAGAACAGCAGGTGTTTGGATTCCTGGTAAACAACTATCAACGGGCTCGATCCAAAGCACTACGTTTGCAGGAACATCTTGCAACTGGAAAACAGGTCTTGCAACCTTCCGACGACCCTGGTCGTTTTCATCGGATCGTCGGAGAACGGACGACATTAGCAAAGTTGGAGCAACGGCTTCGCAATATTTCAACCGCCACGACACGGGTTGAATTGGCCGATACATCGCTCCAAGGTACTACGACGGCCCTGTCTCGTATCAGGCAGCTGGCGGTTCAGTTTGCCTCTGATACAAACGGCGCGGCAGAACGAGTTGCGGGTGCACACGAAGTGCAAGCACTCTTGCAACATTTACTTCAACTCGGCAACGCCGAGTTTGATGAAAACCAACCGGTATTTGGAGGCACGAGCCGACACGGATTTGCTGCCGGGCTGGCGGTGTCTACTCCCATTACATTGACGAACACTGTCGCGGACACACTGACCGTGAGAGTTGACGGTGTGACATCTGGTTTGGTCGATTTAACCGCCGGCACCGAGACACTCAGCGGTTCTGAAGTCGCTGCACGGGTACAGAGTCGGATCAATACCGATTCAACCTTACTCGCTGCAGGGAAAAGTGTTTCGGTGACGTATGAAAATGGTCGGCTCGTGATTGCCTCCAATTCTGAGGGGTCGAGTGCAGAAGTAGCAGTAATTGGTGGTTCTGCGCGTACGCTGCTGGGATTCAATGGAGGCAGTGCCGCCGATGGTGCCGTAACGTTCGCTCCTACCGTGGTCACACAGGCAGCTTCGGCCAACAGCGGAGGAGCCATCATCTCTCAGGGGCAGGTGCCTGACGCGAACGTTGCCTCGTTCGACAACTATGTGGTCCGATTCACTGGTCCCGCCAGCTATGACGTTCTCAATATCTCGGCACCGATAAGGGTGACTGCGAGCGTGGCCAATGTTGGACGAGTCGGTGCTATTGATACCGGGGTAATTGACCCACAGCAGGTTACCCTTGATTCGTACGAGATTCAATTCACATCTCCCACACAGTATTCGGTCGTCAATACGACGACCGGGTCAACCCTTTCAACTGGGAACAGCTATGTGTCCGGAGGAGCGATCGAATTTGATGGCCTGCGTGTAGTGCTTTCAAACGGACAATCAGGATCACCAGTGGCTGGAGATCAATTTACCGTCGCGCTAAATCCAAAGACGGTGCTTGGGGGACAGGTGTACACCTCAGGTGCCTCGATTACGTTTGACGGCATTCAACTCACGATCGCGAACGATACGGGGTCTCCAGCTGCTGGTGATCTCTTTCATATCGTGAGCCACAGCAGATATGCCGGAGATTCCGCAACTCACAAAATTGAAGTGGCAGATGGGGAGGTGATCCCCACGAACGTTCTTGGCCATCAAGCCTTCAGCGGCCCGAATGTGAATCTCTTTGAAACAGTGCAGCATTTGCTTACAGCGCTGCGGGGAAACTTCAAGGCCGGAATCGTGGAGAGTCTGGGTGACTTGGACCGCGCACTTGGGCAGGTATCGGCGGCTCAGGCTGAAGTCGGTGCGCTTGCGAATCGCCTGGAAGCCACTTCATCGGCATTGGAAGACACGAAAGTTCTGGCAACCAACACGTTGTCGTCATTCGAAGATATCGATTTGGCTCGAACCATCTCCGATCTCACCCTGCAAGAATATGCCATTCAAGCTGCAGGCGAAACGCTCGGTCGGATATTCGAGAATTCTCTCCTGAAGCACTTGCGGTAAGTCATCTATCAAGTTTGCATCATGGATGGCCGATAACTCTATGGAACACTGTGTAGCCATGGAAGGCGAGTATGCTGGTACTTACACGTCGACGGGGAGAGAGTGTCACGATCGGCCCCGACATTCGTGTCGTCGTGCTGGGTGTGAAAAGTGGGCAAGTCCGACTCGGAATCGAAGCGCCACCGGCTGTCGCGGTGCATCGGGAAGAGGTGTATACGAGGATTCAAGAAGAGAACCAGTTGGCTGCGAAAACGCAGGCTGTGCCGCTCGAGGCATTTCGTCGCCTCATTCCTGTAAAACGCCGCTTGGCCTCGTGAGGATAGAGTCGTGAAGTGCACATCGACCCGCTTCGGATCATTCGAGGTTTCCGAGAAAAGTATCGTCAGGTTTCCTTCCGGGCTACTTGGGTTCCCAGAGCAACAGCGGTATGTGATACTTGATCACGACACCGAAGCCCCTTTCAAGTGGCTGCAATCGGTTGACGAGCCTGGCCTGGCCTTTGTTCTCATGGATCCGGCTACGTTCCATCCTGATTATCGTATTGATGTTCCGGCCGATGCCCTGGTAGAGATCAAGGAAGGACAGAGGGATGATCTCGCCTTGGCTGTGATCTTGACCATTCCCTCGGATGATCCAAGTCGAATTACAGCAAATCTTCGAGGTCCGCTGCTCATAAGCCACACGACTAAGCTTGGGAAACAGTTGGTCCTCTCTGAAGAGTTTCCCACGAGACATCCGTTGTTTCCTGCAGCACCTCCCACCACAGAAGCCCCTAGAAGTGTGCACCCTGCTACAGAGTGCCCTGCATAAATCGCCTCAATAGAATAGATGGAAGAGGAAGAGCGGTCTAGGCGGCCGCCTCAGTGATGGGCTGATACCCCTGCCGGTAGGATTCCAACACGCGAACGAGTCGTGCCACCTCTAGCTCGAGCTGCGCGTAGACGGGAGGGGCATCGTGAAGCGCGTTGAGACGACCGACAGCCTCAAGACGACTGGCGGTGAGTCCTACTTCGGAAGCGCAAAGGTTTCCCGCCGTTCCCTTGAAGGTGTGGGCAGTTCGCTCCACCGCGGACGAATCGGCATCGGCGAGCGCGGTTCTGATCTCGGCCAACATTGTCTGGTGACGATCGAGGAACAGACAGATGAGTTGCGCGAACAATTCGTTGTCGCTGCCGATATTCTGGTACATTCTGGCGGGGTCAAAGATCCCTCGAGTAGAGGCGGTCGTGGTGTACAGAGGCTGCTGTCGTTCAGGCATGGCGTTGGTAGGCGGTGAGGTGATCCAACGTGCAAGGGCAGCGCGGAGTTCGTCCAGTTTGATCGGCTTCGAAAGATAATCATCCATCCCAGCCGCCAAACAGCGTTCTCGATCTCCTTGCATGGCATTGGCGGTCACGGCAATGATCGGCATATGCGGTAGCGATGACGACTCTATGCCTAATTGAGGACCTGCTTCAGCTTGCGGTCCACCAGATGCGGCCAGTGCTTCACGCTCGCGAATATTCTTGGTCGTCTCAAAGCCATCCATGATGGGCATCTGACAATCCATTAAAATAGCGGCATAATCACTCTCCTTCAATGCTGTCAGTGCTTCTTGGCCGTTGTCGACAACATCAGGCTGATAACCCAGTTTCTCAACCATGCGGACGGCAAGCTTTTGGTTGACCAGATTGTCTTCCACCACGAGCACGCGTCGGTGTTGGACGTTCTCTGCGACCGTATGCCTGGTGACAAGTTGAGGAACGACTGAGAGTGTTTGAGGCTCCTTTGGCCTTGGACTCTCGGCAAGACCGAGAACGGTTCGTAAACAGTCTCGTAATTCGTCGTGGCGCACAGGTTTCGGTAGATAACCCGTGGCGCCGGCCTGCCGTGCCTGTTCCGCATGGCCTCGTTGGTACATCGACGTCATCACGACCAGGCGAATCCCAGATCCCTCTGGATGATGCTGGAGCTCTCGGGCGAGCTGCAGCCCGTCCTTTCCCGGCATGATGACATCTAAGATGGCAAGATCGTACGGAGTTCCTCGTTGTGTCGCCTCGGATATCCGGTGCAAAGCTGATTCGGCGTCCTCTGCCAGATCATCAACCATTCCCCAGCCCGACACCAAATGATGGAGAATGAGACGATTGGATTCGTTGTCATCGACGATCAAGACACGTTTCCCTGCGAGATCTCCCATCGGAAGAATGGCACGCGGCGAGCTGGCTTGTTTGAGAAGGCGCGCCGTACACCAGAAGGTGCTCCCGTGTCCTTCGGAGCTCCGAACGCCGATACTTCCTCCCATCAACTCCACGAGTTGCTTCGAAATTGACAGGCCAAGGCCAGTGCCGCCGTATTTTCTTGTCGTTGAACTGTCAGCCTGCGTGAATGGACGAAAGAGCTTGGCCTGAGTATTCGGACTAATGCCGATGCCGCTGTCGGTGACTTCGAAACGGATGACCGCGGAATCCGATAGGTCTTCTTCAAGATAGGCCTGCAGCGTCACTTCTCCTTTGTCGGTAAACTTCACGGCGTTCGCCACAAGATTAGTCAGGATCTGGCGCAATCGCCCAGGGTCGCCTTTGAGTCCGGTCGGCACTGCTGCATGGACTAGGCCGGTCAACTCCAGACTTTTCGTCTCGGCGCGTTCGGCAAATTGTGCGAGGACCTGCTCTACCATAGTTCGCAGATTGAAATCGAGGCACTCAAGTTCCAGTTTGCCCGCCTCAATCTTGCTGCATTCGAGCACATCATTGATCAGTTGCAGCAGCGCTTTGCCGCACTGGCGTATGGTTTCGGCGTAGGACTGCTGTTCAGTCGTCAAGGATGTCTCCATCAGGAGGCTCGTCATGCCAATCACGCCGTTCATCGGGGTTCTCAGCTCATGACTGACCGTCGCAAGGAACGCAGTCTTGACGCGTGCAGACTCCTTTGCTTCGTCGAGCGCCTTGTCAAGTCGTTGGTTGCTCTGACGAAGTTGGTCGGCTGATAACCGGAGCGCTTGCTGCGTCTTGTGAACGTTTGTCATGTCAGTCGCATAGCCACGAACCACTCCATGATGAGGCACGGGACAAAAGGTCCATGAAAAACTGGCTTCCGGCAGGAGGACTTCTTCGTGATGGAGTGTCTGACCGGTATTGAGGCAGTGCTCAACAATGCTTGGAAGTCGGCTTGGCGCCACGTTTGGGAATCCTTCGAGGCTGTACCCAAATCGAGCGAGTAGTGCAATCATGGCGGGATTGGCATACAACAGGCTGGAAGCCCGATTCAGTTCGATAAGGGGTGAAGGGCTTTCTTCGGCGATTGCCGCCAAGCGATCACGGTCCTGCTTCAACTCCATTTCATGGGATAGGTCTCGAATGCTGATGACCAGAACTCTCGTCCCATCGAGCTCGTTCGGGAGGCACGTCCACTCGATAGGGGTGTTCGTCGTCTTACTGCTTACGAAGAGTTGTTGAGTCGCTGAGATAGGACGATTTGTTCTAAACGTGCTATTCAGCTGCGCAGAAATGAGTGATTCACTAGATTGGGTGAGTTTTGCCCATAGCGCCGGAAACGACGATCCATGGCTAGATCGATATCGTGATCCAAGTAGCCGAATGCCCTCTCGGTTGATAGCCTGGACCGTCAGGTCGGGGTTGAGAATGAGGGTGGCGAAAGGAAGCCCTTCAAGGAGGTCCAACGCAACGGAAGCAGCAGGTTGCGAGGCCGCCTTTCGACGCCGATCTCCCATTTGTTTTCGTTGAGGCGGTTTCATTAGGCGGCTCGTGGCAGAGTCGTGTCCAGATGTATGCCGACGTTGACGCGCTCACGAACCGGGTCGAGCACACGCAGCACGCTCCGTACAGTGTGGTCGGAGGACGGCGCAGCTAGGTCGATTTCGATCGGTGTCGCATAGGAGCCGCCTTGTGGATCGGTCGTGACTTTGACGAGTGGTTTGAGCCGTTGCTGCGGGTTGGCTCCGACGACTACTGCCTGTTCACCTGTGTTGAGCCTGACCAGACTTCCAACGGGGTAGACGCCGATGCTCCGAATCATCACCTCCACTAAGGTCTTTTCAAATTGCCCCCGTTCTCCAGCGAGGAAGAGTTGCCGAACGGCATCGTGGGGAATCATTGCTGGTCGGGCCCCGCGCCGACTGACCATGCCGTCATAGAAATCGACGATCCCGACGATTTGAGCAAGACGTGAGATCTGCTCGTGATCAAGGCCGGTTGGAAAGCCGCTCTTGTCTGCCCGTTCATGATGCTCCCGCACGATTCGAAGGACATCCTCGTGCATACCAGGACGTTCCGAAAGTAGTGTCACGCCTAGCTTACAGTGCTGTTCCAGCAGTGTCTTGTCTTGCCCGGTGCATTCGTCTCGCTTCCGAACCAGATTGCGTGGGAGGCGGACATAGCCTGCGTCGTGGAGCAAGGCTCCCATTCCCACCAATTCTTGCAGCGGTTGATCGAACTCGCTTTCAATGGCTACGATAAGGGACAATATGCAGGCATCCAATGCGTGGGTTGTCAGAGACCGATCGAACTGTTTGATTTTCTGAACGGCAACCTGAATTGCCATGGCAGCCCGGTCATTGAGGACTTGGTTCAGGACATGCGAGACGATAGCTTTCGTCGCCTCGGGAGTCGGCGGGACTCCACGCTCGAGGTCATCAAAAATGCGCTCAACTGCTTCTTGTGCCTGCGCATATATGACCAGAGCGGGCTGATCACCACGGGCGTGTTCGATCATCTGCTGAGTTTTGGGCTCCTCCGGAAGAGGAACATTCGGGGTGGCCGACGCGTCGTTTGTAGACGGTTGAGTCTTCGCTGAGGGGAGATCGGCTCCTTTGCTGGTATCAATTGTCACTATCTGAATCCCATGTTGCTTCATGAGCTCGATAGTGTGCAGATCGTTGATCTGTCGTTTATGGAAGAGAAACGGTGTCCGGTACCAGGGAACATCCATCTCGACGATGAACATGCCGGGAATGAGCTGCTCGATTGCAATGCGCTTTGTCGCCATAGGTCATAGACTCCAAGTCAGAAGGATCGTCGGTCGGATACGCCGACAGAAGAATAGAAGCTGAGGATGTTATCGGTGAAGTAGGCGTTGAACTTGATGATTACCCGCGGATCCCATCGCGTTGAGATCGGTTCGACGCCGATGTGCTCGATCCTGTTCGCTCACCCTCAAGATTAGCCTATGAGTTTCCGATAGGGTTCACCAGCAGCGGTTGAGATCGGCTGGTGAATCAGGAGCGATGGGTATGAATGACATGGTCGTGTCCGTCCCCCCTGCAGCGTCATTTTTGTCGGTCGGACTGCCTTTAAAAATATCCCTGTCTCTTGACCAGCAGAAGATCATGTATGGTTCGACGCTCCTCGGATGGAAAGATCACGCCTGGCTGATCTGTGAATGGCCGTTACAGCTCGGCCATGAGCAACAAGTTGCCGGTGGCACGCCGTGCACCGTCAGCTACCTTCATGAGGGAAAGCTTGTCGGCTATCGGAGCGAGATACGCGATCTGATCAGCTCACCGGTGCCGCTTCTTTTTATCGCCTACCCCAAAACGGTCGAAGAGATGCATCTGCGCAAGTATGTACGTGTGTCATCGAACGAGCCAATCTTGTTGATGCGGACCGACCCAGATCATTCATCCCAATCGAGTCTGCCCACGAGCGATTACTTTGGTGGCTTGCTGCAAGATCTCAGTGAAGGGGGGTGCAGCGTGGCGTTGGTCCAACGACCGGCCTGGCTGCGTCCCGGCAGCACAGTCCGCTTGGAGTTCGAGCTGCCTGGATTGGGACACATCACCAACTTGACCGGCGTTGTGAAGAAAGCAGACGCGCGGCATGGGAGCGAAATGATCGGTATTGAGTTTCGCTTCAATGAACTGGAGTACATCGAATATCGGGGGTGGGGCGGATCGGTCCGAAACGCCATCGAACAGTGTATCTTCCAAAAAGTCAGCGCCTCATTCCTCACCTCGTAGTCGGGTTTGTCTTCGCCCCGCAGAGGCTGATTCTTTCCCATCGCCGAGAAAATCTTGCCGCAGTAGAGGGGAGGTGATGAACTTTCCCCCTTTGAACAAGCTGATTTCGTTTGCCCAACGCCACTAGCTGCTGGCACGAGACTTGGAGTGCATTAGGCTGTGCGGGTTTGCTTGGCTCTCTATCTTAGGAAGAACCACCATGGATTGGTCTGTATATAAGGCCTTCTGGGAAAAGTACCTCCAAGAAACCGCCAGCACGGAGACGCTGCTCACCAATGACCCCAAGCGAATGAAGGGGTACCATGCCTATGCCACGCTTGCGACTCTGTTGAGGTACGTTGAGATCGAGCATCTTCGGGATATGCGGATCGTCGATTATGGTTGCGGTACCGGCCGGCTTGCCCGCCTCATCGCCCCGTTCTGCCGGCACCTGACCTTGGTGGATGTGTCCGTCGAGGCTCTCATGGAGTGCCGGCGGCGGTTCGGCCACCTGCCTCATGTTGAATACCGACTGGTGGACGGCTCGGATTGGGTCATCCCAGAAGCAGTCGATCATGTGTATTCCTACGCAGCATTGATCTATTTCTCCGATGCAGATTCCTTTTGGCGTACGATCGAAAGAATTGATGGGCGTGCAGGTACCTTCTCCATCCACCTACACAATGCCATCCATGAAGCACCTCACATGACGGCCTACCCTGGTGCTTGCAAGGAACTTCACACAGCTAAATTTTATAGGCCTAGTCCAGCGACCCTTCTCGATCGCTACCCTTCAGAATCTGCCGGACGGTATGTGGTGGAATGGCATGAACCAGATGTTCGAGGGAAGGACCCGTTCTTTTACAAGACGAGCCAGGCCTTCTCCAGCAGCACACCGGGTGTCGGCCCGTTTCCAAAGTGTACGAGGGAGCAATTGGACAAGTTTCTCTGCAAGGAGGCGGAGCACTGGTATGCCAGTGGGGATTCCAGCAAAGCGTTGGATTTGTTGCTCGAACTTGCGGGTGCAGGTACCGAGGCATGGGAGGTTTACAATAACCTCGGTGTCATAGCGTTTGATCGTTCCAATGTGGATCTGGCCATTACCTGCTTCAAGACGGCAGTGTCCAAAGGATATCCGGCCGAAGCCGTGAGCAATCTGGAAACCGTGCTTCGGTCTCTCGGGAAAGAACCGGAGGACCGGTTAGTGGCCAAACCGCTGGGATCCTGAGTCCAGCTGCAGTGATTTTGTATTTTCCGATGCCACAACTCGTCAGGCAGCATGCTACATAGGCGACTCAATGGCTTGAGTGTGGCAGCCGTGAGCATGCTTTGGATCCTAAGGGCAGGCAGGCCTCTCTATCAGCATCAAAATGACTCAAGAATTGAACTGGATTTCAACCTTGACGGTCAAAGGCAGGGATGCCCATGGTCGTTGTATTGCTGAAGCCGGTGGATTTCTGCCGCGATGATTCCTCCATCGCTGGGCAATCATTACCGGGGGGAAGGATTTGGCCGATGCACAATCCCCGGTTTCTTCCTGAATCACGCACGTTTTGCGCGTCGTGCACAGGATCCAGGAATGGCATGCTATTTGTACTAGCCTGGCTCACAATACCGATCGTATGGATCCGGCGGTCCGCTGATCGTGGATGCAACTGTACTGCGCTAATGCGCTTCGTTGAGCGGTCCACCCACAATATGCGGTCCACCCACAATATAAGGAGCGGACGATGAAAGTTGTCTATGTCGGTATGACCGTGGATATCCTGCATCACGGCCACATCAATGTCATCGAGACAGCCCGACAGTATGGAGAAGTGGTCGTCGGTCTACTGACGGATTCCGCGATCGCCGATCATAAGCGTTTGCCTCATCTGACCTATGAACAGCGTCGGCGGATTATGAGCAACATTGTGGGTGTCTCAAGAATCGTCCCTCAGGAAGAGTGGGACTACGCTCCGAATATCAGGCGGTACTGTCCGGACTTCATGGTGCATGGAGACGATTGGCTTGACGGTCCTCTGGCGCCCTATCGGGCCAGAGCCATTGAGGCATTGAAGGTTCATGGTGGGCAGCTGATCGAAATTCCTTACACGAGGGGAGTGTCATCCCATGCACTGGCTGCCCAGATGCAGAACCTGGGAACGACTGCGGATATCCGGCGCCGCACGCTGAAGCGACTGTTGGCAGCCAAGTCGGTTTCGCGCTTCATCGAAGTTCACAATCCGATCTCGGCGCTGATTGCTGAGCATGCGATGGTCAGTGTTGACGGCAAAGTCCGGGAATTCGACGGATTCTGGTGCAGCTCGCTTGCAGACGCTACGGCGAAGGGGAAGCCGGACATTGAGGCGGTCGATATTAGTAGTCGTCTGGCGAACGTCAACGACATTTTTGAAGTAACCACGAAGCCCATGATCTTCGACGGCGACACTGGCGGCAAGTTGGAACACTTCGAGCTCAATGTCCGCTCCCTTGAGCGCCTGGGGATCTCGGCCGTGATCATCGAGGATAAGAAAGGACTCAAACGAAACTCTCTGCTGGGTACGGGCGTGATCCAGTACCAGGAAGACGTTGAGGAGTTTTGTGCCAAGATCCGAGCCGGACGAAGAAGCCGGGTCAGCGAGGACTTCCTTATCATTGCGAGGTGCGAGAGCCTCATTCTCGGCCGAGGATTGCCGGATGCTTTGGCGCGGGCCTATGTCCAAGCGGGCGCCGATGGCATCATGATCCACAGCCTAATGAAAACGGCTGATGAAGTCCTAGAGTTTGCCGAGGTATTCCGGAAGGAATGTCCCGGCATCCCTCTGATCTGTGTGCCGACCAGCTATCACACGGCAACGGCGGATGCTCTTGCGGCGGGTGGATTCAACATAGTGATTTATGCCAACCATCTGTTGCGTGCAGCCTATCCCGCCATGCAACGCGCCGCGCATGAGATCCTGTCCAGCGGTCGTTCCACAGAGGCGGAATCCGGCCTCCTCGGTATACAGGAGATCCTGAAGCTGATCCCAACTCGAGCGGGGATCGTGGAACCGCCGAGCGGAGACTTCACCGGTTCGTTGGCGACAGCCGACCGGCATGTCAGAGAGGGAACCGCTGTGCATTAAATCACATCTCGGCGCACCAGGATGCGCAAGAAGGCTTGTCCGCCGACCCCTGCCGCTGCTCAGCGACGGAGGTGGGTCTGTTCGGAGCCGAGACGAGAATGGGCGTTGCCCAGAAGGACGAAGCGAAGAATAGACCGTCACTTCACATCATAACGAGGACGTCAATGAACCGCCGGGCACTAATCTCATTCTTTTATACCGACGAGATCGAACGACAAACGCTAGAGCCTGTAGCTCAGGAGGCTGAGCGGCGCCAATACCGGGTACGATTCACGGACCGCATGGATGAACCGGCTGAGATCGGCATCTACTGTTCCCACCGTCCGGATCCTTCCAACGCGAAGATGTCAGCCATCCTACTGCATGACCTGGCCCAGAGGCATGACATGTGGCCCGATTTCTGGCGATATGAGCCATGGAACCGGTTTGACATTGGGGTATTGCCAGGACCCGCCTGGCGCAAGCGCTGGCAGGCTTGTGCCTGGCAGCCGGAGGCGCGTCCTCGCTTGGGGGTGTACGAACTGGGGTGGCCGAAAGCGGACGTCATCTTCCGAGATCCGGAGTCCTTTCAACGCAATGTGACCGTGCTCAGAGATGGTCTGCATCTCGGCCACCGCCGCTCCGTCCTCTACGCTCCTTCCTGGGAAAACGACGGCAAACAGGACGACTTCGTTCGGTCCTTACGGGACCTGCCGGTGAATCTGCTGCTCAAACAGGCGCCCTGGCCGGAGGCTTATCCGCAGGTATTAGAAAACATTCGGCGAATGAACGAGCTGCACCGCGATTCCGCGGAGAATGTCTATATCCTCGATCCAAATCTCGGCATCATGCCGTGCCTCGGTCTCGCAGACCTGCTCGTCACCGAAGAGTCCAGCGTCATGGTGGAAGCCTTGCTCCTGGGCATTCC
The DNA here is from genome assembly GCA_041742455.1 of Nitrospira sp. Lineage (GTDB taxonomy): Bacteria > Nitrospirota > Nitrospiria > Nitrospirales > Nitrospiraceae > Nitrospira_D. The sequence goes on along the minus strand of JBGSIO010000055.1, from coordinate 54,813 downwards.
GGTCGTGGCCGTGTCGGACTGGCTGATACCGGACCGCAACCCACCGCGCCCCGCGATGATTCCCTTTGATTTCCCCGTCAGGACGACTCGCGCGGAACTGCAGCGCACGGTAGCAGATGTCCTTGCCAACCTCGATCAGACGCGGATCGACACGGCCCGGCTCCGCGATGAACAGTTTACCTACCTTGGGCAGAGCGCCTCTCGCATTATGGACGTTATTGAGGCTGGCTGGGAGGGCCGGGTGCCGGCGATCATCCCTGTAGCAGCGGAGCTCGCATCTCCTGCCAAACCATTGGATTACCGTTTCGATCCTGCGCTCCGTATCTGGCGTCGGGACGACTACAGCGGTATCGCGTATTCCGATGGAAAGGACACGGAGGAACGCATCCTGACCATAGTCAGAAATACCGGCGACCTGACATCCGAATCAACAGAGTTGGAACAGCAGATCGTCGACTGGCCGACTGAGTACCACCTGTCGGCGAGGCGTGGAAATCTACTCCGGTGGCTGAACCTTCCTTCAGAAAGTCGGGTCTTAGAATTGGGGTGCGGTTGCGGGGCCGTCACCAGGGTGCTGGGCGAATCGGGGGCAGAGATCATGGCGGTGGAAGGCAGTGTCCGACGTGCTGCCATCGCGGCGGAGCGTTGCCGTGACCTGTCCAACGTCCGTGTAGTTGCGGACAATATCGCGACGCTGTGTTTGGAAGAGCAGTACGACGTCGTCACGCTCATCGGGGTGTTGGAGTATTCGCCTCTGTTCATGCCGGGAGCCGATCCCATCGGGGCGTGTCTCACTAAGGCCCGGTCGTTTCTGAAGAAAGGTGGGACGCTACTCATCGCCATCGAGAACCAGCTCGGCCTAAAATATTTTGCGGGCAGTTCTGAGGACCATCTCGGACAGCCATTCTATGGCGTTGGGGATCTGTACGGACCTGGGACGGCGGTGACCTTCGGTCGAAACGAGCTCCGCCGGCGTCTGGCGGAAGCCGGCTTCGAGAAGTCAGAGTTTTTCTATCCCTTTCCTGACTACAAGCTGCCGCAGGTGATCATCAGCGACCTTGCGCGATCGTTTCCGGCGTTCCGCGTTGCCGATCTGCTCACTCGGATCTTGAGCCGCGACTATACACGAGACTGGCGTCCGATCTTTCCTGAGAACCTCGCGGCCCAGGCACTAGAGCGCAACGGCCTGCTCCTGGACCTGGCCAACTCGTTCCTAGTCGCGGCCACTAGTGGTGCCGCTCGTGGAACCTCGTGGCTCGCCACCCACTATTCGTCGGCGACCCGCCGACCGACCTTGCGCGTGAAAACCACCTTCATGCCGGAGGCCAACGGCAGCATCACGGTACATCGCCATCGCATGCTGGAGGGGCAGCACCAACCCACAGATGCAATCTGGCGCCAGGAGATTCAGGCAGTCGGCCCCTACCATGGTGGGACACTATTCTCGACCGAGTTGATGCGCCTGATTGCCCGGCGAGCGTCGGTGCAAGACATTGCGGCATGGCTGCGGCCATGGGTGTGGCTGCTGCTCGAACACGCAACGTGGCCCGTGCAAGAGGCATTGGCGAGAGCGAGTAGTCTTTCATGGATGGATGCTCTGCTGCCAGGGAACTTTGCCGATTGCATCCCATTCAACCTGGTTCGGGACGACCGCGGCCGACTTCATACGTTCGACCAGGAATGGGTGCATGCCAGTGAAGTACCACTCTGCTGGGTCTTGTTTCGAGGGCTCTATCATTTGCAGTATCAGGCTTTCCCGTCGACGACGACCGCGGGCTGGGCTACGTTCGTGAACGACGTTCTCCGGCAATTGGGGTTCTCGCTGGAGAAGCGACACCACCGGCTCCTCACGGAATACGAGGCTTCTCTGCAGCGCTTTGCCTCCAGGCCGTGCGATCGAGAGGGGATTACGTGCAGCATTATCATCCCTGTATGGAACAAACTGGAGCTCACGGTGCAATGCCTAACGGCTCTGGCGGCAGTGACCACGGAGTCGTCCTACGAAGTCATCGTGGTGGACAATCATTCGACAGATGGCACGGCGGAATATCTATCCTCATTGTCAGGGGATGTTCAGATCATTCGGAATCAGGAAAATCTAGGATTCGCCAAGGCCTGTAACCAGGGTGCCAAGGCCGCGCGTGGGAAATACCTGGTCTTTCTCAATAACGATACCATCCCATTGAAGGGCTGGTTGAAGGCTCTTGTAAGCGAAGTTGAGGGATACCCGGAGGTCGGTATCGTCGGGAGCAAGCTACTGTATCCAGATGGGACCGTCCAACATGCCGGCGTAGTCCTCAATCGGTCGGAGGGGCTTCCTTATCACATCTATAAGGGTTTCTCAGGTGATTCGCCCGCCGTGAATCAGCGACGCGAATATCAAGTTGTCACCGCAGCATGTTTGTTGATACGCCAGTCGCTCTTCATGGAGCTGGGCGGTTTCGACGAAGGGTTTCGCAACGGCTTCGAGGATGTCGATCTCTGCCTCAAAGCCAGTGAGCGAGGAGCTCATGTTGTGTATCAGCCGCGGAGTGTTCTCTATCATCTCGAAAGCCAAACCCCTGGCCGCAAGCAGCATGATCAGACCAACGCCATCCGGCTGCAGGAACGATGGAAATTTCACTGGTGGCTGGTCGACGAAGATCTGCATTACCACACCGATGGGTACAAGCACGTCATTACCGAAACAGAGGACCGATGCGTGGGGAACATTCGATTGTTGGAGGATATCAAGGATCGTGCTGCATGGGCGCATGTGGCGGCGACCCAAGCGGAGGCGCTGAAGCAAAATTGGGCGGCGGTCAGACGAGAGATCCAATTGGTTGACGACTGGCCCAATGACCGATTTGTGCTGTTCTGGGGAGCGACAGTAGCCCAATGGCTACACGAGCCGGTCCTACACGTGAGGTTTCTTGCTCGCTATCTAGAATTGAAGGATGACCCGGGGATTCGCCTTCGAGTCGTCCGTGGATTCCTGGAGCAAGGAGACCTTGGGGCGGCTGACCAGCAACTGCAGCAGTTGCTGGCTGATTGCCCGAGTGACGCCGAAGGCCTGCTATTAAGAGGTATCCTCGGCATGCAGCGAGAACAGTATGATCAGGCTGAAAGTGCGTTCGACAGGGCGATGCAAGCAGGTGCCGATTGCAAAAAGTGCTTGATGGGAATGGGAATGGCCGCAATGGGAAGGGCCTACACGCAAGGAGCGTGGGAGCGATTTCTCCAGGTGTTGGCCGAACACCCCGATGACGCGGAGGCGATTCATTGGTTGCTCCGAGCAGGCACGGCACAAAACCGCTGGCAAGAGTTGGGCGAACACTTGCGCAGGTATGTCAGGAGAAATCCTGGCGACTTGGCTGCTCGATTTGCATTCGCGAGCGTCCTGTTGCGGGGTGAACAGATCGAGGAAGCCCGTCGCGAATATGACGCCCTCCGGGAAGTGGCGCCGGGTCATGACGGACTGGATCAACTTGGACAGGCCATAAGGGGGAGAGAAGCAGCGCTTGCCTTCGAAGCCGCTTCTTCCTAAGGAAATGACTCGAAGAGTGCTTGTTATTCAACTGGCCAGATTAGGCGATCTTGTTCAGACGATCCCGGCGATCACGGCGCTGAAAGAATCTCATGCAGATTGGGATGTCGATCTCTTGTGTCCGGCACCCTTGGCCGGCATCGGTCAACTACTACCTGGAATTTCGGCTGTCGTGAAATGGGATGGAGCCGCATGGCATCGACGAGCGGCCAGTGCCGCGGCGGAAGTATGCCAGGGAGATATCGCATCGGCAGATGCCGAACTTCGTGCGATGACGGAAGATCGCTATGACTGTGCATTTGTGCTGAACCAACATACGCGATCGATCCTGGCCGGTGCCCTGCTCGCTCGGGAGAATATTGGAGCCATCACTGGAGGTCCTCAGGGTCAGAAATTATCGCCCTGGGCCCTGTACATACGAATTGGGGCCACGGCGAAGCAGAGCAATCGTATTCACTTAGCGGATGCATTTTGCGGGATGTGCAGCGTGCCGCCACCTAAGCAAGTCATGCCAATCCGGGTACCAGAGACGGCGCTTCCCACCGATCTCGATCCCATTGGGCAATCTGAGGGGCCATGGGTCGGGGTGCTTGTCGGCGCAGGAGATCGAGAACGATTGGTTCCGGTTGCAGCCTGGGAGCGCATGATTACTGAGTGCTTGGAGAATCTTCCGGCTAGCCGCATCGTGTTGGTTGGAGATAAGTACGAACAGGAACGGGCCCAGTATATTCAGGAATCGCTCCCTCCCTTTCTTCTGGGTCGTATATGGGATACGACCGGGAGGCTGTCGCTGATCCAACTGGCCAGCCTTCTGACGCGTTGCCAAATTGTGATTGGGGCCGATACCGGCCCACTTCATCTCGCTGCTGCAGTGGGGACGCGAGTGATCGGCTGGTATTTTGCGCGAGCCCACGTTCATGACACGGGGCCATATGGACCAAATCACTGGGTATGGCAAGCAGAACGGGGAGAGATGGAGAGGATGGATGTGGTGCAGCCGAGCCGATGGCCTATCACTGAGACGATTGCACTGCTGCGTGGTCACTACGACGTGACTGTCGCGAACTGGTCGCTGTGGGAAAGCTATCGAGATCACTGGGGCACATACTATGTCGAGGCAGGGCAGGAGCCGATCGAACCGCTCCAGCGAGAGCAGGTCTGGCGACAGCTTCAACCGTCTGCGGTGTTGTGAGAGGAACCAGTGGAGTATCTGAATCAAAACCTAGAGAGGCTTCGCCATAGCGACCCGGCTCTTGTTGCAGCTCTAAGGGAAAACTGTGGAGGTGCCCTCACGATGATGTCTTCGCGTGAAGGGTCTCCCTCAGCCACACATAGTGGACAATGGATTCACAGCGCATACGATCCGCGTAAGGAAGCCGGATCCTGGGCCGAGCAACGAATCGGTGAATGGAAGACGGGAGAACTGGGTGTCGTTCTCGGAGTCGGATTGCTCTATCACGTGGAGGCCTTGGCGATGATTAAGCCACCTGAGTCAGGGCTCGCGGTCGTCGTGCCCGATGTGTCGGTCTTGAAAGATGCCATGGGAGCGAGGCCGCTTGAATCGTGGACCAACACGATTCAGTGGATTACGGGCACACCAAACGAAATGGCTGAAAAGTTGGCCTCACAATCGGCACCAATTCGATTCTTTACATATGGGCCGGCGGCGAGACTACATGCCGAGGAACACCAACGGCTTGAGGCGAGCTTGCGCCGAATCGTAGCCGGAAAAGCAGGGGGCCAACTGCATGTTGTGGTGGTCGGCCCTATCTATGGAGGTTCCCTCCCAATCGCCCGTTATGTCGTCCGAGCATTGGGTGAGCTAGGGCATCGGGTCACCTGGATCGATCACAGCGTTCATCACGGCAGTTATGAGGCCTTTGGATCATTTCGAGAGGAACGGTATAGACTGACTGTGCAGAGCCGCTTTGCCGATGTGCTGAGTTTCAGTACGATCGCGAAGATCGCCGAGGATCCCCCTGATCTGGTTCTGGCCATCGCTCAAGCACCATTGACACTAGCGGTGTTGCAACATCTGCGCAAGAAGAGATTTACGACGGCGATGTGGTTTGTGGAAAACTACCGACATCTCACGTACTGGCGACAACTGGCCGGGGGATACGATTATTGGTTTGTTATTCAACAGGCAGAATGCATTGAGGCGTTGAAGCGGGCGGGTGCTACGCAGGTTCGCTATCTCCCCATGGCAGCGGACCCAGCTGTTCATCATCCCGTGACGCTGACGACCGAGGAGCAACAGCAATACGGATCCGACGTCTCGTTTGTAGGGGCGGGGTATGACAATCGACGTCGCCTCTTGCCGCGGTGGCTATCTAAGGAATGGACGTTCAAGTTGTGGGGGAACGAATGGGATGGCGCGACGGATCTCTCCAGCGTCCTCCAACGAAACGGAGCCCGTATCGATACAGACGCCTGTGTAAAGGTCTTCAATGGGACAGCGGTCAATCTGAATCTCCATTCATCTTCCGGCACAAGATTGGACGCTCCTCCTGATTTCGTCAACCCTCGCACGTTTGAACTAGCCGCATGCGGGGCCTTCCAACTTGTCGATGAAAGAACGCTGCTTCCCGAACTCTTTTCTCAGGATGAAATGGTGTGTTTTCGAAGTCCCGACGATATGCCGTCATTGATTCGGATGTGGCTCAAAGATTCAGGTGGTCGATGTGTCCATGCCGAGGCGGCTCGCCGGCGAGTTCTGCGGGAGCATACCTATCGACATCGGATGCAGGACCTGTTGGCCGCCGTCGGGATGCAGCAGCCCGATAGGATTGGTTCGATCTTGCGAGGAGAGCGGTCTGCGGCCGGGCTCAGACAGCGGACCGACTCAGCGATCGAACTCGGACCATTACTGAGTCGATTTCCCTCAGGCCAGCGAGTCGAACTCAAGGATCTTGCCGCGGACATCCGAGCAGGGGCATCAGGGCGGGAACTGAGTCGAGAAGAGTTGTTGGTTCTGATGCTGGACAGCTATCGAGCCGAAACGAGAGATCTTCTATGAAAGGGCGTTTCAAGTTGCAGGTTTCTCGTTTTGCGTTGAACACGAAACATGAAACTCGAAACTCGCTACCCTGATAGAGATTGAAAATGAAGCAAGTACTAATTTTGAACATTACCCGGATGGGCGATCTCATTCAAATGGGGGCGTTGTTGAACCGACTTCAAGAAGAATGGCCAGGAGCTGCTGTGGATCTGGTCGTGGATCGCCGGTTTGCTCCGATCGCGGGGTTGTTAAAGGGATTGCGCCACGTGATCCCGTTCGATTTCCACGCTCTGATCGATGAGAGTCGCGCGGCGGTGAAAGATGTAATCTTGCTCTACCAAGACGTGAATGTCTGGGTGAAGCCGCTCACCGAACGTCGATACGATCGTGTCATCAATTTGACCTTCAGTCGGCCGAGTGCGCTCTTGGCGGGTGCGATCGGAGCTTGGGATATTCGTGGGGCCCGAAGTGCATGGGATGGCGGGATGGTCGTCGATAATCCATGGATGGCGTATTTTTGTGACCTTCACCAATTTCGCCGGTTCAATCGATTCAATCTTGTGGATGTCTACGCGCTGGGTGGGAGCGGCCCTGGGTCGTTCACCCCATTGCAAATCACAATTCCAGACAAAGATCGCGCATGGGCCAGGGAGGCCCTGGCAGGATCGTCCCAGTGGCTCGCCGTTCAAGCCGGCGCTAGTGACGTCATGAAAGCTTGGCGTCCTCATTTGTTTGGGATGTCGCTGGCGCAGCTTAGTCAACAATGGAATGGTGGTCTCGCTTTCATCGGCAGTTGCGAGGAGGAGACGACGATCGCCGAAGTGATGCGGGTCTATCGAGAGGCGGGAGGGCGGAATTCGGTCAAGAACCTAGCAGGCCGCACGACTTTGAGCCAACTTGCTGCTCTATTGGCGGAATGCCGTAGCCTGTTGACCAACGATACAGGCCCCATGCATATAGGCGTTGCGGCGGGAACCTCGGTGATCGACCTTTCAGTTGGACATGTGGACTTTCAGGAAACCGGCCCATATGGGCCGGGCCATTGGGTGATTCAGCCGGAACTCGACTGTGCTCCCTGCGGGTTCGATCAGGTCTGTCCCCACCATGCCTGCAAAGATCGGATTTCTCCGGACCTTGTGGCGGATTTGCTGCTCCATGTGTTGAAGGGCACGCCATCTCCATCACAAGCTTCGGGAGCGCGCCTGTATAGGTCTGATGTAGATGAGGATGGATTGGGTACGTTCCAATTGAAGGTGGGAACCGAATCCTCTATGACCGCATGGTATGCCGATTTTTGGCGTCGATATTGGTATGACATCCACACCGGGATGTGTAGCAAGCTTCCCGTGCCGGGCGGGCCCCCACCCGATCTAAGACAGGGAAAAGAATCCATTCAACGCCTGATCCCACTTCTGGAAACGGCTTGTCGAAGAGCTGATCAGATTGCTCGTCTTGCCGGCCAAGGACGCATCAACCTTACGCAAGTGAAACAACTTCACCAGAAACAGGGTGTGGAAAAAGAACGGCTCCACCTCCTCGGAATGAATAGTGCCGCAACGGCGCCGATCACAGCTGCTTTTCTGCGACAACTCCAAAGTGACAACGTCAAAGGGTTGGACCAGCTTGCTTGTTATCACGCTGGTGCCTATCGAACATATTTGTCACGGGTTTTGGACATCCAACGACGTCTGTTCGGTGCGTATACAAACGATGTCTATGTCACGTCCGATCCTGGGTCGAACATGCGCCAGGCGGGTCCGACACGGCGGGTCGCGTGAATCCATGTTTGGATAAGGAGACCTCTCATGCAAATCAGACTCGATGACGATCAATGGGTGGCGGCGACCGATGCCTCATTAGGGGATGTCTTCGCTGATCTAAGCGAGCGGGCCCATGCCAAAGCTCGCATTGTGACGACCATGATGCTCGATCGACGTCGAATCACCGACCGTGATATCGAGCCGAGATTACTCCAAGAGCCGTCGGACAGGTTCAGCAATCTTGTTGCGACGTCGCTGACGCAGGAGGAGATCATCCATGCCGCCCGCGGAACGATCGATCGATACCGTGAGCTCGTCGTCCAGGAAGGACACTCGTTGGTGAGTCAGCTTCGACTGGGAATGCGGGACCTGTCTTTGCTGGATCGATGGCTGGGGAAGGTGGCCGATCTACTGGAATTGATCGGAACCAACGCCTTGAACCCTGCAGCTGATTCAGATGTTCGAACTATCGCGGGATGGATAGAAGAACTTCTTGGCGCGCGACACCTCAGCGATATGGTTCGTATGGCCGATCTGCTGGAATATGAAATCCTGCCGAGACTTTCGCTCTGAAACGGGCCCTATTCGTTCTAATCCGTTGCAGAACGGTTATTCCGCTCTCTGACAGTTGCTCTAGAGGCTCAAGTCCTCTCGGGATTGGCCGATAAGACAAGCACGCCACGAATAGGCGTAATGGAATACGGCTTCTGCACGGATGTCGGAAGCGCAGCAACGGATCGGATTTCTAGTTTCAAGGAGGAAGGGCGATGGCTCTAATCATCAATAACAACCCCGCGTCTATTGCGGCTCAGCGAAACCTCTCGGTTAATACCATGGGTTTGACCCGTTCGGTGGAACGGCTGTCATCCGGCCTTCGGGTGACACGAGCTGCAGATGATGCCGCGGGCCTCGGTTTGTCCGAGTCCTTGCGGGCGCAGATTCGCAGCATCAACCAGGCGACTCGAAATGCCTCGGACGGCATCAGTCTCACGCAGATCGCCGACGGCGCGGCCGCGACGATCGGCTCGTTGCTGGCTCGGCTCCGCGAGTTGTCTTCACAGTCCGCGAGCGGCACGGTGGGCAATACCGAACGGTCCTACATTGATCAGGAATTTGTCGCACTGCGCTCTGAAATGGATCGGATCGCCCAAGTGACTGAATTCAACGGTCAGGCGCTCACGAGTGGTTCGTCGATCAGTTTCTCCATCGCCATCGGGTTCCGCAGCGGCGCGGGGAATACGCTGGGCCTGAACCTCGACGATATCACCACCTCGTCGTTAGGGCTTTCCAGTGTGAACGTGTCAACCTCCGCTAATGCAATGAGCGCGATGGCAAACATTGACAATGCCATCAGCGCGATTGCAAGCGCGAGAGCTAATTATGGTTCGGTTCAGAACCGATTCGAGGCGACCATCGCAAACTTGCAAGTCACGAGCGAGAACCTCACGGCTGCAGAATCGCGGATCCGTGATGCCGATATCGCGCTCGAGACATCCATTTTCACCAAGAACCAAATCTTGGTGCAAGCGGGCATTGCGACCTTGGCGCAAGCCAACACGCTCCCGCAACAAGCGCTGGCCTTACTCAGAGGATAACGGCAGCACTTCTGTCCACTGGCCCTCTCCTGAATAGGAGAGGGTTCCGGTGAATGGGAGTGATAACAGGGAGGCATTATGATCACCAATGTCACATCGAAGGTGAATCTCCCGGACACTGCCATCCGCAGCAGTCAACTTGATACTCCATTGAGGCACGAACGCCTGTCGGAGCATTCACGTGGTTCTGACTTCACGCTCACCTCTCCGGCCGACCGGGTAGCGCTTGAGCAAGCTGTGAGCAGGGTAAAGGAAAGCTTCCAGCAGTCAGGGTCACGCTTGCAGATCGAGGTTGATCCCGATCTCAAGCGGGTCGTCGTGAAAATCCTGAATGGGGACTCTGGAGAGGTAATTCGTCAGATCCCTCCTCAGGAAGTGATCGATCTTGCCAAGAGCCTGTCGGGATCAAAAGGGTTGCTCCTCGGGGAACATGTCTAACCTGGCACACAAGGACGTGACATGCCGAGCATAAGTTTCGGGGGACTCGGTAACGGGCTTGATTTTGGGCAAATTGTTGATCAACTGGTAAAGGTTGCACAGCTACCAGTTGATCGACTGACCAAGAAAAAGACGGATCTCAATACCAAGTTCACAGATTTGACCACCGTGAGCACCAAGGTCGCAGCATTGCAGAGTGCTGCCCAGGCACTCAGGCTACCGACCTCGTTTGATAAAACGGCAGTGTCGGTGACGGACTCGACGGTACTCTCCGCCTCGGCCTCTTCATCAGGGACATCGGGAACCTACAGTATCCGGGTCGTTCAACTCGCACAATCCCATCAGATCGTGAGTAAGGGAACAAAAGCTGTCTCATCCGAGACCGCGGACATCGTCGGCGGAGGGTCGGCCACATTCACCTTCAAGGTGGGGTCCGGAGCAAACCAAACCATGAATCTTGGCTCAACGGCCACCCTGACAGATTTGCGGGATCAAATTAATGATCTCGGGGCGGGTGTGACGGCCTCGCTGATCAACACGGGAACGGAGGCTGCCCCGTCGTACCGCTTGGCCCTTTCGTCCAATAGCACGGGCAGCGACCATGCGATTACCATTGTGGCTGACGGCACAGATTTGGATCTTCTGAACGGCAGCGGCACCGGCGGAATCGATACCCTGTCCTCCGCGCAGAATGCGGAAATCCAGATCGGGGATCAGGCGCTCAGTCCGCTGACGATCCAACGGAGTTCGAATACGATTTCCGACGCAATCCCGGGACTGTCTCTCACGCTTACAAAGACGACGGGAACGGAGACGGTCCAGGTGAGCTTGTCTCAAGACCTGAATGCCGTCAAGACGAATATCAAATCCTTGGCAACGGCGTACAATGAGGTGGTCAAATTCATCAATGAACGGGCCACCTACGACGTGACAACGAAGCAGGGAGGGGTGTTTTTCAACGAATCTTCAGCTAGAACCGTGATTGCTCAACTCAGAACCGCCCTCTCATCCTCGGTCAGCGGAGCTACCACCTATAGCAGTGTCGGGCAAATCGGGTTCAAGACCGAGCGGGATGGAACGCTGACAGTCGACGATGGACAGCTGACCACCGCCTTGAGCACAAATTACAGCGCGGTGAAGGCCCTCTTCTCCAATCAGGGAGCGGCGACGGGCCTTGCGCAGTCGCTGGTGTCGGCTGTAGACGCGTTGAATGATGCCGTCGGCGGGGCTCTCACACTTCGCAAAAACGGCTTAACGAGCGAGATTACCAGAGTTGGAAATGACATCGTCCGACAAGAGGATAGCCTAAGTCGCTACGAGGAGCGACTTAGGCGGCAATTCGCGGCGTTGGATGGACTCTTACGGCAGCTTCAGGGGCAAAGTAGTTTCCTCCAATCACAGTCTTCGTCGAATCAATAACTAAACGGGGAAGATCAACCATGCTCACTCAGTACGCTCGACAGTACGAACAGACTCAGGTCGTCACGTCTTCCGGCGTCCAGTTGATCGTGTTGTTATACGACGGCGCGATCCAATCGCTTGAGATTGCCAGACGTGAGATCCAGGCCAAGAATGTCCGAGAGAAGGCGCGGCATCTGGGGCGAGCTATCGCAATCATCGGAGAGCTGAATAGCGTACTCGATTACGAACAAGGCGGAGAGATCGCAAGGTCACTGCGGAGATTGTACGATTATATGTTGGCTGAGCTTGTTGAAGCCAATGCCAGGAACAATGAGAAGAGGCTCGATGTACCTCTGCGCTGTCTCAGCACCTTGCGCGAGGCGTGGCGGGAGGTCGCCGCTCAGCAGCAGCCTCGATTGGCAGGAGTGCGATGAATTCGATGAGCGGTAACCATCAGGCGGAGATCCTGCGACTCACACAGACGGCCTTTGAGGCCGTTCGATTGGGGCAGTGGGATGTGGTCATCCAATGTTATCGGGAGAGAGGGGTTTTACTGGAATCGGCGGAGATGCCAGTCTCTGAGGCGCAACAAGTCCTCAAGTTGGATAGCCAGGTCCGCGACCAGGTACAGGCCACACAAGCTGTGCTGACCTCGTTGTTAGGTCAGGCGACGGTGACAAGACACCGACTACAAGGATTACGTCAACGGCTCGGTGTGCCGGCTTCAGCACCCGAGGCGATGTCCGTGGAAGCCTAGTAGAACTAGGAACGGGCAATGTCAAGCGAAGAGCTATCCCCAGTTGAGCTGCAACGATCACCAGATCACGACACACTGCTGTCAGCCCGAGAACAAGTTGAAGCACTCCATCAGCTCCTTGCCGAACTCGCCGGATGCTCAGATGAAAATGACATCATTAAGACACTTGCGAAAGGGTTGCCCAGAGCGATTCCTACTGATGTTATCGGGATCGCCAGCTCAAGACATGAGCACGTAAGGATCTGGTCAAACGGCCGGAGCCGAGAACAGGAGGCACGTCTCCGTCGCTACCTCCTTCGACGGCTTGGGCATCTGCCTGCCGACAGCGTTCGACGGACGATTCCTCTTCAACTTGTTCCTCCTCGACACCTTTCGCATGCGCTCACATCGACCGTTCAGCCAGGTGAGCTTGATGGGAGTCCACGAAATAGTCATGAAATGCCCTTGCTGATCAGTGAGGAAAAGAAAAGTCTTCTCGTTGTTCAACGAATAGGTACGCAGCCCTACACTGCGTGGGAATGCCAATTGGTCGAAACTGTGGGTACGGTGCTGACACTCTGCTTACGGAATATTGATCTGTGTCACCGCGCGCAAGACAGCGCCTTACGTGACCCTCTCACGGAGATATTTCATAAGCAGGCATTCGAAGGTGCATTGACCCGCGAACTAAGGGTTGGGCTTCGTTATCAGGTTCCAGCGTGCCTCTTGTTGCTCGGGTTAGACTTTTTTGAAGTGGTCAACGAGCGACTCGGCCAGTCAGCCGGCGATCATGTCCTGAAGGCAGCAGCGGATCTGATCGAGACCACGGTCCGCGACCTCGATATCGTAGGGCGGGGCGACGGCGACAGATTTGCAGTGGTGCTTCCTCATACCGATAGGCGCAGGGCTCGAGTTCTCGCGGAGCGATTGCGCGAGTGTATAGAGCAACATCTGTTTGTGACTGACACGGGACAGGTCCGCACGACGGTCAGCATCGGTCTGGCAGCCATTCCGGACATCGCCGTCGCTTCCACTGTGGATTGGATGACCATTGCGAGTTCTGCCTTGAAGGAGGCGAAAGCTCAGGGAAGGAACTGCATAGCGGTCCATACCCCGCGACCACCGGCTTTAGCCTGTGCCATGGCGCTGAGCCTGGCCGCATAAGGTCAGGCCTGAAATCATCATGACGTCGCACATAATGACTTCAATGGAAGCTCCATCCTCAACCAGCCAGGACGAACGGCGCGAATGGATCAGAATCGATGACCGAGTGCTGATGGAGTATCGATTGTTGATGGAGTCCGGCCACACACTTCCAGTCGAAGCAGGTGCTCCAACTGCTGACATGATTTCTACTGCCGTGGGTAAACCGACAGCGGACCTTCTTGCCCGCTCTGGCGATTCATTGGTAGGGTCCCCTGTCTTGCCGTGGATCATGAAGGTAGACTACCTGCTCGAAGTGATTCTGAATGCATTGGCAGCCAGCCGACCAGATAGCGTCGCTATGGCACGGCCGATGGATGTCAATCTAAGCGGCGGGGGCGTGGGTTTCGTATCGGATCGGGAATTATCCATTGGTGATCAGCTTGCGGTGAAGCTGATTCTTCCTCCGTTTATACTGATCAAGGCGACCATCAGGGTCATTCGAGTGATGCCGCAAGCCGGTGGTCAAGGGTATGCCATTGCCACCGAGTTCGTCGACCTCAAGCCTGATGATCAGGAACACCTCATCCGCCACATTCTTCAAGCACAAGCTGAACAGTTGAGAGCTCGCCGTAGGGCGGCTGCCTCGGATCGGCTTTCCTAAGCGGTCAACTAGGCTGCTTGAGTGGAAGAAGTCGAAAGGAGTTGCATCAGAGCTTCTGCTGTCTTCATGAGGGCTATGGCGCCTGGGGAAGCAGGGGCGTGTTGGATGACAGGAACGTAGACACGTACCGCTTGTTCCATTGCAGGGTCATCAGGAACTTGACCCAGTAACAGTAAATCACCACCGACATACTCCTTCAGCAGTTTTCTCAGCTGTGGAACATTGACGCGAGCGCGTCCGGAAATGCGATTAAGGACGAGGGCCGGTTGAAAGGCTCTCAGAGTCGATGCGGCGAGTGTCCGCCCAGATTCGTCGGTCTTCCCGGCCACTTCCAAGACTTCCTCCACGCTGCTGTAATCTCGATTGGCAAGACCCTCCGCCATGACCTCTCGCATTAAGAACATCGATAAGACGCGCCGAATGGCCGCCAACTTAATGAACCGATACAGATCCAGGACGGAGGTCGGGTCTGGCGTGGCCACGACGACATGATGGTCAGCCATCAGAAAAAAATCGAGAGCATGGTAACTAGTACCCGCTCCGATATCGACAATGATCACATCCGCATGGAGGTCTTGAAAACTTCGGATGAGACGTTTTTTCTGCGAGTAGGACATGTTGGCTGTTGCCAGCGTATCCCCCGTTCCAGGAATCAGGCGCAAGGAGCTGTGAATCGGCAGAGGTTGAGCCACATCATCCAGCCGTTCAACGCGATGGGTGAGAAAATCGGTTAAGGTGTGCGTCGGATGGAGAAGGCCGAACAACACATGCGCGTCAGCTCCCCCAATATCGAGATCTGCGAGCACGACTTGCTTGCCCTTCCTGGCCAGGGCAAGTGCCAGGTTGGCTGCGACCACACTTTTTCCGACTCCTCCTTTTCCCGATGCGATAGAGATGATGTGTGCCATTGTGATCCGTTCCTACCGGTTTGAGCCGAGTGGTACATCTTCTTCGGTTCGCCTCTGAAAAACCTGAACGGACCTAACCCATCCACATGCAGTGGGAAGGAACCGGCCTTCAAGTCTGAGGTCTGAGTATAGCACCGACTCAAGTTTTGAAACCGCTCCACCGATACCTCAGGTGTCATGAATAGTGATGGACCTACAGAAACAGGGAACCAGTTGGATGGTGCGTCTGCACGGGACGGGGAAATCCTGACCGTGATGGAGGTCGCAAAGTTCCTTCGGGTGCCGAAATCCACCGTCTACAAACTCGCGCGGGTCGGCGAACTGCCGGCATCGAAGATTGGAAAGCATTGGCGTTTTCTCCGCCGCGACATTCATGAGTGGATGCACAGTCGATCGGGCAAGGCGAGAGCGGCATGAGTCGTTATCTAGTTGGCCAACAGAACGGTAAATTCATCCATTCCTCGACCCGCACGGTGCTCAGGAAATGAGCGGTCGGCATATCTTTGCCGTTCCTGCCATCTCTCAAGCCGACCTGCTTCCACGCGAGTTGATCGCTTCTTTCGCTTTATCTCGAAACGCGAAGCACCTCTCGACTCTCCCCGGCTTAGGTCATTCGACGCATGTGCCGATAGGAAGTGAAGCGCTGGAGTGTCCCAAAGACGCCCAACCGCCACGGTATTGCGAACAGTGTGTCCCTGTGCTGGGACAGTCGAATGAGAAAAAGGAGGCATCATGCCAGCCGATCCCAACATGAAAATCCTCGTCGTCGATGACATGGTTACGATGAGACGAATCGTAAAAAATATGCTGAAACAGCTGGGATTTCCCAATTGTGACGAAGCTGAAAACGGACAGGAAGCGCTGCAAAAACTTCGGGGCGATACGTACGGATTCGTCGTATCCGATTGGAACATGCCGGTCATGAGTGGCATCGATATGCTCCGTGCAATCAGGGCGGACGAAAAGCTCAAAGCTATTCCAGTGTTGATGGTGACGGCTGAAGCGCAACAGAGCAACCTGGTTGAGGCCGTTCAAGCTGGGGTGAGCAACTACATCGTCAAGCCATTTACGGCAGAGACCATGCAGGAGAAGCTCGGCAAGATTTTCAAGTAGGCCATGGCTCGCAAGTCGATCAAGTCTATCAGGAGAGCGGGAGGGAGCGTGCAACAGCGAGAGCAAAAGCTCTATGAAGAACTTGGCGAGCTGGCTCGGTTTGTTGAGCAAGCGATGAAAGCAATCTCAGAGGCGAGCCCAGGGATCTTATCCAGCAGCACACAACTGCCGACGGCGTCTGGTCACCTCAGCGATCTGAACAAGATGACCGAAGACGGGACCCTCGAAGTCATGCGCTTGACCGAAATGATCCAGGACAATCGGGATCGAACCGCGAAGGACCTGGCGGCGGTCGTGGAAATATTGCAGGCCGTTGATGCTGTGAAACTTGCAGAACGCCTTGAGAAAGTCAGTGCCGTCATGGCGGAGGACGGGAAGCATCTCTCCGACATCATGACCGCGTTGTCCTTCCAGGATTTAGTCGCGCAACGAGTCAAAAAGTTGGTGGCCATACTTGATGACGTGCAGAGCAAGTTGGTGGAACTTGTCGTCATCTTCGGGATTCAACAGAACGGGGAGAACAGTAGTGTCGAAGGAACAGCCGGGCATCTGCTGAAACAACTCGATGAATCTAAAAAGACGGCCATGAAACAGCAAGTGGCGGACGATATCCTGGCTCAATTCGGGTTCAAATAGGGCTACATGATTTCGGGTTTCAAGTTGCAGGTTGCAGGTTTCAGGTTCGTGATAGGGAGTGGAGTTGCCGGTTTCAAGTTCAAAAGCTCACGTCTGGACTTGAAACATAAAACTTCCAACCAGAAACCGTTAACACCGAATCTCGCAGCATTCATGAGGGCGATGACGAATGGATATTGCCACAATTCTTGGGATCGTGATCGCGTTAGGTTCCATTATCGGAGGCCAAATACTGGAGGGTGGGCATGTGGGCTCGATTATGCAGCTCACGGCCTTCATCATCGTGATCGGCGGCACCTTCGGCGCCATTTGTATACAGAATCCTTTGTCGGTGGTCATCAGGGCATTCGGCGCGCTGTCCATTGCGATCTCAGGCCCGCATATCGATAACAAGGGAACGATTAAAATCATTCTGGATCTTGCCAATATCTCGCGGAAACAAGGGTTGCTGGCGCTGGAAGGCAAGCTGAAAGATATTAAAGATCCTTTCATGAAAAAAGGGATTCAACTCATCGTCGACGGAACTGAACCGAGAGCCGTGCACGAGATTCTTGAGATCGAGGTGGAGCATCATGAGGAGCAAGGCGTGATCGCAGCCAAGGTCTGGGAAGCGGCCGGTGGGTATGCGCCTACCGTCGGCATTATCGGCGCGGTACTCGGGCTGATCCACGTGATGGAAAATCTGGCTGATCCCTCAAAGCTAGGCGGCGGTATCGCGGTGGCATTCGTTGCCACCGTCTATGGCGTCGGGGCAGCGAACCTGTTTTTTCTCCCTCTTGCAAACAAGATCAAACTGAAGCTGAAAGAGGAAGCGGGGTCTCGCAACCTCATGATCATGGGACTTGTGGGTCTCGCACAAGGTGAAAACCCTCGGTTGTTGCAGGAAAAGTTAGAGGGGGTTCTGCCCCACAGCGAGCGGACGAAGGAGTCGAAAAAGTGAAGTAGCGATCGTCCGGAGTCGAAGTTTCACATTTCAGGTTTCATGTCGTCGGATGGCCGTTTCTCTCGAATTGACACATTAAACTAGAAACAAACAACGTGAAACGAGAAACCTGAGACCTGGAACGTTTACACCAGATACGCTTCACGAGGAACGATTCAAGTTATGGCCAAGCATAAGCACGAGGAACATGAAAACCACGAGAGGTGGTTGGTCTCATATGCCGACTTCATTACCTTACTTTTTGCGTTCTTCGTCGTGATGTACTCGATCTCCTCCGTCAATGTCGGAAAGTACCGAACCGTCAGTGAATCGATCAAGGCGGCTCTCAATCCAATCGTGAGTCCCCCGTCCTCTCCTATGCCAATTTCATTGAGTACCAGCAAAGCGGCACTCACGGCTCCGGATGCGCCTGGGAGTAAGGAGGTGGTGGTCAGAAAACTTCGAAATCTGGTCAAGAGCATCAAGGCGGTACCCCAGATGTCGATAGTGCGGATCACCGAAAAAGTCAATGGCGATATCGTCATCACCATTCCGGATCAGCTGCTATTCAACAGCGGCGAAGCAGCGGTGCGTTCAGAGGCGCTACCATTTCTTCAGGGTCTGAGTGGCGCGCTAGTCGAGCTCAACCGGCACACCAAAGTCGAGGGGCATACGGATAATGTTCCGATACGCACGGCACACTTTCCTTCGAACTGGGAATTATCGGCTGCTCGGGCTGTGATGGTAGTCAGAGTGCTGTCGGAACTCTACGGTGTGCCGTCCGACCACCTTGCCGCGGTAGGACATGCTGACACGAGGCCGGTAACGGAGAATCTCGACCCAGAACAACGGGCCAAAAATCGTCGAGTTGAGGTTGTCATTCTCGAACAGGCTCCTCCCGCTCCTACACTCGAGACGGGAAACAATGTGGACGAATTCGGGCGACCAACGGAGGATGTGTCACAGAGCGCGTCGCAGTTAGTTCCGGAATTATCTGGCGAGGGGCGATTACCAACGCCATAAGCCCCCGGGTGGGGGCCGGATGCCTCAAGTCTCGGTAGAAAGCAGCCGACACGGTGACCTAGGGATTTCAGTGGAAAGGTCTGTTACGTGATGACCACTCAACCTCCTGCAACTGAAACACAGCGACAAGGAGAGGAGAACCCAAGACATCTGGCTCCTACCGGGGATCTCACCATTTTTGAGGTGGCTGAGTTCAAGGACTCTTTGGTTAAGCTGTTTGCGAACGACGGACTCGTATCCATAGACCTCAGCCGAGTTGTCCGGGTGGATACAGCGGCGATTCAGTTGATGCTATCGGCTCGGAGGCAGGCCTGTATGCTGGTCATGGGGATTTCCGAGGATCTCCAGGGAAAGTTGAATCAATTGGGTTTTACTGAGCCACTTAGTGAGTGATGTCTCCAGTAAGATGTGTGAAAGCGGCAAAGTCGATCGCGGCTCACGAAAGTGTTCAGGAGCTAGAACAATGACTGGTGATGCGTCGCTACCGGTACTTCAAGCACAAGTGCAGGCTTGGAACGCTTTTGCCAAGAGCGCGACACACATGATTCCTGTCCTGAAAGCGCAGATGTTTGCTGTGACTCAAGAGACGGAGCGCGCCGTCATTGAGTTGCTGGTGCATTTGCAAGCCCTCACGTCAGTAGATCGGAGTGGGACCTCAAAGGATCGTTCGGAGAATATTTCTAAGGTCGTGATGGCGATGCAGTTTCAGGATATTACACGACAAAAATTAGAACATGTCGGTCTGGCTCTCGACCAGCTTAAAGGCCACCTGCAGGTTCTGTCTAAAGGCTCATTGAACGAAGAGGATCTGATAGCGATCGCGGCATTGGAGTCGATCGAGCAGAACTATAGCATGGAGGCGGAGCGACGCCTGCATCAACAAGCACTGATGCCGGATTATGGAGAGCCGGTGCCGACGGGGCTATCGGATGAAGGCGAGGATTCCGTGACGCTGTTCTGAATCCGAGGTTGTTTCAAGTTTCAGGTTTCTAGTTGTAGTGAACCGGTTCCGTCAATATGAGACATGAAACTTAAAACGAGACGCCTTGGCCGTGGAGGAAGACATGAGCAAAACCGCACTAATCGTCGATGATTCACCCACGATGAGGCAGATGGTGTCATTCACCCTGACCAACGCCGGTTTCACGGTGATAGAAGCTGAACATGGGAAAGATGCGGTGAGTAAGGTTGCCGGAGGGCCGAAGATGGACATCGTCGTCACAGACCTCAATATGCCTGAAATGGACGGCATCGAGCTGATCAAAGAATTGCGAAAGCTGGGCGCCTTCAAATTCACCCCCATTCTCATGCTCACGACGGAGTCCGCGCTGGAAAAGAAGCAAGCCGGAAAAGCAGCCGGAGCCACGGGGTGGATTGTGAAACCCTTTAACCCGGAAGTCCTATTGAAAACGATCGCGAAGGTCATGCCGGCATAGGAGCGTGAAACGTGAAGTGTGAAGCGATTGAATTGGAAGGATCTTGCGCTTCACGAGATACGCTTCACGAGCCACGAGCGTTAGGATGAGCAACGATTTCACGCAGTTTCGAGAGGCATTCTTTGAGGAAGCAGCCGAACATCTGGCGGTCGTCGAAGAAGGACTTCTGAAACTCGAACAGAACCCCAATGACCTGGACTTGCTGAATCAGATCTTTCGATCTGCACATTCCATTAAGGGGACCAGCAGCATGTTCGGGTTCACCGACATTGCGCAATTTACCCATAAGATGGAGACTCTGCTCGATCTGCTCCGTAACGGCCAAAAGGTGGTAACGCCACAGGTCGCCGACTTGCTACTCAGATCAACGGATTGTCTGAAGTCCCTCGTGGAGGCAGCGAAGAGCGGCTCACCTATCGACGCTGAAACTGTCCAGCGACTTACGGTCGAGCTGGTGGTCTCACAGGGAGCCGGTCTTGGTACTTCAGGCATCGAGAAGACCAAGGCCACTGGGTCAGATTCAGTGTTGGCAACCGGCCGATCGTGGATCTATACCATCGCCTGGACGCCGCCTGCCTGGCTGTTTCAGCGAGGACTAGATCCGCTGCAATTCTTCAAGGAATTGCGCAACCTTGGTACGCTGTCACAGGTAGCAATCGATACCGCAAAACTGCCGGATTTTGTCGTCATGGATCCGGAGATCTGCTATCTGTCTTGGACTATGCAACTGGAGACAACAAAGGATAGGAAGGCCATCGAGGCAGTGTTTGAATTCGTGATCGAGGATAGCACGCTCATAATCGAGGAAACCAGAGTTCCAGGTTCCGGGTTTCAAGTTTCAAGTTCAGGCTCTCAACATGAAACTCGAATCCTGCAACCGGAAACCGACGACGGCTCACCGAAGCCGTTGGGCGAAATTCTCGTCGATAGTGGTGTGGTGTCGCGTGAAGCGTTAGATCAAGCCCTCGCTCAACAAAAGAGAGTGGGCCAAATCCTGGTCGAGCAACGTGTCGCCAGCCCTCAACAAGTCGAGCAAGCCCTCCAGAAACAACGAAAGATGGAGATTGCTGCACAATCGAAGAAGGCGGATACGACCTCGATTCGCGTGGATACCGACAAGATCGACAAGCTCATCAACTTGGTGGGAGAACTAGTCATTACGCAGTCGATGTTGAGCGACCTCGGCACCCGTTTCGAGATGAGTCACATGTCTGTGCTGCTGGAGCGAATGGCTCAACTGGAACGGAACACGCGCGAAATCCAGGAGCGCGTCATGAGCATCCGCATGTTGCCGATCGGCACGGCGTTCAGCCGCTTTCCTCGACTTGTCCGTGACCTCGCTACGAAAGCGGGCAAGAAAATCCAGCTCGTATTGTCTGGTGAAGAAACCGAACTCGACAAGACTGTCATCGAATCCATCGGCGATCCATTGACTCACCTGGTGAGGAATTCAGCCGACCATGGGCTTGAGCCACCGGAGGAACGCCTCGACAATAACAAGCAGGAAATCGGAACGATTCGGCTGAATGCTTTCCATCAAGGCGGTAACATCTGTATTACCGTCGAAGATGACGGTCGTGGTTTGAACCGGGACAGGATCGTTGCCAGGGCCGTTAAGCAGGGACTGATCGGTGAAAATGAGAAGTTGTCGGATGACCAGATCTGGCCTCTCATTTTCAGGCCGGGATTCTCGACGGCGGAGAAGGTGACGGATGTCTCGGGACGTGGCGTCGGCATGGACGTCGTCAAGCGCAATATCGAAGGATTGGGCGGTACCGTCAGCATTAAGACCATGCCGGGACACGGAACGATCTTTACCCTCAAGCTTCCGCTGACCCTGGCGATTATCGAAGGTATGACCGTGCGGGTCGGCCAAGAAACCTACATCGTGCCATTGCTGTCCATCTTGGAGTCAATCCAACCCAAACCCGGCGCTGTGAAAACCATCGTGGGTAAGGGGGAAGTGATCGACGTGCGGGGGACCTACCTGCCCGTGGTGCGGATGTATGAGGTCTTTGCGCTAGAACCGGAGATCACCACCCCCACGGCCGCTATTCTCCTTATCCTGGAGACGGAGGGAGAAAGAGTTGCTGTGATGGTGGACGAAATTCTTGGGCAGCAACAAGTCGTGATCAAGAGTATGGAACAAAACTTCCGCAAGGTGGAAGGCATTGCCGGTGCGACCATCCTCGGCGATGGTACAGTTGGGTTCATCTTGGACGTGCGTGGATTGCTGGAAATCGCCCGTCAAAGACTGCCGGTTGCGGCGTGAGGAGCGAAGCGCCTCAGTTTCAAGTTCGTACTCTGATTTGCAGTGGTCCGAAGAGCTCAACATGAAACCTGAAACGTGAGACCAGAAACTGCAAGGCCGGACGCCCGACGCTTCACGAGATACGCTTCACGAAGGAGGACCCCATGGCCACAGCAGCGTTTGAAACTGCTACCAAAGAACTGAATCAACAGATCGGGCTGAGCACCGACGGCAGCCAGTTCTTGACGTTCAATTTGGGTGAAGAGCTGTACGGTGTTGATATCCTCCGCGTGCAAGAGATTAAAGGCTACACTGCCGTGACAAAAATTCCCAATACCCCACCACATATCAAGGGCGTGCTGAACCTGCGCGGAACCATCGTGCCGATTGTCGAACTGCGAACGAAGTTCGACATGCCGATGATAGACTATACGATGTTTACCGTGATTGTTGTGGTGGTTGTGAAGGAAAAGATCATGGGATTGGTCGTAGATTCGGTGTCGGATGTGCTCAATATCGATAAAAAGGATATCCAAGCTCCGCCGCAATTCGGCGCCAAGATGGATGTGAGTTTCTTGAGCGGGATCGGGAAATCCGGGGACAAGCTCGTGGCGCTTCTGGACATGGATCGCTTACTGTCTGACGGAGAGATGCAAGCAGCGGACGTGGCGCTGGCTGCCTAACACAGCCATAGGAGAGGCACTGCTGAGTGTGGGAATACGCATCACGAAGATTGGCCCTGCCATCCGTGCCGCATCATGAGTTGAGCTGTTGGAATGATAAGTGTGGATTCCGGCGTGTAGTCATCCGGACAGACTGAGGCCCGCCTCTAGCTCTAAGACCGGCTCGATCAGGCACTATCCAAGAGAGTGTTCCCGCTCCACGGAAGTACCCCACTTGCTCAAGGAATGTATCTCTTCACCCGATACAAGAGTGTTGATGGGTGTGGCATTCGACGGTGTCGTGAGGCACACGGCTCACGGAGGCTGATCACCAGCTACGAACGGGCGGAGGATTCGCAATGAATCAATTCGACAATCTCAAGACCGGGAAGAAGCTCATCGTGAGCTTTGCGAGCATCGTTGGGTTTCTTTTGCTTCTGGGAGTTCTCTCTGTCGTGGGCATGACGTGGATCAGCGATCGCACGGAAACCATTTACAAGATCAACCTCCTGCCAATCAAACTGCTCGGAGACCTGCAGGAGCGAACCCAACGGATGAGTGCCTACGTCTCGTGGCACATCTTGGCCTACGACTCGGCGACGGTTGCCAAGCAAGTTGAGGGTATTGCCAAGGTCGATGAGGAAATCGAAGAATTGGTAAAGGCGTACAATCCTGTGATCGTGTCCGAGTCGGAACGGAAGTATGTCGAGCAATTCATAACCGGCTTATCCGAGTACAAAGAGGTCCGCGTCAAGGTACTGCAACTTAGCACGAATTTCAGCAAAGATGCCGCCTCCGAGCTTCAGAAAACGCAGTTGGCGGAAAAGCTGGAGAAGATCCATGACGCCGTTAAAGGTTTAATCAGGGAGAACGAGCAGCAGGCAAAAGACAGCTTCGAAACGAGTCAAACGCTCAGCTGGAGCTTTACGGTGGCCGTGATTGTGTTCTGTATACTCGCAAGCGCCGTAGGAATATTCGGCAGCATGCGGGTGACTCGCTTTATCGTCGGTAGTTTGAGCAACGTATTGCGGGCGACTCAGGAGTTGCAGAATGGAAATCTGACACACCGATCCAGTCTGAATACCACCGAGGAGATCGGGCAACTGGCGCTGGCCTTCAACCAGATGGCCGGCACGCTGGAGCAAGCTGCTGCCAAACAGGCAGAAGCGCTGGCGGCTCAGGCGGCGGAGATCTCCGGGGTGACTAGTGCGATCAGCAAGGCGCAAGCGGTCATTGAGTTCAGCCCGGATGGAACAGTCCTCACGGCTAACGACCTCTTTCTCCAGTGTCTGGGCTACAGCCTAGATGAAATCAAAGGCCAGCATCATCGCATGTTCTGTGACCCTGCCGACACCAGCAGCGACGAATATGTGGCCTTCTGGCAGAAATTGAGGCGCGGGGAGTATGCCTCTGGTGCTTATCGTCGTCGCCGGAAGGACGGGAAGGATGTTTGGCTTCAGGCATGGCACAACCCGATACTGGATGCCGCCGGGAAGCCATATAAAGTAATTAAGTACGCGACAGACATCACCGCGCAGAAGCAAGCTGCCCTGGAATCGGAGGGTATTCTCAAAGCGATCGATCGTGGGCAAGCACTGATCGAGTTCAATATGGATGGAACCGTGAGAAACGCGAACCAGATTTTCTTGAACACACTGGGTTATGCGCTCAACGAAATTAAGGGCCAGCACCACCGGATGTTCTGCGAGCCGGCTTATACGAACTCACCGGAATACGCTGAATTCTGGAAAAAATTAAACAGTGGAGAGTTTAATTCTGGAGCGTATAAGCGTGTAGGCAAGGGCGGCAAAGAAGTGTGGATCCAATGTACGTACAATCCAATCTTCGATCTCAAGGGCAATCCCTATAAGGTCGTAAAGTTCGCGACAGATATCACAGGCCAGAAACGTGCGGCGATGGAGATGGAACAGCTTGTGAAGGACGCTCAGGAGGTTTTAGGACGGTTGGCCGAAAACGACTTGACGCAAGAGATGAACGGGACCTATTCCGGCGATCTGGAGAAAATAAAAACCAGCATCAATGAGGTGGTGCGCAACTTAACGCGAACCATTACAGTGGTGCGGGCTGCGGTTGAATCGGTGATGACTGGATCGGAGGAGATCACGAAGGGTAGCGAAGATCTGGCACAGCGTACCAGTGAGCAAGCCTCGTCTCTTGAAGAGACAGCGGCCTCAATGGAAGAGATGACGAGCACGGTGAAACAGAATGCCGACAATGCCAAACAGGCTGATAAATTGGCAATCTCTGCGCGAGATACGGCAGACAAGGGTGGATCCGTCACTCAGCGAGCCGTGGAGGCAATGGGCGAGATTAATCAGAGCAGCAAGAAGATCGCCGACATTATCACCGTGATCGACGAGATCGCGTTCCAGACCAACTTGTTGGCTCTGAATGCCGCGGTGGAGGCGGCCCGGGCCGGGGAGCATGGTCGGGGGTTTGCCGTGGTGGCGGCGGAAGTGCGGAACCTGGCGCAACGATCGGCCACCGCGGCGAAGGAGATCAAAGGGTTGATCAACGAGTCGATCCAACGGGTGACCGACGGCAGCGAGCTGGTTCATCAATCCGGCAAGACGCTTGAAGAAATTGTCCATGCCGTCAAGCGTGTTACGGACATTATTGCTGAAATCAGTGTAGCCTCGCAGGAACAAGCGGGGGGTATTGATCAGGTCAACAAGGCGATCCTGTCGATGGACGAGTCGACACAGCAGAATGCGGCATTGGTAGAGGAGACCACGTCCGCGGCGCAGTCCATGAAGGAGCAGGCCAAGGAACTTCTGCAGCAAGTAAGAGGCTTCAAAATCAGCGAGGTGGAGGGAGATCATGTAGGACATAGTCCGGGTCCGGTAAAAAAGGATCTCCCACAGATTCGTCCACGGCTTGTTCCTCAGATATCAGCGTCGGTCGGACATCGGGTGAGGAAAAGCACTCCTGCAGTTGTCGCCGTCGGCAATGGCAAAGATCGTCCGAGTTCGCACAACGAATTTGATGAGTTTTAGCCTTCATCACGAGTCGGGACGTCGGCGCGTCTCACCGTGCTGAGTAGATGTGCGGTGGCCAGAATCTCCGTCACCGCACGAATTCGTTTCATGAAGTACTGACCCATCATTGGCTGAACTGCTACAGCTGAAGCTGTGAGGCGCCAGTCGAGACCCTTCTTCTGCTCTTGTCTACCATACAATGTTTCATGATGCCGTAAGACCCTATGGACAACACCGGTCATAGCGGGTATATACTATGGAATCCTTATGAACTGTGAAGAGCGGGTAAGGCTGTACTTCCTGGCCTGTGCGAAGACCGCCAACTGCTTTCTCTCTTGCCCTTGGCCAAAATCCGTCTATCGACCCCTTCATGTCATGGAGGTACCATGCTAACCACCCCGTTGATGCGGGGTTTGTCGCTGCAACAAGAGGAGGGTGCGCACGCTGTTCGAAACATCCTGGTTTTCATGGACAGTATGTCTTGGGGAGTTTCTTGAGTGACTGATCACGCACACAAAATCGGACACGTTACAGGTAGGGATCAAAGCGAATTCGAACCGGAAGAGAACTCGCGAACCGAGCAACTATCCGGTGCCACCTCTGTCCGAGATCAAAAGCATACAGAATTACAGCATGGAGAACAGTCATCTGAACGGCTATTACTTGCGATAAGCCGGGTACAGTCCCTCTTCATCGATGCTGCAGAGCCGGACTCGGTGTTCGGCGTGATGCTGCAAGAGATCTTGAGACTCACAGGAAGCGAATATGGGTGTATCGGCGAAGTGTTCAGAGATACGGATCAGAAACCGTACTTGCGAACATATGCCATCACGGATCCCGACCGCAGTGAGGATCCGAAGGCATTGATGGCTCAGCAGGCGTCGAATCTTGATCTCAGCAAGCTCAGGACGCTGTGTGGACAGGTGATGACGACCGGTCAACCACTCATCGTGAACGATCCACGCGCAAGTGGGTTTCTCCTCGGCCATTCCTCCGTGCGCGCGCTTGTGGGCCTACCGATCTATCGGGGTAAGCAGTTGACCGGTGTGGTTGGGATCGCGAATCCCTCGGGTGGGTATGACGAGGCGGGAATCACATATCTAGAACCATTCCTGTCCACATGTGCCCAATTATTGGAGGGCTTCCGTAACCGTCGGCTTAGAGCGGAAGCCGAAGACGCGTTGCGTCAAAGCGAGGATCGGTTCCGGGCCGCCGTGCAGGGAGCGAACGAAGGCATCTGGGATTGGAATCTCACAACCAACGAAGCCTATCTCTCGCCTCGGTGGAAAGCGATCCTTGGCTATGAAGACCACGAAGTCTCTAATGCCTACAGGGAATGGGAATCTCGTTTGCACCTAGAAGATCGCGATCGAGTGCTGTCCCACCTGTCCGACTACCTTGAAGGGAGAACAGAACGGTACGACATCGAGTTTCGCCTTCGCAAAAAGGATGGAATCTATTGCTGGATCAATGCCCGTGGAATCGTGATCCGTGACGTCTCAGGCCGCCCCATTCGTATGGCCGGCTCTCATACGGATATTACCGAGCGTAAACGGGAAGAAGCGCTTCAAGATGCGGAAAAGCGGGCGTTGGAGCTTGTTGCGAAAGGAGAACAGCTCAAGGAGGTACTGGCGTTTGTATGCCGGTCAGTCGAGAGTCTCGCGCCTCCCATGCTCTGCTCCTTTATGCTTACGGACAAAGATGGAACGCATTTGTTATCTGCCGCGGCGCCTAGTCTATCAGATGAGTACAACCGAACGTTCGACAGGATTCCTATCGGTCCGACGGATGGGTCCTACGGAAACGCACCTTGCTTTGCAAAACCCTCGGTCGCGACCGACATCTCAACTGATCCTCTGTGGAGAAATTATGCGCGCATTGCCCTCGCGCATGGGCTCTGTTCCTGTTGGTCGCACCCGATTCTCAGTTCCTCCGGCACACTCCTCGGTACATTTGCTGTCTACTATCAACGGCCGCGTGAGCCGCAAACGAGCGACTTAAAGATAGTGGAGCGGGTCAGCTCCATTGCGGCACTCGCAGTCGAACATGCTCGCATGATGGAAGCAGTGAAGGAAAGCGAGGCACGATTCCAGGCCTTCATGCGCCATAGTCCGGCGGTCACCTTTATCAAGGATACGGATGGTCGGTATGTCTATGGAAATTCACAGTTCGAAACGCTGTCGGGCATACCGAGGGGAGAAATAATCGGTAAGACGGTGTTTGACTTTATGCCGGCGGATATCGCAACCCGGCTTTCCCAGATTGATAAGGCGGTGCTTGCATCGGGTCAGACTCTTGAGAGTGAAGAAGCCCTGCCAACTCCAGACGGCACGCTCCAGCATTGGCTCGTCAGTAAATTCCCCCTCGACGTGGCGCGGCGTAAATTGCTGGGTGGTATGGCGATTGACATCAGTGAGCGGAAGCGGGCGCAGGAGAGTCTCCTGCGCACACAGTTTGCCATGGATCAAGCGGTGGATGCAGTCTACTGGATCGATCCCCAGGCCAGGATTCTCTATACCAACGAGGCGGCCAGTGCCATGTTGGGCTATACCAAAGAGGAATTCTTGCGCATGACGGTCCACGATCTGAATCCAGACTTTCCTGCGGAGGTGTGGCCTGGGTGGTGGGCGGAGATGAGGGAAAAGAAGGTGATGTCCATGGAGACGGGCCATCTGACGAAAGATGGGCGGCGCATTCCCATCGATATTCGGGTAGCGTTCCTGGCCTATGGCGGTCAAGAGTTCCACTGCGCCTTTGTCCGTGACATCAGCAAGCGCAAAGAGGTGGAGGAGGCTGCATACCGCTCATTGACTCTTCTGCAGTCTGTGTTGCACACCACTCCAATCCGTGTGTTTTGGAAAGATCGTGAATCGCGATTTCTCGGATGCAATCAGAATTTTGCTCTCGATGCGGGCTGTACTGACGCTCGGGAAATTGTAGGAAAGTCTGATGACGAGCTGGCATGGCACGAGCAGGCGGCGATGTACCGGGCCGATGATCGTCAGGTGATGGAATCCGGTTGTGCCAAGCTGGATTTCGAGGAACCGGGAACCACTCAAAATGGCGAGTCGGTTTGGTTGCGGACGTCGAAAGTGCCGTTGCGCGACGAGCAGGGGCGTGTGATTGGTGTTCTGGGCGTATACGAAGACATCACTGAGCGGAAACGGATGGACAGAGCGTTACGGGCAAGCCAAGAACGGTTCGAGTTAGCTGTCAGAGCCAGCAACGACGGGATCTGGGATTGGAATATTCTGACAGGAGAACAGTATTGGTCCGACCGCCACCTTGAACTAGTCGGGCTTGAGAGAAGCGCCTTCACCCCCACGTATGACATGTGGATTTCGCTGGTGCATCCAGATGATGCCGAGTGGGTACACCAAGCGATGCGGCATCACCTCGACACTCATGAACCCTACGATATCGAAGTGCGGGTGAGGATAACGAATGGTAGTTACCGCTGGTTCCGGGATCGCGGCCAGGCGGTGTGGGATGCGTCCGGCCGTCCGGTGCGAATGGTTGGTTCCATCTCCGATGTGACGGAACGTAGACAAGCTGAAGAGGCGATCTGGAAAGCCCATGCGGAACTCGAGCAGCGGGTCACGGAACGGACAAAGCAGTTGGCCACAGCCAATCACGCCCTCGAAGAAGAGATTGTCCAACGAAAACGGGTGGAAGACAGGCTACAACGAACCCAGTATGCGTT
The DNA here is from genome assembly GCA_041742455.1 of Nitrospira sp. Taxonomy (GTDB): domain Bacteria; phylum Nitrospirota; class Nitrospiria; order Nitrospirales; family Nitrospiraceae; genus Nitrospira_D. The sequence goes on along the minus strand of JBGSIO010000055.1, from coordinate 24,896 downwards.
CGATCACGCCGCCGACCAAATCTTGGTGATTGATTCGAGCGGATACGTTATCGACGTCAATGAGTCCGCCTGCGCTCGACTAGGCTATACCAAGGGAGAACTTCTGACGATGTCGATGATGGACATTGATCTAGATTTTCCATCAACGGTATGGGACGAGATGTGGGACAAACTGAGGTGTGACGGTCAGCTTTTCATTGAAACCAGGCATCGTAGTAAGTCCGGAGATATTTATCCAGTGGAGGTGGTCGCGAACTATCTTGAACACAACGGACAGGAACTTGACTATGCAATCGTCCGTGATATTACCGAGCGCAAGCAGGCGGAGGAGGCCGTACTTGAGAGCAAGCTCCGATACAAACTATTGACGGAAGCCACGTTCGACGGCATCGCCGTTCATGATCATGGCATCTTGCTTGAAGTGAATGCCGGTTTGGAACGAATATTCGGATATGAACCGGGCGAACTCGTAGGCCGATCTATCTTTGACCTCGTTGCCGACGAATCTCGTGATCTGGTCCTGTCCAATATGCGGGATGGCGTGACTGGACCGTATGAAGCCATAGGTCGCCGTAAAGACGGCTCAACGTTTCCCGGCGAGATTGTGATCAGACCCTGTCGCCATCGCGGGAAGGAGGTCCGACTCGTGGCCGGTCGCGACATCACCGTGCGCAAGCAGCTCGAAGAGGAAAAGGCGCGCCATCTGGAAGAACTCGAGCGCCAGGTCGCGGAACGAACAGCTGAAATCGCCAAGCTGGAATCACAACGGGCACAGACAGAAAAACTCGCCGCCGTCGGTCAGATGGCCGCCGCGGTCGCCCACGAGATCAATAATCCGATTGCCGGCATCAGGAATGCTTTCATTCTCGTCAAGCAAGCCGTGGACCCGGCTCATCCCCACTATGAATTCGTCGGAATGATCGATCGGGAAATCTCCCGGGTGGCCACTATCGTGCGGAATATGTATCAGTTGTATCGTAAAGAACCGAGCAGGGTAGAACCCGTTCATCTGCAGCTGCTCCTCCGTGATCTGGACGCGCTCTTTGCCAAGCAGTTGTTGCAGCGAGGGATAACATTCGTCGCGACTCTGTCGCGCCCGACGATGACACTCGAGGTGCCCCAGAGCGATCTATTTCAAGTACTGGGGAATTTGATGCAAAACGCCATCGATTCGTCACGTCAGGGGGGAACGGTCAGGCTGAGCGTCGAGGAGGAAGAGGATATCGTCACGATCAGCGTGTCCGATGAGGGAAGCGGGATTGCGCCAGAACTGTTACCACATATCTTCGACCCGTTTTTTACGACCAAAACCGAAAAAGACCAGAAGGGGATGGGGCTGGGACTCTCCGTTTCCCGGAGTCTCGTGATGGCGATGGGGGGGTCGATTGAAGTCGAGACTGAGCGTGATCGTGGATCGATCTTTTCCATCATCTTGCCACGACGCGTGGCTGATGGGGGCTCGAATGGCCAGAAAGATACCATAAAGGAGGTTTTGCTACATGACTAGGGACATGCCACGGATCCTGCTTGCCGACGATGAAGATACCTTTCGTAGCGCCACTGCGAAGTTGTTGGAGCAGGAAGGCTATCACTGTGATTGCGCGAGGGATTCGGAGGAAGCGAGTCGTCTGTTGACGAGCCAGCACGATGCGCTCATTTCCGATATCCGTATGCCCGGCAACATGGAGTTCGAATTTCTCCGGGATGTGCGCGCCCGTTTTCCCACTCTTTCGATCGTGCTGGTGACCGGCTATCCTTCAGTTCAAACAGCAGTTGAGGCGCTCCGGTTTGCGTTCTCTGATTATCTCCTCAAGCCGGTTGATTGGTTGGAATTACTCCGATCGGTGAATCAAGCTGTCGAAAAGGCCCGCTACTTGCGCATGACCGAAGTGGCCCGAGACGAAATCGATCGCCAGGGGACTTCCGTCGATCATCTGCGGGAGTTCATGAATCGGGCAGGAACGATGGCAAGCCAGACGAATCTCGCTTGGTCGCTCGAAGCATTCCTCTCTCAGAGTGTCGGGAATATGGGGCTGTTGTCTGCGGGGATTCGGTCCGTCATGGCAAGCCAAGCGAAAGGGAGTATCGAGGAACCGACGGATGTCTGCCGCATGATGCAATGTCCACGGCTTACGGCATATCGAGAGGCACTAGAGAGCACGGTCGAGGTGCTGGAGAAAACCAAGTCTTCGTTTCGGTCTAATGATCTTGGGCTTCTCCGGAAAAAAATTGAACAGGTGCTCCGCGAAGATATTTGAAGGCTTGCGGGTTTCAAGTCTCAGGTTTCGAGTTTCATGTTGTCGGAAAACTTGAAACTTTGAACTTGAAAGCTCAACCCTCCCGTGACCTCTCAGCCGACGTTTAAGATTTCCCATCCTGAACCGATAGAGTAGTGAGCAACACACAGGAGCTTGGTCGGGCATCACGGCCCGATCGCCTGGGCGGGCAGGAGAGAGGCCTGTCAGTTGAAGGCGCACTCAGGAGTGCTTGTATCTGAGCCTCTTGGATGCGCCTTTTTCATTGATGAACTTCCTTCTATTGGCGACCTTTGTGGATAGTGGGGGTGCAGGATGAACAGAATCAAGAATCTCAGCACCAAGACCAAGCTGATGATCAACATCGGCCTGTTCGTGGTGATCATGACCATTACGACGGGACTTTCGATCAAGGGAATGAGTGCGCTGGGTCAGCAAAGCGAATTTATTTATAAGACAAATGTGATGTCGATTATGCTGCTTGGCGACTTGCGCGACCGTACACAACGAATGGATGCTCTGATACTGTCGCATATCCTCGTCCAAGACAGCGCTACCAGGGCACAACTCATAAAAGACATCGCCAGTCTTGATGCGCAAATCGAGCGGTTTGTGCCGTCCTATGCTCCTCTGCTGGTTTCTGAACCGGAGCGGAAGCACTTTGAACGATTTCAATCCGAGTGGTCGATCTACAAAGACATTCGCGCAAAGGTGGTGCAGCTCAGCGACAACTTCAGTAAGGATGCCGCATCTGAACTTCACCAAAACGAACTGGAGCCGAAACTCGAAGCACTCTCCGCCGCAATCCTGGGGCTGGTCGGAGAAAATGAAACGCAAGCGAAGGATGCGTTTCTAGCGACCCATGACTTGACACAGAGCATGACTCTTATCTTAGGTCTCTTCGTCTTGGGCGCCAGCATCGTGGGAATCGGCTTCGGGTGGTTTATTGCTCGATGCATTACCGTAAACCTGTTAGATGTGCTGGAAGCGGCTCAGCAACTCGGTAGTGGGAAGTTGAACACGCGCTCAACGGTCACGACGAAGGATGAGGTGGGGCAGTTGGCGCAGGCCTTCAATCAGATGGGAGATGCGCTGGAGCAATCCATGGTCAAGCAGCAAGAAGCCCTCGAGGAGATGAATGCTCGTATCGATATTATGAACACGACGAGCATCGTCTCGGAAGCCGACCGTAAAGGCGATATCATCTCGATGAACGACAAGTTCTGCGAGATCTCGAAGTACTCGCAGCAAGAATTGCTGGGCCATGGCCACAACATCGTCCGCCATCCGGACATGCCCAAGGAGGTTTTCAAGCAGATGTGGCACACGATCGGCCAGGGGAGGATTTTTCGCGGCGTCATCAAGAACCGAGCCAAGGACGGCACTCCCTACTATGTCGATGCGGTGATCAAGCCGATTATGGGAGCGGATGGGAAACCCCGAAAATATCTTGGTGTCCGATACGACATTACGGAGTACGAGATTGCGCGCCACAACATGAAAGGGATTATCGACGCGATCGACAAATCGTACGCCACCGTCGAGTTTGATCTCAAGGGCCGTATCCAAACGGCGAATGCCTTTTTTCTAAAGACGATGGACTACCGCTTGGACGAACTCACAGGCAAACACCACAGTAGCTTCGTCGAGCCCGCGTACAGCGGCACACCTGAGTATCGCGTGTTCTGGGAAAAATTGGAGCGCGGCGAGCATGATGCGAACCAGTACAAATTTCTTGCCAAAAGTGGGCGAGCGGTATGGTTGCAGGCCGGCTATACACCGGTCATGGACGAGGTCGGGAGGCCCTTCAAGGTCATCATGCTCGCCACGAACATCACTGAGCAGAAACAGGCTCTGGTAGAGGTGGAGCAGCTGATCAAAGCGGCAGCGGTGGGACAGCTATCCCAGCGGATGGAGACCGACTTGTTTACGGGCTCGTCGCGGGAGCTAGCGGATGGTGTCAATCGGTTGTTGGAATCCGTTACGCAACCGCTGCGTGAGGCACAAGGAGTGCTCACTGCCCTGGCGATTAATGACCTCACCAAAAACATGACGGGCGTCTATCAAGGTGAATTCGAACAAATGAAAACCAGCTTAAACCTGGCCCTCAAGAATCTGGCCACGACCATCTCTACCGTGCGTGAGGTGGTCGATAGCGTCTCGATCGGGGCGGAAGAGATTACGAACGGAAACGAAGATCTTGCAGAACGGACGAGCGAGCAGGCCTCAGCGTTGGAAGAGACCTCCGCGTCGATGGAAGAGATGACGAGCACGGTGAAACAGAACGCCGACAACGCCAAGCAGGCGAATCAGCTGGCCGCGGCGGCCCGTGATGTGGCCGAGAAGGGCGGCTCCGTGACTGCTCGCGCTGTTCAGGCGATGGGTGAGATCAACCAGAGCAGCAAGAAGATCGCCGACATCATCACGGTGATCGACGAGATCGCCTTCCAGACGAACCTCTTGGCCTTGAACGCGGCTGTGGAAGCAGCGCGGGCGGGGGAACATGGGCGAGGGTTTGCCGTAGTGGCGACGGAAGTGCGGAATCTGGCGCAGCGTTCGGCGACCGCGGCAAAAGAGATCAAGGACTTGATCAACGAGTCGATTCAACGGGTGAGTGAAGGGACCGAGCTGGTGGATCAATCCGGCAAGACGCTGGACGAGATCGTCACCTCGGTCAAGCGCGTCAGCGATATCATCGCTGAGATCAGCGCTGCCTCGCAGGAGCAGGCGAGCGGTATCGATGAGGTAAACAAGGCAATCATGCAAATGGATGAAACAACGCAACACAACGCTGCCCTCGTGGAAGAAACCACCAGCGCGAGCCAATCCATGAAGGATCAAGCCAAGGAACTAAAACATCAAATCGAAGTGTTCAAGGTTGCGGAACGCGAGCCGACGAAATTAAGTGGTGTGGGAAAAAAACGCGATGGCCCCCGTCTCGTGCCCAAGCCACCAGTCCGGGCTGCTGGGACAACCTCGAGTCCACGGATGACCGGGAAACCGGTAAAGGCTCTAGCGGTCGCCAATGGCCCGGAGCGTTGCGGCACCAGTGAGGAGTTTGAGGAGTTCTGAACGCGGCAGAGATGTCCGCGCATGTCGTCGAATCGGTGGTGGTCGGGACAAAGCAGGAGGCCTGTAGGTGATGTCGATGGGGGCGAATACACCAAGATCTCTTTCAAACTGACCGCATCAATGTCGGCTTGGGTAAAGGGCTTGGCGGCTGAACCGTCTTGTTGCGCTGAGGCGCGGCACTCACGCAGCTCGGTCGATCTTTCAGGTTAGGCTTGGCTCAGACCAGTCAAGGATTATGTGGTCGTAGGAGTCCTGTTCTGAAAGGAAAAACCATGAGGAGGATGCTGCTATGTAAGTGATTGATATGCTGCTTCTTCCTTGCCTATGAGCCCTGCTCAGACCGGTGGTCACCTCCCCATATCTGATGATCTCAGATACTCCTTGGCCACATCGGCCGTTCGGAGAAGTCCAAAATTTCACTGGTCGTCTCAACATCAAGAATCGATACCAACCAACCGATAAAGCCAGGACTCTGCAGTAGCAGTGGTCGGTGGGGAGACCGAACAGCTGCTCCGATCTTGCTGGATGGATTGAGTATGGACTATGGCATCACATCTGATGAGTTTCTCCGTTTCCGCAAGCTCATCTACGACGAAAGCGGGATCTCGCTCGGCGATCAAAAACAGACTCTCCTAGCCTCCCGGCTTTCAAAGCGCCTCCGAGCTCTCGGGTTGGCGACATTTGCCGAATACTATGATCGGGTTACGACTGATTCCTCGAAAGAGGAATTCACTCGTATGTTGGATCTGATCTCCACGAATAAAACCGACTTTTTCAGGGAGCCGAAGCATTTTGATTTTCTCCGTGAACGGATTCTTCCCGAGCTGGCACAGCAGAAACGGATTCGGATCTGGTCTTCCGCCTGTTCGACAGGGGAAGAGCCCTATACCATCGCGATGACATTGCAGGACGGAGTGTCTGATCCGGGCCAGTGGGACTTCAAGATTCTGGCCACCGATCTATCTACCCGAGTGTTGGCCAAGGCTGCTGAGGGAGTCTATGACGCGGAACGGGTCCGTGAGGTATCGCCTGAAATCGTCAGACGCCATTTCCTGCGGGGACGTGGGACGAGTGAATGCCTTCTGAAGGTCAAGCCTCATCTAACCACCATGATTCGATTTCGGCGACTCAATTTGATGGACGACCAGTATCCGATTAAGAGTCCGCTGGATCTTATCTTTTGCCGAAACGTGATGATTTATTTCGACCGCCCCACGCAGGAGAAACTCGTCAATAAGTTCTATCGGTATCTCAAGCCTGGAGGGCATCTGTTCATCGGGCATTCCGAGAGTCTGCAGTGGGTCACGCACCCCTTCAAGACCCTGGCTCCGACGATCTATTGGAAAGAGGGATAAGAGTTTCGCGTTTCTGGTTTCGAGTTTCATGTTGTCGAAAACTTGAAACCTGAAGCGTTAAACACCATGGAGTAAATGCGATGTCGACGTTCGAACGGTTCGAGGAGATCGAGGCATGGCGACGAGCCAGAGATCTCTGTGGTGAAATCTATCGAGTATCAGGCAAGGGAGCCTTCGCGAAAGATTTCGGACTCCGGGATCAAATGCGGAGAGCGAGCGTTTCGATCATGTCCAACATTGCCGAAGGATTAGAGCGAAGTGGTAGCGGAGAATTTATCCAATTCCTGGCGATCGCCAAGGGATCCGCCGGTGAAGTGAGAAGCCAGCTCTATGTCGCTCTTGATCAGAAATATATTGCGCGAGCAGACTTCAGCCGACTTTCACAATCGGCCATTGATACGGCAAAGATGGTCGCTGGACTCATGAATTACTTGCGCAAAGCAGGAGTCAAAGGCACGAAGTACAAAAGTCATCAAACATGAAACTTGCAACATGAAACCTGAAACTCGACATCAGGAATTCGCTCACATTCGGCGCATGCGCGATGGTCGGTTTCCGCATGAGATCGCCTCGATTTTGCCGGGAGAGTTTTTTGTCAGCGCCAGCCCGATGATTGTGTACACCGTGCTCGGGTCCTGTATTTCAGCCTGTATTCGAGATCCGGTCGTCGGCGTCGGTGGCATGAATCACTTTATGTTGCCGAAACCCAAAGAGGGCGGGAACGACTCATGGGGGGAATCGACCAGATACGGATCCTATGCGATGGAGTCGTTGATCAATGAAATTCTGAAGCAGGGGGGCATGAAGCGCCGGCTGGAGGTGAAGTTGTTCGGTGCCGGGAAGATCTACGAAGGCAATATCGATGTCGGTGCTAGAAATGCCGAGTGGGTATTAGGCTTTCTTAAAACGGAAGGCCTGAAACCGATAAAAACTGACTTAGGAGATGTGTGTCCACGGAAAGTATATTACTTCACCGAATCAGGCCGCGTTTTGATGAAACGGATCGAACGGCTGAAGAACAAGACCATCGCGGAGCGCGAGCAGGAATATGCGACGAAGATTCAAGTCGTGGGCAAACCGGTGGAGGACGATGTGACGCTGTTCTAAATGCTTACAGGTTTCACGTTTCATGTTTTTTGTTTCAAGTTGTCAGAGAACTAGAAACTTGAAACATGAAACTCGAAACTTAGGGGTGTTCATGAAGAAAATTCGCGTCTTGACGGTTGATGACTCGGCGCTCATGCGGCAAGTGCTCGCTGCGCTGCTCGCAAAGGATCCGGATATTGAAGTGGTCGGTGCCGCCCCGGATCCGTTCATTGCGCGGGAGAAGATCAAAGCGCTGAACCCCGACGTGCTGACGCTTGATGTCGAAATGCCAAAAATGGATGGTCTGACCTTCCTTGAAAAACTGATGCGTGGACATCCGATGCCGGTTGTGATGGTGAGCTCACTGACGGAGGCCGGCTGTCAGACCACCTTGCGCGCGCTGGAGTTGGGGGCGGTGGATTTCATTACAAAGCCAAAGATCGATCTCCGAGAAGGAATGGACGAGATTTCACAGGATCTCATTGCTAAGGTGAAGGCTGCCGCCCAGGCGCGCGTACAGCCGTTAAACATGAAGCGTGAAGCGTTTCCCGTAGGAGGGGCCCGGACAGGAGAGACCTCATCCTACGCGCTTCACGAACGACGCTTCACCAGCGATGCGCCTTCAGGCGCAATGATCAAGACGACCGATACGATCATTGCCATCGGATCCTCGACCGGCGGCACCGAGGCCGTAAAAGATGTGTTGGAAGTGCTTCCACCCAATACCCCACCGATTCTGATCACCCAACATATGCCGGAGCGGTTTACTAAAACATGGGCGGAGCGGATGAATAGTCTGTGTCGGATCTCGGTGAAAGAGGCGGAAGACGGTGACAGCGTCCTCCCCGGGCACGCCCTCATTGCGCCGGGAAACTATCACATGACACTGGTCCGGAGCGGGGCCCGCTACACTGTTCGGATCAATCAAGGCCAACCGGTGAATCGTCACCGCCCATCGGTGGATGTGATGTTTGCGTCTGTCGCTCAGTATGCCGGAGCCAATGCCGTCGGGGTGATTCTTACGGGGATGGGTGGCGACGGCGCGAAAGAAATGTTGACGATGAAACAAGCCGGCGCATTCACGATCGCTCAGGATGAGGCAAGTTGTGTCGTGTTCGGCATGCCGAAAGAAGCGATCAAGGCAGGAGCTGTTGATAAAGTTCTGCCGTTGGGGGACATCGCCAGCGCAATTCTTGCTCGCGTGAGCCATTGATGTAGCTTGGAGTCTATATGCCAATTACTCAACGAACTTCACACACAACCACCGTGGTACACATCGACGATGTCTTTACGCACCGTAACCGGAAAGACTTCTCGTCTGCCGTGAAGACATTTAAGGAGTCCACGAGCAAACATCTGATCGTCAATTTGCGCGATGCTACTTATGTCGATAGTGCCGCTGTCGGCTTGCTGGCACTGACGTCCCAACAGCTTACAGCGGACGAGCGAATGCTCAGCCTGGTCGGGCCACAAGGCACGGTTAAAACGATTCTAGAGATGGCAAATCTTGACAGGATGATTCCCGTGTTTCCAACGGAGGAGGCGGCAACTGAAGCTCGAGCCGCATGAGAGGAAGATACAATCCGATCTCGCACTTTTTGAACGAAGGAGGAAGTCATGGCCATGCAAGTGAAGGAACGTCCTGTACCGAACGGTGTGGTTCTGGAGTTGACCGGAGACCTCACCTATGCGAATCGAGAACAATTCAAAACAGCCGTAGAAGCGGTCCGACAGAAGGGTTGTCGGCATCTCATCTTAAATATGGCCGAGGTGCGATTCGTCGATAGTTCCGGATTAGGCTTGCTCGCGCTGGTGTCGCAGAATTTTAAATTGAGCCAAGGGAAAGTGAGTATGTTGAAGCCGCAAAGCTATGTGCGTGAAATCATGAGTCTGGCAAATATTCAAAAACTCATTCCTGTTTATGATAATGAGCAAGAGGCGTTGGCCGGGCATCAACGGGCGGCATAGTTGGGTGGCGCGAAGCGTGAAACGTCGTTCGTGAAGCGTTTCTCGTTCCGGATTCGGACGCTTCACGCTTCACGAGATACGCTTCACGCAGAATACGTCCATGCGATTTCTCGACGAAGTATGAAAGATCGCTGATGCCCTCAACATCAATTGAACACACAGTTCCGGTGGCGCCGCAAACCGTCCTTGTTGTGGACGATGAACCAACCGCGCGTATTGCGCTGGCGGCTCGTCTCAAGCGGATGGGGTACCGTGTGATCGAGGCGGTCGACGGCAAATCCGGACTGGATGCGCTGCGTCGTGAACGACCGGATCTGACCATTTTAGATTGGATGATGCCTGAAATCGACGGCCCGTCCTTCTGCGAACGGGTGCGCCAAGATCCTGAGCTGCTCACAAGTCAGATCCTCATGATGACGAGCCACGATCAACCTGAGCAGATTGCCGAGGGATTGGCTCGTGGGGCTGATGATTTTCTCAGCAAAGCCGCCAGTAAGTATGAGATCACGGCTCGCGTTCAGTCCGGAATACGCGCCGCGAGCTTAATCCGGCGGTTAGAAGACGCGACCGAGGAGATTCGGCGAAAGCAGGAGGTGCTCGAGCGAGAACTCCAATCCGCGGCGCGTTATGTGGAATCGATGCTTCCGCCACCGGGCATCGTCTTACCCGGTGTTCAGATGGTGCATGCGTATCGACCATCTATCGGATTGGGCGGCGACCTATTTAACATCGTTTCGTGGGACGATGGCGTGTTGGGACTGTACTTGCTGGATGCGTCCGGTCATGGTGTCTCGTCGGCATTGCGCTCCGCATCTCTTTCAACATTTCTGCGACGAGGCAATTTGCTTCGGTATGTCGGGTCGACTGATCCGGGTGCCATTCTCACGGAAGCCAACAAACAGTTTCCGCTGACGGAAGATGGGAACTACTTTACGATCATCTTTGCCAGACTCGATATGCGCGCCCGTACCCTGTCCTATGCCACTGCCGGTCACAATGGGGCGTTTCTCCAACGGCCGTCTGGAGAATTCTGCTGGATGGTTCGACCGAATTTACCGCTCGGGTTTGACGCCTCGACGACGTATGTGACGACAGATCTCACGATCGCACCAGGTGATCGATTATTCCTGTTGAGCGACGGCCTATACGAAGTTCCAGATGCGAGCGGAGAATTGTGGGGACAAGATCGGCTGGAAGAGGCAATTCGTGCATTCGGCTCCCACCCTCTGACGGAAGTCGTGACGGCATCCATTGAGGAAGCGATCCGATGGCAGGGGCACGAACAATTTCCCGATGATGTGGCTCTGATGGGTGTCGAGATTGCTGTCTGACAGCCGAGATGGTTCGTCGCCAAAGTTCGTTCCAAGAAACATGTTTCAAGTTTTCGGAGCATGTTTCCTGGCAACATGAAACCTGAAACTAGAAACCAGCAACTCCATTCCCCTGCAGATCGGCGATTGCAGCAGAAGTGCCTATGAATAATGCGTGTTACGAGTGATCGCATGAACCATGACCCAATCTTCAGCCTTGATGAGGCGCTTTCCCGAGTCGATCACGACCGAGAGACGTTTGATATGATGGTGGAACTATTCATTGAACACGGGCCGAAGGACTTAGCAGAAGCGAAAGCCGCACTCGGCGTGCAGGACGCTGTCGGCTTGGCTCGATCCAGTCATCGACTGAAGGGGGCGATCCTCCAGTTTTGTGCTCCGGCTGCCCTTCACGCATGCAAAACATTGGAAGACACCGCAAAGGCCGGGAATCTCCTCCATGCCGAAGCACTCTGTACCTCCTTGGAACTGGAACTCCTGCATCTTCTGAACGCACTGCGCCATGAACGGGACAAAGGACTTGCCGCATGACCACACCGGACTTGTCGGATCAACTGTTAGTTGTCGACTCGTGCCCGGAGACCCAGGCGCGGATCGCTCAGCATTTGCAGGGTAGAGGGTTTTCGATCGTTGCGACACATGATCCAGTGGCGGCACTGGCCAGAATCGAGTCAGCAGCGCCGGACATCGTACTCACCGACTTATTTCTCCCTGACGCGGGCGGGCTCAGATTGGTGAAAGAGCTTAAAGCCAGACATGACCCCCGTCCCGTGATTGTGATGGCCCAAGACGCGCCTGAACCGATGATCCTTGAGGCGCTTCGTGTCGGAGCCGCCGACTATCTTCATAAACCTATTGCCGAAGAAGAATTGGCCCACGCAATCCAGCGCGCGCGCGGACTCCTGCCTGGAGATCTGGCTGATCTTCAGGGAGTGTGCCGATCAGAGTATCGCCTGACCATGGATTCGGATCCTGGCCATATCCCAGGAATTATTTCCTGGTTGATGAAGACCACGGCATCGGCCTTGCCGCCCATGCGGCGCCTCCATCTACAAGGCGCACTTCAAGAATTGCTCTTCAATGCCATCGAACATGGGAATCTCGAAATCTTCTATCAAGAGAAGCAAGAGGCTCTGGCGGACGGACTGTATGAACAACTGCTCGCCCAACGCTTGGCCCAAGCTCGGCTGAGAGATAGGCGCGTGACCATTCACGCGCTCTACGAGAAGAGTGGTGACAGTTTGCTCTATCGCATCACCGATGAAGGCAAGGGTTTCAAATGGCGGAGTTTGCTCATGCGCTCCCAAGAAGTGTGTGAGTCGGAAGACGCAAACGGCAGAGGGATCTTTTTGACTCGTTCGTTCTTTCCTGGTTTAGCCTACAACGAACGAGGTAATGAAGTGACGGTCACGGTACCGCTTCATTAAGTTTCAGGTTTCATGTTTCATGTTGAGCGGGAGACCTCTGAGAACTTGAAACCTGAAACTCGGAACCTGAAACTCCTATTGTGCCATTAGAGTATCCGTAGGTACTCGACGGTGCTCTCGCCTTTGCTCGCATCTCGCCTCAGGACCGCGAATGAGGACTTCGTCGTTTCGTTCACGGTAATGGCCAGTCGTGCTGAGAAATAGTCCGACTTGACGTCGTAGTCGTTGCGCAACGTCCGGCCGATTTCTTGAAAACTGCTGACTCGATCGAGTTCGACCTTGGTTTTGTATGGACGTCCTTGGACGATCTCCAGTGCGATTGATTGGGTAATACTGGGGTCGAGCGTCTGAATGACGATGGGGTCCGCTGTGTTGAGGTTCATCGGCGCGCCACCTTCCAAGGGATAGACCGTGACATAAGGCTCGAGTCGTTCGATAATGTCCGGTGTAAATCCCTTGATGAGCCGAAGATCGCCGAGTCCAGGCAACGGCGAATTTGCGGCTCGATAGGGCGGTCTCAAGGACTGATAGTAAAGGCTCTCTGCTCCGGACGGTTGAGGCGCATCATCCTGATCGATCCAGTCGATGAGGGTATCCACGAGGTTTGGATTAATCTTGAGCAGTTCGAACAATCGTCTGACTCGGAAAACCTTTTTCTTCTGCTCGAGTTCCCCACCAGACGTCGAGGCGAGGTCGTTCAGATTCACTTTTCCCGTCTCATCTTTGATTTGCGCCGTCAGGAACCCGTCGCCGATCGCATAATTTTTGATCGGCATGGCCCAGATGTCGGTCGGGCCGTCGTATTTTTGGCCGGTCATTTTTTCACGCAAGAGATCCTGTGCCAGTACCGCGCGTGTCGCCTGGACTGCCGCCCGCGTCAGCATGCTGGCCTTATAGTCGTCTCGAAAGGTCGCCGCCGCACGGTATTCCCGGCGCGCTTCCGCATCAAATTCAAGAATGAGGGCGGTGAGGAGGGTCAACACGAGGAGTGCCAACAGAAGCGCGACGCCTCGTTCGTCAGCTTTTGGCATAGCTTAAGACACGAATGGTTGCGTCCATGCTCACCGGATTATCGAACTTGGGGCGCATTTGGAGATGGCGTACATGAAGATCGTAGGGAGCTTGATCGATGGCGACCAGGAAGGCAAGGATTTCCGGCAGTTGCACGCCTTCCAACCGGAGATCGACGGCGGTTTCTTCGTAGCCTTGTGCCAGCGTTTGGACCTGCGGCTGCATGCTCGTAATGCGTTCGCGCACCTGTGCAGTCGTGGCCGCTTCTTCCATGAACGTGAGCAGCGAGAAATGACTGTCGATTGCGGGCATGCGACTTTCCACTTTCGCCAAACGGTCTCGCTTGGTGAGATAGGCTTGGCTCAGCGCCGCCAACTCGGTGAGGTCTTTCTGTTTCCGCATGGTCTGACGCTCAAGGCGATCCAGCTTGTCGAGCAAGGGATCCACGATGAGGAGAAAGATCAGACTCAGTCCAAGCACGATGCCCCCGGCTATCACGAGCGTCCGCTCACGCTTGGACATCTGATGCCATCGTTCCCGGAAGTTCTGCATCATGATGGTTTCACCGTGGCGGTCATCCGAAACACGACTTGGTTGGGTGCTGCGCCCACACGAGTTTCCGTCACCGTGACTTCCGTGAGTTGCGCGCTGGCAGCCAGGGTTTGCTTCACCCGTTCAACCGCATCGAACGAGGTGGTCTCGCCCTCCAGGAGAATCACGGCGCCATCGACGGTCAGCTCTCGAACCTTGACCGTTGTTCCGGGTGGCAATTGCTTGACGAAGATGGACAGTGTGCGTAAGACTTTGCTGTCGGTGGTGTCAATCAGACCAAGGGATTTATCAAGCACCCCGATGCGGTACTGGGCTTGATCAAGTTCCTCTCCAGGTGCGGCCCCGGCTCCAAAGAATTGCTCATACTGGCTCTGCAAGGCGGTTTTAAGCCGCGTCGCTCGTTGATCTTGCAACATGAAGTGCACCGAGAAATCCACGAGTGCCAGGACAACGATGACCAGAACAGCGGCGACGGCCATACGCCGGTCTCGTTTGGTTGTCACAGCGTCCTGTGAAGTGGCTTCCGTCACACCCTTCAGGTCAAGGGCAAGCCCGAGCGGGGATGATTTAAATCGCCAGCGTGGCCGGATGATTTTAGGGTGAATCGCTAAACCAAACGCGATGGAGAATGCCCGTGGGGCATCGGGTCCAAACCCCTGGCGGGGGCCCACCGGGTAGAGTCCCAATTGCCGGGACACGTAGCTCCCGATTTCCTGAAGCTTCGACCCACCTCCGCATACCCAGCAGTGGGTCAAACGACCACGCTCGCTTCCTTGATAGGCCTGCAGCGTGATTCGAAGTTCTCGTAGAATAGGCTCCAGTAACCCATGCACTTGATCAACGGCTACCGTGCGCTTGTGACGTTCAGCATCAGCGAAGCTGCAGGCGTGTCGGACAGCCAGCGCGTGCGTGAGGTGGTTGCCGCCCCACAGAATGGTCCGAAGCACGACGGGACGCCCCCCCTGGACGAGACACAGCGTGGTCTTCGACGCTCCAACATCGATGATGGCCAAATCCGACGGCACGGCTGCGCCTTCTTCTTGTAAATATTGCGTGACGGAAAAGAGCGCCATGGCATCGACATTGATAGCCGACGGCTCCACATCGGCTTGAGCCAAAAACCGGAGATGCTCGGCGACCTTGTCTCGAGGTGCAGCGGTGACAAGAACATCTGAGCCCTTGCTTTCACGTCCTGATCCTTCGATCGGGTGCTCAGGTGGAAGGATCAGGCTTCCGACTGCTAGATCTTCAAGCGGCATGGGCACAAGATTTTCAACTTCAAAAGGCACGACTTGCGCCAGCTTGGCTGAGTCCTTAAACGGAAAGGAGAGCGTTCTTACGAAGAGGTCCTGACAAGGGATGGCCGTCACTAAGCGGTCTGTGACATAGAGGCCATGTCGCCAAATGAAGCTTCGCAACGATTGCACGCGTCGAGCCGGTTCGAGATCCTCCGGCCGGGAAAACGGCATGGGGTGCTGGAAATAATCGACCGTTTCCCGCCCGCTTAGGCGGCGGCGAAACCGGACGGCTTTCAAGCCGGTTTGTCCCACATCCAGCCCGACACATTCATCTACAATGGCCATGAATTCAGCGTCCTCATTCGTTTCATGTTTCTAGTTTCAGGTTTCAAGTTCCAGGTATTCCGCCAACATGAAATTCGAAACGTGAAACTTTGAACCACAACCCCATACTTTACAATGCGATCCTTGCTTGTGCCAAGGTTCCGATGATCTTGACGGTCATAGGTGTTCCAGGAGGTGGAGCGGGGAGGCCCAGCGTTCCAGCTTTAGAGACAAAGCCAGGACCTGGAACGACCGTGACCGTGAGCGCGAGTTGGCTATTCGGTAACGGCTGCTGAATGGTGATCTGTCCGTTTCCCGTGAAGGAGCCGTCGATCCCTTCACCGTTCAGTTGCGTGACGTCGCAGCGGAGGTCACGGCAGGAAAGGCCTGCCGAAACCGAGCTGAATGTCAGCGATAAGGTTCGTCCGTTGCCGACGGGAATCTGGTCGATCACGAGATCGGTCGCTTCGGCTGTCCACGTCCCTTCACCCTTCATGACAGTCATGCTGGATCGTCCTGACTCGATTCGATGGGAGAAATCTCCAGTCAATGTCCCTCGGGTGACGTAGCGGCGAAGGATCTTTGAGAGATCCACCTGCTGAAGCCGTCCCGTGACGGCTACGGGGCCGTCTAGAGAAAACGATGAGGCCGTGAGCGTACCCTTGGCAAGGTTCGTGCGTGAGGAGTTTCCGTCCAGTTGTACGATGATATCAAGGCCGAGCGTTCCGCTCAACGCCTTCAAGACTCCGAGTTTGGCTTGCAGCCCTGCCATTTCAATTGGCGTGATATTCGGCTTCGAGAAGGTCACCTGTTGCCATTCCAGGCTCAGGGGCAGCCCCATGGTCCAATCGGCGACCCGAACGTCCATCGCAGTGGCTCGTTTGAGTTCCTCCACCACCCGTGCCTGAAGCATCCCGTAGGGAAAGGTGGCAAGGATGCAGATCGCCAAGATACAGATGCCAGCTGCAACCCATGCCAGAATCGCGCCCCATGCGTCAGGCCATTTGATGGTCATGATGTGCCGATCGTGATCCACTCGCGCACGGTCCACGGTGTGGCATCGGGATAGTGGAATGTCACTTCAATTAACACGGCTTTCGGCAACTTGCTGGCCGTCGGCCATTCGTCGAGCCAAATCCGGTTCTGGTCGTCATAATACCGAACGTTGAAGGCCTGTACGCGATCGGCCAGTTCCATTTGTTCCAACGTCTCATCGGTGTCGGTCAGGGTGTAGAGGTTCCTGCGAACGAACCGAATCAACCGATCTCGTTCGCGCGTATAAACAACACGAATAGTTTCGCTCTCCTTCGTCGTCGCGGAACTCAGGCTCTGACCCATCGCCAGAAACGCGAGCGTGTCGGCCGGTTGCCCTTCTTGTGTTCCGTTCATTCCCACCCAGGGGTAGGCGAGGTTCCGTTTGCTGAGGGCAATCTCTTCAGCCATGAGACGTAAAATCTTTCTGACGGTTTGTTCTCTCGATACATGATCTCTTCCGGCCTCGACGGCCTGCGTGGTCGTGATAAGCGAGCCGAAGACCATGGCCGCGATGGTGCCAAGCAGTGCCACGGCAACCAATACTTCGACCAGTGTAAAACCCGATTGGTCTTTAAAAAGTGAGGCGGCCGGCGAAGACATACGTGCTCACCTCCAGGCTTTCTTCACGTTCACTGCGAGGCCAGGTCACTTTGATGCGAATTTCACGAATCAACTCGAGTGGAGTCGGTGCGATGGTCTGTTTCCATCTGTACCCGACCGCTCTCGGATCGGTGTGGGTCACGGGTTGGGCCCCGAGGGGCACATGCCGAAACTCGCCGACGGTTTCGCCGATGGCATACTGCCCCAATAGTTCCACCTCCACCAACTTTTCTTGGGCCAACAATGTCGCTGTCGTCAATTCCGAGGCTCTGTCCTGGAGATCCAGATCAAAGTTTCTCAGGCCAAGGAGAACCGGCAGTGCGATCGCTAGCAAGGCGATCGCTAGTAGTACTTCAAGAAGCGTGAATCCTGCGTCGGCGGCTTCGGTTCGTTGTCTGCCTTGCCCCATGTCGTCCTATTGGAGGTTGGGAATCCCGCCGATCCCAGGCCCCGCCGCTCCTGTCTGCGGTCTGGCTTTCAGCAGGGTTCTGACACGATCGGGGATAAAGCGGTTTCGTGGAATGTCGAACCGTTCATCACTGACCCGAATCCCACCGGTCAATGAATCGACCGCCAGTCCCAACAGATTGTTCTTTGAGTCCATGAGGTACAACGTGACCGGCTCGATACGCCCATTCGTGAAGAACGATAGACCGACTCGTCCTGACATATGCTTGTCGTGCCCGATGGATACCTCAGTAAGACGTATGGATTCGGGTAACGAACGAGGGGTTTTCCAGGCCGGATCAAGTGGGAGGCGCTCTTCTTTGCCCTCCACGAGCATCAACCAGTAGAGCCCTCGATCCAGGTCAAGATAGAGCCTTAAGGGTGTCTGCTTCGAGGCTGCGTCTCCTTGTAGCGTTCGGAGAAGACCGATAAGTGTTCTTCCTGTGGAGCGGAGATCCTCTTCGAAGCTGATCCGAGGGATCATGATGGCCAAAATTCCTCCAAGCAGAAATAGGACGATCAGCATCTCAAAAATCGTGAAACCAGCCGGAGACCGCCATCCTGACCCTTCACGCGTGGTGGTTCCTGCGATACTGGGCCGTTCGAGCCTCGATCGCCATAGATAGTGTGTCAGCGATGCTGGATGACGTCGGTCCACGGATGTCTTACTCTTTGTCCAGATTCCAATTGGTGATATCGGCATTCACACCCTCGCCGCCGACCTCTCCGTCTGTTCCCAGGGAGGTGATTTCGTAGTCGATCTTTTGGTCTCCCCGCTGCACTGGACTGACATATTTGTATGGATTGCCCCAGGGATCTTCCGGAAGCTTCGGCAGGTACCCACCGATCTTCCATTTCTTGGGCACCACACCGACGGCCGGCTTTTCGATGAGGGCTTTGAGACCCTGCTCGGTGGTGGGGTAGATCCCGTTATCCAATTTGTAGAGTTGCAGCGCGCCTTCGATATTGCGTATCTGCACTTTTGCGGCGGTCCGTTTGGCGTCATCGGTCCTACCCATGATGCGGGGAACAACCAATGCTGCGAGGATGGCCAAAATAGCGACGACCACCATGATCTCAATAAAGGTAAAGCCGGCGGAAGATCCTCGTGTCCGCTGCATCAGGCGGGCGCTTACGAGGATGAGTCGGTTCTTTTCCGTCGTCTGTACCGGCTGCTCGCTCCGCTGTTCTGAATCACTCATCATCACTCCCCCCCTTTGTCATTCCACTCTGTATGCTGGTTCGTGTGTTCTGAGCAATCATCGTATCATTTGTCCCATTTCGAAGATGGGCAAGAGAATCGCGACGACGATGAAGAGCACAATGGCTCCCATCACGAGGATCATGCTCGGCTCCATCAAAGAGGTCAAGCGGGCAATCACGCGTTCGACTTCGCTGTCGTAAATTTGGCTGACGCGGCGCAGCATCTCCTCCATTTCCCCGCTTTTCTCACCGACGGCGATCATGTGGGTGACCAAGGCAGGAAATTCTCCGCTCCGCTTCAAGGGATCGGCGATCGTCTCGCCCTCGCGGATGTTCTGCCGCGCGCCTTCAACTGTTTCTTCGAGCACACGATTGTTCATCACCCGTTTGGAGACATCCAGTGCATCGAGTAATTGGACACCGCTCGCCAACATCGTTGACAGGGTGCTCGTGAGCCTAGAAATCGACACCATTCTGGCGACGTCACCGATCAGCGGGAGCCTGAGGGTCACGCGGTCGGCGACCATGCGGCCTCGTGCAGTATGGGTAAATCGCCGGATTAGGTACAGACCTCCGATGACAACCCCCACCAGCACCATCCAATAATCGGCCATGAACTCGCTGACCGACATCAGCGCGACGGTCGGCCAGGGCAATGCCTGTTTCTGTTGCGCGAACACTTGGGTAATCTTGGGCACGACAAAGGTGATGAGGAAAAACAAGATGATCGTCCCAATGACCAGCATGATGATGGGATAGAGCATCGCATTGGTGACCTTATTCCTCAGGGCCTGTTGCTTCTCCAGAAACTCAGCGAGCCTGAACAGGATCTGATCAAGTGCGCCGCTGGCTTCGCCGGCTCGTACCATATGGACGTAGATGGAGGAGAAATCCTTCTCATACGATTCCAAGACGACACTCAACGCTTTTCCACCGCGAATTTGTTCTCTGATATCGGCGAGAAGGGCTTTGATAGGTTTTTTCTGGGCTTGATCCACGAGGACGCCGAGCGCGTCAACCAGAGGGAGCCCGGCGACCAGGAGTGTCGCAAATTGCCTGGTCAGCAAGGACAGGTCGGTTGCCGAAAGGACGGAAGATTTCCCGGTCGTACGCGCGGTCGTGGAACGGCCTTTTTGTTGCGGGCGAACCGATGGTTGGTTTTGCTCGACGACATCGGTCGGATACACACCCTCTTTCCTGAGCTTCAGCCGCGCAATCTTGACGTTTTCTGCGTCGACGATCCCCGTCGCGGCTCCACCGTCGCTCCGGTACCCTTGGTATTGATAGACAGGCATGATCAACAGGCTCCCGGAGAACGACGGACAACCCATGGTTTTCTGATGACCCGATAGGAATGAATACGGAAATGATGGTGAGAGAAACGGGCGGCCATCTAGTCGACGTCGATTTCTTGTTGAGTGATTCGCATGACTTCTTCCAGTGTGGTGTGACCCTGGATGACTCGGTCTGCACCTTCCTGCTTTAACGTCACCATGCCCTTGGCAATGGCCGCTTGTTTGATGGCGGTTGAGTCCGCTTTGCTCCCGATCAGACGCCTGATTTCGTCGTCGAGCACCATGAGTTCGAAAATGCCCGTTCGTCCGCGATACCCGGTCTGCGAACAGGCTGCACAGCCTGCCCCTCGATAGAGCGTGGTGTTCGAACCGGGCGGTAAATCGAGACGATCGAGTTCTTCCTCGCTCGCCGTATAAGAGCGCTTACAGTCCGGGCAGATCCGTCTCAGCAATCGCTGGGCAAGAACGGCGACGACTGATGACGCGACGAGAAACGGCTCGATACCCATGTCGATCAGGCGAGTGGCGGCGCTTGCGGCATCGTTCGTGTGCAGCGTGGAAAACACCAGGTGTCCCGTGAGGGAGGCGTGAATGGCGATCTCCGCTGTTTCACGGTCGCGGATTTCACCGATCATGATGACGTCGGGGTCTTGTCGAAGGATCGACCGCAGTCCGGCAGCAAAGGACAGATTGATCTTGGGGTTGACCTGCATCTGCCCGACTCCGAGCAACTGGTATTCGACCGGGTCCTCGACGGTAATAATGTTCTTGTCCGGTGCATTGATGTGGCTCAATGCGGCATAGAGCGTGGTCGTCTTGCCGCTTCCCGTGGGACCGGTAACGAGAATAATCCCGTGAGCGAGCTGGATCAGTTGATGAATCACCGCGAGTCGTTCTTTCGAGAATCCCATCTCCGAAAGATTCAGGAGTCGATTTTCCTTCTCCAGCAAACGCAGCACGACTCGCTCGCCGTGTGATGTCGGTAACACGGAGACTCGAAGGTCAACATCCTTTCCGGAAGTCCGAATGGCGAAGCGGCCATCTTGCGGGAGGCGCTTCTCGGCTATATTAAGGCCGGCCATGATCTTCAGTCGCGCGATGATGCTGGCTTGCAAATGCTTCGGTGGTGTGAGGACCGGATACAGCACACCGTCGATACGATAGCGGATCACCAGCCCACGTTCGAACGATTCAAAGTGGATGTCACTGGCTCGTTGTCGAACCGCCTGAAACAGCACCGAGTTGACCAGCCGGATGATCGGAGCCTCATCGGTCGCATCGAGCAAGTCTTGCGGCTCATCAAGTTCGTGCGCCAGCTGGTCGAGGCTCTGGTTCGCCGCAATATCTTCCATCACTTGTTCGGCACCGGCCGGATTGGCAATTTCGTCGTACGCGCGGTTTAAGCAGCTGAGGAGGGTCACGCTGCTCGTCAAGATGGGCTTGATGGGTTTGCCTAAGAGCAATCGAAGGTCATCCAGGGCGACGGTTTCCAGAGGGTCGGTCGAGGCGGTCAGGATAAAGCCCTCTTCATACCGAAGTGGTAAGACGTGATATCGCCGACAAAAGGCGATGGGGACCTTCTTGATCAGCTCGTGGTCGACATGGCTGGTATCCAGCTGCGGCATCCACGTCATCTCGAATTGTTGCGCGAGTGCTTCCAGCAGCTGTTCTTCCCGCAATGAGCGCAGATGGAGCAGGACCTCTCCCAATCGGCCGCCTTTTTCCTGTTGATAAGATAACGCTTCTTCCAGCTTTGACTCCAAGAGATGAAACTTTTCCTCGAGGATGCGTCCCAACAGAGGACGACGAGGCCCGGAATCGGGTTGATCGGTCTCAAGCATGTGGCCAATTTCTTTCATGTCGCGTGAATCAAGACGGGTATTATGATCTGCAGTCTCTACCGTCGCTGTCTTGTTCGACGTAAAGATACTCTTCCTTCTCACGGCCTGGCAAGGACAAGCCGAATTCGTTACGTAAAATTGAGACCTTGTGCATCCTGAGTTGCTCTCAAACTGCAATTAAATCGCCTCAATGAACGGGCGAATCTTTCGATCACCTGTTTCAAAGAGCCTTGGTCCTGGCCGTCATCGAAGACTGTGCCCAGGGAACTCGGCATGATAGAGGAATGAGGGGACCGAGTTCAGCGGAGTGAGAAGACCCCCGACCGTGATTCAGCGTAATTCATAGGTAATCGTCGAGCGTTGGTTGTTCCGAACCACATCGAGCTTGACGATCTGCTCATTCTTGAGCTGTTGGAGCAGGCTTAACATGGTACTGGGGTCACGGATGTCGACCCCATTGACGCGCTGCAAGACGTCTCCAGTCTGAACACCGATCTTTTCATAAAAACTCGCCGGGGCGATGTAGTCCAGTCGATAGCCATTCACAGCCCCGTTGGTCATATTTGGCACAGCCCTCGCCTGCGACAAGAGTTTTGGGAGATCGCTCATGGCCAGCTCCACTTCGCGGCGATCGACGACTTTTCGCAGAGGAGCGCTGGAAATCGACGGCTTATTGGAAGGTGGCGGTGTGCGAGCAGGATCGCTGGCGACAGCTGGGGATTCTGCATGCGCCAGCTCCAGCAACTCTTCCAGATTGCCTTGACGGATCACGATCCCGTTGCGGCGAATTTCACTGACCTCACCGAAATCGAGCACTGAGTCGTGAAGATGATACAGCGATTGCTGCTTCGATGCGAGGTCTTCAATGATCGCAAAGACGCCGCGCTGATCGCCCAGCACAACCCCGATCAACCGCAGCTTCTCCGCCAAACCGAGGGAAGCCCGCACCGCGGCACCGGCGGCGCCAGGACGTCCAGAGCTTGCGGCATTCGTTGTTCCATCGCCAGCCGTGGGTGGAAGAAGGAAGAGTCCGCTTGAACGAATCTGCTCGACTGCTTGGAGGGGCGAATAAGACGCGAGCGAGGCAGATCCTCCCGGTGCGACGGCGCTGACTCCAGCAGGCGGCGCCGGCATCATGTATAACGCATCTGCGACAAATGCATTGATGGAGTGTGCGACGAGCAACCCGCCTGCCACCATGCATAGCAGCACACCAGCGGTGCGGACATGTTGAGAAGAAACTGTTGCCAATGTGCTGCCTCTATCATCTAGTTGTAGTTGTCTGCCATCGTACCCGGTGAACCTCGATGGCCGCAAGAATCTTTTTGTTGCAGTCTTTCACGTGATGGGTGGACAAAACGACTCGAGCCAGCAATAATCCATTTCTTTGAGGAGGTCGCACGCGTGAAGAAAGCACTGATCACCGGGATCACCGGCCAAGATGGCTCCTATCTATCTGAATTCCTCCTGGGGAGAGGGTACGAGGTGTACGGCATTGTACGCCGTTCCAGCTCGTTCAATACGGGTCGAATTGATCCTATTTATGAGGATCCGCATGTGCCCCATCGGCGACTCCATCTCGTCTACGGCGACTTGAACGACGCCAGCTCTCTGAATCGGATCTTGCGTACAGTCCAGCCCGATGAAATCTACAATCTTGGCGCTCAGAGCCATGTGCGAGTGAGCTTTGACATTCCTGAGTATACTGGAGAAATCACAGGACTTGGGACCATCCGGCTCCTTGAGGCGATTCGAGAGTCGGGGCTAAGGCCGAAGTTTTATCAAGCCTCATCGAGTGAAATGTTCGGCAAAGTATTGGAAGTGCCTCAGAAAGAGACGACGCCGTTTTATCCCCGGAGCCCCTATGGGGCGGCCAAAGTCTACTCCTACTGGATCACGGTGAACTATCGAGAGGCCTACAACCTCTTTGCCTGTAATGGCATTCTGTTCAACCATGAATCACCTCGACGCGGTGAAACTTTCGTGACGAGGAAAATCACCAAGGCGGCGGCACGGATCAAGCTCGGTACGCAGCAAGATCTCTTTTTAGGCAACCTTGATGCGAAGCGCGACTGGGGCTATGCCGGCGACTACGTTGAGGCTATGTGGATGATGTTGCAGGCATCGCAGCCCGATGACTATGTGATCGCGACAGGGGAAACTCATACCGTCAAGGAAATGTTGGAGCTGGCGTTCGACCGGCTACAGCTCGATTGGAAGAAGCATGTCAAGATCGACGAAAAATATTATCGACCCACGGAGGTCGATCTGCTGATTGGAGATGCCGGCAAGGCCAAGAAGGAACTCGGATGGCAGCCTAAAGTGAAATTTGAAGAATTGATCGCCATGATGGTCGATGCGGATCTGGCTGCGGAGCGAGAGCGGCTCGAAGGGGCTGGTAAGAAACGTTGACGGCCGGAGGTTAGAGGTTGGAGGGGAGAGTTGGCGCCTCGGTTTCAGGATACGTCTTTCCGTTTGAGAAGCTAGAGGTATGGCAGGAGTCTCTCGAACTGGCTAATCATGTGTTGGAATTATTGGAAGGTCTTCCCTTAAGCAAACACTTGCGCCTAATCTCACAACTGGAAGGAGCAGTCGTTTCAGTCGCGCAAAACATCGCCGAGGGAAAAGGTCGGCAACACCGAAAGGAGTTCTTGCAGTATCTGAGTATCGCCCAGGGTTCGTTATATGAAACTGTTACCCTGAACGAAGTATTCCGCAAACGACAGATATTTTCCGAACAAGAATCGGTTGCCATCCGCAGTAAGACTGAGCTAATTGATCGCAAGTTAAATGGCTTGATGAATTCAGTGAGAGGGAAAAGCCGACCGAGTTTCTGACTTCAAACACGTTTCGTTG
>JBGSIO010000054.1:0-8834 GCA_041742455.1 Nitrospira sp. | reverse complement strand
CGGGCCCACTGCTCCAGTTGCTGGCGTTCGGGTTCAGTCAGCTGAATGGAAGGGGCGATACGCATGGTCCGGTCCTCCTCTGGAGAGGAGTATACACGTACTGTATAATATGTAAAGCTATTTATGTATCACTACACTAGCGACCACAGCCGCGGCAGTGGGTATCTGGGAATGGAACGTGAAAACGAACCGGATCCGGTGGGACGCTCAGATGTTCAGGATCTATGGGGCTGCTCCTACAGCGGATGGATGTGTGCCATACGAGACATGGAGCCATGCCGTCGTGCCGGAGGATTTGTCGGAGCAAGAGCGGGTTCTGTGGCAGACGGTACGTCGTTGCGGTTCCAGCAGTCGGACGTTTCGTATTCGCCGATATCGCGATGGCGAAGAACGGCACATTGAGGCGGTGGAAATTACTCGGACGGATGCGCACGGTCAAACTGAGTGGGTCATAGGCACGAATATTGATATCACCGAACGGCGGCGAGTGCAGATGAAACTCACTCAGAGTGAAGAACGATTTCGCACCATGGCCGAGGCCGTACCGAGTTTCTTGTTCGAAACCGACGCGGCTGGATGGAACACTTGGACAAGCGAAAGCTGGTGTCGGTTCACCGGGCAAACAGCCGAGCAAGTGTCGGGGCACGGTTGGGCCGAGGCCTTGCATCCTGAGGATCGCGCGGCAAATCTCGGCCAATGGCTGCATTGCATGGAGCACGGCCTGCCGTTCGAGTCGCAGCAACGGTTGCGCCGAACCGACGGTACCTATGCCTGGGTGATCGCGCGGGCGTTGCCGGTACGAGACGAGCACGGGACGATTTGTCGTTGGCTCGGTTCTGTCACCGATGTGGATACGATCGTGCGCGTACAGGACTCCCTCCGCGAAAGCGAATCCAGGTTACTCCGCGCACAACGTTCTGCGCGCGCCGGTGTGTGGGATATTGATCTGCTCACAAAGAAGGTTCAATGGTCGGAGCCCCATCATGAACTATATGGCTTTACGTCCGACGTGACGCCTTCCCACGAGAATTGGATCGCCGGCGTTCATCCAGAAGATCGTGCACGGGTCGAGGCGCAGTTCGCACTGGCGGTGCTGGCACGAGGAGCCCAAAGCATCGAGTTCCGCATCAACCACGACGGCGAGATCCGCTGGCTTCACAGCGAGGGCCATGTGACATGCGATGCGGAAGGGCGGCCTATCAGGGTTGCAGGCATCACGTGGGATATCACTGAGCGGAAGCAAGCAGAAGCGGCTTTGCAGGAACGTAATCGACAACTTGAGCTCTTGGCGTGGACGTCACAGCGACTGCTCCTCGGCAGGGAACCGGAACAGGAGCTGCTGGAAGCTATTTTTGAAGGCATTGCGCGGCTCACCGACATGGAAATGTTTTATTACCACCGTCCAAGGGAAGACCCAAAGAGATTTCAACTACACATGTCCGGCAGCATCATTGAGAACAAACAAGATCGGTTCGCCGGCATGAAATTAAGCGACCACTTATGCGACCGAGTGGTGGAACGACGAGAACGCCTCATCATCGAAGACCTACAACATTCGTCACATTCCGGCAACGATGTCCAGAAGGTAGCGGGCGCGACGAGTTACGCGGGGTTCCCTTTGGTGGCGAATGGTGAATTACTGGGTACGATCGCCTACATCTCCAACCGTCGCACGCATCTCTGCGAAGGCGATGTACAGATGATTCAAAGCATCTGCGACCAAATCGCCGCATGGCTCGAACGGATGCAGCTCCAGCGCGAACTGCACGAGAGAGAAAAACGGCTGACGTTAGCCGCAGACGTAGGCCAGTTGGGCTCCTGGGATTGGGATGTGTTGACCGACAGGGTCGAGTGGTCGTCTGGACATTTCGAGTTGCTGGGGTTGCGTCCTGGCGACGTACAACCTTCATATGAGGCTTGGGCCTCGCATGTGCATCCTGATGACTTACCTGAGGTCGAGCAAAACTTGCGAAAGTCCATGGCCTCTCATGCCGAGTATCGTGCGGATTTTCGGGTCATCTGGGCGGACGGCAGCATCCACTGGATGGCAGGCAGAGGACGGTTCCAGTATGCGGTCGATGGACGATGCATTAGGATGGTGGGAGTGATGGTCGACATTACCCATCGTAAGCAGACGGAAACGGCCTTGTGCGAGAAGGAAGAGAGAACACGGGAGTTTGCCGCACAATTGGAAAGGTTAGTCGCTGAACGCACGAAGGAATTATTGCAATCACAGGACCGGTTGCGCGCCTTGGCAACAGAGCTGAATCTCGCCGAACAGCGGGAGCGCAAGCGCTTGGCCACCGAGCTACACGATTACCTTGCTCAACTCCTCGCGGTTGGGAAAATGTCCTTGGACCGGATCAAGCAACAGTTCGGAGCTCCCCTGGTCGAGGAGCTGGATGAAACCCTCGACGAAGCCCTACGTTACACCCGCACGCTGGTTGCTCAACTGAGTCCGCCGTTTTTCCACGAGCTCGGCTTACCGTACGCCTTCAGATGGCTGGCCGAGCAGATGGAGCCGCGCGGTCTCCGCTTTACGGTTGAGGTGCAGGATGGCTTCCCATCATTGCTAGAGGATCACGCGACGTTGTTATTTCAAGCGGCACGTGAACTCCTCTTGAACGCATTGAAACATGCGGAAACCGATCAGGCCCGACTCGCGATGATGGCGACGGAAGAGACCATCCGCATCGAGGTCTCGGACAATGGGAGAGGCTTCGATGTGGCCGCGTTAGACTCACCATCGGCCGGCGCAACACGAATGAGGTTTGGATTGTTCAGTATTCGTGAGCGAATGATCGCCATGGGCGGCCGTTTCGAGCTGCTCTCCCGGCCCGGCGAAGGGACTCGAGCGACGTTGGTTGCGCCGCTCAACACCTCGGCAGTCACCCGGCTTGAGCCTTCAGGAGTCAGCCATCACGTGTCAGATATTCGTGCTTGTTCCAATCCCTCAGTCCTCAGCACTCAGAACTCAGCACTATCATCCACGAAGATTCGTGTCCTCCTTGTCGACGATCATGCCATGGTACGGCAGGGTCTTCGCAGCATCTTGGAGGCCTACGCCGATGTGGAAGTCGTGGGTGAAGCTGCTGCTGGTGACGAGGCGGTCGCGCTGGTGGACCAGCTCCGCCCGTCGGTCGTCGTGATGGATATCAATATGCCCAGGATGAACGGCATCCAGGCCACAGCTGCGATCAGGGCTCGTCATTCGGCCGTCGTGGTGATCGGTTTGTCGGTTCAGGCGGACGCTCTCAGTCGGTCAGAAATGCTCCGGGCCGGGGCCACGACGTTGGTCACCAAAGAAGTGGCAGTGGAGGAGCTATATCGTACGATCCAAGATGTATTACGGGAACACACTCCTCACTAACTAAAAACTCCCCCTTGCTCTTCTCTGAAGGAGCAGATACGAGCCATTCGCCGTCACAAGCATGTGAATGGGACATTGTCATTTCAGAGCCGTCCTTCCTCAAGGTCGTTCATCCCGAAACCATGTATCTGTTACCTACCTTTCAAACTACTCGAGCGGTATGCGGTTTTTATTGTGGGCAAGCCACATGTCAAACGTTTGCAAAGACGGGTTGAGACTGCGCGCAACCTCGGGCTTGCGCGCCCCGCAAAAGTATGACTCGAAATCGCGCTTGAACTGAAACATGTTGCCGAGATCATCGGCTCCTGGAAAGTTCAATGCGCGGTACGCCTCGGGTGATACCGCGTTATAGCGCACGTCTTGGCCCAGTGCTTTGGTCAGCTTGGCCGCTATATCGGAACCGGTGAGATGCTCGCCGGCAACTCCAACCGTCTTCCCAATAAAGTCCTTGCCTCGTTGGAAAATACCGAACGCACACTTGCCGATATCTTCCTCAGCGATGGCCGGCAGCTTCTTATCGCCCATCGGCAGGGTTATAGCGAACTTTCCATTCTGGCCCTTCTTCGGACCCATCCCGAAGGAGATCATATTGTCCCAGTAGAATGAGGCGAGCAGGAAGGTCGTCGGGACGCCGAGTTCCTTGAACGCCTGATCGGCCTCGCCCTTCCCATCGAAGTGCGGTACCTTGTACTTGCCCTGGAGCGTGGGCATCCGAGTATCACTGAGTGCAACCCACCGGCGCGTATCTTCAAGTGTAGACCAGATCACATGTTGCACTGCGGCATACTTCGCTACCTGGGCCATGGCCTTGGCCTGAGCCGTCTCTTTCTCCGGTGAGAAATGCTCCCAAAAATTGGTGACGCAGAAGACGCCGTAGGCTCCTGCAAACGCTCGTTGCAGGCTCTCGACGTCATCCAAATCAGCGGAGACCACCTCAGCACCCAAGGTGGCCAGTTCTTGCGCCTTGGCAGAGTCGACCTTTCGCGCGCGTCAACGCCCGCACGCCAAATTCACGCTTTGGGTCGTTCAGGATTGCGCGGACCAATCCGCCGCCCTGCGCGCCTGTTGCGCCGACAACCGCGATAATTCTCTTATCAGCCATAATGATTCTCCTCCTTCAATAAGGCAACGACGAATCCGAGGAACGACCCCCCCCCGATAGATTGGCTGAACGATGAGAGACTCCTCACTCAAGGGATACATCTGGTTGGCACCTCACGCCAATGAGCCATGGCCTGGGATCGTCGGTCTCATTCTCCTTCAGAGCCGTCCTTCCTCAACATCGTAAATGTCGAAATAATGATACACGACCTTGTTGCGCGGGATGGAGGCCGCGATGTAATCCTCCATGAATTCTTGCAGCTCAGGCGTCAGGTCACTCAATCGTCGGTCCCGCTGTTGATTGTTCCAGACGACGATCTCCGCACGCCAACGTTTTTTGGCCTGGTCCTCGATCCATTCGGCGACTTCCTCATCGGTCGCGCCGGTAGCGACAAACGACCTGAAGGCGTCATAATCTATCACGGTGAACTTCAACCACTGCTGGTCGAGCGGGCAATTGGAGTGGTATTCCCCTTGCCAGCCGACGAGATCGGCACGGCATTTGTCCACCGCGCGGCCGGCCAACACATAGCCGGCCAGCGTTTCTCGTGGGCTTCGCGGAAACTCTTTGCCGTTCCTCAGATCACGGGCCAACAATTTGAGCTTCTCAAGATTTTCATTCATAGGTCCTCCTCCTTTTCGCCCCTTGTTCACCTCCAGAATGGTGGAAGTCCGTAGGCCGTCTCGCTTGCTGCACCCGCTGAACAAGAGTGTCAAACTTGTCGTCGTTCACATGGAACACATCGTCATGAGCATCGAATGAATCGTCCTGATCACAATCGAATGTGAATCGATCGTTTCACTTTACAGAAGCGAAACGTTCTGACGAGACCCCAGGATTAAGATCAGTTGTCATGAATGACCTCACAGATATCTTCGCTTCCATGCTCTACAAATGTCGCCAGCTCTCGCATGCTACGTTCGAACCGTACTTTCCAGTCGCCTGGGAGGCGAAATGGGCTGGGTTCCGCTCACAATGCCGGTAGAGTTGGAGGGCCGAGCACGCCCATTCTTTCGCGACTTCTTCGCAATCCCGAGCGTAGAGCATGGCTAATCGCATCCGTTCGCTCATCGTATTGACATTGGTCGTTAAAACCCTGGGGTCTTGCTCAATAGAAGACAACAGCGCCCCTGCCCAGACTCAAGACTTGGTCTGCGAGCTGTCACGAACCTACTGAGCATCCTAAGATTGTATGCAATCTGCTTTGTCTGAAGATATTCCAGTCAAACAACAATTGACGATCGTGCGCACCTAGCACAACTTCTAGTCACGCCAGTACCTTGGCGCATAGTAGGTCTTGCTGATTCGAATGATCGAGGCAACTAGCGCGCCTTGGGAAAAGCCGGCGTTCTGATAGAGACGATCAAACCCCATTATCAGTATACGTGGCATGAGGCGCTCCTTATCCAAGAAGTTGTCGCACGAGTTCCCATTGACGCAATATAGGAATGCGTTTGATGATGCGACTGTCTCGGAATGGGTCCAATCCTTACCAATAGATGTCGGTAAGTTGTCCGATCGTTATATCCACTCTGATCCACCCCGTTCAGTTGCCCAACGATGATCGGCCCAATGGTCTGCTCCCTGCCAAAAGCTCATCAGCCATTGCGGTGACAGATTTCTAGTCGATTACCGCTGGGGTCCTCGAAGAAGACCGCGCAATATCCAGCCTCCTCGAAGAGCGGCCCTTCGATATTTGCGACGCCGGCTTGTCGGATAATAGTCGCCAGGCGGTCCACTTCCGCCCTACTCTCTACCCAAAATGCGACTCGACATTCATTGGCCATATGCGAGGACGATTCGGTCACCCCAAAAAACTCCCTGGCGGCATCGGTCTTAGCCGCCTCATACATAAACCAGCCTGGGATAGAGGCATAGCGCGTAAAACCGAGCGCGGGCAACAGCCCTTCATGAAACGGTCGTACTTCGACAAGGCTCCGTACGCGGAGATCGATATGACGTGCCATCCGCTGATCGTTCCGCCTCCCTCAACCAACAGCCATGCCGCGATTTCGATCATGTTTGTTTGGGGTATTGCTCAGACCTTGCATCAAACTTCTGTTTGCAAACTTGAAGCCTCTCCGCCGCTCTTCGCTTGCTGATCAAACAGGCGATCCTCGTGATCTTCGTGACCCAGTGGCTGCGCGAACAACGGGTGAGGTTGTGATGTCGTCGTACCACCGCTGCCGTAGGGACGGGTGATGATCTCCAGCAAGTGGCCGCTTGGGTCGTCAAAGTAGACCCCGCGACCTCCATCCCACGTGTTGATCTCGTCGCGCTTGTGGCGGTACGGATCGGCCCAATACGGGAGATGCCGGTCACGAATCCGCCCGAAGATTTGGTCGAACTCGTACTCCTCTACGAGGAAGGCATAGTGTTGGGACACGATCTCACCGTCGGTGTCCATATAGTCCAGCGAGGTGTCGTCGCTCACCTGCACCACTGCAAACGGGCCAAGCAACGAGGGTGCTGGAAGGCCCAGGATCCCAGTCAAGAATAGAGACGACTTCTCTTTGTCATACGCGGCAATGATGGTGTGGTTCAGCCGGACTGTCACGGTCATGATCCTTTCTGCTGTGCATACGTGGGAAAGATCGGCGTCTCGTCAGAGAGGGCACTGAACAGACCGCCTGCCATCTCACGATCGTCCGAAATGTGTCGCCTCATAATTCCCGGTTAGAGCGATCACACCCTTCTGCCACTTCCGCCTCGGTTACTGGCCGGCAATGTTGAGAATGTTCCCGTCGGGATCTTTGAACCAGGCGACCTTCATGCCGCCACCCCTGTGCACGTCGCCCTGTCGCGTCATGCCCGGCATGTCACAATGCTCGAAGGTCACGCCTGAAGCGCCGCCTGGATAGATCGTTCCGCCCAGTTTCATCCGTCATCTCGTCCTAGCTCAATCCCTAATTTCCGGCTCGACGAGTCGTGCCAAGTTCCGGAGTGATTCCTGCCAGCCGAGATAGCAGGCTTCTAACGGAATCACATCCGGAAGACCTTCCTGCTGAATGCTGAGGTCCGTACCAACCGATACTTCTTTAAGCGTGACAGTCACGTGAATTTCACCGGGCAGATTCGGATCATCGAAATTGTCCGTGTAGCGAAGACGTTCATTGGGTACGAGTTCGAGGTACTCGCCGCCGAACGAATGGCTTATGCCGGTCGTGAAGTTCGTGAACGACATCTTGTACTTGCCTCCGACCTTCGCATCTAACTGGTGCACTTTGCCCGTAAATCCGTTCGGCGGCAGCCACTTATTCATCGCGTCGGCATCGAGAAACGCGCGATAAACCTTGTCCGGTTTGGCGGCTACAACTCGATGCAAGCGAACGGTGTTTTTCGTAGACATATGGTTTCTCCTTTTCGTCGAGTCGATTGACGATCATGACCAACTACCTGCATACTTCTTAGTCGAACGAGGGACTGGAAATCGACAACCGGCGATGTTCGTGTCTTACGACTTCCGTGCGACAGCCGCTTCAATCGCCGCAATGTCGATTTTCTTCATCGTCATCATGGCATCCATTGCACGCTTCACCGCAGCCTTGTCAGAGTGCTTCATCGCGGCGAGCAACGCCCGAGGAACGATCTGCCAGGAGTATCCCCAGCGGTCCTGACACCAGCTGCAATCGCTCTCGACGCCGCCCAATGAAGCGGTCAGCTTCCAGGTTTTCACCGTTGTCGACGATGGCTGAACGACTGCTTCGTTTTTTGAAATCTGAAGGCGGAATCTCAAACATCACGACTTTGTTGTTTTGATTTCTCCTTTCGTGGCCACTCCGATCAGTGTTCATCGTTTAGTCGAAGGATGACTGTAAAATCGACATCTTTGACTACACTCTCTTGTGCATACCGCATTCCACGAGAGCCGGCAAAACCCAACGAATTGTTCCCAGAGTCTTTGCTGTAGCAATTTATGAGGTTGAACAATTCCCAGGACAATTTGTCGCGTGAGAGAAAGAATGTCCGACACGGGTGGCCAATTCGCTATGTTATTTGGAATAAATCGATCGGCATGCCATGGAATCGGGATTGCAGGAAACCCCTGTCATGGAGCAGGGATCATAATTTGCTTGGCTTGGGTGGAGAGACCTATACTTGTAACAACCACCCCAATCACCATGGAATGTTGCATTTCATGACAACTGTAACGGCATCACAACCATTGCACGTGAACATCACGACGTGCAATCCTCGGACCGGAGCCATCAACCCAAAGCATGGAGTTATGATCGATTGTTGTGTATAGAGGGAATGCGGGAACCGGCGTATGCTGATGGTCGCTCAGGATCATCACTCGTGTGGCACATACTGGAAGGAGACGCCGTGGGAACGAAGACGGTGAACGAGTTCACGAATCCA
>JBGSIO010000053.1:0-4467 GCA_041742455.1 Nitrospira sp. | reverse complement strand
CAAGTACTCCTTGGCAAGCTTGAGCGCGGTTACTTCATCCGTCGTCATCACGTCGAAGTGAATGCGACCGTTCTTCCCGTTGACCCAGGTATCGTACACATGAATCGTATCCGAAGCCATGAACAACTCCTTTCAACTGGCGACCAATAAAACCAAGACTCCAAGCATAATACGATAGTACGCAAACGCCCGCAAGGTATGCCGCTGGACATAGGTGAGGAAGGCAGCGATGACGGCCCAAGCCACCAGGAAGGAAATAACCATCCCAAGAGCGAGTGCCAGAAAGTCCTGCTCGGTAAATGTCCCGCGTGCCTTCCATGTTTCGTAGAGAGTGGCCGCAATAATGGTCGGGAGAGCGAGAAAAAAGGAATACTCCGTGGCGACCTTCCGGTCGAGTCCCGCGAGTAGGCCTCCGATGATGGTGGAGCCGGATCGGGACATGCCTGGAATCAACGACGCGCATTGTGCAACTCCGATCCAGAACGCATGGATGGGTGAAACTTGTTCCAGACTCATCGCCTGACTCGTGCGCTTGGTGGCTTCCACGACAAGGATGATAATGCCTCCGAGGATCGAAGTGGTCGCCACGGTTTGCGGGGTGAATAGATGCGATTTGATCCATCCGTGCGCCGCGAGGCCGAGTGTGGCAGCCGGCAGAAAGGCGACTCCTAACCCGACCAAGAACCATAAGTTCGGATGACTTCGCATGGAGGCCTTGATGCGGTCGGCCCAGGAGGCCAGTGGTTGGCTTGCAGTAGCCGAACGCAATACCTTTTGTTCCTGCCAGGCGCCGGAAAGAAGCCGGCCGATTTTATCCCGTTCAAACACGATGACAGCCAGAATGGCGCCCAATTGGATCGCGATTTCCGCGTTTGCGGCCACATCGCCGGTGAACCCAAGAGCATGGCCGACTAGGATGAGATGTCCGGTGGACGAGACGGGGAGAAACTCCGTCAATCCCTCCACGACTCCAAGAATCACTGCGAGTGCTGGACCCCATTCATTCATTCTGTACTCCACTACCGATCGCAAATAAGGAAGGTTCACCCTCCCTGGTTTTGTTTGATAGAATGTCACGGATAATCACAGAGCAATGACGATCCGTCAAGCGCGTGAGACCTTCTTGTCGTATTGAAGATGAGTGCGAGATCGATCTCACGCAAGAGCAAATATGTTGACAATGCCTGGAGGTTGGCATACACACAAAGAAAGCTATTCCAAGGACCGAGGTGCAGGATAGGGTGGGAATGGGGATCCGTATGAAACACATTCAAGCTGTAAGACTTGATGGAGGGAGGATCGCATGAAACGCGAGTGGACGGCGATAGTGTTGATTGGCGCGGTGTTGACTACGGGTTGTGTCTCCAACAAGAAATACCAAGAAGCGCTGACCGAAGCGGATAGCGCCAAGATGGAATTGGAAAAAGCTCGGCAACAGAAAGTCGCGATGGAGCAGCAGGTGCGGACGCTCAAGGAGCTGAACGTCAAATTCAACAACGAGGCCGAGGCCGCTCGGGATGAACTCCAACGAATTGAACATGGACGTGACGCGGAACGAGGGACGATTGAGTCCAAAACGAAGGAGCTGGAGGACAAAGTCAGAGCGTTGTCGGCCCAAAATCGGAACGTGAAGCAGGAATATCAGGACGTCAAGCGTCATAACGACACACTGAAATCATTGGTGGCTCGCTATCAGAAGGAGCTCAAGGATCGGTCTCAGTCAGGGGGATCGGTGCAGGCGGCTACACTGACTCCAAAACAGGGGTCATCTGGGACGGCTTCCGTCGCTCCGGCAGCGACTTCCACATCGATGAATATCAATAAAGTCTCAGCAAACGATATGATTCTCTTCTTGGGGTTGAAACAGGATGAAGCTGATCGGATCGTGAATAATCGTCCCTATCGGGTGAAGGGTGAATTGGTGGCCAAGAATGTCGTGCCGAAGGAAACCTTCGACCTCATCAAGGATCGTATTTCAGTAAGCCCGTAGATCCTGCCGATAGGTTGCTGGAGTAGTACAAAGGGGCCGTTCTCCTTCGGAGAACGGCCCCTTTGTTGTGCTGGCGCGCTCTTCGACCGTACTGGTCGACTTTTCATGGTTGGTGTATCGGAATCCGGACCACGAGCATGCCCAATGAGGGATCCTGATTGACTACGTATATAACCAGTTCTTGAGAGCCGGACGCTCCCATGGAAGTGGAGGATTCTTGAAGTTGCCCAACTGGCGATCGATTCATCTCAACGAGGTCCTTACTGGAGAGTGTTCCGAATGGCATGCGAGAGAAGCGAATAGTAATCGTCCGATAGACAGTAAGAATGGGGATTCTCCTAAGCTGATGGGCAATCAGCCGTGATGAAACCGGGTCTTGTTCTGTCAGAGGGAACAGGAGGTGAGGCTGTAGAGCACCGTCATCTCCCCACACCTGAAAGAAGCCGTCCTGATTCGCCTCGATCATCAGGTCAGTCGAATCTACCTGGATCGAGGCTCTGGTGGCTGTGTCATCATGAGGCCTCTCCATTCCGTAAGTCGCCAGGCTGTAACGAATGCCCAATGGCTTGGTAGCGCCGGCAAGGTTCCCCGTTTGGTTGGCACGCGACAGTCTCTTCTTCTGTTCAAGCTGTTCATATTGCTGGGCGGAATGACTACGTTCTTGCTCTCCTGTCATCAGTTCAGAAGTAAATTCCGCTGTGTTTCCGTAGAACAAGGAGCGAGCGCTCAACCCTGAGCCAACGTGTCCAGTAGGTGCTGGAGTAGCCGGTTCATTGGCCGGCGCAGGCACTAAAGCAGAGGTTGAGGGGGCGTTCGCGCGGTCTTGATCGGCCGAGTCCGGTGCATCTTGGTTTGATTGTGTGAATGTACGCGGAGTGGATTGAGAACGTCCTTGTAGCCCATCCGGTTCGGAGTACGTCGCTCCTGGCTCATCGTTTGATTTGGCTGTCATCTCGGTTTCTTGTTTGGCCTTCTTGGCGACAGGTGTTTCTTTCCCAGGTGTGTCTGCTAATTTTGAATTGGTTTGCGCGTTCAATCGAGACTCACCGATCGCAGGTGAGGCTGGTTGAGGTTCATGAGGTGCTGGAGTAGGTGCGATTCTAGGTGACTCCTCTTCGATGGCGACGGATCGGCCTGCCTGTCTTAGACTTTCTTGATAGATGTTAGTGCCGAGGACAACTGCGAAGACGGCTGCGGCGAGGCCACCAGCCCAAGCAAGTCCGGCTGGGCGGCGAATCGAGTCGAGCCATGACGCGGGTCCTCCGTCAGTTGTCGAGCCTGTCGCCTGCACAGACTGCAAGAGCCTACGGCGTACCACGGGATCAGCCAGTAATTCCTTCAGCGCCTGTTCGTCAGCGAGCGAGTTGAATAGTTCTTGGTCTCGCAGCGCCGCGCTGTAGAGCTGTTGCTTTTCTTCAGGCGTCAACGTGTCGGCTGCAAAGCCACCCAAAAGCTTCTCTAAATCATGCTCGGACATAGTCGTTGAATGGCTACTCCCAACTATCGCCCATGAACGCCAATAATTGTTTTCGGCACCGCAAGTCCCATGTGTAGATTGTATTGATCGAGGTCTGATTCATCAATTTCTGAATCTCGGGGAAGCTCTTGCCTTCCAGCTTCCATCTGAACAACTCCCGGCAACGTTCTCCGAGTTGGGCCATGGCGGCGAGCAGCCGATCAACGCGTTGTTTCTGGTCGAGTTGAGTGATCGGATCGTCGCCGGTATCGGTAAGCGGCAGTTCTTCGATCGATTCCTGATTGTACTCCCCGCGCCTCATGGCTTTCCGATGGGCATCCAGCATTTTGTATCGCAGAACTTGAAAAGCAAGAGGGACCAGTTCCGTCAGCGCGCAAACCATTGGATACTTATCATGGAGGACTGCCAGCACGTCTTGGGTCAGGTCCTCGGCATGATCCCTTGATACACGTGATGTCGCGAATGCCAGAATCCTTTCGCGAAGGGTGGCGAGTATCTGATCACGCTCCATCTTTGCCTAGTGACTTGTCGGCGGCGTCAAGAGCTCTCCGAATGAGCGGAATCCAAGCCCAAGCTCCGTACACACCTCAACCTGTCGGTCGAACCGGTTTTTCGTGCGGATCATCCTCCACAACGTGCCTGGACCTACCCGTCCCCAAGCCGCCACGTGGAAAACAGACAGTGGGTAGTCCGTCCCAAAGAAGAGGCGCGATTGAAGGTCCGGCTGGTGTCGTAGATGTAGGAGCATCTTCATGCGATGAGGCTGGGTGAGGGCCGAAATGTCGGCGTAGAAATGCGTATAACGCCGCGCGAGTTCTCGAAAAGTGGGCAGAAACTTTTCATACAGCATCAGGCCGTAGCTGCAGGCGTGAGCCGCGATGACGGTCACCCCTTCGTCAAGCGCGAGACGCAGCCGTTTTGGATCTCCAAGCGATTGGTCTTTTCCGATCAGACTGAACTCATAGCCGACGTGACTCAAGAACGGGAGTTTTCGCTCTGC
>JBGSIO010000052.1:0-31090 GCA_041742455.1 Nitrospira sp. | reverse complement strand
TTCGTTCGCCACTTGCCGAACAAGAATGCTCTCCAGATCGCGCCGTGATGTCGGGGGGAGACAGAGACAGTCGACCTTCTGGAGCATGTGCTGGAGTCTTATTACGGCCGGTTGAACAGCATCTGTCGATTCGATTCGCATACCATCACCTCCAAAAACGAAGAGCCCAAGACCACCTCTGTGATCCTGGGCTCTGGGTGAACAACCGCTGGCCGCTGAAAACAATTATGGCCCCGATGTCGGCGCTTACGATTCTTGTGTACGTTTGCCTCCCATTAATGGATGTCTGAGCACCCACATCTCATAGAGAGGGACCACCATCATGATCAAAAAACTGATGGTCATTAACGTATCACCGGTCAACATCAAGAGGACAAAGATCGGGGAGACGTAACTAATCAGCCAAGGTGACAGCAAGTCGAGGATCACGCCGCCAAAGCCACCCCACGTGACGACCGCCTTTAGGGTGTGGCTGGCACCGGTCAGGTACATGACATGAATCAGAATCATAAAGACCACCGGCATCGTAAAGAGATGGAAGTGAGTGATCTCCGCCAATTCCCGAAACGACATCGGTTCTCCAAACGTGATATCCGACCCTCGATAGTGATCGGCGATGCCTTGAGGCGACAGCCCCGTCATGCTGTGCGCCCAAAAAAATGAGAAGCAAAAACCGATGAACATCAATAGCAAGAACAACGTGTATAACAACCGAATATGTCGATCCGAGTCACGAAGCTTGAATTTCTGGTTAAAGTTACGCATGTCAGGGACGCTGGGTCCGCTTCCGTCAGTTGCCGAATATTGACGTAAAAAACCCCTTGTCCTTTTTCGCGGCCAGCGTCTCGCTGCCGATCCCTGCGGGCTTGAGGTAAAACTCATCGATCAGTACGAGTACTCGCTTGACGCCGGCACTGATGGAACGGACGGACATCGTGGCCCCGGTGATATTGATGATGTCCTTATTGATACGGATGGGGTCCAGCACCGTCTTGCCTTCGTACTGCACATTGAAACGCTTTCGACCGACTTCACTCCCTCTCGCTTCTCGAAAGACCAGTAGCTCCACGTCCGAACAGGCACCCGCCGCATCCACACCAACCATGTAGGTCATATGCTTATGCTTGCCGATGGTGTTATGGACCATCGCATAGCCGTCGATCTTCTCGCTCGTTTCGCCGACATAGACTTCGAAAGCTTCTTCCGGAAATTTCCACCCGATGCGTTGCTCGATCAGATCTTTCTTCTCCTGCGTGAGCCGAAGCGTTTCTTTGCGGACACGTTCGGATTTCGGCAGCATGATCTTCACGGCCTCTTCTTCAGATAAGAAGACTTCCGCGTGACTCAACTCGTCTTCGGTGAGATAGCGCTTCAGGTCGTTATCCCACACCTTTTCGGCTCCAGCCGATAGAGGCATAATCAAACAGAGTGCCGTCCCGAGAGCGAAGCTTGAAAGAAGCTTTACGTGCCCGCGCATCCATGCTCCTGCAGTTTGGTATCAAGGCGTTTCTGGATGTCTCGCATCATTTCCTCAGAGGGGTCTGTGGGGGCCCAACCGAAGAGACGCGATCCTCCACGAAACACCCAACTCTGCCGTTCTTCGACGAAGGAAATTTTTGTGACATCATTCAACCGTTTTACCTTCAGGGTGAGACGAGATCGGTCCCTACTGTTTCCAACATCTCTCCGAAAAACCCCATAAGTTCTCCCCGGCATCGGAATTTCGAGCCACTGAGTGACAATCAATCCGTCTTCTTTGTTCTTGGTGTCGGTCGAGCGGTCTTTTACAGCCTCCAATGCCGCCTCCCAGGCATGATCATAGTTGCACGTGGAAACACGCTCTTGCATCCCGTTCATCAAAGCACAACCGGCCAGGCCTCCGAGCAAAAACAGTGGAAGAATACGTATGCCGAGCTTCAGAAGCTTCTTCATGTGCTGAGCTCCCCGCCGATACGGCGGGGAGCCTCCTTTCATGACAGTTAGAAATAGGTTGCTGCTTGGAACAGGAATCCGTCTCCGTCCAACGGACTGTTGGCCGCGCCCAAGTCTCCTGCGGGTGTTAATCCCAGCGCGCCATTCTGAGCGTTATGTTGCCAGTTGATTTTGAAGACCGTATCTTCGATCGGCCTGAAGTTCAAGCCGACCGTCAACCGGTCTAATTCTCGCCGATTGCCCAGTGTGTTTCCTCCGCCTAGGGTGCGATTGTCCGTATCCGTGTCGACCTGTTCCCAGCGAACGGTGAACGTGAAAGTCGACGCATCTGAGAAGTGGCTAGGGGCCAATCTTTTCAGTATTTCCGGCATGAAGTGATAGTTTCCTTGGACATAATACCCGAACATTTTACCCGGCCCGACCGCGCTCCCTGCCACGCCGGTCGCGCCGTTGTTGCTGATCCAGGCCCAGGCGGATTCCCCGATCAACTCGAAGGGGCCGCGCTGGAGCGTCCAATCCACTGCGAAGAGATTCAAGGCACTTTGGCCGACGGTTCCCGTCGAGGGCCGAAACTGGCTGTGGTAGCCGGACGTCGCGACTTCAATCCCGAGCATGGGGCTGAACGCCACACGGCCGACTACACCTTTGTTGTCATCCCGATCTCGCGAGATGCTTCCTCGCGCGCTACGAACGCCTAGATCCGTAATGGCCCCGGCCGTCGAGCTCACGCCGTTGACTGCATACAGTTCGTAGTCGATCTTCGAAAGCGTGGTCGGATACAACGTGCCGTAGATTCCGGCTCCAGACTCAAACCAGGTGCTGGGGATGATGATCCGAGAGACCATCGGGCGATCGACCAGGTCGTTCAAAGGCGTATCGTGCAACAAGTTGAATTTGCCGACCGGCATGAGCAGAACTCCGCCACGGAGGTTGATCATTTCATTGACCAAATAGTCCAGCTGGGCGAATTCGATCTTGAACTCGCCATTTCCCTGTGGTGCATCGGTGCCTCCACGCTCGAGCTCGATCTCAGCCGCGAATTTTACCCGATCGGTGATGTCCGCATAGATGTACGGCACCAGTCGCTGGTGGCCAAATGTGTTGCGGCTCGGGTTATCGAGGTTTTGGCGAGAAAGGATGTTGTACCCCATGTCAACATAGCCTCCGAGCACCGCCTTGGGCGCGCTCAAGAAGGGTTTGGCATAGACCAGTTTTCCTGACCCTGTGGAACCGAAACCGAGAGAGGTCTTTTCCTCTCCTGGGCGTCCGACCGCAATGTCGGTTATAGGCCCAGCGGGCACTGGGTATTGTTTCGTGGGTGAACTTTCCCCTTGAACTGCGCGGGATTCACGTTCTTGTGCTTTCTGTAATGCTTCTTCAAGTCTCTTCACTCGTTCCTCAAGGCTCTCTTCTGCGAAGACTGGCGTCACTGCCAGTACGAAGATCGAAACAGCCCCGAGGATTGACCGCATCTTCATCGGTATCCTCCCTGATGAGTAAGGTTGTGGTCTGACTCGGGACTCGATGGTCTCTGGTCTTAGGACAAGAGGGAAAATTATACTTCTCTAAAACTAAAAAGATGTATCGGCAGTTCCTCCTTTCTTGGAATAACTTAGAAAGTTACAGTTCCCCAGCCCTCAATAGAAGAAAAGGGGATGACGACGATACGTTTGCAGCGCTTGCACTTCAGCTCCAAGCCTTCTCCACGCACCTTGGCGATCAGCTGTCCGCACTCGCAACGTGTCTCAAGGCTCTGGCAGTGTTGAAGAGAAGGAGCTTTTGCAATGGCCATGATACGTGCTGTTTCGTTAGTAATGAAATTGAGAACGATTATTAATATCTCACAGGAGCTATGAGTGTCAAGAGGCAAGTTTCAAGCGAAGCTCGACTGTCTCTGCATTCCAGAACGACCATGGCTTATAATTTCCCTATGGCTTGGGAGTTCGACAGGTTCTGCAAAGTTTTGTTGATTGTCATCATTATTCTGCCGCTGTGGGCCTGCGCGACGACAGTGCCGTCCTTGGTCGACTCAACTCAGGTCAGAAACAGTCTGGTCGTGGGGCGCGCATTGACGACTCTGACAGGAGACAGGTCTCGACGATATTTGCCGCAGATGCGGTTTCTGGAATTGGAGGAACAGGACTCCCACAAACGTTTTCAGGTCGAGGTCGAATCACCGGATCAACGCTTTGCTATCGATTTGCCGTCCGGAAGGTACCGACTCACCCGAGTGCAGATCAGCGAAGGACCCTTCATGTCCATGGCTGATTTGGATATGGTATTTCGCGTAGGCGCTGGTGTTATCACTCATGTGGGAACATGGCGATTCGGAATCGATTCGCCTCGCTATGGCAGGATGCTCATAGCTTCTGTGATTGCTGATCAAAAAGAAACAGCACTGGTCCATGACTTTCTCGACGAGCAATATCCAACATTCGATAGACGCGTGATTGTAGAAATGCTTCCACAGCCCTCACGGATGGAAGCACGGCTCTTCGAAGTCATGCCCTACCCTCGATATCCCAGGATATTTCGACTGCATTGGTGGTGAAAACTCGATGGCACTGGACGTACCGAGATCTTGTTCCTCCCTCATCATGTTAATGCGCTGTTTCGTTGTGGTCGTCGCGGCAGGTTGCGTAGGGACGCACTCTGTGCCTCAGGTCGTCGTCTCAAAACGTGCCCAGATGCACATGGGCACCCTGGTTACAATCACTGTTGTGTCCAGCGATAGCAGCATTGGCAATGCAGCTACGCAAGCCGGATTCGATGAGATCAAACGGCTTGAGCAGCTCCTGAGTACGTGGCGTTCTGACAGCGAGCTCTCTCGTGTCAATGCCGAAGCCGGGCGTTTCCCTGTCAAAGTGAGTCAAGAAACGTTGGATCTGGTGGTCCGAGCTTTGGAAATGGCGCAGCTCACCCACGGTGGGTTCAACATCGCGCTTGGTCCTGCGGTTGAAGCATGGAGCGTAACGGACCAGCAGCAGATTCCCAATGACAAAGAATTGCAGAGGCTACGACCCCTCGTCAATTGGACAAACATTCGAATCGATAAAGAGGTAGGAACTATTTTCCTGCCGCATGAAGGAATGCGTCTTGATGTCGGTGGGATTGGGAAGGGATATGCGGCTGATCGGGCCGTTGAGAAGATGAAACGGGCTGGTGCCACGGGAGGAGTTGTCGCTTTATCAGGCGATATCAAGACATTCGGTGTCCTTCCGGATCGAAAAGGATTTCCTGTCGGAATCAGGCATCCGCGCCAGGAGGATTCGTTGCTGACAGTAGTTGAGTTGAGAGAAGAAGCGATCTCGACGGCTGGAGACTATGAACGATTCTTCGAACGGGATGGAGTCCGGTATCATCATATTTTGGACCCGCAGACCTTGCTGCCGGCGCGGGCGTGCCAGAGTGTGACGATCGTGGCGAAAGAAGGGACGGTGGCCGATGGACTGGATACAGGAATTTTTGTGTTGGGGCCTGAGAGAGGGATGGCGTTGGTGGAGCGCTTGTCCGATGTTGAAGCCATCATCGTCGATAATGAAGGGAAAATTACGGTTTCATCGGGACTCCGTCATCGATTGCGTGTGCCATAACATGGGCTGTAGGACTTATCGACCCGTCTTCAAGTCGTAACTGATTGAAAACTTCACCGGCATCTGTGCACGGTCCAAGGGGTGAGAAAGAGTGATGGGAGGGCCGTTCGTCACATCTTCCACGGCAACTTGGTCGAGCTCGGCGTACCCCGAACTCTTAACGACCCGCACATCGCTCAAGTGTCCATTTTCGTGCAGCACCGCGGTCAGCGTCACTTTCCCTTGCACCCCCTCGGTTCGGAGCATAGCTGGGTACCGCTTGTTCAGGTCCGCGATCCATTGTGCCATGAGAGCAGCGAGCCATCCGTAATCCGCTTTAGCCGGCTTAGGTTGGTCTGTGGATGCGAAGGGAGCAAGCGTAGAATCCATGGTCGTCTGTGAATCGGCCAACGCTGTCGAACGATTACGAGGAGGCATGATCTGCTCGGACAAGGCAGCCGAAAGATGTTGCGGAACAATGTCAGGCAGCGGTTCGGTCGATAACGAAGGTGCTGCGCTCGATGGCTCTAGCTCAGTATTGAGGAGTTGATCCTCATAGGATTCCAAATCGGGTTCGGTAGTCGCTGCTGGTATAGGTGATGTGACCGGTTTCATCGTTGCTGGTTCAACGGGCTCTACGGTTGGGCCAACAGCGTTCGCTGGTGGGGTTGACTGCCGAAGCGCAGGAGTAAGTGGAGCTGGAAGTTGAGTAGAAGGCGTGTCTTTCACCGACGTCGAGAGCGTTGCGACTACTGCGACGTCCCACTGAAATGGTTCAGTCTGAGCAGCGAGCTGTATACGCTGTACGAACAAGACTGCAGCAAAAGCCAGCCCTGCGTGCAGCAGGCAGGAAATGAGCCAACTCGCTGCCACTGGGCCCGCTGGACTATTAGGAAGCGGTACGGAATGCCCCATCACAGTCGAATGACCTCCAGGCTGACTTGCTGAAATCCTAGGCCACGGATTTCATCGACTAGGGCCACAAATTTCTCAAGCAAGGTGACTTTGTCGGCTCGGACGACTACTGCCGACTCGCGAGGTTGAGCACTGAGAGCCGTAGAGAGGCCTCCATCCGGAACCGGCGCATCATTGACAAACAGACTTCCATCAGCGGTCAGTGAGATCACGACCGGAACATCCTTCCGATCTCCCACTTCCTTCGCTTTGGCTAAGTTGACGGGAATTTGCCCTGTGCTGATGAACGTCGCCGTAGTCAAGACGATGACGAGCAGG
Source organism: Nitrospira sp. (assembly GCA_041742455.1). Classification (GTDB taxonomy): domain Bacteria; phylum Nitrospirota; class Nitrospiria; order Nitrospirales; family Nitrospiraceae; genus Nitrospira_D. The sequence continues at coordinate 24,353 of JBGSIO010000052.1, read as the reverse complement.
ACCAACATGACATCCACGAGCGGGATGACGTTGATCTGATCAATGTTGCGGTCCATGTTGTGCCTTGTACTCGGTCAAGAGCTCGGTGACACGCCGACGAAGGACATTATTCATCACGACACAGGGAATAGCGACTAACAGTCCGACGGCCGTCGCCTTCAATGCCAGGCTCAATCCGATCATGATGGTGTTCACCGCCATCGTACCTGATGTTCCCATGGTATGGAAGGTTAGCATGATACCAAGGACGGTTCCGAGGAGGCCGATATACGGAGCATTGGCGGCAACGGTGCCGATGATCACAAGCCGCTTTGTGAGGGTGATTTCCAGCAACTGTGCATTGGTGAACTGAGAGAGATTGATTCGTCGGTAGAACAGCCATCGCTCGATGGCAATCGCGACAGACCACAGGCTTAAGACCAGCAGGAGGCCGATCACCCCGTAATCAATCGCGTGCTTCAACGCATCCATTGTCACTCCTTACCTGATAGACGTGGGTGTAGTCCGGTGGGCAGGAAGCCAGGGTACTGGTCCATCCATGCCAGATCTTGAGAGAACCTGTCAATCGGCGCGGTCATGAGTTGGTTCCTGTGTGGCTATGAGCGAGGTGGTTGTTCGTCGGGAAAGAGCACGGTATGCGTTGCGGAAACCCGCAATTCGACAGCGGTGCCTTCCTGGTAGACGCTGGTTGAACTTTCGCTGCTATGCACCACCTGGCCGGACGGAAGTTGGACCGTATACAAATTTTCTGAGCCTCGGAACTGCCTGGCCAAGATTCGGGGGCCAGCAGATTTATTGGGTATGAGGTGGATATCGTCCGGGCGGATCATCACCACGACATGGGCTCCCTCGACACCGTCGATGGTATTGGGAAACGCTCCCAGTTCCGTGTACACGACGCCGTGGTGAATCTGTCCGGTGATAAAGTCGGCTTGGCCTACAAAGTCAGCCACGAACCGGGTTGCCGGGAGATGGTAGATCAGCTCAGGAGAGTCCAACTGTTCGATCTCACCGCGATTCAAGACGGCAATACGGTCCGCCATGGCGAACGATTCTTCATGATCGTGGGTGACCATGATCGTGGTGGTCTTCGTCCGATGAAGGAGGGCATGGAGGTCCTGCCGCATGCGGCTTGCCATGTCGGGGTCGAGATTGCTGAACGGCTCATCCAAGAGGAGCAGGATGGGATTCTGCACCAACGCTCGCGAAAGCGCCACGCGTTGCTGTTGTCCTCCAGATAGTTCATGTGGGTATCGGCGCTCCAGACCTTCCAGGCCGGTTAGTCGCAGCATTTCTTGGACCCGAGATGCTCGTTCCTCTCTGGCGAGTTGATGAAGTCCAAAGGCAATATTGTCAGCGACACGCAGGTGTGGAAACAGGGCATATTCTTGGAAGACCATCCCGATACGGCGTTCTTCGGCTGGCACGGTCTCGGAGGAGGAGGAGACTAATCGATCGGAGAGAAAAATCTGTCCGGAGCGCACAGGTTCGAAGCCTGCAATCGCTCTCAAAATAGTGGTCTTGCCGCAACCGGATGGCCCGAGGAGACACAGGATCTCCCCTTCCCGTATGGAAAAGGAAATGTTCTGGATTGCGGGCCGGGTTAGGTCATAGGCGCACGATACGGAACGGAGCTCTAAGATAGAAGCGGTCGGTCCGTGCAGATCGACCCGACTGTCAGATGGGCCGGGATCTGTATGGGTTGTGTGTGATGGTGAATGCATCATGGCTCTATGCCGCCCTCCAATCACGAGAGAGTAACAGAAACAGAGCCGGTAAGCCGACCAGCACGATCAATAAGGCTGACGGAGCCGCCAGTTGATAATATTCCTCACTCGCTTCCAGCCAGACACGGATCGCTAAAGTGTCGAATCCAACGGGTCTCAACAGTAATGTCGCAGGAAGCTCCTTCATGGTTTGCAGAAAAATAAGGACCCAGGCCACGATGATGCCGTTACGGATCAGCGGCAACGTGACTCGCCTCCAGGTTTCTCGAACTCCGAGCCCCAGGGTACGGGCCACTTCCTCAAGGTTAGGTGTGATCTGTTGGACCGAGGGTTCGAGTGACTGAAGGCCGGCGGGGAGGAAGTGAAGGACATAGGCGACAATTAGCACGAGCACAGTTCCATAGAAGAACGGCATGATTTTCAAAAAGAGAACAAGCACGGCTAGGGCCGCAACCGGTCCCGGCAGGACATAACCGGCATAGGCTGCCTGCAAACAGCCGAGGTTGAGCCAGGTGGGTTTTCGGCTCGCGAGGTAGGCGAGCGGTAGCCCAACCAGCACGGCTGCTGTCGCTGCCAGGCTGGATAGCAGGGCGCTGTTCCAAACAAACCCGAAGAAACGGGTATCCAGAATCGCCTGAGCTTCTTGGGAGAGGCTCCACATCACCAAAAGAGAGGTCGGGATTCCAAAAGCCAAGCCGACGACTGAGGCCAGGCAGGCCGTCAGGAGTCCGATGTGGAGCCATCCGCACTGAATGCGTTGCGGCGCACGATAGCGCCCCGTCGTCTGGTAAAACCGGCTCTTACGGCGGAACCAACGTTCGGTCAATAAGAACAGGAGTGCCAGCACGACCAATAGGATGCTCAGGATGCTCGCGGCTTGGTTGTCGGACCGGCCGGTCATTTGCTGGAACACGGCGTAGGTCAGTGTTTGATAGCGAAGGAGTGAAACGGCACCGAAATCCGAGACGACATACAGAACGACGAGCGCGACACCGGCGACGATGGAGGGACGCAACAATGGTAAGGTCACGCTGAACATCGTGCGCAGTGGAGATGCACCACAGGTGCGGGCGACTTCCTCGAATGACACGTTGAAGCTCAAGAGCGCACTGCGTGTGAGCAGGTAGACGAACGGAAACGTATCGAGTGTCATGACGAGGGTGACTCCCCAAAAGCTTTGAGGAGAAAAGATTCTTGCTTGCGGCCCCGCCACGAGTTGCCACAGCTGTTCCATGGGACCGCCGAATCCCAACAGATAGTTGTACACATAGGCCAGGACGTATGTCGGCATAGCCAAGGGAAGCACAAGGGCAATTTCCCAAACGCGGCGACCGGGGAATTCGAATCGTGTGACCATCCAAGCCGTCCAGACGCCGAGCATGAGTGTGAGCAGCGCTACGACACTAGCCAAGGAAACCGTGTTGAGCAGGAGTTCAGGGACACGAGTCGCCCAGAGACGCTGCCAGACCGCTGGATCAGCCGATAACGCCAGTGTGGTGACGTAGCCCAACGGCAAAAGGATCAGCGCGGCAATGGCGAGGACTGCCAATTGCAGAGTTGAAACAGATAATCGGTGTACGGCAATCACGAGTCTGCTCGCAGGGTTATCGCATCCCGACTTGTTCGATGAGCAGCATCGTGGGCTCTCGGAGTTCGGCGAGCTTGGTCAATGGGACCAACGCTGCTCGGAAACTTTTCCGTTCGGGGAGAACGGGATCGGCCTTCACGTCAGGATGGAGCGGGTATTCTTTATCAAGGTCGGCGAACATCTTCTGACCGGCCTGTGCGACCAGAAATTCTACAAGCAGTTTAGCGTTCTCGATGCGGGGCGTGTGCTTCAGGATACCGATGCCCGCCACGTTCATGATGGCCCCCATTCCGCCTGCCTGTTGATCGGGCATCAAGACTCCAAGTGGTGCCGTGGGTTGGGCGGCGAGATGGCGATAGACATAGTAATGATTCACGATGCCAACAGGAACCTGCCCTTTGGCGACCGCCTCGACGATTTGCGAGCTCTTTTGGTACACCTGAGCGCCGGCGTTATCTCGGAGTCGCTCGAGGAATGTTTTGGTCGATTCATCGCCTAGGCTTGCCCGAATGACCGATACGCCTGCCTGCAAATATTCGCTACCGGCGTTCGGGATGGCGACTTTATCCTTCCAAGCCGAATCGGCCAAGTCCAACAAGGACGTGATCTGTTCGGGCTTCACCATGGTTGTGTTATATACGATGATCCAAAATCTGCCGGACAAGCCGACCCAGCTATTATCCGCTGCGCGAAATTGCGATGGAATAGCCCGTTCCACTTCTCGCATGCTCACGGGGCGAAGGAGCCCTGCTGTGCGGGCAATTTCAAGACTGCCGGCATCATTGGTGATAAACACATCGGCCGGACTGTGGTCACCTTCCGCCTTCATCCGATTCACGAGCTCGGTCGTGCCGGAGGAAAGCAAATCAATCTGAACGCCGGTCTTCGCGGTGAACGCATCCAGGACCGGTTTGATCAGTCGTTCGGCTCGTCCAGAATAGACCGTCAACTTATCGGCGGCAGAGACGTCGGCGGAAGGTGCAAGCCACAAGATCGAAACAAGACAGATAGCGAAGGCGAATCGTGCGAGGACACCAATCGTGTCAAGCGGGCGTAGTGTGTGCATGAAAATCCGGTATCGTAGAATGGAGGACTGTTGAAATTGATATCCCGTCTCAAAAAGAATACCAGAAAGGCCCCCAGGGGGTCAATGGCGGCAGCGAGAGCAGAGCCCATAGAGTTCTAGGCGGTGGGTTTGGATCGTGAAGCCGTTCCGTGAGGCGACCTCTTCTTGAAGGCGCTCGATATCGCAGTTTTCGAATTCAACAATTTTCCCACAACCGGTGCAGATGAGATGATCGTGGTGGCCCTTGTGCGAAACATTGTCGTACTGCGTCTGAGTCCCGAAGTGCCGGGCTTGCGCGAGGCCTGCTTCACAAAAGAGGTTGAGCGTGCGATAAATGGTCGCCAGTCCCAAATGGGGATCTTTCCGCGCCAGCTGGTGGTACAACTCCTCAGCCGTGATATGTTCCTGTTTCAGAAATGCGTCAAGGATCAATTCACGTTGGCGAGTAAACTTCAGCTGGTGCTTTCCCAGATGCTCCTTGAGGATTTCCATTTCTTTGGCATGTTTTGACATTGCGAGTAGCCTGAGCCTCCGTGGTCGGGATTAAAGACGAAATCGAAGAGCCGGTCAAGCATGTTTTTACGAACTTTCGAGATCGGCGGACTTTGACGGCTGTGGTAGCCATTGTCTATAGTAAAATCTTCACCGTTATTTCGTGAGGAGCCATTGCGACTACCCAGCCACATTGCCGTTGACCGAGCCCTTCTCCTGTACGTGTTGCAGCTGGCCGAGCCCTACGGTCAACTGAGCGATGTGAAGTTGCAGCAGCTCTGCTTTTTGTGCGAGCTCCAAACCTTTGCCAAAGGACTCAAAGCATTTCATTTTGAATTTTTCCGGTTCGCCTATGGGGCCTTCAGCAAAGATCTGGACAATGACCTGACATCCCTTCGCCGAAAAGGCCGGATCGAAAATTTCACGGTATCGGATCAAGCCAAGGAGGAAGCAATCCCTCTGCTGCTCGATGCCATACAAGGGGTGGAGTCCAATGAGAAAGTCAAAGATATACTCGATGCCGTCCTCGCTGTCTATGGACCACAGGATACGGGTGCCATCACGGCGTCTGTGGAAGCGGTTCAGCTCAGTACCCCTCAAGATCCTGAGCTGAAAATTCCGATTCGGGATATCGTCTTTCACACCACACTGCTCGTCCCACACCGGATCGACGTGCAGGGTGAATTTACGTTGCCTCAGGATATTGTCACCAAGCTCAATGCTGTGATGGGGTATGACAGCCGACCTGTCATCGATGCTCAGAGCTGGTAGAGCTCGCCGTATTTCTTTTCGACGTAGTTGAGAAAGGGCTCAGGGCTCACCGTTGACCCCGTCACGCGCTCGGCGAGATGGGACGGGGTGAACATGCGGCCCCACCGGTGGATCTTCTGCTCAAGCCATCGACGCAAGCCCATCAGTTGACCTGCAGCGATCTCATCCTCCAACTGTGGAATCTCCAGCTTGGCTTGCTCAAAAAATTGGATCGAGTACAGGTTGCCCAGCGTATAAGTCGGAAAATAGCCGAACGACCCAAACGACCAATGCACGTCCTGTAAGACGCCCTCCGCGTCCGTTGGCGGAACGATGTCCAGATATTCCTCCATCTTCCGATTCCAGATCTCGGGTAGATCTTCTGGCTGGGCCTTGCGTTCAATCAGATCCTGCTCGATCTCGAACCGCAGCATGATATGAAGATTGTAGGTCAGCTCGTCGGCTTCCACACGGATGAGCGACGGTTTCACGCGATTGATGGCGGCGTAGAACTGCTCGGCATCCACGCCACGGAGCTGATCATGAAAAGTCTGCTGCAAGACCGGATAGAAGAAACGCCAAAAGGGTCGGGAACGTCCGACGCAATTTTCCCATAGACGGGATTGACTCTCATGAATGCCAAGCGAAACTGAATCCCCCAACGGAGTGCCGAAATACTGTTGATCGAGCCCCTGGTCGTATAACCCGTGCCCGCCTTCATGGATGCAACTGAAGAGACAGGATTGTAGCTCATGCTCATGGACACGAGTCGTTACGCGCACATCCGTCGGGTGAAACGAGGTGGTAAACGGGTGAGCGGATAGATCCAGACGACCGCGATCGAAGTCATACCCCATGGCCGTTAACACCAGGCGGCTGAACTCCAATTGCCGAGCCTGGTGATACGAGTGGTGCAGGATACTGTCGTCGATCTGAACGCGGCTCTCTGTGATTCGTTTCAATAACGGCACCAGGCGGGCCTTGAGCGTCGCAAACACCGGCTGGAGCTCCGCGATGGTCGCGCCCGGCTCATAGACATCCAAGAGGGCATTGTAGGGGGAGGCTTCATAGCCAAGGTATTGTGTTTCTTCACGTTTGAGCTCGAGGACGGTTCGGAGGTTCGGCAGGAACATCGCGAACTTATTTTGCGCTCTTGCTTCGGCCCACACTTGCTGGGCAAGCGAACATTCACGGCTCAGCTTCACGACGAAATCAGACGGCAGTTTCTTCGCCCGGCTGAAATCCCGCCAGATCTCGCGTAGGAGTGAGCGCGACGGCTCATCCCACGTTTCACTGGCCTGGTTGGCTGCCAGGCCAGTCGCAGGATCCACCCATTGAGATAAGAGAGACTGCATGTCGGGGGAGACGAGCTTCTGATGGGCGATGCCTTGGAGCACTGCAATCTGCTCGGCCCGTGCTTCACCTCCGCCGGCGGGCATGTAGGTTTCCTGATCCCACGAGAGGACCGAGGCAGCACTATTGATGCGCTGAATTTCCAGCAGCTTGGTCGTAAGGGGTTCTAAAGTCACGAGTGTTTTCAAACCGGCCTCCTCCGCTATACTACGATCTGTTCGTATGGGGCTTGTCTCAAGCAGTGTACGCAACGACCTCGGTGTTTTCAAATTGGTGAAATGAGCCAGAAAGGAGCCAGATGGATCAGCTCATCCCGTCTTTGATCGAAACGTATGCCGAAGCTCATTCCATGCCAGAGTCGCCAGTCTGTCGCGCTCTTCGTGAGGAAACTCAACGGACCATGGAGTATCCTCAGATGCTGGTCGGTCCGTTGGAAGGAGCGTTTCTGAAAATGATGACGCAATTGGTCGGCGCCAGGCGCGTACTCGAAATTGGGATGTTCACCGGCTACAGCGCGCTCTGCTTTGCCGAAGCCTTGCCGGCTGATGGAACTGTGATCACTTGCGAGATCAATGAGAAATCAGCAGCGATGGCCCAACGCTATTTTATGCAGGCTCCGGTTGGAAGCAAGATCAGCATTCGCATGGGCCAAGCACTGGACACCATGCGAATACTCACCGGCCCGTTTGATCTCATCTTCATCGACGCCGACAAGATCAATTATCTCAATTACTACCGGCGTGCGCTCGACCTGCTCGCGCCGAACGGCGTGATCCTAATCGACAATGTGCTGTGGAGCGGGGAGGTCTTGAAACAGCCGCCGCCGGACGAATCCACTGCCGCGATTCAGGAACTCAATCGAGCGGTGTCAACCGACTCCCGAGTGACCGCCGTGCTGGTCACGATTCGAGATGGGATTCTGGTGGTGAAAAGGGCAAGGTAGAACCAAAACGGCGTTTCGACATGAGTGGTGGGAGGCAGGCGCTGATACAGTGGGCCCCGCACTGCGCATGACTAGATCAGCTCGACCATGGTGGTGCGAAACGCACGCAGATCATCAAGACGTGTCGAAATGATCTCGTAGACTTGCACATAGTCGATCTTCCAGTAGACGTGGACCAACAAGTTTCGGAATCGTGCCATCTGCTGCAGGCGGTTCGAAAGATCCGTAGGAATGAGCCCGGCCTTCTCAAGTGAACTAAAGCAGCCTGCGTACTCTTCCGGCACATGGTTCAGTCGCTTCGCAGATACATGAAAGCAGAGCGCCAGCGCTGCCTCAATGGCGATGAGCAATCGATAGCAGGCGACATCGAGCGTGTCTTGACTTGAGAGGAACGTCTCACGAGGCAGACGACGCAGCTCCTCGAGCCGGCTCAACGACGCATCGATTTCAGCACAACGAGCCCGAATGAGATCCGGATTGAGAGTCATGCGGCGAAGGCGTCCTTCGTGCTGCTGCGAAGCAGTGGAGCCAGATCAAGATACCGCCGGGCCACATCCTCGAGCATATCGGTCAAGAAACCTTCGTCTCGACAGAGCAGGAGTCGTCCTCGCAAGACGTGGTAGAGAAATGACAGGGGCGCGTTATTGATCACCCGAATATCGATTGGTAGCCTGACTGCCGCAGTAAGTTTCACAGAAAGAATTTCCACGATCTGTGCCTGCTGCGCAACAACTGTGTCGTCAAGAAAGAGTCCGATGTCCACATCATGGACCCGGTCTGACTCGAGGACGGACCCATAGAGATAGGCAAACCGTATGCCCAACTCTTGGCTGAGCTCAATGGGGAGCTGAGAGAACAACGCTTCGCGCTGCTCCGGACTGATGGTGTACGTCACCGCTTTCATGGGCTTCTCAATGACCGGTCCCATCTTACATCGATGGCAAGAGGAGGACAAGAAACGCCTGCGTCAACGCCTTATAATCTCCATGGACACAGAAGCCTCCAGTTTCCTCAGCCCTCTTGCCTATGGTATCTGTATCGATACAAACCGTAGCTGGTTCGATACCTCGTCATGGCAACAGCTTCCCATCGCCGGTGTCTTCACTCCATATCGGAGCCGCTCTAGTCACTGTGCATGCAGGGGTTTTACATGGTGGACGGGACTGTTTCGTGAAACCGCGTGGGCAGGCATCGACATTGCTTTCGTAGGAATAGAGATAAGACAGATAGAACGATTCAACCGTATGATGCGAGGCGACCATGCTGAAGAAACCAAAAGATCATGAACAGATGCGGGCTGAAATGGGGACGCTCATTGAGGCGTTGGAGTTGCCGGAGCTGAACAAACAATTTCTCCGGGCGCGGTGGCTGGAGCAGGTGATTTGGATGGATGAGAAGGCCTGGAACTCTGTGCTGCGGCATAACATCCTGCGTCTGACGACGATCATCGGAGGCGTAATTGTGCCGGCGCTGGTGAGTTGGAATGTTGGAGGCGGTGTCGGTGCTGATCTGATCAAAACGCTCACAGTTATCGTCAGTCTCGTGGTAGCGCTCAGTGCGGCGGTGGAAGAGTTCTTCCACTATGGCGAGCGCTGGCGGCATTATCGGCGCACCGTCGAGGCACTCAAGAGTGAGGGCTGGCAGTTCTTCCAGCTCAGCGGGCCTTACGCCAATATGACTCATGTATTGGCCTATCCGGCCTTCGCCGCGCGGGTTGAAGAGTGGAGCCGAGAAGAAGTCGAGACCTACATGACACAGGTCGCGAAAGACAAGAAGGCTGAGGGCCAGACACCCGCCACGACGTAATGCGGTATTGTTGACTTGTGCGACTCAGGAGGTAGAAGCTGAGGTATGGCTTTGAGTCACCCGGACCATCAGCCAGAGCCAAGGCAAGTCTTCCTCTTCAGTGGGCACATGATCGATGCGCCGACGAGGCCGAAGCCACGTTTTCCTGCCGTCAAAGAACCGGCCGCTGCGCGGAAAATCATAGAGGCATTAGATCAACTACACGCCGGCTCTGAGGATCTTGCCCTCACCCAAGGGGCTTGTGGAGGCGATCTGCTCTTTACCGAGGCTTGTCAGCAGCGAGGGGTGAAGGTCCAGTGGCTGCAACCGTTTGATGAGTCTGAATTCATTCAGAAGTCGGTCGTCTGTCACAGTGAAACCTGGCGCGCGCGGTATCTCGCGGCCAAAGTGAAACTCACCACTGAGATTCGCTCCGCTCCACAAGATCTCGGCCCGCTGCCCACAGGGAGCGATCCCTATGAGCGATGCAACCTTTGGCTCTTCGAGACCGCTCTTTCCTATGGCGTCAACAAGGTTCGATTTGTCTGTCTCTGGGACGGTGGCGGCGGCGACGGACCGGGTGGGACTGCGCACATGTATCAGGAAGTGAACCGCCGGACCGGCCAGGCGACCTGGATCGATACCAGGACCCTCTAATAGCTGAATCTATTCGGATACAGTTCGTATCTTTTTAGATTCTCTCTCCTATTCCTCTCCACGTTTAACGAACATTCCATCAACACATCGGATCTACCGGAACCCCAGCAATTGGTGTAATCTCCCCGCTGCATTTCGGCCTAAGGGACATCTCATGCTTAAGCACGTTAGTCAAAATTGACTGGCAGGGTGTTTGCTCAAGTAACTAGGTGACACACCCAACTCAGGTATTCAAATCGAGACACGACGATACAGGAGTAGCCGCGGCACATTTGACCAGGGGAGGATGAGATGACACTGGCAGAACGTATTCAGGCCCCGGGACCGAAAAAGATTCTCGCCCTCGACGGCGGCGGGATTCGCGGGATGATGACCATCGAAGTACTAGCAGAGATTGAGAATCGCCTGCGGCAGGAGTTGAAGAAGGGAGCTGGGTTTCGATTGGCGCACTTTTTTGACTTTGTCGCCGGTACGAGCACCGGGGCGATCATCGCGGCCTGTGTCTCCACCGGTATGGCCGTGCCGGAGATTCGCGAATTCTACGAGAACAGTGGCGAACAAATGTTCGATAAAGTGTTTCGGCTCAATGTCTTCAAGCGGTTTCGGACGAAATATGGGGATCAAAAGCTCGCGGAGAAGTTGCAAACAGTGTTCGGCAAAGATACGACGCTTGGGAGCGAGAAGCTGCAGACCGCCCTCATGATGGTCATGCGCAACGCCACAACAGATTCGCCCTGGCCGGTCTCGAATAATCCATTTGCAAAGTACAACCAGCGTGACCGGAAGGACTGTAATCTCAACATCCCACTGTGGCAACTCATTCGGGCCAGCACGGCGGCGCCGGTCTTCTTCCCGCCCGAGGTTGTAACCTTTGCGCCAGGGACACCAAATGAGTATCAGTTCATCTTCGTCGACGGCGGAATCACGATGTACAACAACCCGGTGTTCCAGGCGTTTCTGATGGCGACGGTGGAGCCCTATAAAATGGGATGGGCGACAGGGGAGGATCAGCTCTTGGTGGTATCGGTGGGGACCGGCACGAGTCCGAAGGCGAATGCCGATCTGGCTCCAGACGAGATGAACCTGGTTTACAACGCCAGCTCCTTACCGTCTGCGTTGATGTTTGCCGCACTCAATGAGCAGGATTTGCTCTGCCGCGTTTTTGGGAAGTGTTTAGCCGGCGATCCTCTCGACCGGGAAATCCATGACTTAAAGATGGCCAAGGGACCAGTCGGGCCCCAAAAGCTATTTGCGTATGTTCGGTACAACGCCGAGTTGTCGGAAGAGGGGTTGGCAAAGTTGGAGTTATCCGGCATCAAGCCGGAACATGTGCAGCAACTCGATTCGACAGCTCATATTAAAGAACTAAAGGAAGTGGGGCAGGCAGTGGCCAAGCAGGTGAAGGCAGAGCATTTTGAACGGTTTGTATGAGTGCTGCGCGAGGGCGTATTCAGCGAAGCGGCCAGAGGCTGGATAAATCGATAAAACGGGGCTTCGCGTATTGATGAGGATCTGATCTCTTATGGTCCGACCCCGCTTGTTTCTCTCCACCGTGAGTGAAGAACTACGCACGGCTCGTCAGGCTGTGGCCAGGACGGTCCGCACCCTTGGATTCGATCCTGTCTCGCAGGACGATTTTCCTACCGGCCATGGCGAACTGCGCCAGTGGCTCCGCGAACAACTTGATTCTTCCGAGGGCCTCATCCAACTCGTTGGTGACGGCTATGGGGCAGAGCCGCCCGAAGTTGATCCGGAATACGGCCGTATCTCTTATACCCAGTTCGAATTCCTCTATGTGTACAAGCAGAAGAAAAAGACTTGGATTATCGTCATCGGTAAGGACTTCCCGCGCGATAAGGCACCTGACCAACTCGACCTGCCCCGCGACAGCAACCATCAGGATCCGACCGGGTATCAGATGGAGAGGCGAACGCTTCAGCGGGAATATCTCGCCACCCTCAAACAAAACAATCACCTTCGGCATACTGCGCTAAACGGTACGGAGTTGGACAACATCGTTCTTCGTCTGCGCGATGAATTGGGAGAGTTGCGGCAGGAGTGGGAAGAATGGAAGCAACGCATCGAGACGAAACTGGATAGCCTGGCGCAGATCACCACCGAGAAGATCCGCACCCATCTCTTACAGACAGCGCAAGAAACTCTCCGGCATGAGCTGGCGGAAGCTGCTCGGGAAAAGGATTGGAAGCGACGGCAGCAACTGCGTGATGCTGCAGACAGGGCACAGACCGTTCGATTGTCACGGATCGAGGAGTTGGCTACCTCCTTTGCCGAAATTGAGGGGAAGGGTACAGCGACCAATGTGTTCGAGGAATTGACTCGAATCTTGGCCGAACAGGGTGTGGACGAGGCCATTGCCTATGTGGAAAGCCAACGGGGATCTATCTTACAGGTTGCCCGTTCTCTTGCCGTCTCGGCGCATGAGCGAATTCGAGCCGAGCTTCGGCCGCTGCTTAATGCTGCCGGGCTCTACCAGGCCATGGAGCAGACCGCAGAGGCACACACTCTGTACGCCGAGATTCTTGATGCAGAACCGGAGTGGCCAGAAGCCCTCTATCTCTACTTTTGGTTCTTGGCAGATCAAGGTGATTTTGCTTGTATTCGGACCAGCGTCGCCGATGCTCGACCCGACTATGAGAAAGCGCACCTAATAGCGGAGCGACTCGTACGTCTAGACCCCATCAATTCCGAATGGCAGTGGGCCTTGTCAGTGAGTCATGAGCGGATTGGTGACACACTGGCGGCGTTGAGGGATTTTTCCGCGGCGCTTAATGCTTATCAAGCGAGTCTCGAAATTACCAAGAATCTGGTAATACGCAGTCCCACTAAACTCCAATGGAAGTGGAGCCTGGCGGTGATTCACAACAAGATTAGTGACGTGAGGGAGGCGCAGGGGGAAGTTCCCAACAAGCTCAAACCGTACCTCATGGGCATCGAGATGAGTGCGGCCATGTTGGCGCCCGCTCTTCCAAACAGTCAGTGGCAGAGGGATCTAATCGTTCGTTATGTTAAACAGAGTGAGGTGAGCGGGGACAATGCCTATCTAGCAAGGGCGCTGGAAGTAGCACAGGCTATACAACAAAGCGGTGCGCTCGACTCGCGAGATGCCTGGATAGTGGATGAATTGAAGCGACGGTTGGGATAGTAATCTGGGTCATCTTCGTGCGGGGTGGTCTTCCACCCCGCACGGAAGAACCTAATCACTTTGGCGCTGTCGCCTGCGCCACATCCAGGACTTGCACGTCGAAGTGGAGCGTCTTGCCGGCCAGCGGATGGTTGAAGTCGAGCACGACGGTGTCGTTCTTCACTTCGGAGATGCGCGGAAAGATTTTTCGCCCATCGGGCGTTTTCCCTTCTAGCTGGGTTCCCACTTTTTGTGAATCAGGTGGGATGGATTTTTTGTCGATCTCCTGAAACGCTTTCGGATCGACAGTGCCATAACCCTCTGTTGGGGCGACCGTGAACTGTTTTTTCTCGCCAACGGCCATCCCTTCGATCTGTTTCTCGACCCCTGGAATGAGTTGATGACTGCCTTGGGTGATCTTCAACGGCTCCCCACCCACGTTTGAATCGACGAATGACTGATCATCGAGCTTGAGAGTGTACTCCAACGTGACCTGTTTTCCGTTCGAGACGGTCATGGCTGAGGCTCCTTTCTTTTGGTCTCCCGCCGAGGCACAAGCAGCCGAGAGGAAGAGAATTGCGCAGCAACCACTGAGTGTCTGAATCACGATATGCGGACGTCTCATAGAGGCACCTCCTGAGAGAAGGGTTCGTGTGTAGACTGGAACGGATCGCGCGACGGATGCGCGAGTTTGGGCGATCGGTTCCAGACTATGTTGTGGGATCAGTGTTTACGCTACCACATGAAACTGGGTGATGCTACCCACAATTTATCGACTGTTCTATTGTAGGACGGGTCGCACAAACGGAAGAGTGCTGATGGTAGGCGGCGATGGAGTAGGAACGGGGTTGCAAAAGGTCGGTTGATGGCTTCGGAGGTCGGAAGCCATCAACCGAGCAGTGGTGTCTACTCTTTTCGGGTATAGGTGATCTCTAGAACCTTCATTTCCTTTTGTCCATGGTGCGTGCCATACATGTCGAAGGTCTGGTTGTTCTGATCGATGATCTTCCAGACTGCGCGATGTGACATCTTTCCGCCGCCCGGTTCGGGATGGGAACCTTTCAGTGTGATGGTTTTGCTGTCCACACTCGCCGTCCCTTCCATGATGAAGATCCCCGTACCCATCGTATCGATCCAGGCGGTGACATACTTCTTGGTCATATTGTCGTACCCGTCGATGCCGATTCCTGAGAACGGCTGTCCCATCATTTGGGAGTTGTACTCTTGGTAGAGAAACCTCCCATCGAGCAGCATCTTCATCTCGGCTGTGCCGGTCGACTCCGTCGGCGGCTTGCCTGGCTCCATCCACTCTTTGGTGCTGGTCGTCCAGCTGCCGACTAATGTGGCGAACAACTTGTGCGGCTCACCGGGCGTGGCCGCCTGTTTCCAGAGCTCCATCATGGCTTGAGGCTCCATGGGTTTCTCGTGTTTCTTCTCTTTGGCTAGAACAGGAGAAATGCTCGAAATGCTCAATGTGATGCACAACGTGCTAATAACAAGAGCCAAAGAACGCATGATGGCCTCCTTGTGGTTAACATGGTTTGATGAGAGTCAAAAATGTCTTGAGCAAATGTTTTATCCGCAGACGATCACCCTCCAGCCATGGCTCCGACGATCAATATTGGTTCAGTCCCGCTCACGACCGCCTCTGGTAGAGGAGTGTCTGTTGAGAGGTGCGACAAATCTTGCTCGCAAGCGAAGAACCGGATAAACGGCCGGCGTCGCTTGGTGACATGATCGCGTATTGTGCCTCGTAACATGGGATAACGAGCCTCCAATGAATCGAGGACGGAGTCGATGGTCGCTCGACTCACCATATCCAGCATGACCTCGCTATCTACGCGCGCCAATGTTCGCAAATGTTGAGGCAGAACCACTCGAATCATTTTGTGTCTCATATCTCGTGAAGCGTCTCTCACGTACAAAATGCGTTACTTGCGCTTCACGAACGAAGTCTCACGCTTCACGTCAAGCTACAGCGTCTGAACTTCTAAGGACAGCACGGACGGCAGATCCCGCACAACCGCTGTCCAACTATCTCCGCCGTTGGCAGAGCCATAGACCTGTCCGCCGGTTGTGCCGAAGTAAACGCCACAGGGATCAAGTTGATCAACGGCCATCGCGTCACGCAGGATGTTCACGTAGCAGTTCTCTTGAGGCAACCCTTTTGTTAACGCCTCCCACTCGTTCCCGCCCACCTTACTGCGGTACACGCGAAGTTTGCCTTCCGGCGGATAATGTTCGGAATCGCTCTTGATAGGAACGACATAGATCGTGTTCGGCTGGTGGGCATGCACGGCGATCGGAAATCCGAAATCGCTCGGCAGGTTGCCGCTGATCTCGTACCAGGACTCGCCGGCATTGTCGCTGCGCAGCACATCCCAGTGTTTCTGCATGAAGAGGACGCCGGGGCGTGATGGGTGCATCGTGATGCAGTGCACGCAGTGGCCGACGTCGGCATCCGAGTCAGGCAGTTCATATTTCGACAGCAATCCTTTGTTGGTGGGACGCCAGGTCTGTCCGGCATCGTCGCTACGGAATGCGCCAGCTGCCGAGATGGCGACGAACATGCGGTCCGGCTGTCCAGTATTCAGTAAGATGGTATGCAGGCACATTCCTCCTGCGCCTGGTTGCCACAGTTGTCCTTTCGCGCTTCGCAGTCCGGCCAACTCTCGCCAGGTCTTGCCGCCATCGGTGGATTTGAAGATCGCCGCATCTTCTACGCCGGCATAGACTGTATCTGAATCGGTCAGCGACGGTTCGAGATGCCACACGCGTTTGAATTCCCACGGGCGCTGTGAGCCATCGTAGTGCTGGTGTGTAGTCATCGGCTGGCCCGTTTCGGTGGAGCTGTCATACGCAAACATATTGCTCTCACCCTTCGGCATGCCGTCCGGCCCCATGAGGTCTTCCGGTTTTGTCCCGGGCGGATTCCAGGTCTTGCCACCGTCATCTGATCGCTGGATGACCTGGCCGAACCAACTGCTCGCTTGCGAGGCATAAATTCGATCTGGATCAACGGGCGACCCCTTGAGGTGGTAGAGCTCCCATCCACCGAAGTGGGGACCGTTCACAGTCCAGTTGTTCCGCTTCCCATCTGATGTCAATATGAATGCGCCCTTTTTCGTTCCAACCAATAGCCGTATGACGCTCATTTGGTGCTCCTTATCTTCGTCGCTTGTATCCCGCAATCAAGAGCACTAGCTTTCAGATTCGACGAGATACACTTCACGACTCACGAGTGTTTGGCAGCCCTGTTATTTCGATCAACGGTCGAACCTCGACCGTTCCAATCCGTGCGCCCGGTATTCGTTCGGCAATCCTGATAGCCTCCGCTCGATCATTGACCTCGACCAGGAAGTAGCCAGCAAGCTGCTCCTTTGTTTCCATGAATGGTCCGTCGGTTAGTATCGGCTTGCCGTCCCTTACTCGAACGACGGTTCCCGTCGCTTCAGGCTGTAAGGGTGAGGCATGGACATACTGCCTCTTGTCGTGGAGGTGGTGGCAGAGCTGGATCGATTCCGAGAGCATCGCTTTCCGCTCTGCCTCAGGGATCTTGGTGAACTCATTTTCGCTATGGTGGACCAGTAGCAGGTACTTCATGTGAAACCTCCCGTGACATAACATAGTCGTCGAAGGCTGCTAAAATCGACAGGGCCATAATCGCATTGAAATATAAAGGAGATTTTCTCCTCAGCACCTGAGGCTTAGCACGTTCTCAGTCTTGTCAATGAGCACAACAACTTGTCTTATGGTTCTTCGGAGCTTCGTGAAAGGATAGTTGCGATTGACTGGGCCATGCGGGCTATGGGTAAGCCGGTATCCATGGGTTCCGCGTTCCATGCGGCGGCAATGACTTGTTTGATGGCGTGCGGTGGAGCGTTGATCGTTCCAAGAAACACCTGGTGAGGTCGGTCTGAACGGTAATCCGGTTGTCGTGCAGGGTGCTTGAGATATCGTGCGACGAGATCGGCTCCCATGCCATGTAGAATCGTTCCGTGGAAGAGCAGCGATTTCCCCGTTCGTCGCTGCGCGTTGCCGGAAATTTTCCTGTTGTCGATTGCGAGGTCGCTAATACCACGAAAGGCCGTGGCCGGTTCCCACTGGCGCAGTGTCGTAGCTATGCGTTCCAGGATAAATTGATTGGTGGTGCGAATATTCCCGAGGTCTGGATGCCAATCGAGCGGCAGCACCAAGGCATACGAGAGGCAACCTGGCCCTTGCAAGACCGTTCCTCCGCCGCTCGCGCGTCGAAGGAGAGGCAGGCCGTCTTCGTGGCAGGCAGCCAGGTCGACATCATCTGTCACGCGAGAAGCGCGGCCTAACACGATAAAGTGGCGGTCGCTTTCCCAAAAGCGAAGCACAGGGTTTCCACCCTGCTCATCCAGTTCCTCTAGTAACGCTTCATCGAGCGCAAGATTCTCGACTGGAAGGGGGAGAGTCAGATCGAGCAAGCGGAGCGTGGGCACCTCATGACCGCTTGGGGATGAAGAGGTGTGTGGGCGAACCGTGGAACGACTCAGCTGCTTCCATGACTGTTTCGCTCAACGTCGGATGTGGATGAATGGAGGACGCGAGGTCTTCTGCGACTGCGCCCATCTCTATGGCGAGGACCCCTTCGGCGATCAACTCACCTGCGCCAACGCCGCAAACCCCCATGCCGAGCACGCGTCCGGATTCTGCATCGAGTATAAGTTTGGTGAGGCCTTCATTGCGCCCTAACGTCGTCGCGCGTCCCGAGGCAGCCCAGGGGAACCGCATGGCCTTCACGGCTTGTCCCGAGGTCTTGGCTGTGTCTTCTGTCAGTCCACACCAGGCGATTTCAGGGTCGGTGAACACGACGGCGGGAATTGCCGCGGCGTCGAAGGCTGTCTGTTTTCCAGCAATGACTCGAGCGGCGATTAACCCTTCATGTGTCGCCTTGTGGGCGAGCATCGGTTCGCCCACCACGTCACCGATCGCAAAGATGGTCGGGTCGGCCGTGCGCATCTGCCGATCGACTTGGATGAAGCCGTTCGGTGCGAGCGCGATCTTTGTGTGTTCCAGCCCAAGCTGGCCTGTGCGGGGTCGGCGTCCCACGGCGACCAGCACGCGATCGAAGATCTCGGTGCTGCTTCCTTGAGAGTCAGTGAGAGTTGCAACCAGACCGTTCTCCCGCGCATCCAGTTTTTCCACGGTCGTATTCAGCTTGATGGCCTTGAAGCGGCGTTGCATCCGCTGGTGGAGCGGCCGCACAAGATCTGCATCGACGCTGTTCAATAGGCGCGGCAATGCCTCGACCACCGTGACTTCAGAGCCGAGGGCCTGATAGACCGTGCCCAACTCAAGGCCGATATAGCCGCCGCCGACGATCAACAGTCGCGTTGGAATGTCCGCCAACTGAAGTGCACTCGTGGAATCCATGACGCGTGGATCGTCGAGCTTCAGAGATTTCGGAATAGTCGGCTGCGAGCCGGTTGCGAGGATTGCATGAGCGAACGAAAGTTCGTCTGTTGTGTTGGGGCCGGAGAGCTGAAGGGTCGTCGCATCCTTGAACGTCGCCCGCGCCTGGATGACCTCAACCTTCCGGCTGCCGGCCAGCGTCCGTACGCCCTTTGTGAGCTTGCCGATGATCGCCTGCACGCGGTCACGAAATGCCTCCAGGTCCACGCGAGGTTTGTCGAAATGAATGCCCCAGGCTGCCGCCTCTTCTGCGTCGGTGAGCAAGCGGGCAGCATGCAGCAAGGCTTTGGAGGGAATACAGCCGCGCAACAGGCACGTCCCGCCCAGCTGTGAATCCTCATCGATCAGGGCTGTGCGTAAACCCAGGTCTGCGGCTTGGAATGCCGCGGCATAGCCGCCTGGTCCGGCACCGATCACCGCCACATCATAACGCGATTCAGCCATACCACCTCCGTATCTTGCCGACTCCGGACGCTTCACCCATCACGAGATATGCTTCACGTCCCTTTCAGAGCCCCAGAAACATGCCCTGAAAATCTTCCAATACTTTGACAATCTCGTTGGTAAAGCGCGCACCGATCGCTCCGTCCACCAGCCGATGGTCGTAGGCGACGCACAGTTGCAGCACCCGGCGCGGCACGAACTGGCCGTCACGATACACCGGCGTCATGCGGGCCTTGCCGACACCGAGAATGCCGACTTGAGGCGGATTGATGATCGGCAGGAATGGACCGGCGCCGATCCCGCCCATGTTGCTGAGTGTAAACGTTGCTCCGCGTAGTTCTTCCAGCTTGATCTCCCGCTTGCGGGTGCGTTCGGCGAGATCGGCCAGTTCCAGCGATATTTGCAGGAGATCTTTCTGGTCCACCTGGTGAATCACCGGCACGATCAGCCCAGCTGGGGTGTCGACTGCCACGCCGATGTTGTAATAGTCCTTGTAGATCACTTCGCCGTTAGTCAGATCGAGAGTCGCATTCAGTTGGGGGTACAGTTTGAGCGCATGGACGATCGCTTTCAGGAAGAGACTGCTCAACGTGAGCGTGGCACCTTTCTTCTTAAATTCCGGCGCATACCGCTTATGCAGCGCCATGAGATCGGTAATATCGGCATCCTGGAATTGATGCACGTGCGGGATCGTCGTCCAGGCTTGGGTCATGTTCGCAGCGATCTTTCGCCTGGTGGACGGAAGCGGCTCGCGCCGTTCAGATCCATACGACGTAGAAAAGGTATGGCCACCCGCTCCAGGGGCGGTGCTACGTTTGGTTCGCTCTCGCACGAAGGCTTTCACGTCTTCGGCAGTGATCCGGCTACCGGCTTCCGATCCCTTGACCTGGGAGAGGTCTACGCCCAGTTCCCGTGCGAGCCGCCGAACCGATGGCGAAGCTGGGATAGCGGGTCCCGTGGACGGCGCGGGGCTTGCTACAGGCTTCTGCTCCGTGGCTGGCTCAACCGATTCGGGCAGGGCTGAAGCCGGTTTGGCCTGTTCCTGTTTTCGAGGCTTCACAGCATTTCCTTGGCTTGTTTCGGTGGTAGGCGGCTGCGGAGCGGATGCCATCGCTGGCATTTCCGATGACGAAGTCTTTGCCATCTTCGTCGTCCCCTCAGATCCGTCCAACTCGATGAGCGCCTGCCCGACCTTTACGTGATCGCCCTGCTGAACCAGCAGGCGTATGACGGTCCCGGCGCTCGGCGCTGGAACCGGCACGGTGGCTTTTTCGGTCTCGAGCTCGATCAGCGATTGCCCCTCGATAACCTGGTCACCCTCGTGCACCAACAGCTGGACCACATCACCACCTTCGATACCTTCCGCCAGAAACGGCAGTTCGACTTTCATGGCATATCCTTCATATGTGGACGGGCTTGTCTGGTCACCGATGCCAAGGAGCCCCTGCGTCGGTCGAGACTCCAAGATCTTGCGTTGCCTTTGTCACGAGGTTTGCTTGGACGGTTCCCTGCCGAAACAGGGCATAGAGTGCTCCGACAGCCAGATGTTCGGCGTCGATTTCAAAAAACCGTCGTAATGCCTTGCGGGTATCGCTCCGGCCGAACCCGTCCGTTCCCAAGGCAAGGAGACCACCGGGAATCCACGGCGCGATTTGCTGTGGAACCAGGCGGACGTAATCACTAACCGCGACACAAGGGCCGTCGAACTGCTGGACCGTCTGCTGCAAGAAGCTCGTGCGTGGTTTCTCTTCCGGGTGCAGGAGATTCCAGCGTTCGGCTTCGAGCGTGCGCATCCGCAGCTGTTTGTAGCTCGTCACGCTCCACACATCGGCTGCTACTCCGTAGCGTAGTAACAGATCCTGAGCGCGCACCGCTTCGTTCACCAGCGGACCGCTTGCCAGCAGCTGTACTCGGTGCTTCGCTCGATCCGGCGCGGATCTGAATCGATACAGCCCTTCTCGAATCCCTTCCTCTGCATTCGGCGGCATGGCCGGCATGCGGTAGGATTCGTTGTACAGGGTGATGTAGTAGGACAAGTCTTGTTGTTCATGATACATCTTCGTCAGACCATCTTGGAGAATAACCGCCAGCTCAAACATGAAGGCCGGATCGTAGGCTGCGATCGTCGGGTACGCGCTGGCGAGCAGATGGCTCTGTCCGTCCTGATGCTGCAGGCCTTCCCCCTCCAATGTCGTGCGTCCTGCGGTGGCGCCTAATAGAAAGCCGCGTGTGCGCATGTCGCAAGCGGCCCAGATCAAATCGCCGACCCGTTGAAATCCGAACATCGAATAGAAGATGAAGAACGGAATCATGTTGACGCCGTGCGTCGCGTAGGCGGTGCCTGCTGCGATGTACGAAGACATGGCACCAGCTTCGGTGATGCCTTCCTCTAGAATTTGCCCGTGTTTTGCCTCGAAATAGTAGAGAAGGGAACTCTTATCCGCCGGTTCGTATAACTGGCCGATATGTGAGTAAATGCCGTATTGTCGGAAGAGTGCCTCGAGTCCAAACGTGCGTGCCTCGTCGGGGATGATCGGTACGAGATATTTCCCGAGTTCCTTCATGCCGAGCAGCCGGCTCAGCATTCGGGCGAATCCCATCGTGGTGGAGACTGAACGTTCCCCCGATCCTTCGAGAAATTCCTTGAACTGGTCGAGTGTCGGCGTATCGAGTGACTGGACAGTGACACGGCGCTCCGGGATGGGACCACCCATTGTCTTGATCCGCTCTGCGAGATACGCCGCCTCGGGACTGTCGGCCGGCGGTCGATAGAAGGGCGTCGATGTCAGTTGCGCATCCGGCACCGGCACGCTGAATCTCGTGCGGAATTCGCGTAGCTCCTGTTCGTTCATCTTCTTCTGCTGATGGGTGATGTTTCGTCCTTCGCCGGCCTCACCGAGACCATAGCCTTTGATCGTCTTCGCCAGGATCACGGTGGGTTGCCCTGTGTGCTCTACCGCGGCCTTGTAAGCGGCGTAGAGCTTTCGAGGATCGTGTCCACCCCGCAGCATCTTGTGAATCTGCTCGTCCGAATAGCTCTCAACCAGCTTGAGGAGTCGCGGATCGGCTCCGAAGAAATGTTCCCGCGCGAAGGCGCCGCCTTCCACCACATACTTTTGATACCAGCCGTCCACCGCCTCGCCCATACGCTTGACCAGCAGGCCTTCGTTGTCCTTCGCCAACAGCGGATCCCAATCACTGCCCCAGATCACCTTGATGACTTTCCAGCCGGCGCCAAGGAAGACCGATTCCAACTCCTGGATAATTTTGCCGTTGCCGCGTACAGGACCGTCGAGACGTTGAAGATTACAATTGACGACCCAGATGAGATTGTCGAGCCGTTCGCGAGAAGCGAGCGAGAGCGCGCCGAGGCTTTCCGGTTCATCAGTTTCGCCGTCGCCAACGAACGCCCACACGCGTTGTTGGCTCGTATCCTTGAGGCTGCGATCCTGTAAGTAACGATTGAAGCGCGCCTGGTAAATCGACAGGATCGGTCCCAGGCCCATCGAGACCGTGGGGAATTCCCAGTAATCGGGGAGTAGCCAGGGGTGCGGATACGACGATAAGCCTCGCCCATCGGAATCCAGTTCGGCGCGGAACCGGTGGAGTGTTTCTTCCGGAAAGCGTCCTTCGACAAAGCCACGGGCATAAATCCCCGGTGCGGCGTGACCTTGAAAGTAGACGTGGTCGCCGCCCTGAGGTCCCTCTTTGCCGCGCAGAAAATGATGTAGAGCCACTTCATAGAGCGTGGCTGCCGACGCGAAGGTCGAAATATGTCCGCCGATACCGGGACGCTGCTGATTGGCTTTCACGACCATCGCGAGGGCGTTCCAGCGGACCAGGCTGCGGATTCGGCGTTCTAACTCGAGGTTGCCAGGGTAGGGCGGTTGTTGAGAGGCGGGAATCGTGTTGACGTACGGAGTGTTGACCGATTGGGAAACCTGGGCGCCACGTTCGCCCAGTCGATCCCGAAGCCGTTCAAACAAATACGTTGCTCGTTCGACGCCGTGCTGCTTAAACACGTACTCAAGGGAATCCAACCATTCCTGTGTCTCCTGGGGATCGATGTCGGTCTGTGGTCGAGAGGCGCGATCGTCGTCGCTCATGCGCGGCCCCTCGGTAAATCATGAGTTGCGCTATTTTCTATCTTCTTGTGACTCCTTCCTTGAGTCGTTTTCACATCATGGGCCGATTCGATCGTTTGATTAAGTTCTTGAGTCATCCGATTTCATTTTACCAGTTTACCGTCTCCGAATGTCCAGGGCCGCCGATCTCTTCTTTCATCTGACCTCGGGATTCCTATAGAAGAAGTCTATGCTGCGGCAAGTCCGCCGCAGATATATCATGAGATATGGAGAGCAAGTTCGTTGATCACCGATTTCCCAGCGCAGTATTAGCAAGATGGTGTGCCGCTTCAACTGGTCAGCGGGAGCAATGGCCGTTCAAACTGATCTGCAGACCATGCTCGCGGTTGTTAAACGATGGCCTGGTAGGGATGTGTAGGTCTATACTTCGGTCAGCAGTGGCATTGAAGGTTTGGGCAAATAAAATTACCACACGCTCGCGGCGACCGTCATATGAACATTATCTCGCTGACAGTTATGAAGATGATCAGTATGCGGTAGGATTACGGGGGGTTCTTCCAATCTATTATGGAAAGGGTGGGGGCAGTAGCCTCGCAGCATCCTGCCCCCACGTCTTCTGAAGGAGTCGTGACTTATAGCCAGGTGACCCGTTCGGCCGGTCTGATATAGATCGGCTCTTCCACTTGAACCCGGGCCACTTCCTTCCCTGATTTATTGAACCCCAACACGGTATCGTTATACATCTCGAACCGCTTGCCGTGAATCTGGGTTTCAAACACTTTCGGCCCCGGAATGACGTCATAGCGGAACACGATCTGTTGGCTGGCTCGCCAGAGCTGAAGCACGGCCAGCAACTCGCGGCTGGGCACCAGGTACTTC
>JBGSIO010000051.1:0-21567 GCA_041742455.1 Nitrospira sp. | reverse complement strand
GGCGGTCTCCGGGATAAAATCTGAAAGACTGCCTGAAGCGGCCAACACCGTTCAAATCGACACCACCCTTCATCGCTTCAAATCCCGCTCCAGATCCGGCTCTCCAGTTCATGGGGCTTGTTTTAACCGGACACTATTGATTGTCTACCACAAATTCACGACGAGAGATTGGCCCTATGAGTCCAAGCGGCATACCACTGTTTAGAAAGGTCCCAAACCCCGGGATGACCTGGCCATCCGGCACGTCTGCAGTAAACCTGGTCCAATCGATTTCGAATCCAATTTGCGGCTGCCAGCGTATTTTCTCGGCAAATGCCAAGCGGAGAGTTTAGCGCCGAATGTTCCAGCGTCGTTCAAAACGAAGATTAGTTCCTTTACCATCAACCGGTTCTACGAGCCCCGTGGACACGTTTATTAATTGATCGGCTTGAAATGTTGTATCGCCATGAAACGCCCATCCGCCATATCCACCGATGGACAATTCCCAGCTCCGCTCAGCGGCGGCCGGTGTTGTCGAAATCAACATGCACAAGACGGCAAGACTCCGCAGTACTGCTTGACGCATGACGATCCTCCTCAGTGACAAGCAAGACTAGCGTCACTCGATCGGACGGATGCGAAACGTCCAGAAATTATTCGTTTTCGGCGGAATGGAGACTACGGCATATTTCGGAGGGACTCGGGCCTATTTTTTTAACGCCTTGATGCGTTCCTTCACGTGCGCAATCCGGGCAGCTTCTTCAGGGATGCCGTCTACGATAGCCAAGTAGGTTTCGTATTCCGAGAGTGCACGTGTAGGATTCGTCGCTTCAGTCGATTCAGCAAGGTTATAACGGGCAAGCGCATAGTTAGGTCGTAGGACGATGGCCTTCTCAAACAGGCTTAAGCCTTCGGCTTTATCTCCAAGTTGGATCTCGATCGTACCGAGGTTGTTTAGTACTTCGGGAATATTGGGTCTGAGTGCAAGTGACCGCAGTAACTCGGCTTTCGCTTTCTCAGGTTGTCCCTTCGCCTGCCACGCAACGCCAAGTTTATGATGGGCCTCCGCAAGCCACACTGTATTCGTAAATCCGCTGGCAATAGATTTTTGATACGCATCCGCGGCAATGTCATAGTTCTTCTCACCGCAGTACGCGAGTTGAGCGGCCTGGCCACGCGCAAATTGCTGCAATGATGAGTACGGTTCCTTGTCTTCGATCCCCTGACTTTCAATATTCTGGCCACCTGTGCCTCCCGACGGATTGCGAAGTCGATCGAGAAACTCACGCCGGTACGGGGAAAAAAGCCGTACGTACGGGTCGATGGTAAAGGAGGCCTGGAGCAGGATTGGACGTTCCCGAAGATTGGTAACCAGATACTGAGTCGTGCTTTTTTCATCGCCAGTTTCCAGCAGCGCACTACTCTCCATGTTCGTTCCTGTTTCCAAATGAGCCACATTCAAATAGAACTCGAGGGACGGTTTCAGCTGAGAGAGCGTGTGCCGGAGCACCGAATACGGGCGAAGATCCAGCCCTTTGGGAAACGTGAAAAGCGCCCCGACCAATACTCCGTCTTCATCAAAGAAATAAGATTCCTCGCCGTGCGACGCACTACGCTCGGTCGGAATCGTCAGCTCCTGGCCACTTCCCCAATCGCTTGCTGTATGCGTCGAGGAAGGATGCTTATTCAGGAAGCTCGCCTTGCTCTCACAGAGTGCCGTCGAAGCCAGCAACACGAGATCGGTTTCTGAGGGAGGGAGGGGGGGCCTGACCGGGGCATCTGTACCACAGCCTACCGCCAAGCTTAGTGCAAGCACCAAGCCGGATGATGTCAGGGTCCTCGAGATGTTCATGCACGAAGCCTCTGAGAGGAACCATACACGATTTGAGGGGGACTTCGCGAAGAGGAAAATGAAAGGCCCGCTCTTTACAAAAGAGCGGGCCTTGTCTTACAGCAGCCTGTCCTAACTACTGGCGTTGTGCGTCCAACATACTATCTTCAGCGGTGTATCCGTGAAGATAGGGAGAGTTGCCACCAAGCGTATACATCGGACGATTAATCCCGTAATCAAACGCATGGCCAATCGGGTGCAGAATGAACCCAACCCAGCGAAGCGGATGATCACTGATGGCCGATCCGGCGGCTGGGGATGAATAGACCAAGGCGGTGCTGTCCAGAATATTATAAATACTCGTGGGAGGCATGTATCCCTTGTCCTCTGCACCCGCACCTGGTTGATGCGTCGTACTACAGCCGGTTGCGACCAGAGCCAAAATCATCATCCCGATAACCGTCAACGTGGCTTTCATAATGTAACCTCGCTTGGTTCGAGCCTCATCATGGAATTCTCAAGATCGGACATGTCGTAAAGACAATTAGAAGTGTAGCCGACGTCTCCATTTCTGTCCAGAATTTGGAGCTCCAGACTGCCTGAACAACGTCAGCGTTTGTAAAGACTTAGAGGGGAAGCGCGGTGAAAGCAGATGGTGGGCGATACAGGTATCGAACCTGTGGCCTCTTCCGTGTGAAGGAAGCGCTCTACCACTGAGCTAATCGCCCGACTGGCGGGAGTCTAGCACGGGATTTCAGCCCGGTTCAATGTGGCCGTTCTCCTTGACTTCACCAAAAGCCGGTTTCTAGAATGACTGCCTTTCACGGTAAGGAATGCTGATCATGAGAGATGACATAGTCATCATCGGCGGGGGTCTGGCTGGTTCTGAAGCCGCGTGGCAGGCGGCCACTCGTGGCGCCAAGGTCACGCTCTATGAGATGCGCCCGAAGGAGATGACGAAGGCGCACAAGACTGGAAACTTGGCCGAACTCGTCTGCTCAAACTCGCTCGGATCGCTCGATCCCCTGAATGCGCCTGGCATTTTGAAGGAAGAGATGCGGCGGCTGAACTCGCTGATCATTTCTGCTGCTGAGCAGGCGAGAGTGCCGGCCGGGTCAGCACTGGCTGTCGATCGTGATCAGTTCTCCCAGCACATTACCCGCGCGCTGGAAGGCCATCTGAACATCAGGATTCTCCACGAAGAGATTGGGGACATCCCGACGGATTGCCTCTGCATCATCGCCACTGGGCCATTGACGTCGGATAAGCTCTCACAGACTATTCGCGCCGTGACGCAATCCCAGCACCTGTATTTCTTCGACGCAATCTCGCCGATCGTGGATGCGGACTCGATCAACATGGACATCGTCTTTCGCGCCTCACGCTACGACAAAGGTGGGGATGATTATTTAAATTGCCCCATGACGGCAGAGCAGTACAATGCCTTTTACAACGCCATGATGGCCGCAGAAAAGGTACAGCCGAAAGAATTTGAGAAGACGCCCTATTTCGAGGCATGTGTGCCCATTGAGGTGCTCGCTGAGCGTGGCCGCCAGACGATGCAGTTCGGGCCCATGAAACCAGTGGGCCTCAAAGATCCTAGGACCGGGGCGGAGCCAGCGGCAGTCGTGCAATTGCGAACGGAAAATATCCATCGGACCTGCTACAACCTGGTGGGCTTTCAAACCAAACTCACGTATCCGGAACAGAAACGCGTCTTTCGCATGATCCCCGGCCTCGAACAGGCAGAGTTTCTGCGATATGGGAGCTTGCACCGCAATACCTTCATCAATTCCCCTCAACTACTTTTGAATACCCTGCAATTTAAAGCTCGAGGTACGTTGTTCTTCGCCGGACAACTAGTCGGCGTGGAAGGGTATACCGAATCAGCTGCCATGGGAGGCATGGCCGGTATCAATGCGGCTCGGGCCCTGGCCGGCGAACCATTGATCACACCACCTCCTACGACGGCACACGGTTGCTTGATTGCTCATGTGACTGCCTCGGATCCACGTCACTTCCAACCGATGAACACCAATTTTGGCCTGTTCCCTCCCTTGGCAACTCCTCCGAGGGACAAGGACAAGAAGCGGCGTTCATTAAGCCAACGAGCTCTTGAGGATTTCGACGTATGGACGAAGCGATCAAAACTTTCGTAATGTACCTCCAAGTGGAACGCAATGCCTCACACGAAACCATTCGTAACTACCGATCCGATCTTCAGCAGCTGAGGGGATTTCTCCGCCGCACGGAACCCGCTCACCCTCGAGTCGATGCGATCACCAGTGACCATATCCGCGCTTATCTGCACAGCCTGGATCAACAAGGCGACAAGGCGTCATCGTTGGCAAGAAAGCTGGCGTGCCTGCGGAGCTTTTTTCGGTTTCTTGTACGTGAAGGAGTCCTGCACATGAACCCAGCGGAGGACCTGAGAAGTCCGAAGTTACCAAAGCCGCTTCCTCGAGTGCTGACAAAAGACGATGCAGCGGCGCTCATGGAGTTTCCGACTGGGCCATCACCCCTCTCCTTACGCGATCGTGCCCTGCTGGAAACCTTGTACTCGACCGGTGCCCGAGTGAGTGAGGCCGTGGGGATCAATCTCGGCGACCTCAACGAGATGGACGGACTCGTGTGCTTGCGAGGAAAGGGCCGCAAGGAACGGGTCGTTCCGATTGGAGACGTGGCACTCCAGGCGATTCAGGAGTACTGGAAATCGCTACGTGCGCCAAGCCTCGGCGCCCAGCTGTCAGCTCCATTGTTTTTGAATCATCGTGGGGGTCGACTCACGACACGAAGCGTCGCTCGAATGGTCTCGCGATACTCCAGTCGTCTCATAGGTGGAGCGGTGAGTCCGCATGCCTTGCGGCATTCGTGCGCCACGCACTTACTCGACGAAGGCGCAGACCTCCGGTCAATACAGGAAATGCTCGGCCATACGTCGCTGAGCACCACGCAAAAATATACGCATGTGGCGACGGATCAGCTCCTGGCGGTCTACGATCGAGCCCATCCTCGCGCGCGAGCAAACGGCACTCTTTCAGGAAAGGATCGGAAATCGTCATGATCATTCGATCAACCACCATTCTGTGTGTCAGACGCGATGGACGAGTTGCCATGGGCTGCGACGGCCAGGTCACCGTTGGAACCACGGTGATGAAACACAACGCCAAGAAACTTCGCCGCCTGCATCATGACCAGATACTGGCGGGATTTGCGGGAGCCACCGCCGACGCGTTTACGCTGTTCGAGAAGTTCGAGAGTAAGTTGGAGGAGCATCGAGGCAATCTTACTAGGGCAGCGGTCGAGCTGGCGAAAGATTGGCGGACGGACCGGGTGCTTCGACGTTTGGAGGCCCTCCTTGCCGTCGCCGGATCGGAACACTCGTTCATCATTTCTGGGACAGGCGATGTCGTAGAACCGGAGGACGGGATTCTGGCTATAGGCTCGGGTGGACCCTATGCCCTCGCTGCAGCCAGGGGCCTGTTACGACATTCCCAACTCGATGCCTCGGCGATCGTGAGGGAAGCCATGCATATTGCCGGTTCTATTGACATTTACACCAATCAACAGATTATTGTTGAAGAACTCGAAGATAAGGCACGATGATGAAACAGCTCACGAGCGATGCCGACCCGCTGAATGTCAACAGCCTCACACCACCTCAGATCGTCGAGGAACTGAACCGTTACGTCATCGGACAAAAAGATGCAAAGCGCATGGTCGCCATCGCCCTTCGCAACCGATGGCGCCGCCAACAGCTATCCCCCGATCTCCGCGATGAGGTCATGCCAAAAAACATTATCATGATAGGACCGACCGGAGTCGGGAAGACGGAAATCGCCAGGCGCCTTGCCAAGCTCGCGCAAGCGCCGTTCATCAAGATCGAAGCGTCGAAGTTTACCGAGGTCGGATATGTCGGACGCGATGTGGAGTCGCTCATACGGGACCTAACGGAGCTGTCCATCAATATGGTTAAGGCCACTCGCCTGGAGACCGTTCAACAAAAGGCTGAACAACAGGCAGAGGAGCGATTACTCGACCTGCTCTTGCCGCCACCTCCCCCTCGGCCCGGGTTCGTCGAAGGCGCGGGGGAGACAGTCGGCCACGCACCGCAAGATTCGCATGAAAGCACCAGATCGAAACTCCGCCTGCAGTTGCGGGAAGGCAAGCTGGATGAACGAACGATCGAGATGGACGTCAAGGAACGAGGCCTGCCGGTCGGCGTGATCTCCAACGTCGGTGGGCTTGATGATCTCGAAAGCAACCTGCGCGACATGTTGGGTGGCATGTTCCAAGGCAAGAAAAAAAAGAGGGTGATGAAGGTGCCCGAGGCCCTCAAACACCTGACACAGGAAGAAGCTCAGAAACTGATCGATATGGATGATGCCATTCGTGAAGCGATCACCAAAGTGGAGCAGACAGGAATTGTCTTCCTCGACGAGATCGATAAGATCGCCGGTCGCGAACGCACGATGGGACCCGATGTGTCGAGAGAAGGCGTCCAGCGAGACCTCCTCCCCATCGTGGAAGGTTGTACGGTGACGACTAAACACGGTCCGGTTGTCACAGATCACATCCTCTTCATCGCCGCCGGCGCCTTTCATGTCGCGAAGCCGTCCGATTTGATCCCGGAACTCCAAGGGCGATTTCCCATCCGTGTCGAACTCAGCCCCCTGTCCAAAGACGATTTTGTCCGAATTCTGACGGAACCGAAAGGGGCCTTGGTCCGGCAGTATCAGGCGTTGCTGGCCACAGAGGGCCTCACGATCGAGTTCACGCCGGATGGTCTTGAGGAAATCGCGGAGATTGCGGTGCAGGTGAACGAGCAAACCGAGAACATCGGCGCACGCCGGCTTTTTACCATCATGGAGCGCTTGCTCGAAGACATTTCGTTTGAGGGACCCGGATGGCCTGACAAGCGGATCAGTATTACCGCGACCTACGTGCACGAACGGTTGAAAGACATCGTCAAGGATCAAGACTTAAGTCGATATATCCTCTGAGGGCATTTGAACGTCATTCATGAAGCATCCGTTAGCCCCGGACGCGAGCAGCCGATTCTCGGGAGTTGCGTATGAACAGATTAATCAAGAAGGCTGGCGTCCTCATTGAGGCCCTTCCGTACATTCGAACGTTTCGAGGGAAAACCGTGGTCATCAAATACGGTGGCCATGCGATGGCCGACGCATCCCTCAAGGAACGGTTCGCGCAAGATGTGGTGCTGCTCAAGTATGTGGGAATCAACCCGGTCATCATTCATGGCGGTGGACCCCAAATCGATAAGATGCTTGACCGCCTCGGCATCCAAGCCAAGTTCCGGCACGGCGTTCGCGTCACCGACGCCGCCACGATGGAAATCGTCGAAATGGTCCTGGCGGGGAAGATCAACATGGAACTCACGGACCTCATCACTCGACATGGCGGCAGCGCCGTCGGATTGAGCGGCAAAGACGGTGGATTGATTCTGAGCAAACCATTGACGGCCAAGGCCTGGGCGGAGAGCATCGATCGTGATTTGGAAGGAGAGGATGGAGAGGGTGACTTCGGATTGGTCGGTGACATCGAAAAGGTCGATCCGGGTTTGCTCCGGAATCTCCAAGAGGATCATTACATCCCTATCATCGCTCCCATCGGAACGGACCGCGAGGGCAATACGTATAATATCAACGCCGATCTCGTGGCCGGGTCGATAGCGGGAGCCTTGCGGGCCGAGAAACTGTTGATGATGACCGATATCAAAGGAATTCGCGATGCCAATGGGCGCCACCTGTCGACCGTGTCTCGCAAAGATGTGCAGCGCATGATGAAAAAGGGGACGATCACCGAGGGCATGATCCCAAAAGTTCATGCCTGCCTCGACGCGTTGGCCGAGGGCGTCCAAAAGGCCCACATCATCGATGGCCGCATTCCTCATGCCGTTCTGCTCGAGATCTTCACGCGTAAAGGAATCGGCACCGAGATCGTCACCTAAATCCTCCTGACGGAATTAGCCCCACGTGCCTGCTGATCATCATCGCCTCAAAGAGGACTTGAACCACCTGGTCGGAGAACGTCACCCCGTTTCCTCCCCGATCCGCCTTCAGCAGACAGAAGCCTATCTGCACCGGCAGCTCTCTGAAGCAGGTTTGGCCGTTACGACGCATCAATTTGAAGCGTTGGGTAGTTCCTATCACAACGTCATTGGGACAGCACCTCCAGCCTCCGCGCACGGCCCACTGCCACCACTGATTCTCGGCGCGCACTTTGATACCGTAGCAGGTTCTCCGGGCGCCGATGATAATGCGAGCGCGCTTGCCGTGATCCTCCATGTCGCTCGCCAAGTCCAGCACATGAGACTGGCCAGGCCGATTCGTTTCATCGCCTTCAACCTCGAGGAATTGAACTTGCTTGGTAGCGCGGCTTATGCCTCGTTCCTCAGCGAGACCGGTGAGGCCATCCATGGAGCCATCATATTGGAATGTGTCGGCTATGCAAGCCATCAAGAGGGGTCGCAGAAGATCCCTCCCGGTGTACCCATCGCGGTTCCCACAACCGGAGATTTTCTTGCCGTCATCGGCAACGAACGATCACAGGTCTTGACCGGCTCCGTCACCCGCGCGATGACGTTGCATCTCCCTATCATTCCATTGATCGTGCCAGGTAATGGAGAGCAGCTCCCAGACACCAGACGGAGTGACCACACCCCGTTCTGGGAGCACGGGTTTCCAGCCGTCATGCTCACGGATACGGCGAACTTCCGAAATCCCCATTACCATCGGTCGACCGACACCCTTGAGACACTGAATCTTGACTTCATCGCTTCGGTCGCCGATGGGGTCACAGCAACGGTCATGGCATTGGCCGGTCAGCCGACTGCATAGCTTTCATCGACCGTTTTGGTTAGACTCCTATGACTCAACGGGCGATTCCAAACAACCTCCTTGATCGAAACGATTGGCTGATGGCGGAACGGAAACACCGAGTCGTTCGCTATATCGGTACGGCCTTGTCATGAAACAACTCAAGCCTCTCGAATCCATGATTTTCACGATTCGCAACCACAAGGTGATCATGGATGCCGATCTTGCCGTGTTGTATAACGTGCCGACAAAAGCCTTGAACCAAGCGGTCAAGCGGAACGAGGATCGTTTTCCCCGTGATTTCGTCTTTCGACTCACTGCAAAAGAGCGGTTGGAGGTGGTCACAAATTGTGACCACCTGGCCCGGCTCAAGTTTTCCCGCACCTTGCCTCTTGCCTTCACCGAGCACGGGGCCATCATGGCAGCCACCATTCTGAACAGTCACAAGCCGTCTCGATGAGCGTCTTTGTCGTGCGAGCATTCATCCAGATGCGTGAACATATCGCAGCCAACGCGGCAATACTGAAACGACTGGCGCAAATCGATCGCGCGTTACTTGAGCATGACTCGTCCTTGCTCGACCTGTATGAGAAATTGCTTCCGCTGCTGCAACCACCTCCTGGCTCCCCCACAAAACGAATCGGCTTCCAGTCGAAGGGGAAACCTAGCTAGGGCGCATGAGACAAGGCCTTTCAGCTTCAACCCGGCACGTCATCGCCAAGGTATTTGCTCACCTCGACTACAAGGCCTTGGAGTCCGTCTACTGTTACGAAGGTGGTGAGGAGTTCTGGCGGAAAAAGCGAGAACCCTGCCGGAGACTGGGAACCAACGTAGCCGAGGTTCTCATCAAGAAGTTACCACCGTGCGGGCGGAGTTTGTATGTCGGAGCCGGCGTGACAGAGCTGCCAGCCTTGCTGGCCGAAGCGATCGACCCTCAACGCCACGTTGAACCCTATAATCTCCGACGTCTCGAAGTGACCGTGCTCAATCGTGCTTGTCGTGGCTTACCGTTCCGCTTTCATGCCTGCGATGCCTCTTTGGCACAAGGAAGGTTCGATCATATCTGGATGGTCAGCGTGTTGAACGATCCAGAACGATTCCCTCATCTCGCGCCGTTATCATACGGTCGAGCTGATCCGGTCACGTTCAATCCAGTGCGATTTCAGAAAGAACGGCGGATCAGCCAAGCGATTGTGAATCGTTGCCTGGCTAAATTGAGTGTGCCTGGTTTGGTAACCACGTCAACGGAAGAAGTAGTGTGGATCGCAGACTGGTGCCACCGGCACAGGATTCCCTACCACGTGGAGCGGAACCAGTATCCCACGGCGCTGGTCGGCGACCCGATCTGTTTTATTCGGATCGGAGCGAAAAGGCTCATACGGCAGGCCCCAAAGCCTTAAAACATCGACCTTCCAACGGTTTCATACTTTGAAACCGGCGTTCTTTCCTGAATCCGACATGTACTGACTGGCATACCGCACATAATTCTCTGCCGATTCCTTGACCCAGGCCAACTCCTTCGCTGTCACCGACCGCTTGACCTTTGCCGGTGAGCCGAGGATCAAACTTTTCGGCGGAACGATCGTGCCTTCAACGACCAAAGCCCCGGCTCCGACCACTGAATCTTCCCCGATGACTGCACCATCCATAATGATGGCGCCCATCCCCACCAACACACGATCATGAATCGTGCACCCGTGTAGTACAACGTGATGGCCGATTGTGACATCATTCCCGATGATGAGCGGGTGAGTATCATGAGTGACATGCAGCATGCAGAGATCCTGCACGTTGGTCCGATTTCCGATCCGGATGTAGTTCACATCGCCCCGGACCACGGCGTTGAACCAAACGTTACACTCCTCTCCCATGACGACATCGCCGATCACGACAGCGGTTTCTTCGATAAAGCAGGACTTCGGGACCGTCGGCTTGATGTCTTGAAAGGTTCGAATCATGAGGTGCACTCTAGGGGAATTGATCGATCTCCCGCAAGGGTCTAATTGACAGTCTTTTCAGCCCTCCCGTAGACTGCCTCCATGTCTCAGCCATTGATCATTCCCCGGAGTACAAAACCGGCAGTCCAAAGGGATAGGCACGGATCCCTGATCGGAGCCATTCCCCAGAAAACTACCATCGGCTTTGTGAATCTTGGCTGTTCAAAGAATCAAGTGGACTCGGAAATTATGCTGGGTGCGCTCGTCACCGAGGGCTTTCAGCTCACCAGTGATCCCCAAAAAGCCGAAGTGGTCATCGTCAATACTTGCGGCTTCATTGAAGAAGCGAAGCAAGAATCGATCAACACCATTCTCGAGCACGGTCATCTGAAGAAAGCAGGGGCTTGTCGCGTTCTGATTGCCGCCGGCTGTCTAGCTCAACGATATCAAGGGGATTTGCTGAAGGAATTACCGGAGCTAGACGCAGTGGTCGGCACCGGAGAGTTCGGCAAAATCGCGGAGATCTGCCGCGACCTCCTCACCCCCAAAAAACGGCATCGTCGCCTTTGGCTGAGCCAACCGCCCTATCTTTATGACGAATTGGCGCCTCGCGTGAGACTGGGAACGCAACACAGCGCGTATGTGAAGATCGCAGAAGGTTGCAATCGCAACTGTGCCTTCTGTGCGATTCCACTGATGCGAGGCAAGCAGCGCAGCCGACCGGTGCACTCCATCGTCGCGGAAGCGCAACAGCTGGCACGCGAAGGGGTGAAGGAGATCAACCTTATCTCCCAGGACACGATCAACTACGGAGTCGATCTGGGTCTTCGCCAAGGCCTGGTTCATCTACTCCGTGAGCTCGTGAAAGTAGAGGGCCTACAGTGGATCCGCCCATTCTACCTCTATCCTCAGCAAGTCACGGATGATTTACTCGATCTATATGCCGGAGAAGAAAAGATTACCAAGTACATTGATATGCCTCTTCAGCACATTAATGATCGCATGCTCAAGCGCATGCATCGGCTTGGTGATCGCAAGGCAATTGAGTCACTGGTCGAGCGGATCCATGCACGCATCCCCCAAGTAACCTTCCGGACAGCGTTCATCGTCGGATTTCCGGGAGAAACCGATGCAGCCTTCGGCGAGCTGTATAAGTATGTGGAACAGGCGCAATTCGATCGGGTCGCGGTGTTTCTCTACTCCGATGAAGAAGGGACCTCCGCAGTCGACTTAGGTGACAAGGTCGAGCGAGACGTCATGGATGAGCGTCGGAACGTCATCCTCTCAATGCAGGAGTCGATTGCAGCCGCCAAGGGAAGAGCCAAAATCGGCTCTGTCCTCGACGTGCTCGTCGACGGCCGATCCGAAGAAACCGAGAGTGTTCTAGAAGGGCGCCACGAGGGGCTCGCTCCAGAGATCGATGGTGTCGTCTACATCGATGAAGAGTCGACTGACATCGCGACGCCGTCTGCGTCGGACCAAACTGTTCCCCATCCCACGGCCGGATCCTTCTGCAAGATCAGGATTACCGATGCGGCGGGTTTCGACCTCGTCGGACGCATCGTCACGAATTCTGTCTCCTGAGTGTGGATTCTCGCCCCTCCTGATACACTGATAGCGACCGTCAACACAGGAGGCAGAACCGATGACGGCACGAAAGAAAGATTCGATTGTTCTCCTGATCCATTGTAAAGACCGCCCGGGCATCGTCGCACGAGTGTCTGGGTTCATCCACGACTTCGGAGGCAACATTCTTGACTCCGACCACCACACGGACGAGGAAACAAACGCTTTTCTCATGCGGATGGAATTTGCCACCGAAGGATTCCAGATCCCTCCCGAAGACATCCTGCCCGCCTTTAAGCCCATCGCCAAGGTGTACGACATGCGCTATGAAGTGCATCCTTGTAGCCGACGAACCCGTGTGGGAATGTTGGTGTCCAAGCAAGACCATTGTCTGGCCGATCTACTACAGCGCCATCGCCGAGACGAGCTGCACATCGATATTCCCGTCATCATTTCGAATCACGACAGCTGCGCGAGTTGGGCCGAGCTTTTCAAGATTCCATTCACCGTCTATCCGGTGACCAAGGAGACTAAACCACAGCAAGAGCAACAGGTCTTGGCACTGTTGAAAGAGCATCGCGTGGAACTCGTCGTGATGGCTCGCTACATGCAGATTCTCTCTGCTGACTTTCTAGCCCAGGTGGGCTGCCCGGTCATCAACATTCACCACTCTTTCCTCCCGGCCTTTATCGGTGCCAATCCATATCGCCAGGCATATGAACGGGGCGTGAAGATCATCGGCGCGACGGCGCACTACGCAACCCAAGATCTGGACGAGGGGCCTATCATCGAGCAAGATGTGATTCGTGTGGGACACCGAGACACCGTGGAGGATCTCGTGCGGAAAGGACGGGATCTTGAGGAGATCGTGCTGGCAAGGGCGGTTCGGCGGCACATCGAGCAACGTGTCTTGGTGTACGGGAAGAAGACCGTGGTGTTCGACTGAACTTGTGCTTCGCCATAGGCGGCCACAACACAGAGGAAGCAGATTGTTTCCTGCGCGTGAATGACATCCCCCCACAAGGAGACCGGATTCCAACTCCGAGGGAGCATAGGGAGTGATCAGCATCAAAGTTGAGGGAGGAAATCGAACCACCCGCGTCAAGGGCGGATGTATCCAATATGACCCTTGGTTAAGTGGAGGAGTGAGCGAGTGGGAGCACCACTGTGAAGGTGGAGCCCTGACCCAAATCACTTTGAACCTCCACCCGGCCTTTGTGCAGATCTGCGATCCAAGCACAGATGGCAAGACCGAGTCCCGTTCCCTTCTTCGTGTGGGTTCGAGCCACGTCGGTCCGGAAGAACCGCTGGAAAATCTTCTGATGGTCGGCCGGGGCAATGCCGATGCCATGGTCGGTGATGGAGAGCCGCGCTTCCCGTCCGTCTTTCAACAAGGCGATTTCCACTTTGCCACCCGCGTGTGAATACTTCATCGCGTTCTCGACAAGATTGAGCAACAGTTCACGGAGGCGCAAGTCGTCCCCATGGACGACGACCGGCATGACTGTTCCAAGCACCACTTCGATATCTCGGTCATGCCCCAGCAACTTCGCCTGACGATGAACGTCTTCGACCAGCGCCTGCAGGGCAACCGGTAAGGCCTCCATTTTGACTTCACCCATGTCGGCACGAGAAAGGAACAGCAATTCATCGACGATGCGGGTCATCCGATCGATCTCTTCCAGATTGCTCTCCAGCACCGTCTTGTAATCTTCGAGCGGGCGAGATCGACGCAGAATCAAATCGGTCTCACCTTTCATCACGGTCAGGGGCGTCCTCAACTCATGTGACGCATCGCTGGTGAATTGACGGATCTGGCGAAACGAAGCATCCAGTCGGCCGATCATGTTGTTGAATGTCGCTGCAAGTCGACCGATCTCGTCCTGAGCTGTCGGCATACTAAGGCGCTGGCTGAGATCTCCTGCAGCAATGCGCTGTGCTGCGAGGGTGATCTCATCGACGGGCCGCAAGGCTCGCCCTGCCAAAAACCACCCTCCAGCCAGAGAGACGGCCAAGGCGATTGGGATGGCAACGACCAGTAGGATCAAGAACCGATGCAAAGTCTCCCCGACTGATTCCATCGAAGTCCCGACCTGCACGATGTACAACAAATTGTCTCGATACATGATCGGCACCGATATGACTCGTAGCGGCGGCTCATTGGGATACTTCGCCGACTCAAAAATGCTCTGCCCTGAAAAGGCGACCTCAAGCGCCGTGCGGCTGAGTGGAACATCGTGGTGCTTGATGTTCGGAGAGCTGATGGTAATCGTGCCGGAGGGGCTGAAAATCTGGAAGAACTTGTCGATTCGCGCGAGCTCGGGAAATTGAGAGAGCAATTCCTTTTCATTGAGGAGAGGAAGGAACCCCCGCTCTTCAAGTGAACGCACAGCAATGGTGGCCGTGTCTTCAAGGGATTCATCGACGGCGTCGCGGAGATTTCGCGCCGTCATGGCGTATAGGACGACGGAGAAAATGATCAAGACCAGGGCGAGGGCGCTCCCGTACCAGAGAGTCAGCCGGACACGTAGCGGCATAGATCAGCTCCTACTCGCTGAAAACGACACCGGATTGTCGCGCACATCGTGCTGTGGACATGGTTACGTTCGGTGCCATCGAGTCAGCTCGAGAATCCCCGTGGTATCGTGCTAGTCAGCCTTCAGCATATAACCGCTTCCGCGAATGGTATGGATCAATTTCTTGGTCCGCCCTCGATCGATCTTGTTGCGGAGATAGTTCACATAGACATCGATGACGTTGGTAAACGTATCGAAGTCTTGGTTCCATACGTGCTCGGAAATCATGGGCCTGGTCAACACTCGTCCGGTATGACGCATCAGATATTCCAGCAAAGCATACTCTTTGAGCGTGAGTTCGATGCGTTGCCCTCCTCGTGTCACATCCCGCGTGGCTGGGTTAAGGACCAAATCATCGATCTGTAAGATTCCTGGACTCTCCGTCGCGCCACGCCGTAACAATGCCCGCACGCGAGCCAAAAGCTCGTCGATCGCGAACGGCTTGGTGAGATAATCGTCGGCACCAGCATCCAGCCCCTTGACCCGCTGATCGATCTGAGATTGCGCAGAGAGGATCAATACAGGGGTTTGGATCCGTTCGCGACGAAGGTTCTTCAACACATCTAAACCGGACATCGTTGGCAACATCACATCCACGACCAGAAGGTCATAGTTGGTCACCAAGGCCATCTCCAGCCCTTTGGCTCCATCTTCACAAAGATCGACGGCATAACTCTCTTCTTCCAGCGCCCGCTTAATGAAACATCCGACCTTGGTTTCGTCTTCTATGACCAGGACCCGCATATTTACGTACTCCGACAGAGGTGAATAAGCGTGGTGATTATACCAAACGGATCGGCCTGAATCTTGTTGTAGTGGCGAGTCGTACGAAAGTCACGTGAAGCGGACGGAGGAACGATGCCCAGTCCTCGAGGGTGTGACTAGGTGGAATCACCGGGGAAGGTTTGTTCCAACGATGTAATCATGGGCTTCCCATTGCGAATGTTGAAGAGTAGTGTTTCCTCGCCCTCTATCTTGAACTCTCGATTGGCTTGCAGAAGTGTCTCCGTCGACTTAAAGGACACTTTCGCGCTTTGTTCATCCGCGGCTAACGAGACCGTCGTCGTCGTGCGAGTGAAGTCATTAGCGCTAGGGAAGGCGAAAGCCATGGCCAACGTCTTCCGATATTCTTCCCGGGTCAAGAGGGCCACTTGTTGTTGTGACCCTTGCTTCATGTGAATGGTAATGGTGGCATCGGAGGTAATGTGGCGCACGACGGCATCGACATCCTTTCGGCGAGTGGCCTCGTCGAGCGTATTGAGCAACAGATGGATTCCTTCACGAGTCAGCTTCACATCAGCAGGACTCGGTTTTGTCTGGGAGTCAGTTGGAATCTCACTGGGTTGGCTGCTGAACACTTGAGGAGCCAAGAAACTCGTCGGCAAGCCCTGTCTCTTGAAAGCCAGGTATCCGGTGCCGATCGCGGCACAGAACACGAGAGCGATGACAATGGCCGTCCACGTCGAGGAGCCCCGCGAGGGTTCATTGGCCGTCCTCCGATCGGGGCCCTGCTTCATAGCGACCATGTGATCAGCTCTCAGGATTTAGGGTATGCCTAACAATAGCCTGAATTCCACCAAAAGCAACCAAAGTGGCCTCGGCGTAAGACAAGAATTGCGAGGGTCGGGATAGCCCCGTCCTGAACGACCCCTCTGTCCCCTCCGGCCGCCATCCTAATCTGCCACCCTCAACTTGTCCAAGAAACGGGATATACAGTCTCTTGGAAATGCGTTGATCCCGTGGTACGCTGCGCGGTTAACAGGACTATGATTCCTACAAATTCTCTCGAAACCAACAGAAGGCAAACGACCCCATGACGATCCAGAATTGGCTACAACCAACCGACGACTTTCTCCCTCGTCACCTAGGACCTTCAAACGCTGATCTCCAGGAAATGCTGGCGACGTTAGGCCTACACTCTCTCGACACGTTGGCGGATGCAGCGATTCCTCGCGATATACGCCTCAATCAACCCCTCGGCATTCCTGAGAGAGAAGGCGAACAAGCCGTCCTAGCACGACTGAAAGGGATCGCATCCCAGAATAAGGTCTATCGGTCACTGATCGGCATGGGCTACTACGACTGCATCACTCCTGGCGTGATCCAGCGCAACATACTAGAAAATCCGGCATGGTATACGCAATATACCCCCTATCAAGCCGAGATCTCACAAGGCCGCTTGGAGGCCCTCGTAAACTTTCAGACCATGGTGGCTGACCTGACCGGGCTGCCACTGGCGAATGCCTCGCTGTTGGATGAAGCAACTGCCGCAGCCGAAGCGATGGCGATGTGCCATGCGATCACTCGCCACGCCGGTCAGGAGCGAAATGAGTTTTTCGTGTCTCGCGACTGCCACCCACAGACCTTGGCGGTGTTGCAGACCAGAGCGGAACCTCTGGGCATCACGATTCGAAGTGGCGTCCCGTCGCCGGATGATTGCCTGCGTCCGAAACTCTGCGGCCTATTGTTGCAATACCCTGCTACCGACGGGTATGTGGGCGACTTCAGCGCGTTGGTGACGCAAGCTCACGAGGCCGGCATTCTGGTGGTGGTTGCGACCGATCTTCTTGCCCTGACCTTACTTCGCTCGCCGGGAGAATTCGGAGCCGATATCGCCGTCGGCTCGACACAACGGTTCGGTGTGCCGATCGGCTTCGGCGGACCTCATGCGGCGTTTTTGGCGACCAAGGAAGAGTACAAGCGGCAAGTGCCGGGTCGACTTGTCGGCGTCTCAAGAGACGTGACGGGTAAACCGGCCATCAGGCTTTCGCTTCAAACGCGGGAACAACACATTCGACGAGAGAAAGCGACGAGCAATATCTGTACGGCTCAGGTCCTGCTCGCCGTGATGGCCGGCATGTTTGCGGTCTATCATGGGCCGGATGGGCTTCGTCGTATTGCCGAGCGTATCCGCGGCCTTACGTTGCTTCTGGCTGAAGGTCTCCGTCGGCTCGGATTCGACGTTCTCCCGAAGGTTTTCTTTGATACCGTTCGGATTCCAGTCTCCAAAACCCAAGCGGATCAGATTGTTGCGCGGGCCAATGAACAAGGGATCAATTTCCGGCACTATGAGGACGGCTCGATCGGGATGTCACTCGACGAGGTCAGTTCCCAAGAAGAAGTTCATCGCCTCCTGCAATTATTTGTCGGCCACGATCAATTACCGTTCCGTCTCTCCGATCTCGCTGCGACCATCGATCCTCACTACCCGGCCCCCTTGGCGAGAACAAGTCCGTATCTGACGCACGAGGTGTTCCATCGGTATCGCTCGGAACACGAGATGCTTCGCTATCTCCACAGATTACAAGCCAAGGATTTGTCGCTGGTGCACTCCATGATTCCGTTGGGATCATGCACGATGAAACTCAACGCAACCACTGAAATGCTGCCGGTGACATGGCCGGAATTCGCGCGCCTACATCCGTACGCACCAGTTGAGCAAACGCATGGCTACCAGACCTTGTTCCGACAACTCGAAACGTGGCTGGCCGAGATTGCGGGGTTCTCAGCCTTCTCGCTCCAACCGAATGCGGGGTCTCAGGGCGAATATTCGGGCCTCATGGTCATACGGGCATACCATCGGTCGAAGGGCGAGTCTCACCGAGACGTGTGTTTGATTCCTGTATCGGCCCACGGTACCAACCCCGCCAGCGCTGCCATGGTTGGAATGACGGTCGTCGTCGTCGCCTGCGATCCGCATGGAAACGTCGATGTCGCTGATCTGGAAGCCAAGGCTGCTCAATATCGAGGCAGGCTGTCGGCCCTCATGCTCACCTACCCCTCCACCCACGGGGTGTTTGAATCAAGCGTCCGGCGTATCTGCCAGATCGTCCATACCCACGGCGGACAGGTCTATATCGATGGGGCCAACATGAACGCTATGGTCGGCCTCTGCCGTCTGGGCGACATCGGGGCTGACGTCTGCCATCTCAACCTCCATAAGACGTTCTGTATTCCCCATGGAGGGGGAGGCCCGGGCGTAGGACCGATTGGAGTCGCACGGCATCTCATGCCTTTTCTACCGGGACATCCCGTGGTCAAGATCGGGGGACCCGAAGCCATCGGTCCGGTCTCGGCGGCTCCATACGGGAGTCCGGGCATTCTGCCGATCTCCTGGGTGTACATCGCCCTGATGGGTCGTGATGGATTGACCAAAGCCACACAGGTGGCCATTCTCAATGCCAACTACATGGCTAAGCGACTGGAAAAACATTACGCAATTCTCTACCGGGGAGACTCTGGTTTGGTGGCTCATGAGTTCATTCTGGATCTGCGCGACTTTAAGGAGAGCGCCGGCGTTGAAGCGATGGATGTCGCCAAGCGATTGATGGACTACGGCTTCCATGCGCCGACCGTGTCGTTCCCTGTAGCCGGTACGCTTATGATCGAACCGACGGAAAGCGAATCCAAGAGCGAGCTCGATCGGTTCTGCGAGGCGCTTATTCTCATCCGTGCCGAGATTCAAGACATCGTCGACGGACGCCAACCCCGGACGAACAATCTGCTCAAGAACGCGCCACATACCGCCGCCATCGTGACGGCGACTGAGTGGAACCGCTCCTATAGCCGCGAGCAGGCGGCGTTTCCAGCGTCCTGGGTGAGA
This sequence comes from Nitrospira sp., assembly GCA_041742455.1. Taxonomy (GTDB): domain Bacteria; phylum Nitrospirota; class Nitrospiria; order Nitrospirales; family Nitrospiraceae; genus Nitrospira_D. The sequence goes on along the minus strand of JBGSIO010000051.1, from coordinate 2,236 downwards.
CACAGTAAATTCTGGCCGAGCGTGAGCCGTATCGACGAGGCCTATGGGGATCGCCATCTCGTGTGCAGCTGTCCGCCAATCGAAGATTATCAGTCCTAACACGACCTGCTTTGATGTACGGTGCTTGGCCCTACGGCCCATATTATAGGCTCATCTCTCATGCCTGCTTTGTGAGACAAGCAGTCGAGTGGAGAGGTCGATCCTGATGAGGAGATACATATGAGCGACATCGGCCGTCGAGGCTTTCTGGTGCGTACGGGCTTGGCCCTGACCGCGACCGTTCTGGCGGAGGGCTGTTCTCGCACCTTGGCCTCTCAACCAGCTCCGCTGCCCAAGTTCACAAACTGGGAAGACCTACGCACACAGTTTGCACTCTCACCTCGTCTCATCCATCTCGCGGCGTTCTTCCTTGCATCCCATCCCACGCCGGTGCGTGAAGCCATCGAACGACATCGCGACGGGTTGGATGCTGATCCTATCGGATATTGGTTTGAACAGGAGGAGAAACAAGAGGCAAAGGTCCTTCGGGCAGCAGCTGATTATCTCAATGCCGACCCCACCGACATCGCCTTGACCGACAGCACCACGATGGGCCTCGGACTGCTCTATGGAGGATTACAGCTTCGAAGCGGCCAAGAAATCCTGACCACAACACACGACCACTATTCGACAGAAGTCTCTTTGCGCCTCCGTGCGGAACGCACGGGCACCACGGTACGTCAAATCCCCCTCTATCGTGCCCTCAAGACCGTCACGCGCGACGAAATCGTCGAGTCCCTGCGCAAGGGCATCTCGCCCGCCACACGTATCGTGGCGGTCACCTGGGTCCACTCCAGCACAGGGTTGAAGCTGCCGATCCACGACATGGCTTTGGCCATCCAATCCATCAATCGCTCGCGGGATGAACAGGACCGGATCATCTTCTGTGTGGACGGACTCCATAGCTTGGGGGTGGAAGATTTCAGCGTGAGCGAGCTCGGTTGCGATTTCCTGGTTGCGGGGACCCACAAATGGATGTTCGGCCCACGAGGGACCGGTCTTGTCTGGGGCCACCCGAAGGCCTGGCCAATGACCCAGGCCGCTATTCCAACCTTTAGTGGGCAAGCCTATGAGCTCTGGATGGAAAACAAATCGTCAAAGGACCTTCCTCCATCGGTCCACATGACACCTGGTGGATTCCACTCATTCGAACATCGCTGGGCCCTGGATGAAGCCTTCAGGTTCCATCAGGCCATCGGGAAATCCAGAGTGACGCAGCGGATCTATGAACTGAATCAGCAGTTGAAACAGGGGTTGGCGGCCATGCGCCACGTCACCCTTCACACGCCGATGTCACAAGACCTCTCTGCCGGGATTGTCTGTTTTGAGGTACCCGGTATGGAGCCTCGCGCCGTGGTGGAAAAGCTACGGCAACGTGGAATCGTCGGCAGTGTCACACCCTACGCGACAAAATATGTGAGACTTGCACCGAGTCTCATCAACTCGCCGAAGGAGATTGAGACAACCCTGGAAGAGATCCGAAAGCTGCGCATGGCCTAGCACGCGCCACAGCTCGTTATACCGATCTACCACGCTCCAGCTCCCAATACGCGCCTTGATCACACACGTCACTCAAAGTTACAGCGCAGTTTCTTCGCGGCAGTCCGCAAGGACTGATCGAGAGTCCACAGCGACACTCGCCCGAGCACGGCCGACGCAAGGAGATGGACATCGATCCACCCTAACCCCTGCCCGAAGAGCTTGTGGGTCTCGATAAACATGAGCACCTCTTCATACTCGATGGTCGGCGTGGTTGGGAGCACAGTTAGAGAGCCGAGCACGTCAGAACGATCCTTCAGGTTCCCGCACGCTAACTCCCCGATGACGAGTGGGTGACACAGGACGAGATCTTCCTCAAGCAACCGCCGTAAGGCAGGCGCATCAGTGCGAAGGTGATCCACCCACACAGACGTATCGACCAGCGTCGGCATGGCTACGCTGACCGGCGGCGGCGGATCTCTTTGAGCTGAGGGTCGCTGCCTCCCAGTCGAGCGAGCCGCTTGGCGGCTTCGCGAGAAATGAGAGCCTCAAGTCCCAAGCGTACGAGTTGCGTCTTTTCGTGAACGCCGGTGAGTTGGCCTGCGCGCTTGAGGAGCTGATCGTCGATGTTAAGTGTCGTGCGCATATGCATCAATATGCATGGTGAGGCATCAGCCGTCAAGCTGCTTCTTGTGTGATGGAGCCATCGGAGGCAAAG
>JBGSIO010000050.1:0-50415 GCA_041742455.1 Nitrospira sp. | reverse complement strand
ATGGGGGCGCGAAAGAGATTCCGGGCGACCCGACGCCGGGCAACCCCAAGAACCAACACTCTCGGGCAAGCGACATACCCCTGTTGACCCATTCAGAAACCGCCTTCGTCGCGTACAGGTGAATTAATCAGACGTTCCCTAGAATGAAGGAGCGCATCCTAGCCTTGGCAATTATCCAACCGTTCATCGGGTGACAGCGTGCCTCAACTCTATGCGATATGTCAAATGTAAGGGTTCGCTTCCTATATCGGCCTGTAATTCAACCGTAGCTTCGGAGAAACGACCAGGCTGGTGCGTCAGCAAGGTGAAGATCCAAGTCAAATTCGATTTCTAGTCGGTATGAGGATGTGGTTCTGAACGTAGGGAGCAGCACAATTTCTTCGCGAGGGTTAGCGACCGCTGATGGTTCAACGGGCTGCCGGACGCAGAGCCAGTCCGACTATCGCGAGTATAGAGAAAACAGCTCCGGCATAGAAGGTGACTGACGCCCCCAGTCGATCCCACAGAAGTCCCGCGAGAATGCTAGCGACGAGCATAGCGAACCCGCTCGCGAGGTTGAACAAGCCGTATGCAGTTCCACGCAGATCAGCCGGAGCTGTGTCGGCGATCATCGTGGAGAGCAAGCCTTGTGTGATACCCATGTGCAGGCCCCACAGGCATACACCCAAGAGCACGATACTCCAATGACCGTCCATGGCTAATACCAGGTCAGCCCCGATCAAGACGATCAGACCCAGCACGAGCAGTTTTGTGTGGCTCATGCGGTCAGAGAGTCTGCCAAATGGGTAGGCCGATCCGGCATAGACGATATTCATCGCGACCATGATGAGCGGGGTCAGTGCGAGGGGAATGCCTCCTAGTTGCGCGCGAAGCACAAGGAAGGCTTCACTGAATCGGGCAAGGGTGAAGACGGCTCCGATCCCAACCACCCACCAATAGGCAGCTCCTAAGTGGGATAGATTCTCCCATCGGATCGGGTTCACGCGGCTGCGATCCTGGTGAGGAACCGGCTCCTGAATGCCGAGCAGTAAGAGCGCAACCGACAGGACGCCGGGGATTACCGCCACCCAGAATACCGCCCGAAAGTCATCAGCCCACAGTAACATCAAACCGACTGCTAAGAGTGGACCAAGGAATGCTCCGACCGTGTCCAGCGCTTGTCGCAGGCCAAAGGCTGCACCACGAAGGTGAGGCGGAGCAATATCGGCGACCAACGCATCTCGTGGCGCGCCACGGACACCTTTGCCAATACGGTCCAGAAGGCGGGCTGTCAGGACAACATCGAGGCTGGAGGCCCAGGCAAACAGCGGCTTCGTCATGGCTCCCAAGGTATAGCCAAAAACAGCCAGGGCTTTTCTTTTTCCAAGATAGTCGCTGAGCGTACCCGAAAAAACTTTTACGATCAGCGCAAGGGACTCGGCCAGGCCTTCGACGAAGCCCACGGCAATGGCACTAGCCCCGAGGACCGTGACCATGAACAGAGGAAGGAGGCTATGGATCATCTCTGATGAGATGTCCATCAAGAGGCTGACGAATCCGAGTACCCAGATCCCGGTTGGGAGGCGCTGGTTGATTCGGCCTGACGGCAGCGGAGGAATCACAGAGGTTCTCCTGAAAGGGTAGCTGCGGACAGTATCTCGAATGTGCCCGACAAGCAATAGCTCCTCAATTGATGGTCATGGGCAACTGTGCTAGCCTTAAAAGAAAATGAAATCGAAGAGCCCATCACTCAGTATTTTTCGAGTAGTTGTCCTGACCTGGGCATCTCTGTGGATGCTAGTGGTTCCCCTGTTCCATGTGCATCCAGACGCGGACCATCTTCATGGACAAGCAGGTCATCTCCATGGCGGGACTGTTCATACGGTTATGTCGCCCGATCTCGAGTGTGAGGTGGAGAACCATCCGTCGCTTGCAGCCGATTCACACGATGTCGGCATCTCTGTGGCCGGATTGGGACATCGGCATCTCGAGATTGAGTTCTCACTACTGACTGATTCAGATTGCAAGTCGTTCAACTCCTTCTTGAACCAGGCCCATGCTCTCGTGTCTGCAGTGGCATTGAATCTTGAGACCAGCGTTTCGAAAGAACCACAGGCCATCGCTCTGTTTTCTCCTACACGATTGATTCACGATTTCCCCTCCCGTGGTCCGCCTACTCTTCTCGTATAGATTTCTGGTCCACTCGCAATATTTAGCCTAGTTATAGACACGCCTTGGACGAAGAGCCACGGGCGGTAGGAGAATTGCCATGATGGCTTCATGGACGTCGCGCTCCCAGGGCTTTCCTGCACGGCTCGCTATAACCGTTGCGGTGATCATCTCGTCTGTGTCGTGCCAACCGACACAGGATGAGGCGCAGAAGCGGTCTCCGCAAGGGACACAACCAGCGGCTCAAACGGGGATGATCGAGCTGCCGGACGAGAGTCCGATGCTTGCACGACTCCGTACGGAACGAGTGGAATTTCATCCTCTTCGGATTTCGTTGAAAGCGCAGGGAGGAAAGATTTTGCCCAATGAGAACCGGTTGGCCCATCTCGGCCCACGAGTGCCGGGACGTATCGTGGCCGTCTATGCCAATCTTGGAGATCGAGTGCAATCCGGAGAACGGCTTCTGTTGCTCGATAGTCCGGCGTTTGGAGAGGCTCAGTTGGAATATCGCAAGCGGCGGACGGCGATGAGGGTGGTGGAAAAGGCCTTTGAACGGGCCAAGGCGCTCTCGGCTGAAGGTGCGATCGGGATCAGTGAATATCAGCGACGTGAAGCCGAGTATGAAAACGCCAAAGCCGAGCTCTACGAAGCAGAGGAGAAACTTCACTTGCTGGGCATGGCGGAGCGGGAAATTGACCGGTTGTCCGCCGAACAGTTGCCTCATGCCGAGGTGGCTCAGGTGTTTCTGCGGGCTCCCTTCTCCGGTGAAATCATCGAGCGGAATGCGACTGTCGGTGAGGTGGTCGATTCGAGTAAGACGCTCTTCACCGTGGCGGATCTTTCGACAGTATGGGTCAGGGCAGACTTTCCAGAGCAGCAGATTGGGATCCTCAAAACAGGTCTTGCCGTGGAGGTTCGGGTCGCGGCCTATCCGGAGACGATGTTTCAGGGCACCATTACCTATATCGGCGCCATGATGGATCCGGCCACGAGGACGGTTACGGCACGTTTGCAGATTCCCAACTCGGACCGGCGGTTACGTCCGGAAATGTTCGCTGAGGTGACGGTACGCACGCAGGAACAATCGGTTTTGGCCATACCGCGTACCGCGTTGCAGCAGGTGGGCAACCGCACCATGGTATTCGTCACACGAGGCTCGCGACGGTTTGAATGGCTCGAAATAGAAATCGGGGAGTCGACGAACGAATATGTTGAGGTCAAGGCCGGACTGAAGGAAGGTGCTGAGGTCGTGACGGAAGGTAGTTACGCGCTGAAGTCCGAAGCGCTTCGCGGGCAGATGTCGATGGGAGGCCCGCTGTGATCGAACGGCTGATCCGGACATCGCTCGAGCAGCGGGTCATCGTGCTGTTGGCGGCGGCCGCCGTGAGTATCGCCGGAGCGGTCGCATTCCGCTATGTGCCGATCGATGCCTTCCCTGATGTGACGCCGGTCCAGGTCCAGGTCATTACCCGTGCCCCGTCTCTGGCGCCTCCAGAAATCGAGCGCCTCGTGACGTTTCCGCTTGAGATTGAATTGATTAACTTGCCTGGGAAAACGGAACTCCGATCGGTCTCCCGGTTTGGGATCTCAGTGATTACGGTGGTGTTTGAGGATACGGTCGATAACTATTTCGCCCGGCAACTGGTTTTTGAACGGCTGGTTCAAGTCCGTTCCCAGTTGCCGCCGGGGGCCGAGCCCACCCTCGGGCCTGTGAGCACGGGGCTCAGCGAAGTCTTCATGTACCTTGTAGAGGGGCCATCACAGAGCCTTCAGGAATTACGGACGCTCCACGATTGGGTGATTCGCCCGATGCTGCGGGCCGTACCAGGGCTGGCGGATGTCGATACTCTGGGTGGATTCTCGAAACAGTACCACGTACTCGTGGACCCCGATCGCTTGACCAGCCTGGGTCTCACCTTGCGGCAAGTTCAATCGGCGGTGATGGAGAATAATCAGAATGCCGGCGGCAGTTACATCGAGCGGGGCGGCGACAAGTTGGTGGTCTATGGCCAGGGGCTGGCCCGTTCAGCTGAAGATTTGGAACGTATTGTCGTGACGGCCCGTCAGGGGACACCGATCTACCTGAGGGATGTCGCGGAGGTTCGTCAGGGACATGCTGTTCGCTTGGGAGGAGTCACACGAGACGGAACCGGCGAAGTGATGCAAGGCATCGCCGTCATGCTGCGAGGAGGAAACAGCCGACAGGTTGTTTCCGCGGTGAAGGAGAAGGTGGGATTGCTCAACCGTCTATTGCCGGATGGCGTCACAATTACGCCGTTCTACGATCGGATTGAACTCGTGACCCGGGCGCTTGACACGGTCGAGCGGGCCTTGTTGGAGGGGGCCGTTGTTGTGGTCCTCGTCCTCTACCTGTTCCTGAGAAATCTGCGCGGTGCGCTGGTCGTTGCCTTGACATTACCGCTCGCCACGCTGACCACGTTCTTGATCATGCAACGGGTCGGGCTCTCGGCCAATCTGATGTCCTTGGGAGGACTAGCTATTTCCCTCGGGATGATCGTCGATGCCGCGATCGTGCAGGTAGAAAATGTCGAGCGGCATTTGAGCGAGCGCTCCAAAGAGCACACCTCGTTTGCTGCCGTGTCGGAGCGGCTTCCTCTGGTTCTTCGTGCCGTGCTGGAGGTTCGACGGCCAAGCCTGTTCGGAGAATTGATTATCGCGCTCACCTTCGTCCCCTTGCTCTCGCTCCAAGGGATCGAAGGCAAGATGTTTATCCCGCTGGCCTTGACGGTGGTGATCGTTCTTCTGAGTTCACTGGCGCTCTCGATGACGGTCATACCGGTGCTGGCGGTCTTACTCATGCGGCCTCGATCCGCGGGGGAGGAAGGACAAGCCTTGGTCACAGGGCGGAGGCTGTATCGGCAACTCTTGGAGATGGCCATCCGTCGGACCTCCCTGGTTGTGACGGCAGCCGTGATGGTTCTAGTCGGTGGCATCGCCATCATTCCCTTTATCGGGAAGGAGTTTGTGCCGATCATGGACGAAGGATCGATCGTGGTGAACTTAGTGAGGTTGCCGAGCATCAGCCTCACTGAATCACTCAAGATTTCTGGACAGGTCGAGCGGCTGTTGCTGGAGCTTGCGGATGTACGTTTGGTGGTGACCCGCACGGGCGCAAATGAGTTAGGGACGGATCCGATGGGAATGGAACTCAGCGATATGTATGTCCTGCTCAAGCCTGAATCAGAATGGAAGGCACGCAGCAAACATGAGATTGAACAACTGATACGTCAGCGACTGAGGCAGGTGCCTGGCATTGCGTTCGGGTTGTCTCAGCCGATCGCCATGCGTGTGGATGAATTGGTGTCTGGTGTTCGCTCTCAAGTGGCGGTCAAGCTCTTCGGAGACGACCTCGATGTCTTAGGGGTGAAGGCAGAGGAGATCGCTCGTCTGCTGCGACAGGTGAAGGGCATCTCAGATCTTCGTGTCGAGCAAGTTTCAGGGTTGTATTACTTGAAAATTGACGTCGATCGATCCAAGGTGGCGCGGCATGGAATCAATGTGGCCAACATCACGGAAGTGATCGAAGCCGTTGGTGCCGGTATCCGTGCCGGAGACGTCTTTGAAGGGCAACGGCGATTTCCAATTGTTGTGCGGTTTCCGGATGACCGACGGGGCGATATCGAATCAATCAAGGCCCTCTGGGTGACGGCACAGGATGGTGCTCGGATTCCCCTGCGGGAGTTGGCCGACATCCAAGTAGTAGAAGGCCCGGCGCAGATCAGCCGTGAACAGGCCAGCCGACGAGTGGTCATCGAGGCGAACGTGGTTGGGAGAGACCTGGTCGGGGCCGTGGAGGAGGCTCAGGGAGCCGTGGCCCGTCTCGTGCAATTGGCGCCTGGGTACTATGTGACCTGGGGGGGACAATTCGAAAATCAGCAGCGGGCGATGGCTCGTCTGGCCATTGTGGTTCCGGTGGTCATCGGTCTGATTTTTCTGCTCTTGTTTCTGACATTTGGGAATTTCAGGCAGGCCGCGCTGATTCTCCTCGCGATTCCCTTTGCCATGGTCGGTGGTCTTGTCGCACTTCTCATCGGGGGGCTTTATCTGTCGGTTCCAGCCTCCGTCGGTTTCATTGCGCTGTTCGGTGTCGCGGTACTCAACGGAGTGGTGAAGATCGCCTATATCAACCAATTGCGACAACAGGGGCTGTCCCTGGATGAGGCGGTTGTGACCGGCATGGTCTTGCGGCTTCGTCCGATCTTGATGACGGCAATGGTGGCAGCGCTGGGACTGACGCCACTGTTGTTGGCAAGCGGGCCCGGATCGGAAATTCAGCGGCCGCTGGCGACTGTGGTGATCGGCGGATTAATTTCGTCGACCCTGTTGACGTTGATCGTGTTGCCGGTGTTGTATCGATGGATCGAGGAACGTGTCGAGAAGAAGGTCCGGAGTGTCGCTATTTCATGATGCCTGATAGGGTTCGCTTTTTGGATACAAATACTGATGGCGAAGGAGATAGCCATGTCGCTTCCTATGTCACTCGGGCTGTTTGTCCTCGCCGGCTTGTGTGAAATCGGCGGCGGGTATTTGATCTGGCTTGCAATCAGAGAACAACGGCACTGGATGTATGTGCTTGTGGGCTCGGTGGTACTGATTTGCTACGGCCTGATTCCGACCTTGCAGCCGGCTCACTTTGGCCGTGTCTATGCGGCATACGGCGGCATGTTTATCGTGCTGTCCTTACTATGGGGCTGGGGAATCGACGGAGTTCAGCCAGATCGCTATGATGCAATGGGCGCCATACTCTGTCTACTTGGTATGGTTGTCATCATGTATGCTCCCAGGGCATGACTGCTCTTGAGTAGAGGTGGTAAGACTAAATAGACTTGAAGTCACCCAAGGCGCCCTAGCCGTCATATCGAATTGTGAATGCCTGTGCTGATACTGCGTGATAAGCTGGCGATCAATCTTTCGATGATCTCAGCACATTGCACCGGATAGACGGTATATCGGTGAAAAGAAACCCGCGAAGTCTCATGCAGGGTGTGGTCGGCGGAATCCTCGTCAGTCTGGTGGTCCCGGGTTTGGGACTGGCCGGGATGCAACAGATTCCTGCAGCGACCGGCCACGATTTGCAGGGCCAAGTCAAGGCGACCGCCAATAAAGTGATCCCTGCAGTAGTCAGCATTGCCTCCACCGTTATGGTGCGCGACCAGGCGTTCAGCGACGAAGCCTTGCCGTTCGGTCTGTTCAAAGAGCCGCCCGCCCGCCGACAGTACGGGCAAGGGTCTGGAGTGATCGTGACGGCGGATGGCTACATCGTGACGAACAACCATGTCGTGGCCGACGCCGTCGATGTCGAAGTGATTTTGGCCGATCGTCGCCAATACAAAGGGAAGGTGGTTGCGACGGACCCCAAGACCGACGTGGCGGTGGTGAAGATCCATGCGTCGAATCTCCCAACCGCGGCCTGGGGGGATTCAAGCCAACTGGCTGTCGGCGACTTTGTGCTCGCGATCGGGAACCCCTTGGGGCTGAGCCGTACCGTCACGTTCGGCATTGTGAGTGCGGTCGGCCGGGCCGATGTCGGCGTGGCGGATTTCGAAGACTTCATCCAGACGGATGCGCCGATCAACCCGGGCAATTCAGGCGGAGCCCTGGTCAATATCAATGGTGAGCTGGTCGGCATCAATACGGCGATTGCGAGTCCCACCGGCGGCAGTGTCGGTGTCGGATTTGCCATCCCCAGCAATATGGCCCGTGCCGCCATGCAGAGCCTCATCAAGACGGGCCGCGTGGTGCGCGGGTTTTTGGGGGCATCAACACAGGATGTCAGCCCTCCATTGGGGAAGATCTTTCGCCTCCCGGACGTCAAGGGGGCGATCGTGACGGATGTGCATGCCAAGGGATCTGCCGAACGGGCCGGTTTGAAACGTGGCGATGTCGTGGTGCGCTTCGATGGGCGAGATATTATGGATAGCGGCCAGTTACGGAATCTGGTGGCGCAAGCGTCGATCGGGAGCAAACATCGGTTGGATCTCATCCGGGAAGGCAAGCAGTACCAGGCTGATCTGGTCATTCAGGAGGCGCCGCGCGAACGACCGAAGAAAAGTCAGGCTACATCCTCAAGCGCTTCAACCGTACACCCACTGGCGGGAGTGGTTTTTGATGATGTCACGCCTCCTTTGGCACGTCAGATGGATCTGCCGGTGAACAACGGTGTCGTCGTGACCGACATCGAAGAAGGCAGCCTCGCCGAAGCCTCCGGCCTGCAACCGGGCGATGTGGTCTTAGAACTGAATCGCCAACATGTCGCTACGTTCTCTGCACTCCAACGATTCGCTGAACCCTTGAAACCAACCGACCTCGCCCTCCTCCTCGTCAACCGCCAGGGCAACATCATGTATATCCCGATTCAGGGGGAATAGAGATAATTAGCCTCCCGAAACGCAACGCCTCTGTGGCCCTTCCGAGGAAAAACCCTTAAAGTCAGCACTGCCAACCACCTCGATTTTAGTGCGAGAGACGCGTATTCTTCTTGCGATTCAAAAGCGAATTGGTATGGCCCTCGAATGCGCAGGAGTTGATGCAAAGACCAACTGACACGAGTCGTTCAAGGCAGAAGGGAGCTCAGCATGTTTAGGCTAGTCACGGTATTTATCTTGGCCCTAGTTGAGGTTTCAACGGTATGGGCACAGCCAGTTCCTGCCGAAGTAAAGTCCACTGTTGGGTTTATTTATGTGGTTCAGAAAGTGAAAGAGAAGGTTATGATCCGACCCAACGGTACCTGCTTTTTTGTTGGAGTGGACATTCCTGAGACGGAAACCGCTTATGTCTATGCTGTTACGGCTAAACATGTGCTTGAAGCAGATCATGACACTCATCGTTTCTTCGATCAAATATTTATCCGGGTCAACACAAAGGATGGCAAGAGCCGGATGCTGAACGTCGACCTTTTCACTGAGGGTTCCAAAAAGAATGTCTTCCTGCATGAAGACTCAACGGTTGATATCGCTGTGATCCGAGCCCACCCTGACGATGAGAAAGATGAATTCAAGCTTCTTCCTGTCAATCTAATAATGACCAAAGACGAAGTTAAGACTTTGGGCATTACTGAAGGGTCAGAGGTGTTTTTTACGGGACTTTTTACAAGTCATGTGGGCCAAAGAAGAAATAATCCCATAGTGCGGTTTGGAAGAATGGCGCTCATGACCGATGAGAAAATCTTGTGGGACAAGAACCAGATGGTGGAATTGTATTTGGTTGAATCTGCTTCGTATGGAGGAAACAGTGGCTCCCCCGTATTCTTGTTTCTCGGCCCGGAGCGAACTGCCGGGCGATTTGTTCTAGGAAATCGGCTAATAAAGCTCGCCGGTGTGATGCAGGGGGCTTTTGGAGAGTTTTCTCCGATTAAATACCTTGAAACTTCCAATACGCCCGCTGCGCGCCAGAGCGTGGGAATTGCCGCAGTCGTTCCCGCATATAAGTTGAAAGAGATATTGTTCAGTGACGCAGTCAAGGCACGACGGGGATTTTGACAGAGTCACTTGCCGAGAGGGAGGTTGTCTCAATCTTTGAAAGAAAGCCGTAAAAAGCCAATTTGACAAAAACTAATGGCATGAGAGGATCCGCCCGAGAGTCGTCAGTGCTGAGCTAGAGGGGGAACAGATGAAGCTCAAACGCTCGCTCGGTGAATCAGACGACCGCGATGGTAATCACCGCCAGCGATCCGCCGGTGAGGATCAATTTTGGGTAGGACCAGGAGCGGCGGAGCAGATAGGCAAGAGGCAAGAATGCGGCGAGGATGGCGAGTTGGGTAAGCTTTACTCCCACGTCGATCGATTTGCGGAGATCTTCGTCGGAGCACGCGCGTCCGAGGCTGTGTTGAACAATTGCTTGCGGTCCGCCGCTTCGAGCAGTGCAGTGGCTTGATAGTTAGGTAATCGGAAATATTCAGGACGATTAGACACCTTGAGCGTATAGTCTTCTTTCTTTGGGTTCTTCCCCAGCAGATACGTCATGGTCTCGCCTGTTTCCCGAGTGAGCGTGATCGTAAACAACGGTTTCCCAAGCCCATACTCTGGATTGAGGTCCCGGCCGAGAACCTTGTCGAAGGTCAGATCGGCCAGCAACTGAGTCAATTTATCGACTGCATCGAACTTTAGTTCCACAGCTGGTCCTGCCTCGGGCCCCGTGGCCTTCCACTCTGGTGCTGAAACGGCCGGGTGAGGCTGATTGTCGGTCTGCTTGCCTGGAGGTGAAGAAGCGGGCTGTGCGGACCGTTCGAGTCGCAGTCCAGCGACTTCAAGGGCCTTGATGTCAGTCTTCGGAAACTGGAGGATTGCCTTGTCCTCCCAGTCGGCAAGTTGGACCGGCATCTCGTAAGCCGCCAGCTCAAGCGCGAAAATGGCGTCCTCGCCGTCAGTACGAACGTAACTCCGGCGAGGCCCTGGTGATGAACCCAGATACAGGGTTGCCAACGTTTTGTCGTTCTGGGCTAACGTCATGCGCCGCTCGAACGCCTCATCGCTTACTTTAAAGCGCGTTTTGGCTCCGCTCGTCACGGCAATCGGTGCGCCGGGTTTCGAGCCTAATACTTTTTCTAGCAGAGTATTCATTCGATGCGAGTCGGCAGGAAACTTTTCCTGTTCCGGCAGGTGCCATGTTTCCCCCTCTTTGACGAGGACGACTTTGGTGTGGTCCGGTCCTTCGAGCACGATGCGATTGACTTGGTCTTTCACCACCGCAACGAGCGGTGCCGCTCCAGGCTGTGTCAACGGCCAGAGAGTGGGGAGGTTGAACCCTACGGCCATCAAGAGTTGAACTACCAACAACACCGCGAGCCACCTCATGGTCTTTGGCATGAATTAGGCCTCCATTAAAACTTGTTGGTATCGTTTGTGGTCGGACACCGCAACACGGCGACGCCAGATCCAGACCATGAGGAGGCCCATCAGCGCAAGGCCGTAATTTGCCGACTCCCAAAGTTGTTGGCGGCCATCCGGTAAAGGATCAAGGGTGCGAGCCAGCTGAGTGCGGCCTCGCAAGGCTAACAGACTTCGATCTTCCAACGACCAGTCAACGGCGTTTTGGATGAATGCGAATGGTTTCGTGTAACGGGTACTCAGTCCCTGAGAGACAAGTTCCGTCGCCATATCCGATGCAAAGGTATTGCTGGACACCAGGATCAGGCGCGCCGAGTCCGGCGAATGGTTGATAACCCCCGTGACCTGTGCAGCGGTCTCTTTGTCCGAACTGACATTGTCGCCCTTTAGGGTGAGCGGAGACTCTTTCCCTTGGTAAAACGAGTCGAACCGCCCTTCAATGGCAACGGCCATCAAGGATCCCACCTGTTCGTCGCCTACTGGGAATCCTGTATTGGGGTAGGTTCGATAGTCGGGAAGGACGTCTTGGTTCCCGGAAGTCCAGCTCTTCGCGGAGCTTCGCACGAGCTCAGTCACCGTTCGTCCCTTATTCTTTTCCGCATCTACGGTCACCGGTGAGGCCCAGTTGAGTGTCAATTGACCGAGGGACGCGGTGATCGGAGAGTTCTGACTGAGTTCTTCCTTCCGCAGGTCAGGGAAGTGTGGATAGGGGAGCATGCGGATTTCGCGCACGGTGATCCCACCGAGTTGGCGCTCCACTGGAACCGGCAAGGCCGCGTTGTGTGGGTCGAGTACCATGGTTTCCCCAATCGTGATCCCATGGTGAGCCAACCATTCTTGAAGCCCAGAGGTTTTCTTGGTTACTGCCAGGGTGCTGGTAATGTGGACATCGAAGGGGGAGGTAGTGACGATCACACTGCCGCCCTGCATGAGGAACTGATCGATGGCATAGCGCTGTTTGTCATCCAGTTGATCGGGTGCGAGCACCAAGAGCAGATCAGCTTCAGCGGGAACTCGACCATCCTTCATGTCGGCTTCCTTGATCCGCACGTTATCGGTGAGAGTCTTGTCCAATTCAGTATAGCGTTGACTGCTTGGACTGTTCAGCTGGGGTTTCATAACGACCACGGTTTTCAGAGCACCGGGCGTCAACCGCTGGAGGGCTGACTCCACAGCACGCTTGAGTTCTTTCTTGCTCAGCGTAGTTGGGAGCGGCACCTGCACGACCTCGCCATCTGCCTCCAGGATCATATAAAACCAGAACGGCTTGGGATCGAGGGGGCTTACGATTTGCGGGAGAAATCCATACTTTTGCTTCAATTCCTCGGCGAGCTGACCACCCTCGGTGTCGGGATCCACAAATCGTACTGTGAACCGTTCACCAGCTTCTTTGCCAAGTTCTTTCAGCAGGGCTTCCAGGTCCGCACGCAGTTCTCGGAGTGCCTTTGGAAGTCGCGTTTCAGATGAAACGTACCCCTTAAACGTCACTGAACGAGTCAGGTTGTCAAAAACATTGCCCCCAGCCTGGTACGCACCTGCCACTTTGCGGATCGCGCGGGTAACCGCGTACTCAGGATCTTTCAGGACCACGTCCAGATCGCCTTCGCTGTACGCTTTCACTTCGATAAGGTCCTGAAAGCCCAGCTTCTCGTATTGGTCACCATAAGCGATCACTAGGTCGAAGTAGGAACTGACCACCGCAGCCTGGTATCGATCCGCAGTCTGGAAGGGGACGGGACGTATTCCATACCGGGAAGCTGCCTCCTCTTCGGCTCCTCGGTCACGGGTGGGATCTACGATCTCCACCCGTGCGCGGCCACCGGAAGCTACGGCATATTCCTTGAGGAGATCTTTCAGATGCGGTACGAGCGGTGCCAACAGTGGATGGGTTTTGGCGGAAAAGTAGCCGCGAATGAGGAGTGGTTCACGCAGTTGGGCGAGTTGTTGTTGCGTCGATTGTGAAAGGGAATAAAGGTTTCCTTGAGTCATGTCGATCCGCGCATGCGTGATTGACCCGAGCCATAGATTCCCTGCGATGAAGTTTGCCGCAGTCAGTCCGGCTAGCCAGGCCCATTGGCGATGTCTCGGGCTGACTGGGTTTCCCGCCCATCGGATTTGTTCGAGCGTGAAGACGTTGAGCGTCAGGAATACACCCACGATCGAGCAGTAATAGTAGAGGTCACGCAGGTCAAGGACGCCTCTGCTGATAGATTCGAAGCGCGTGCCGGTTCCGAGCAGGGCAAGCCAGCTGCCTGCTTCGTGCCCAAACAATGTGGTGACGGTCTCTGTTCCGATCAGGTAGAACAGTCCACACACTACTGACGTGAGGATCAGGGCGACGATTGAGTTATCCGTGCGGACGCTCATGTACAGACCGATCGCCACATAGCCTGCCGCCAGAAATATCGTTGCGACATAGCCACCGATGACTGGTCCCCAATCCAGGGGGCCGAGCAGAGAAACCGTCACTGGGAGCGGAAGAGTCAATAGCAGCGCGATTGACACTAACAATAAGGAAGCGAAGAACTTCCCCAAGACCAGTTCAAGCGGACGTACTGGTGCGGTCAAGAGGCTTTCGAGGGTACCGGCCAAACGTTCTTCAGCCCAGCTGCGCATGGTCAGAGCCGCCACGAGGAAGATCAGCAACAGTGGGAGCCATTCAAACAAGGGACGCACATCTGCGATGTTACGGGCGAAGAATGTTTCTAACCAGAAGAACATGAAGAGGATTAGGGTAAGAAAAGCGCCTATGAACAAATAGGCGGCGGGCGTCGAAAAGAAGCTGCGAAACTCCTTCCTCGTTACACGGCTTATTATGGGGAAGAATTCACGCATGGACAGATTCCTCGTTCACACGGGCGAAGACCGTTTCGAGATCATGGCGGTCCGCCTTCAATTCATGTACCCCCAACCCTGCCTGGGTCAGGGCTGCAGCCACCCGTGGGGCGGCCGCCGGAGGGGCGTCCAATCGATACTGCCGTCGTGTTTCATCAGCAGTCAGCTCGGTGACTTTTGCGATACCTTCCACTGATTCGAGCATGGAGCGTGCGTCGCCATCCACGGTGACGAGAAGCGCCTGACTCGTCTGCAGATCTTCCAGTCGCGAGTCGATGACCAACCGTCCGGCGCGGAGAATCAGGACACGCTCGCAGACAGCCTGCACTTCCTGCAGAATATGAGTGGAAACGATCACCGTCGCTTTCATGGCCAACTCGCGCACCAGTTCACGCATATGACGGATCTGGGTAGGATCGAGACCGTTCGTGGGCTCATCAAGAATGATGATGTCTGGTTCGTGCAAGATGGCCTGAGCGACGCCAACGCGCTGGCGGTAACCACGGGAGAGCGTGTGGATGGGTCTGGTTGCCTTCTCGGAGAGGGTAGTGCGACGTATTGCTTGTGCGATCGCACGTGGTCGACGTTCTGTAGACACCCCGTGGAGCGCCGCCTGGTAATCCAAGTAGTCAATCACAGTCATGTCTGGCCAGACCGGACAATTTTCCGGAAGGTAGCCGAGACGTGTCTGGATCGCCGGAGTGTCCCGGCTGATCTCAAACCCATCGATGCGAATGGTGCCGCCGCTTGGTTCGAGGAAGCCGGTCATCATCTTCATGATGGTGGTCTTCCCGGCACCATTGTGTCCTAAGAGGCCAACTATTTCCCCGCGACCAATCACAAAACTGACGTCATCGACAGCTGTTACCTCGCCATAGCGGCGTGTCACATGGTTCACCTCAATCATGCAATCTCTCCAATCTGGTAAATCTTTTTGTCAGTGTTCCCCGCTGATCGACAGGAAAATGGTGCTGTGCCCTCTTTTCACCAAAAGCAAGATAGGCGAGCGCGGAGCAAGTTGGCTCGTCAGGCGCTCAAAATCCTTCACGTCTTTGACAGGCTTCCGGTTGATCTCATGGATGACGTCTCCTTTTTGCAGCCCTGCCCTTTCGGCTGAGCTCCCCGGTTCGATATCAGTTACAACGACGCCGGAGGACGGTTTCGAGCGAGAGGACTGACGAACATTCTCCACCGTGATTCCGGCGAGGGCATGCTCTCCCTTCCCGTTGCCGTCTCGGCTGGCCTTACCCAATTCTTTTGGCAACTCCCCGATGGTAACTTTGACATCCACGGTTTTCTTGTCGCGCAACACGGATAGGTGAGCTATCGTTCCAGGCGTGGTTTCTGCTACCAATCCGCGGAGGTGATTCGAGTCTCGAATTGTGACTCCGTTATATGCCGTAATGATGTCCCCACGCTCAAGCTTGGCTTTCGAGGCCGGGCTGTCGTCCATGACATCTCCCACCAACGCCCCTGTGTTCTCGCCTGCTCAAAATTCTTTCGCCAGATCGGGCGTGACATCCTGAATGGACACACCGACCCATCCTCGTATGACCTTGCCGTGCTTGATCAGGCTCTGCATCACGCTCTTGGCCATCGTGCTGGGGATGGCAAATCCGATACCTATGTAGCCGCCGCTTTGAGAAAAGATAGCCGTATTGATGCCGATTAATTCGCCTTTGAGATTCACCAAAGCCCCGCCAGAATTACCGGGGTTGATCGCCGCATCGGTTTGGATGAAGTCTTCATAGTCTACGATCCCCACATTGGCTCGGCCGATCGCGCTGATGATGCCCATGGTGACGGTTTGGCTTAGCCCGAATGGATTGCCGACCGCTAAAACCATTTCACCGACTTCCAGTTGAGAGGCGTCGCCCCATGAAAGTATCGGTAAGTTTGACGCGTCGATCTTGATCACAGCCACATCGGTCTTGGGATCTGTCTCGATTACTTTACTCCCGCTCACTTCGTCACATACCTACTCGCTATCCTCTGCACCGAGGAGCAATAGACCTGACCTCCTGTCGCTTGAATCTTGAAACAATGGGGACCGCACTGAGTATGGACACGAGTGCGGTCCCTCGTCAGGTCACACTGGAGCAGGTGGAATGACCGTCTAGGCTTCTTCGATCATGATGCGCCGACACTTGGCCGCTTCCCGTTTCGGGAAGGTAATCGTCAGTAGACCATGCGTGTGCGTGGCAGATGCCTTGTCGTGTTCGACAAAGGACGGCAACCGGAAGAGCCGCGCGAACGGCCCATTAGCAATCTCGCGCAGGTGGAACTTGTCAGCATTCCGAAGCTCGACATTCCGCTCACCCCTTACGGTGAGGATCTGGTTATTGACTTCCAGGGTGATGTCCTTGGGTTCCCAGCCCGGCAGAGCCATTTGAATGTAGAATCCGTTGTCATCTTCCCAGGCATTCGCGGCTGGAACCCACCTCTGATCGGCAGCATCAAAGGCTCGTACAGCCTCATTGAACAGCCGATCGATCTGACGATCGAACGCATCGGTCCGAATACTTGAAACGACACTCGGTACGTAGGTGCTCATAACACTCCCTCCTCCTCTCTACGAGAGGTCCTGTTATGGATGAAAAGTTGAATTAATGGAATGTGGGGAAGGCCAAACAGGGGTCGGGGCAATCTCTGCCACCAGTACTCCGCCAGTGTTGGGCCTTACACCAATCCATCTGGTTAAGTATCAGCAACGGCCAATAGATAAATTGTCATGATGAGAAGTCAAGAGGGGGAATTCCGTTACTTGGGGATCCTGTAAGTCCATTTCCGACCAAGACTTCATACGGAACGACGTTATGGATATTTCGGCCACGAAGCATGCCGTTAGAGAGGAAATAGGTGGAGATCAAAGGCACGCTCCTCTGTAAACCAGACGAGTGCGATGGCAATCACCGCCAGCGATCCGCCGGTGAGGACCAATTTTGGGGTAGGACAGGAGTGGTGGAGCAGATAGGCAAGAGGCAAGAATGCGGCGACGATGGCGAGTTGGTCGAGTGCCACTCCAATGTTGAAACTGACCAGGCTCAGCAACAGGGAATCTTGAGGTAGTCCAAGATCTGTGAGCACTGAAGCGAATCCGAACCCATGAATCAGGCCGAATCCAAGGCAATCATCCAATGATGACTCGCCATCGTGCCGAAGCTGGTACAGAGCACTATGACACATCGACCGATGAGGGTTGTCTGCTGCTCCTGAGTTCCTCTCCGCAGAATGAGATATTGTCATAAGTCATTTGATGGGAAAATATCCGTTCGGTTGCAAATCCATTCTCGATGAACTTCCGTAAGAGAAAGTGAATCACAATTAGGCGGTTGAACTTTTACTTCATCAGTGCTATGAAATAAAAAATCGTGCTACCATCAAGAAAGAAACAAACGATGAAAAAGTTAGTGCGTTTCGGTGTATCGCTCGATCACCATTTGCTGGATGCGTTCGACCGCCACATTGAGCGGCGCAAGTACACCAATAGGTCGGAAGCTCTTCGCGACCTGATCCGCGATAATCTCGTCGGGCAGGAGTGGGATGAGAATAAAGAAACCGTGGGCACGATCACGTTCGTCTATGACCATCATGTGCGAGACCTGACGAGTAAGTTGACGGACATTCAGCATGACTACCACGGTCAGATTCTCTCCGGTATGCATGTGCATCTCGATCATGACCATTGTCTCGAAGTGCTGGTCGTGAAGGGAAAAGGATCGGACATTCGAAAAGTGGCTGACGCATTGGTGAGCGTGAAAGGCGTGAAGCACGGTAAGTTGACCATGACGACGACCGGAAAGGGCCTGGACTAAACCGTGCGGGTCTGTGTGATCGATGGACGTGGGGGAGGACTAGGTTCCCGGCTTGTATCGGGGTTGCGGGAAACCTTGAATCTCGATTGTCGAATCATGGCGTTGGGAACAAACCGCATCGCTGCGGAGGCCATGCGGGATGCCGGGGCCGAGCAGGTCGAGTCAGGAATTGAGGCGATTGCGAGGATCGTGCCGACGGCTGATGTCATCGTGGCTTCATTAAACATGGTGTTGCCTGGTGCCATGCTGGGAGAAGTCACCCAGGAGATTGCCAGGACGATTCTTGAGGCGAAGGCCAAGAAGGTGCTGCTGCCGCTGAATCGAGTTCGGGTAGAAATCGTGGGAACTGAAGGCCGCACGATGGATACGTTGATTGACGAGTGCCTCTCACGAGTCCGTGTTGCCGTGCAAGCAACCTGCCGAGCGTAAACGTTTTCTTCCTCCGTTTAAAGTTGCGAGACCACGAGGGTCTACGCCTGCCGATGAGTCGGCTGTCGAAAGATCATCGTGGGCGTCTCATCCGTCCACAGAATTCATGATGAGGAATTATGGACACGAGGCGCGCAGTGACATTTGTCGTAGCTCTGACGGTGGTCTTCAGTATTTGTGAAAGAGCTCAGGCTCACGATCCGGATGAACTGGAATTGGAAGTGCCGGAAGTCGCAGTCATCGGTGATAAACCGGTGGCGGCATCCTCCCAGCAGTTCATTCCCGATAAAGAAATTGTCTTGCAGCCTCAGGGACGCCCTGCCCAGATCCTTCGGCTGATCCCCGGTTTTGTGGCCGTGGAACATTCCGGCGGCGCGGGGAAAGCCGATCAATACTTCCTCCGAGGCTTCGACGCCGACCATGGGACGGATGTCGGCTTCTTCCTTGATGGGATGCCGATCAATCTGCGCACCCATGCGCATGGACAAGGCTACACGGATCTCAACTTCATTATTCCGGAGACCATCGAGGGGGTTGATGTCCACAAGGGCTCCTACCTACCAGAGTATGGGGATTTCGCCACAGCAGGGGCGGTGAATTTTCGGACGCGCGATATGGTGAAAGAAGGACTTGTTCAGGGAGCAGGCGGGGAATATAGCACGCAGCGGTACCTGCTGATGCTCTCTCCAACGAAAGACCGCGTACGCACATTGTTTGCCGCTGAGGGGTTCTATACGAACGGCCCGTATCTCAACGACAATCAATATTATCGGACTAATCTGTTGGGTAAGGTCACGACGAATCTGACCGGAAGAGACGAGCTGAGTTTCAAGGCCACCTTCCTTCATTCCAAATGGGATGGTTCCGGTGAGATTCCTTTCCGTGCCGTGAGTACGGGTCTTCTGGACCGGTTCGGTTCCATCAATCCGTATGAAGGAGGTAACACACTCCGAACGACAGGGAACTTGAACTATCACTACGACACCACCACAGGTGGTCAGTTTTTTGCGAATGCCTATGGCCAATACTATCGGCTGGACCTGTTCACGGATTTTACATTCTTCCTCAATGATCCCGTGAACGGCGACGGCTTCGCACAATTCGATCGTCGGGCCATCTATGGTGGCGATTTTGGTTTCAAGCAACGGATCGAACTGCTGGGCATGCCGACCGTTGGGACCGTGGGGTTTCAGACGAGAGTCGACGATGTTCATGCCAAATTGGGAACGCAGACCCTACGGACGCCGACCGGCACCACCATCGACAGCGAGGCCCGAACGGTATCCTATTCGCCCTTCATCAAGGCAGAGGTTCAGCCTCTGCCGTGGGTTCGGTTTTCGGGAGGTGTCAGGGGAGAGTTTTTCACATTCGACGTAGGCAACCGATGCGCCACTTGTGCCGAACAGCCGGACGGTCGAAAGCGTTCCGGCATTATTCTCCCGAAGATGAGTATGATTCTCGGGCCCTGGGCACGTACTGAATTCTTCGTCAACTACGGAGAAGGGTTTCACAGCAATGATGCCCGCTCAGCCATAGCAACCGGGGCGTCTCCTCTTGCAAGAGCGAGAAGCTATGAAGTCGGGATCCGATCCAGGCCCTGGGGTCCGCAGGGTCTCGAGCTGATCGCCACGGCATGGCGATTGGATCTTAAGTCGGAACTGGTCCTGGTCGGCGACGAAGGAACGACGGAAATTCGTGGAGCCACCCGACGTCAGGGGGTGGAAGTTGCTGCCCGGGGACAAGTCTGGGGACCGCTCTATGTCAATGGGAGCTTCACCTGGACGCATGCGGAATTTCGTAACGGGGATGCCATTCCGTTGGCGCCGGAGTATATCGCCTATGGAGCGGCCATCTTACAATGGCCGGAGGGACTGACCTCTCAACTGCAGGCGACCTATCTGGGAGTTCGGCCTCTCATCGAGGATCGCAGCATCAAGTCGCCTTCGTGGATCACCTTCGATCTGTCCGAGCGGTATCGTGTACCGGTCAAATTGCCCTATGGTCGGCTGGAGGCCTTTCTCTTCGTGCAGAACCTGTTCAACACCAAATGGGAACAGGCAATCTTTGCATTCGACTCGCGCCTGCGGAACGAGGCGACGGGGGTGACCGACATACATTTTGTACCGGGCAATCCCCGGACGGTGATGGGGGGACTGGCCTGGTATTTTTGAACGACTGCTGGACAGAACTTCCAAGGGCGCTCTCGGTTACTCAGGCCGTCAACGTACATGGTACAGTACGACTCGCGTCATCGTCGTCCTTCGGCCTTATTGGAGAATCGTTTTGAACAGTCGGTTGGAATGCTGAAGCAGAAGTAACAACGAATGATCCTTCCCCAATCCTATTTCAGTCGTCCTACATTGGTTGTCGCTCGCTCACTGGTCGGTAAGTATCTGGTGCGTGAGAACGGGAAGGGAACGATTCTTGGAAAAATTATCGAAGTGGAAGCGTACGTCGGCGTAGAGGATAAAGCTTGTCATGCCTCGAAGGGGAGAACTGCGAGAACTGAGATCTTGTTCGGTCCCCCAGGGATCTCCTATGTCTATCTGATCTATGGCATGTACCACATGTTGAATGTGGTGACGGAGCGATCTGAATTTCCCGCAGCCGTGCTGATTCGAGCGATTGAAGTCGACGGTGAGTTGATTGATGGCCCCGGGAAGCTCTGCCGTGAGCTGGAGATCGATCGGTCGTTGCATCGACTCGATATGACGAATGGACGATCTCTTTGGTTTGAAGATCGTGGCAAACGATTAGGCGCAAGGCAGGTCGGAACCTTTCCCAGAATCGGCGTAGACTATGCGGGAGCGTGGGCAAAAAAACCTTGGCGGTTTCGGTTGATCAAAACTGACTAAGGAAGTTGAATTGTTTCAGGTACGGAAAGAATCCGGACGGGTGAAACAGGGGAAGCCTTGAAGAACAAGCCTTCCCCTGTTGATAGATGAGAAGTCAGTCGATCTTACGATCGCCGGTGATCTTGGTGGCAGAGGTCACCGGTGGAGCTATCTTGATGTCTGGTCCCTGTACGTCTGGAAGCCTGCCGGCACCCTGCGTTTGAGTGATCCGCGCATTGTCCGTCTTCACGAGCTCTTGCTTGCTGTGATGATCGTCAAATCCCGCTGCCTTCAGCAGGGAGGATTCCCCGCCCGCGTTCGCCTGGCCGGGATCGTTCGCGGTCGGCTGGCCGGTTACCGGACTGCCTGAGTTCTGCATCGGGTAGCCCTCGTGTTTGGGGAGTAGCGCCGGGTTCGCCGACGCGACGGAGCACGCCAGCAGGATTGAGGAAGCTGTCGCAAGCACACCGGTAAGAAGTTTCATGCCTATTCTCCCTTTGAAAAAGAAAGATAAATAACCATCATGCGTTCCGAGTTGTCGAGTGTGAGTCCCACGCGGGCAGAATCATAGCGAGCGAGGGTCGTCCTGTCAAACAGACCGAGGTGTGACGGATTCTCCCACCCGGATACGGTCTAGGCGTCATGAACGAACCGGCAAAAAGTGGTTCATACACGATGAAGCGAGGCTTGTCAGGTCGGTCGGCGAGGGGGACGCCGGCCATGTCCACGATGTCGAAATGCCGGTCCACGGCTGACCCCAGGAAGACGAATAGTGACAGTGGTCCCTTCACCGACGGCACTGCTGATGGCGATCGTTCCGCCGTGTTCTTCGACGATTTTCTTGACGCTGGGGAGACCCAGCCCGATACCCGAGCGCTTCGTGGTGAAGAAGGGCTCAAAGACTTTGTCGACGAGTTCGTCGGGGATAGGAACACCGTCGTTCTTAATAAGAATTTGAACTTCCAGTCCGCGACCGGCACGATGCTGCGAGACCTGGATATGAAGATGGCCGCCGGGAGACATTGCTTCGGAGGCGTTCCGGAAAATGCTCAGGAACGTCTGCTGGAGCTTGGCCTCATCGCCGCGAACAGGCGCGATGATATTGGCGTAGTCCTTGGTGACTTGAATGCGGGTCGCCTCAAGATCGGTGCCGACTACAACCAGTGCGCTCTCAAGTACCTCCGGAATCCGGCAGAGATGGCGATTGAGCTCAAGTGGTTTGGCGAAGTCGAGAATTTCATTGAGAATGGCTTCGATCCGGATCAAATCACGCATGGCATTTTCGACTCGCGTCTGTGGATCGAAGTCGAGAATCCCTTCGCCGGTGACTTCCTCCAGTTGAGATCGAATAGAGGCCAGCGGCTCACGGATATCTGTCGCTAAAAAGGCGCTGAACTCGCCGATAGCGGCCTGGCGTTCCTGCTTTCGAATGACGGGTTCCGAGGGACCATTCGAGATGGGTTGGATGTCTGTCGTTCCCGGATCAGTCGTCATCGGAGGGGTGGAAGCCTGTGGTGCAGGTGCTTGCAACAGTTCCGCGAGTTTTAGAATGATGGGTTCCAGTGTGCGCGCGTCGGTGGTTTGGTACCGGTCTGAGTCCTTGGCTCCCAGTGTAATGGTTCCACCGACTTGACCCTTGACAAAAAATGGAATGACGAGTGAAGACTGAAACCGGTCTCTGAAGAGATGCTTGTGATCGAGAAAGCGGCCTTGCGTGGAGGCCAGATCGTGATCTACGCGTGGCTTTCGATGGCGCACCGCCCATCCCGCAGCCGAGCTATCCAGGGTGAGGCGCTGACCGGGCTTCAACTCTTTCTTTGCGTCTTTCTGTTCACCCTTCAGATCGCCGACAAGACCCAAGACCTCGACGTTTCCCGCCAGGGGATCGTAAAAGCAGGCCCAGGCCCGATCATAGGCGACATATTGATGAGCATCGGCTAAGGCCGCTTCAATCTTCCCTTGGAGTTCGGGCGAGGAGTGTTTGGTGACCGGCGGATAGAGGTCCGCCCCGATTGGCTGTGGGGGGATGGGTTCCTGAGCGACGTAGGACCGGCTCATGACCACGTTCGTATTGAAGAGCCCTTCACGGTCCAACGCTTTGGTCATGCCGTCGCACATTTGTTCGAGCTGCGACTTCTCCTTTTTGGAGAACGCCGCGCCTTCTTTTCGTCCGATGACCAGACAGCCGTAGACGCGGTTGAGATGACGAAGTGGTACGGCGAGTAGGGACTTGGCTCCGGGGGTAATCAACCGCAGGCGAATCGTGCGGCCGCCTTCTTGGTCTTGCACGGTTGTCGACAAGACAGAGCTCCGATGATTCGACAGGGTGCGGAGAATAGCTTGAACATCCCTGTGGGTGAATCCGCGCGAGGCATGTTCGATCAGCGGCCCATTCTCTTGATGGAAGATTGCCGCCAGGACTGAATCCGTGCCCAGGTCGTTGAGCGCGGCATTCAGCGTCCGTTGCAGGTGCGTTTCCGGTGCCGGTTTGGCTTGAGGAGTCGACGTCGTCATACGTTTCAGTACAAGCGAGCGCATTGTAGCCGGAACGTTCGTGAATAGCTACTCTCTCAGAAGTCGATCGAAAGAGCGGCCAAGCTGGGCGATCCCCCAGTTCCAACCGGCACCCATGCGGTCAGATGAGCCTATCTCTCCTGGCGCTGAACTCGTCTGAATGGAGCACTCAGACCGAATGTCCGGAACGCGATACGTGACAACCGACTGTAGGAAAAGTTTACAGATCTGAATTGTCACCGAGTAGCCCGCGAAAGCTGGCCTTGTGCCTGTCTCTCAGTGAGCTGGCTCAGGCCATACCGGTGACGTTTAACTTTCAAGGATCGGTTCAAGGTGCGAGCTTACAGTTGAATCCACCCATTATTCCCAATACGTTGATCTCTGGATCCTATACGTTCGAATCGATAACTCCTGATCTTTTACCTGGCCTTCCATCACAAGGAACCTATGCCTTTAGCGCTTTTTCCGTCAGTTTGTTGGGAAATACCTATTCGATGGGCCCTGTGGGAGAGAGGATCATCACTATCATTAACTCCTCCGCGACCGATGTCTATAGAGTAAGTCTCGCGCGGGTGGAACTCGATCAACCCCAAGCGATCGTTGGCCCTTCGATAAACGGTTGGGCCCCAAGAGCCTTTAGTCTTTCAATCACCGAGAATGGCCTGTTCAATTCACTTCCCCTTGTGCCTTTGGGCGCAACTGCGGTCCAGGCAGCCGGGAGACTAACTTCCCTGACGGCTGTGCCGGAACCTAGTAACGGATTATGCATCCAGTTCGGCGAGGAAGTCTGCCAATGAGATGATCTCACAATCTCCGTACCGTCTGAGCGATAGGAGGTGTCGATCTCCTGAAACAATCCGCTGCGCCTGGGCAGCGACAGCACATTCGAGGATGCGATTATCCGGCTCGTCCTTGAGAGTGTGCAACGTTGGGCGTGGACGGAGTACGTTTGCGATCTGACTGATTTCTTGAATAGCCTGCCGAATCCTCTCTTCTTCCCATTCGAACTTCATCAGGAGCACTCTGGCAGTTTCGGTTAGGATGGCTACCGAGGTATAGAGCTCGAATCCGCCGCGGATCGCTTCCACGTAGGCGGCTTCAGCGTTGCCGGCAGGAAAGACAAGCGCGGAGATGTAGATGTTGGTGTCGAAGACGACGCGCACGTTCAGCGGCCTTGGAAGACTAGTTTCTCCACGTCGGCTTCGGTCAGCACTCCTTTCTTCTTTGCTTTCTTCACTCCGTAGCGCTGTAACTCGTAGAACTGTTCTTCTCGCCTTCGCTGCTCATAAACCGCGAGCATTTCTCTGAACAATTGGCTCTTATTCTTCGCCTCGATCTTGGCAAGCCGTTCAAAATTCTCGGCGAGATTCGACGGGAGCGACACCGTGATGGGTACTCGAGCAGGTTTCATATGCACCTCCTGTAAGATAAAATCATACAGTGGGAACATCGGCAAGGTCAAACAACAGAAAATAGATGGCCCTATCAGTACAGTCCGTTTTTTGATGCCCGTAGGCTTCTTCTCCTTCCAAGCAGCCTTGAGCAGGCCATTAAACGGTCTGATACAGCGATCGTTTTAAACAAATATTTCTGAAGATCTGTTCACGAGTGATGCCCTTCCCCCTTGCGCTGCCGAGTCTTCCCTCATCAAACAGCATGCGAGGGCTTAATATCTTTTCCACGGTTGTGGAATTACGAGCTACTCGTAGCGGAGTCATCACCTCTCTGACAGCCGTGCCGGAGCTGAAGGCACTGGAGCTGACCGGAATTGGCCTGCTAGTGTTAATCGGCGCCGCGATGAGGTGTCGATGGGTAACTCGAACTAAGTAGTTTAGGGTCCTCGCGAAGTTTTCTAGCTAGTTCAGGCTTCTGTTTCTGTCTCATCGGGTGACTGATCTGCTGTCGATAGGCAGCCATAACGAAAGAATCGGCAGATATCTCTCCACTCACGCGTATCGAAACTGATACGGGGTGAATCTATCGCATTCATTCCCCTGGTCGTCATACTTCATATAAAGCGTTAGACCAATCACCTGATTGACGGTATTTTTAACTTTTCCCGTAACTTATAACCAAACATCCAGAGCAACTACAGACCAATCGCGAGCTGGCACGCGAGTTGCTGATCAGCCAGAAGTGACAGGAATAGGATTGGAGGCGCCGCCGATTCTAGATGTATGCAAGCATTTACGACCATATAAAGAAACAGGGAGGGATATTATGTTTAGTGATATGACTGTCTTGATAATTTGGGGCTCGTTAAATATGGCGATCATGATGGTGATGATATTCCTCTGGTACATATCCAGGTTGAGCAACGAGATGAGTCGCCAGGCAAGTATGGTCCCTGAGAAACGACCTGATCGAAGGTTCTAACGGGAAGAGGGGCATCATAGATTGTGGCCATCGATACGTGTCGCACATACTTACAGAAACAAAATCAAAATCGTAGGTTTCGTGGGGATCTTAAATCGGATCGATGATTTGGGGAGAGCGACAAGTGTCAGTCACGCGGCATTTTGTCGGGATCGAGCTCAACCAGCCGGAGTCGACCATTGCCGATATGATCGGTTTTATAAAGTCGGTTACCGATCTGGATGGTTCCGATTAGGAGATTGCCGGTGATGACAAACGTGAAGTCGCCTTGTACGGGAGGCTTGAAGGTCCCACGGACGACACTCGTATCGTTGATACGGGAGACCGTGGAGGAAACGTCCAGTTCAGGGTTGGCGTTGTCGAAGAGTTCTACGGTGATCTTAGGAAGAGGTCGGGCCCCTGCATCCTTGAGTATGTGAAGGAGTGGAAGGTCTAGCGCGATCTCTCGATCGCGGATCATCCACGGCTTCTTCGGCAGCGGTGGTGGATTAGTGAGGGGAGGAGTCAGAACGGTCTGCCACAAGCTCTGTGGCGCCGGCGGTTCGTCGGCCCATGCGATCTGGCTTATAACGCCACCAACTGCCATAACAAGAAGAAGGTATCGAAATAAGTGGAGCACCGATCATCTCCTGGAACCAGTTGCCTTCCTCATTCACTCTAACACATAGAAGACGACATCTGAGCGCGATTGTGACCGGAAGGCCCGGGTTTCAGTCCTTCCGGAGAGTCTTCCTCATGGGAGTGGTAGGCGAGGCTTTCCACGCGAGTTCTGGCGAGACTCTGTGCGAGGTTCATCAAGTGACTCGTCGTCGGACTCATCGTCGAACTCGTCTTCCGAGTCATCGCCCACATCGTTGGGAGAATCTGCGGGTGAGTTGGCCCGAGAATTCCTCAAGCTATTAGGAGACGTAGCGGCTGAGGTGGAGGTTCCCGTACGCCATGCGGCAACAATATTACGGACCTCGTTCATGGAACGTGCATTGTCCGCGGAGTTCGTAGGATCGACTCTGTGATCGATCCCTGCCGGCCGGCCGTTGATCGTGATCTTCGGGTTTGAGAAATACTTCACGCGCGGACAGGAGACCGTGGGGCAGGGGTACGCCATGATCGTCCGAAATTTTCCGACGGTATCCCGATATCCATAGGAGTAGGCAAAGACCCCGGTTCCGCCGCTCGCGCGGTCGTGCGCATTCCCCATGTTGTGACCCAATTCGTGAGTGAGCGTGTTGTTGGCCACGCACTCGCGATCCGTTACGCTAAAGGCATAATTCGCGAAGCTGGCACGTGGGCCATTCGCCATGACATAGGCGATGCCGCAATAGCCTCCGCCATTGTCCACGATCAAGGCGACTAGATCGGCCTTGTATTGATTGCGCAATTGATGAACCTGGTCCATGAAACCATCGGTCGTACTCCGTACGCGCGTGAGATCGGTGCTGATGTTGCCTGATTCCGTATAGGCGACCTCGGCGGAGCGGGCTAGCCGGAGTCGCATGGCGATCCCGCTGTTGCTGTAGGCTTGATTGGCCAGATCGACGCCCAGCGCAACCAATGCATTCATGGCGGCCTGACCACCCTGCCTCGCACGCGCGGTCGAGGTGTAGACAACGAGCAAGTCGACGATCGTGTTCGGTGTCGTTGCGGCAGCGGGAGTCACGGCACTAGTCGTCGGGGCCGTAGCGGTATCGAGCTGTGCCAGGTTGGGCTCTTGCGCGGGAGGCTCTGCAGGCGTGCCGTCATCAGGAACCAGGAGTGGATGGTGATCTAGCGGCAGGGCCTCTTCGTCTATTTCGACGAGACGGTGGCGGTTGTCCTCGGTCGGCTCGATTTTATAGAGACGCTGGTTTGAGTAGATCGTCCCCACCATCTTTCCGCCGCGCATCGCCACTGTGACATCGCTTTCCGAGTCTTCCTGCAGACGTCCATGCCAGACCTTGGTCTTGTTGCGGTGAGTTTGCGGCTCGTCGAACTCCAGCGTGCGAGTTCCGGCCTCGAAGAGGTCTAGTGTGACCGCGGCTTTCTTTTCTTTGCGCGCGTGGCGCATCGCATCCAACGCGGTTGGGTTGAGTGCCATGGTTTGATGACGCCGTACCCATCGCTTGGCCATCTGAGGTGACGGAAAGGCTTGGGCGATTGCTGGGGGGATATCGCCTGGGGTTTCAACGAGGAGTGGGGGCTGAGATGGCGTCGAGGCGCAGATTCCGACAGCGGGCACGCTCAGCGCTGCTGCGCATAGGCAAAATCCTATCGTGCGCGAGCGAAAGAACGAGAAGTGCTGTATCCCGCGACCTCTCGGTGACTGTCGGATTGACAAGATCGGCTCCATGTAACCCTCCTTCTGCTTAAGCCTATGAAGGCCCGTCTCAGCAAGGGCCATACCTCCACATGAGTCACGACATCCTCAGGATGAAGAAGGCAGGTTCGCTCGTGCCATCAAGTGTTTTGTGATGCAGACAGGCAGGATGCAAAAATGAATAGGAAGGAAAACTTTATGGTAAAGTGTAAAAGTGAAGGTCGCGACCTACGCAGAAAACCTCATCATCATTCACGGACTGTACTATGATGAAACAGGTTCGGCATCGTTTCGCAGCGCTGAGCTCTCCGAGTGAAGTAATGATCGAGAGAGCGGTGGCGCCGGATTCTGTAGTCCCTCTGTCTTCCGCTGAGCATTCTGTTTCATAGGTGCGGTGGAAAGAGAGACCTCCCCCATATCAATCACCTGTTCCAGTTAAATTTTCGGATGACTCAATCCGGATTGATGATTTTGGGAGGTCGACGTGGGTTGTCCGGGAAGTCTGGGAACGGACGACGGTCGACGGTCCAACTGTTCAGGACAGTCGTCACCAGGCTGATCACCAGTGCGCCGCCGACAGCCGACCAGAATCCGGAGACCGTGAATCCTTTTACCAGAAATGCCGTGAATTCCAACAACAGTGCGTTCAAGACCACCAGAAACAGTCCGAGGGTAAAAACAATCAATGGTAAGGTCAGCAGGAAGAGAACGGGGCGAAGGATTACATTCAAGAATGTTAGGACGAGGACCGCTGCTATACCGGACGTGAACCCGTCCGACTCGAGCCCGGGGACCATCGAGATCGCCAGGAACACCGCAATACCGGTGATGAGCACGCGCATGATGGCATGGCGTATCCCACCGTGGAATGGTGATTCGTGGACTGCGCGAGAAAAGCGAATGCTAGGCATCGGCTACCGAGGGATTGAAGGGTTTCTCATCGGTGAATAATGAACGACGGTTGCGGTCACCTTCTGCTTGTCTTTTGTCGCCTCAATAATGACACGGTCACCTACTTCAGGCGGGGCGACCGATTTGGAGTTGATTTTATTCTTAAATTTCACCTGCTTGTCGAGCAGCACGGAGACGACCGGTCCTCTGGCTGTCTTGACTTCGATATGTTTGACATCGATGGCTGTCACGATACCGAGCACGTGTAACAGATCCGCTGCTTGGGCCCAGCCTGCGGTGGGTGCTCCAAGTGTGATGAGCAGTACAATGCTGGCTCTTGTCAACCGATCGGCGCTCAAAAACATATCTTAGTCCAAAAAGGATGATGGCCCCTCATCGTGACAGCGAATCGAAGCGAAATCGCTCCTCAGCTCGAGACCCGAGCATCATCTTACTCCACTATACAAATTCTTCCGGGCGAATACCACTCCATCATAGGGTGGGCTGAAATCGTCGACAATTCGAGAGGCGAACGATCACAAAGACCAAGAAAGGCAAATGCATCAACAGGCCGCTCATGCCCATGAACGATTCTCCGATCCAAAACGTCATACCGAGGTTGAAGGCTAAAACTCCGTAGTACAGCCCGATACCGAGCAGGAGCCGCTGTGTGATCGGGTGTGGTGGCGAGAGGGGAGCGAGGCGGCGGTCCAGCGAAAAATAGATGGCGAGCGAAATTAGCCCCACTACTGCCCAGCCGACATAGTTGGCCATCGGAACACCGAAATGCCAGCCTGGGTCGGGATAGTAATAAATCTTGCCCAAAAA
This sequence comes from Nitrospira sp., assembly GCA_041742455.1. Classification (GTDB taxonomy): domain Bacteria; phylum Nitrospirota; class Nitrospiria; order Nitrospirales; family Nitrospiraceae; genus Nitrospira_D. The sequence continues at coordinate 20,606 of JBGSIO010000050.1, read as the reverse complement.
CCAGCGGTCGCCTCGCAGCGCTACTGGATCGATGACCATATCGATAAAGGCGAACAGAAAAGCAGTCAGCGCGTAGACGGACCAGCTCGTGCGGGTCTCCACCTCGAAGCCTAATGGCTTGACAGGGAGATGCCCGGCCATGGAAGAGGGATTGAGCGGGAGTAAGAGGCCGAGGGCCACACAGTAGGAGGCAAAGAGAAGGAAACTAAACGAGATGGAATCCATGAACGGCACGTCGAATACATAGAGTTCCTGGCCGACCGTCGAACCATTGTAAAAGTACCAGCCGAAGGGGATGCCGGTCCTCGTGGACGAGAACTCGCAAATGAATGCCGTGATCCAGCTGATGAGCCAGAAGCGCCATGTACGAGGCCAGCCGATCAGTTTGATGGCGGAGAAGAGAAACGCGGCGAGGAAAATAAAAACGTAGGGCCGGAGGAGGATCGTTTTGACAAATAGAGTGACAGCTTCCATGAACAGGGTCTACGCAGTGACGATTATGCGTACCCGTGAGTCTTGAACCATCGCACCGCCTTCTCCAGTGCCACTTCGGGAGGCTTTTGCGGCAGGCCGAGCTCTCGAATCGCCTTGCTGCAATCATAGTGCATCTTATACTTGGCCATCTTCACTCCTTCCAACGGAATGCGCGGCGGTATGCCGGTCAGGTTGGCAAGCCAGTGATTGAGATAGGCGAGCGGGAGTACTGCGCCTCTCGGTAATTTTAGAGCCGGGGCTTTGACGCCGGTTAATGTGCTGAGAATCTCAAACACTTCACGAAGCAACAGGTTCTTAGCGCCAAGGATATATCGTTCACCCTGGCGGCCTTTCTCCATTGCAAGTAGATGGCCGGTGGCCACGTCATCCACATCGATAATGTTCATGCCGGTTTCAATGTAGGCCGGCATCCGACCTTTCATGAAGTCCACGATGATCTGGCCGGTCGGGGTCGGCTTGACGTCGCGCTCGCCGACCGGGGCACTGGGGTTGACGATGACGACGGGCAATCCCTCCTTCGCCAGCTTGTGCACCTCCTGCTCAGCCAGGTACTTCGAGCGTTTATAGTGGCCGGCCATTTGTTCGAGTGATACCGGGGTCTCTTCCGTTCCGAGTCCTCCACCAGGCGGTAAGCCGATCGCGCCAATGGTGCTGCAATAGACCGTACGCTCGACTCCCACTTCGCGCGCGACTTCCAACAGATTTCTGGTGCCGACCACGTTAATGTCATAGAAGATCGACGGATCTTTGGCCCACAGCGCGTAGTGTGCGGCGACATGGTAGAGGTGGCGGCAACCGGTAAGGGCCCGGCGGAGTGATTCTTTATCGCGGAGATCGCCGGGGACAGTGTCGATGTTCAATGACTGGAGATTGGTTGGATCACTTCCGGGGCGGGCAATCACACGGACTTCCACACCGGTCCGAAGTAGGGCGCGAACCACCGCGGCTCCAACAAACCCAGTTGCTCCAGTCACGAGAGCTTTCATGACGAAAACGTGAAACGTGAAGCGTGAAGCGCAAAGCGCGTGAAATGATCATGGAGGCTCGATTGTATGGGTTTGCGTGTCACGAGATACGCTTCACGAGCGACGTCAGTTCTTACGACTTGTGATATATCGCGCGATCTCGCGCAAAGGATCGGCCGAAGGGCCAAAGGAGGAGAGACGGCTGATGGCACGAGTGACACAGTCATCGGCCAGTTTCTTCGCCCCGTCCACGCCATAAAACGTGGGATAGGTTTTCTTCCCACGCTCGGCGTCGGTGTTGGGATTCTTTCCAAGCTCTTCGCGCGTACCAGTCACATTCAGCACGTCGTCGGCGATTTGAAACGCCAGACCGATGTCCTCGGCATAAGCCGTCATGTCGTCGAGTTGCCGGTCGCTCGCTCCGGCGGCGATGGCGCCCATTCGTACAGCGGCACGCATGAGCATGCCGGTTTTATGCTTGTGAATATTCTGCAGGGTCTGGAGATCGATATCCCTGTTTTCGGCTTGGATGTCGAAGACCTGACCTCCCACCATGCCCATGTTGCCGGACCCAAAGGCTAACTCTTGAATGATGCGCACTTGCCCAACCGGATCGCAGCCCTTCATGAGGTCCGGCCTGCTGACCAGGTCGAACGCCATTGTGAGCAACGCGTCCCCGGCAAGAATGGCCATCGCTTCGCCATAGACTTTATGATTTGTCGGCTTCCCACGGCGAAAGTCGTCGTTGTCCATCGATGGGAGATCGTCGTGGATCAGGGAATAGGTATGGATGAGCTCCAGTGAGCAGGCGACCGCCATGAGGCCGGGTGGTGTCTGACCCAGCGCATCTGCTGCGGCGATCGTCAGAATCGGCCGTACGCGCTTGCCACCAGCCATCAGACTATAGCGAAGGCTCTCATGTAGCGTGGTCGGTGGCACGGCAGCCGGTGGAGCCACGAAGTCGAGAAAGCGATCGACCTCGATGCGTTTGTGTTCCAGATAGTCTGCAATGTTCATGAACTTGCACTCTTGTTACGAAGCTGCCTCCACTCGCGCGGAGAGTAACAAACGAGGGGAAATGAGTCAAACGGGAGGAAGAGATCATTCGTACTGGGCAAGGCTTGACGGAATTACTGAGTGGGCGGAGAATGTGTTGGAGCTGGTACGTAACATACTATGCGGTCAGTGTATAGTTAACGAGCGGCGACAATGACACTGCTTCAGGATATTTAGAACGCAGCGGTGGATGCGAGCAGCAATCTTGCGACTCTCTTGCGTAAGTGCAAGCTCCTAGCCGCTCGTCTTGGCAGTCAGCAGCTAGAAGATTGGGTTCTTTGGGAATCCAATGGTTATCCTGATGGCGTGCCAGTACCGGAGTACCGGATTTGGTCACTGGAAGTGCGTGGACATTTTGCCGGGCCATTTGGCTCAGGAATACGCAATGCAAAAATTCCTCTGGTGTCCATTCCCGAAAGGGTGAGGAAGCGCTATCAAAGATACGAGTGCTGTCAAAGTATTGCTGGCATTGAGACCATGCTTGCAAATGCGACGGATGGCACGTTGCAGGTATCGACTGGCGATCTTGCGCTTGTGCTGGGTAGGAAGATCTATCGGGACCAAAATTGTGTTGAAGCTTGGGCGGAATTTGGAGCAAACCAACTCATTGAGGTTGTGAACACGGTAAGGAATCGCATTCTTGACTTCACTCTTGCAGTATGGAAGGAAGAGCCGAATGCGGGCGAGCCGAATGCATCTGTCGGACACAAACTTGAAGCTGATAAAGTGACGCAGATTTTTAACACCACGGTCTATGGTGGCTCAGCTAACTTAGTCGGTACCGTGACGGACTCCAGCGTCGTCTTCAACATCACAGCCAATGACTTTGGCGCTCTAGAAAAGGTGCTTGCTGAGCAGGGGGTCGAGAAGAGCGATATCGCTGAACTCAAAGAAGCACTGGCCGAAGAACCACTAGCCAAGCCAGATGGGTCATTCGGGTCAAGAGTCTCCTCGTGGATCGCACGCATGGTAAAGAAGGCTGCAGAGGGAACGTGGGATGTCGGCATTGCGGCAGCAGGTAACCTGCTGAGTGAAGCGATTTCGAAGTATTACGGTCTGTAAATACCGATGAAGAGATCGATTAGGTGAAATGGTAAGGGGCATTCAGTCAACTTTTCTTCGGCATTGACTTGCGTCTGGGCCTGCGAAACTTTTACAGTATCTGTGCTATTGACCAAACTGGAGATCAGATGACAGCACGTGCTGCAGCAATTGAAAAACAGGCACGGAAGCTGCCGGCTATGGAACGGGAGCGGTTGGCAGAACGCTTACTTATCCAAGTCACAAAAGAGCAACTCACGGCGGTGGATCAAGCATGGATTGATGAGGCCGAGAAACGCTTTTCAGCTTGGGAGCAAAAGAAAACAAAACAAAACCTCTCGCTGCTCGCAGAGCTCTCAATCAGATCCGTCGGGATCTTCTCAGTTGAAAATTCTTCTCGATCCTGAAGCCAGCCTAGAAATCCGCCAGGCAGCAGAATTCTATGAGGATTGTCACAAGGGGCTTGGGCAAGAATTCCTTGATGCTGTTGAATCGGCCTTCGAGCAAATTCAGCGATACCCTCGAGTCTGGCGTATCTTGAAAGGCAGGTTTCGACGCTATCTCCTTCAACAGTTTCCTTATGGCCTGATCTACGCCGTGGAAGAGCAAACTATCTTTGTCGCGGCCGTGATGCATCTGAGCGAAAACCAGGCTATTGGGTTTCACGCGGCAAGGCTTAGATCGCTCTCCCCAGATCCTTGTACTTTCGGCGACTTGCCAAGGAGGGCGCATCTTACAACCCTGCGCAGCCACGCTTCCCTTCATCTCAGAATCACGCAGCCGTCCATGCGAGTGAGGGCTCATGGTTCACGTTCCTCCCCGTGTCACGTCGTGTAGCGGCTCGAGCCCTTTCGATTTGACGTCATTCACATGGCGACATTGCCGGATGCTCACGCCTAGGCCTAGCGCCTTGCGAAGCTCCGAAGAGTGGTATACGTATAGACCTCAATAGCCTACCGCTTATGTAACTACGTCTCGTCATTGTTCAGCCGCGAAAGGCCATGAAGGAGTACGGGGTACTTGATGGGTCATGTCGGCGTCATCTGCCCGAATGCATCAGGACACTTGAATCCGATGCTGGCGCTGGCCGATGCGATCCGCGCTCGTGGGCACCAGGTCACGTTCTTCCTGTTGGGCGACCCTCCCGCATCGGTTGCGGGGGCCGGGTTCGAGGTCGTCCCGCTGGGTGGGTCGGTATTCCCGCCTGACCAGTACCGTGCCTCGTTTGAGCAGCTAGGTTCGCTGCAGGGACGAGCGGCGCTCAAGCACACGTTTGCGATAGGCGCACGCGCGGCTGAAGCCATTCTGAAGGTCGGGCCGTCTGCGGCTCATGCCGTCGACGTGACCGCTCTGGTAGTGGATCAGGCGTCGTTCCCCGGCGGCACGGTAGCCGACCAGTTGGGACTCCCGTTCGCCACGGTGTGTAATGCGCTCCTCCTGCACACTGATTCGATGGCCCCGCCGTTCTTCACCCATTGGCAACCCCAAGACACGTGGTGGGCGATGATCCGTAACCAGATCGCATGGGTGGGGCTGAATCGCCTGTATGCTCCCATCTTGGCGCGGATCCAGGACCATCGCCGTCGGCTTGGTCTGCCGGTCCCGGCACGGATGGCAGATATCTGGTCTGGTCGACTGCAGATCAGCCAGCAACCCGAGGTCTTCGAGTTCCCTCGGCGTGAGTTGCCGAAACATGTCCGGTTCGTTGGACCACTCCGGCTACCGGGCGGGTATCAGCCGGTTCCATTCCCGTGGGAACGGCTTGATGGACGGCCACTGATCTATGCCTCGCTTGGGACGCTCCAGAACCGTGTCGCGGGAATGTTCCGGGTGATCGCAGAGGCGTGCGAAGGGCTTGACGCCCAACTGGTCATTTCGACCGGTCATGGGGTGGCCCCGGAAGCACTCGGCGAACTTCCAGGTTGCCCGATTGTCGTCTCTTATGCGCCTCAGTTGGAGTTACTTCGCCGGTCTACAATTGCTGTGACTCATGCTGGTCTCAATACCGTCCTTGATGCGCTGGCTACCGGGATTCCGATGGTAGCGGTTCCGGTCACGAACGAGCAGCCGGGGATCGCCGCCCGCGTCGCCTGGATCGGGGCCGGCGAGGCCATTGCGCACAAGAGCGTGACTCCTCAGGCACTGCGCAGCGCAGTGATCCGTGTACGGTCGAACCCGTCTTACCGCGCGAGTGCCGAGCGTGTTCGGGACTCCATCCAGGCGGGCGGCGGGGCCCCGCGTGCCGCCGAGATGATTGAGCAGAGCTTCGGACTTGGAGTGTGAGCTTGGATGCTCAATCCCGTTGCTTGTATTTCCGCTGATCGCCCCGCTATACTCGGTTGCTATGAGCATTAGAAAAGGTGGCGGTGAATGGGAACCGATGCTGCTCGCAGCCTCGCCTCGGTATTGTAGAGTCTGCAAAGACGACCTTTATCGGGACAAGACTATGTTGCGTGGAGGCTGGTCCCGTTGCACGATCTGTGATGAATTTGTCCACTATAGTTGCCTTGCCAGCGGAAAAGTCTCCTTTCTGAAAGCTCGACCACGGGTGTGTAAATCTTGTCGTTTGGTGCAGGAGGGGATCGTGTCGTCTCCCCCGAAAAAGGACGAGCCGCCTGTGGCCGCTGTGTCATGAGTTGCGTTCGACGCCCTGTCCTGTACGCTCCGACGTGGCACGGCCTAGCCTTTCTCCCAGAACCATTCCGTGCGCGAAGGCCCCGTTGTTCTGATTGAGTGGCATCGGGTCACGCCGGCAGGGCTCTTCTCGTGTGTGATTCCCGCGATGAGTCGGCAGACCGTTGCTGACGATAGATTAAGCAGATCATGACACAGATCATTCGAAGCGGAGCCTTTCTTCAACAGTGTTGGTCGGTTCACCCGCTGTGTGTGACCGTCAAGCGAATGACAGATGAGAACGGGGTGATTCTCTCCTGTAGCTCATGCAAGTCGATCCATCATCTCGCGACCACCACCGTCGTTTCGAAAGGGCCCTCGACGCAACGAACCGCCGAAGTAGACATCCTTCGCGACGAGCCGCCGGGCACAGAATTCCTCAAGGCCTGTGTCGCGACGCACCCGGCATCGCTTTCACTTCGTGAGATGGATGTATTCCAGGATCTGGTGCGGTTGCGCTGCGCCGACTGCCGACGGGTGTACGAAGTGTCAGTCGCGACATTTGAAACACGCCAGAAAGCATAGCGAGCTGAAAACAGGGAAGCACCACCGTGTCATGTTCCTCTCATGATATCTCATTCTACGTTGCTCACCGATGAAGAGACTGTGCTGTTGGCCGACGCGCAGTTTTTTCGCAAAAAGTCCGTGATTACGGCAAAAATACGAGCTCAGCTTGAAGCGACGCACAAGGCCCTGACGCAGGAACTCCCCGGGCTGTCGTTTGTCACTCCTTCAGGGTTCGATGCGAACCTTTACCAATTGGTGAAAGGCGAGCATCTTGAGGATTTCCCGTATCAGTACCTGGATTGTCCCAAACACTTTGCCGGCTCGAACACGTTCACGTTCCGCACGCTCGTATGGTGGGGACACCATATCACCTGCGCGTTGTTGCTCGAAGGAGCAGGAATTCCACAGTACAAACGACAGTTCCTTGGCCGTTTTCATCAGCTTGCGGGACATGAGTTGGAGCTTTCGCTGGCTCCGTCGTTGTGGGAGTGGAAGAGAGGTGAAGGCTATACGCTGCCGATTACCCATAACCGCAAGGCTCAGATCGCGGCCGTGCTGGCGGAACGATCATTTATGAAGGTTGTGCGGTGTGTGCCATTTAGCGACCCGAAAATCCAGGCCGGACAGTTGGCTCAGGTGGCGTGTGGTACGTTGCGGTCGTTGCTCCCCATCGTCACCCCGTAGTCGTCCCATGACGATTGTCTCCGAACCCTAACTTGGGTAGACTGTACACTATCTTTGACCTTTGACCGGGAGGGGCCTGTGAAGCAAATGCCTTTGCGTGTTTTAGGCTGTGCCATCGTGGTGACGACCATGTTGGCCGGCTGTCGGGGAACAGGAACGGTGCGCGCTCTCGATTTGCGTGAGAAGCCACCGATGGTGCAGGTGACTGACATCGAGCCGGTTAAGATCGCCATTGAACAGTTTGACGATCGACGGTCGGACAAAAGCCGTGTGGGTCTTCGCACTCACCTCTGGGGAGGAACCACGTATTTCAATGTCACCGCTGAACGGCTGGCCAGTGTGATCACCCAGCGACTCGCCGATCGGCTACGAACGCGTGGATGGGGAGATCGAGTGTGGGATGTGCGTGTGGTTCCCGCAGGGTCTGTGCCGGACGCCGACATCGTCATCACCGGACAGGTACTGGATTTTTCCGCGAGTGCCAAGAGCCGTGTCGGCTCCACCGTGATCGACACGAAAAGTCGATTCAAGGTGGTGGCGAAGAACCAGGCCGACCAGAGTAGTACGATTCGTAACATTGAAGGAGGCCGCAGTCGGACGGTGTTCTGGTTTAGCGAGGATGATATTCAGGAACAGTTGTCCGTTACGCTCAAAGATGGCATTGAGCGGCTGATCAGTGATACGACGATCGAGGACAAGGCGCTGCGGTCAGTTCGGGAGCAATGAACTGGTGGAGTGACCGGTCAACCCTAGCCCGTCGGGTAGGAGGCGACAGCCTGCTGAGCTCTCGTCTCCAGCCAAGGATCCCCGAAAAGGAACTCATCCGTGCGAGAGCGGCGGTGGGAAACAACGACGCCACTGACCTTTGATCAGGCTCTTGCGGTCGGCGCTCGTCTCGCGATGCTCGGGTTAAAGCCAGTTACCCCGGCTCAGGACGTGATCTGCTACGTCGAGGAATGGACGGTCGGGTCTCCAGACGAGCTTGATCAGCTTGATCCGTGGGCGACGGAAGATGTCACCCTCATCCACATCCGGGAACGATGGCGCGGCGATTTCTTTCTCCTCTCCGGCGCTTACCATACGGTCTATCAACGTCACCAAGATGTCGGGACCTACTGCTCCATCAGCCATCCCTGGCGAATTCGAGAGGTGCTGCGGCTTCATGATCAGCGCGGCATGTTCTGGATCGGGTTTCGGCATGCTCACTCGTTCATCCGTATTCGGCTGCAGACTCAGGCGGTGATTACACCGGGGGAGGCGCGCGGCGATGCTGAACGGGCGCGCTGGTTGGATGAGCGTCGCGCGGCATTTCTGGAAGCTATTACCCTCTTAGACTTGCCGATTGAAACTCATGTGGAGAAGCAGGCCGTGGTCTTGCGGTCTTCCGATGCGTCAGTACCCTTCTTCTGCTCGTGGCCTGATGCTTTTGGCCCCTGTCAGTTCGAATACAACACTCCGGACGCGTTTGAGTTCCTCGTACCGGCCAGCAAGTTGGCGGAGACGTTCAACCCAGAGCCGGCTGGGGTTCGGGCCTATCTCACGGGATTTTCTGAGGAAGCTCTGGAAGAATTTCAAGCCACCGAACCAGGTGTGCGGTATGCCTATCGTTGTTCGGTCCACTGTCCGTTGGACGATCTACCTGAGATTCTGACTGCGATCCAGCCTGATGGCATTTTGTATGCGACGCTCTGTGAATTTCAGACCCAGACCCTCCTACCTGAACGTGATGATGCTTCGGCGATCATCGGGATGGTCGGAATCAACGGACAGTTCAAGATCGAAGCTCGCCTGAATCACGCACCGCTCCCGGAAGATGCCATGGCTCCATGGCTGGAACGGGTGATCGGCCATCCTGTCGTGTATGCGCCGCTCCCGGCGTTTGTCTGACAGAATGCCAGTTGAGCAGCCTCAGGATCCTGTTTCTGAAGCGGTGCAGGCTCCCGCAGAATTCGGTGTTTTCATTGAACAATCGAACGGGATTTCACACAGTGGGGGGATGAGTCCGTTCGCGAAGCTCCAGTCCGTTCTCGCAAAACCATTCATGCCGGCAGTATTTTTTCTCTGCGGCGTGAGCTACGACACTGTGACGCTTTCACGAATCGATCGCCTTCTAGATAACCTAGTGCTGTTGCTCTACCTCGTGTTGCTGGGTGCCCTGATCGTCTTGACGGGGCGATTGAGTCTTGAATCTCCACCAGAACGCGAACAACTCCTCTCAGGTCCCCAATCTACGCGGTGGGTATGGGAGGCTCGTCCCTATTACCCTATGGCGAGCCAGTTCCTTTTCGGTGGCCTCTTCAGTGCATATGCGATTTTCTATTCTCAAAGCGCCACGTTCACCGGTACAGCGATCTTCTTTGCCCTGCTCATCGTGCTCTTAGTGACCAACGAGTTCTTGCGCGATCGACTATCCAATCTTCAAATTTTGGTGGGTTTGTACACAGTGGTCAGCTTCGCGTTTTTCACCTTCTTTCTGCCTGTGATCACCGGCTTGATGAATGTGGTGATCTTTTTGCTCGGTGCTCTCTTGAGCCTAGGCGTGACGCTGTACTTGGTTCAACTGATCTATCGCAATAGGCCGGAGCAGTCAGGACGACAACCATTTGGTGTGATGGCTCCCGCCATGGTGCTCATCGCAATGCTGATTGGATTTTACTTTCTGAATTGGATTCCGCCGGTGCCGCTGTCGCTCAAGCACGGTGGCATCTACCATGATATCAAGCGGGCGGGTGACCAGTTTGAGCTATCTTTTGAGAGGCAGTGGTATCAATTTTGGAAGCGCTCGGACACGACGTTCCCGGCAGACGATCCAGTCTATTGTTTTACAGCGGTGTTCGCTCCTGTTGATCTCAATACAACCATCTATCACCACTGGCACTTCCGTCCGAATGACACGAAGCCGTTCGCGCATGCGGATAGAATTCCCATCAAGATTTCGGGAGGACGGGAAGGTGGATATCGAGCCTATAGCTTCAAGCAGGGGCTTGATCCGGGCGACTGGCGTGTCGATGTCGAGACCGAAGATGGGCGGATCATCGGCCGGGTTGCAGTGACGGTTATGAGCCAGACTGAAGAACAACCAAGGCTGGCGACGGTGTCTTATTAAATGGGAGATAATGGCGTCACTTGCGGCACACTCCCTAAGGAGCGTACAGTTCTAGTATCATGAGCGAGCGATCTCTTTCTCCCTGTCCTTCCAGCCCCAACTGCGTGTCGACCCAGGCGAAAGACGAAGGCCATGCCATCAACCCCTTCCCGTACAAAAAGCCTCGCGCTGAGGCAAAGGAGGCCTTGAAGGCTGCCATTGCCGGGTTGCCTCGCACCAAACTGATTGAAGAAGATGAATCCTACTTGCATTACGAATTCACCTCCCTGCTCCTTCGGTTCGTCGATGATGTCGAATTTCTCTTCGACGACGACACCAAAACCGTCCACTTCCGCTCTGCTTCCCGCACGGGCTACAGCGACCTTGGGGTCAATCGGCGACGAATGGAAGAAGTGCGGGCTCTTGTAGGCAGGAAACTCTAGCAGTTTCTCCAAATATCTTTGGCGTGGTCCGTCCCCCTGGTATGATTTCCACCACTGGAGGCTTGATCATGGGGTTTAAACGTAAACACTCGCGCGTCGATGTTGGCCGTGCCGGTCGATTACAACGTGGAGCGCTTTCGGCCCCCTGCAAGGTCCTCGATGTGAGCGAGTCGGGTGTCCGGCTCGAGAGCCGTCTGTTCGTCAAGAGGGGCGAGGTGTTGCAACTCTTAATCGAGCTTGATCGTGGGAAAACCTTAACCTGCGAATTGGAAGTCGTTTATGTGCGTGCTCCTAAAGTAGGAGCACGAATCATGGCGATCAGCGCTGAAGATCGAGAGCGACTGGCCCATATCCTTGACGACCATGTCCAAAACAGTTTTTCCCGCCGCTAGGCGCGCCGGCGCATCGTGAACCACCGACGTCCGCAGTTTGTTCCCTGAGAATTGAAGTTGGAGAGATAGGCCAGGGCATTAGTCCAGGTTGGCGGTCGGCCGAAAAATGTTCCAAGGCATTCCACCGAAGTAGGGCGCTGGCTTGGACGTGCTGGGTTAGGGTACGGCCGGAGATCATGTGTTACGATAACGCGATATTGGGTACTCAACATAGAGGAATCAGCTGTCGATGGAGTCTATCCAGGGTAACGTCAGTCGGATCAGAGATTTAACCCAGGACGTCCGTGAGCTAGAGCTCATTCTTTTGAAACCTAAGGACATCAGCTTTAAAGCTGGCCAATTCATCTCATTCGATGTGCCAAAGGAAGGTTATCCCTATCCGGTCACGCGTCCCTATTCCATTGCGTCGCCCCCCTCAATCTCTGATCGGGTGCTCTTGCTCTTCAATTTGGTTCAAGGAGGCCCTGGGTCGACCTATCTTTTCGGTCTTCGGGAAGGAGATCCGGTGAGCTTCAAGGGTCCGGCCGGGTCCTTCACTCTGCGAGAGGATGGGACTAAACGGATCCTGTTCGTGGCGACTGGGACAGGAATTGCACCCTTTCGATCCATGATCCTCTCGCAGCTTGAGCGGAATAGTTCCCAGTCCCTGACGCTATTCTGGGGAGTTAGAAGCGAGCGGGATTTGTATTTCCAGGATGAGTTCCAAGATCTGGCCGACCGATATCCGCATGCTTTATTTGTGACGACCCTCTCACAGGCAGGACCCGAATGGACCGGAGCGAGAGGACGAGTATCTCATCTCGTTCAAGAACGAGTGACGTCGGTCCGGGATTTGGCCGTCTATTTATGCGGCAATGGAAGTATGATCGAGGACGTGACGTCGTTTATTCAGGGGAAGGGATTGTGTCCCATTTACCGGGAGAAGTATTACTAAGCCGGGGAGTTTAGGGCAAGCATTATGAAACCGCTTTCTGAGGCTTCGATTCCAGTCTCGTCGTGTGCTGGAAAATGCACTTTGGGCAGGTGTAATGGATGAACTGTTTCCCCCCAACCAGTCGCTTCGTCATGAGCACTTTACACCAGGTGCAGAGGCGATCGGGTAATTCAATCCGAGGTGTGTCTGAAAGAGGAGCCATGGGGACGTATTGTTCCTGAGCGGCGCGACCTTGTCAACCGAATGCGGATAACTTCCTGCCCAGAGCCAAAATATTTCTGATCAGCACGTGTGCATTAAGAAAAACATGGTATAGTTCACGCAACGGATAGTCCATGTGCCCAACCCTCTGACAGAAAGGTAGCGACCTCCTATGAGCACCTCGCCGAGTTCTGAATCCACGATCTTACCATCCAACGCCCCTGCAGCTGCGACCCGGCCTGTTCAGGACATGGTGGGAAACGGCAAGGCATGGGGACTTTGCACCGCAGTCGATCTCCACGATTGCAATCCTGATCTTATCCGTGATGCAGACGCTATCAAGCGCTACGTTGTTGAGCTATGTGAGCTTATCGGGATGAAGCGCTTCGGCGAGTGCCAGGTCGTAAATTTCGGCGAGGGTCGTGTCGCCGGCTATTCGATGGTGCAACTGATCTCCACCTCGTTGATCAGTGGGCATTTTGCTAACGATACCAATTACGCCTACCTCGACATTTTCAGCTGCAAAGGCTATGATCCGGCAGTCGTCGAATCCTTTTCGAAGGAATTCTTCGGCGCCCGGCGTAGTGTCGCGACTGCCACTCTCCGGTACTAAAAGGTTTCAGCCAATAGAGAATTTGCTCGGGGGCGGATCAATGCCGCCCCCGCAGTTTTTCATCACGCTGGGGGAGTTTGCCCATTCATGAAAGCGAAAACGATCCGAGAGGTGCTCGACACGCTTCCATCAAAACTGGACAAAGAGGCCGCGGAAGATGTTGATGCGGTATACCAGTTCGATCTCCAAGGAGCCCAAGGCGGGCAATATCAATTGTTGGTAAAAAATGGAAGCTGTGTCGTGAAGGATGGAATCCATGATGATCCGCATGTGACGCTGTCGATGGCCGGAGAGGATTGTATTCGGATCCTCAATGGGCAGCTCAGCAGTATGACGATGGCCATGTCCGGGCGATTGCAGATCACGGGAGATATTGGGTTGGCCATGCAACTCAAATCCTTGTTTCCCAACATTGTGGAGCATTGAAAGAGCTACTCGGGAGCAGGAACTGCTTCAGCTGACACCGACCCCTGATCGTGCGGCTCTTTCTCAAACCTTCTAGGAAAGCGCTCCTCCAGGATTACATACATCGTCGGGACGAGAAACAGTGTGAGCAGGGTGGAAACACTCAACCCGCCGACTACCGCGCGTGCCAATGGCGCGTTCGTTTCAGCACCGGTTCCAAGTCCGATCGCCATGGGGAGGAGTCCGAAGACCGTGGCCAACGAGGTCATGAGAATCGGACGCAGCCTCGTTCGTGCGCCGGTGATGACGGCCTGATGAAGTGCGTGTCCTCTTCGACGGAGCACATTGGTGTAGTCAACCAGCAAGACTCCGTTCGAGACCACAATCCCAAACATCATGATGATGCCCATCATTGAGGAGGTGGACAGCGTCGTTTCTGTCAAGAACAGCATCAAAATGACCCCGGGAAAGCCCATCGGCACGGCAAACATGATGATGAACGGATCAATGAGCGACTTAAACTGGGCGGCCATGACCATGTAGACCAATATGAGCGCCAGTATGATGGCAAACTGCAATCCTTCGAAGGTTTCCCGCTGCTGCTGAATCTGCCCGGCTAATTTGATGCTAAATCCTGCAGGCAATTGGAGTTTGGCGAACGCCGATTCGAGATCTTCAGCAATCTCGCCAAGCGTTCGAGTGGTCGGATTCGCCGTAATGTGGATCACGCGCTGAAAGTGCTTCCGATCGACCTTCACCGGCCCCGCGTTCAACTTGAGTGAAGCCACGTTCTTGAGTAAGACCGGCTCACCGGTCTTAGTGGTGAGAAGAATATTCTCCAAATCGGTGAGACTTTTTCGGTGTTCTTCCGCCAGCCACGCGCTGATGAAGTACTCGTTGCCGCTTTGTGGGTCCGTGTAAATGATCGGATCGGTCTGGCCATTCCCATTCAAGGAAAAGAGGACGGCATTGGCCACATCGGTTTCGCTGATCCCGAGCAAGGCGGCTTTTTCCCGATCCACTGTTACGTTGACCTCCGGATAGTTTTCCTCCCGGCTCGGTTCCACATCGGCCAGGCCGGGAGTCTGCTCCATGATCTCTTTGACGCGTGCGATGACTTCCCTTGCCGTTCCAAAATCATGTCCGTAAATTTCCACGTCAACAGCCTTTTGGGAGCCGAAGCTGGTGACACGCTTGACAAGACCTCCAGGGTCGAAATACATCGAGACCCCAGGAAACAGTTTCACGATCTTGGGGCGCACATCGTTCATGATCTCAACCTGAGTTCTTGTCCGCTTCGACGGTTCGACGAGATACACTTGAATCGAAGAGGTGTGCGGGCCGGTATTGGGGTTGAACAGAGACGAACGACCTTGGGACAGGACACCGGTACTGGAGACGATGGTCTGCAGTTCAGTCGCGGGAATATTTGCCCGGATGACCCGTTCAACTTCTGAGACTTGCTGTTCAGTCTTTTCAACTCGTTGGCCGACCGGCGCCCTTAACACAATCCGAAACTGGCTCTCGTCCGAAACCGGCAGGAACTCGGTTCCGATCAGAGGAACTAAGGTGAGCGATCCAATGAAAATCAACGTGACTGCAATGATCAGAATCTTGCGATGTCCCAGGATCCACTGCAGCGAGTCTTCGTAATCTCGATCCAGCGATTCATAGCGGCTACGGCTCCACTCCATCACTGCCGCAAGCCAACTCGGCATGGCGCGCTGTGCGTCTTGCTCAGGTTTGAGGAATCTATAGCACAGCGCCGGTGTCACTGTGCGAGAGACAAGGAATGACGTGAAGAGCGCGATCGCGATCGTGATGGTCAACGGAATCAACAACAGGCGCGCGATCCCGACGACGAAAAACATGGGGAGAAACACGACGACGGTCGTCACGGTCGAGGCAAAGATCGGCATCGCTACTTCTCGGGCAGCATCGAGGATGCCGTTCCACCGGTCGGGGTTGGTGTTGACGTGGCGCTGAATATTCTCCAGTTCCACGATGGAATCATCCACAAGCCGGCCGATTCCCAGCGCAAGCCCACCGAGTGTAAAGATATTGAGAGTCTGATTGGTGAAATAGAGCACGATAAACGTCACGAGCATTGACAGCGGGATGGCTACGGAAATGATCATGGTGCTGGTCAAGTTTCGTAAAAAGATAAAAATCACGGCCGCGGCTAACAATGAACCGTGAATGGCCTGTTCGATCAGATTGCGGATGGATTGACGGATGTAAAGAGACTGGTCAAACGAAATACCGAGCTTCACTCCTTCAGGGATGCCGAATAGCTTCGGGAGGGTGGTGCGTAGGGCATCGACGACTGCGACCGTATTGGCGAGCGGTTGTTTGTTGACGCGAAGAAACACCGATCTGGCTCCATCGGTATGAACGATGTTTGTTTGTATGTCTGAGGAATCCGTCACAGTTCCTACGTCGCGCACGCGGACCGGGTTGCCTTGCTGATTCACCTTCACGATGACGTCTTGGATCGGAACCACCGTTCGAAACTGGTTGTTCGTAAATACGTTGTAATCAAGGTTGCCGGCTTTGATATTGCCGGAAGGCAAAATCAAGTTGGCGGCTTTGACGGATCGGACGACGTCGAGAATCGAAAGCCCACGGGCACTGAGGAGCGCAGGATCCAGATTGATATTGATCTGGCGAATCTTCCCTCCTTCCACCGTCGCTGCCGCGACGTCGGCGATTTGCTCGATCTGTGGAGCGATGGTGTTATACGCGAGATCATAGAGTCCGCGCTCGTCCAGCTCGTCGCTCGACACCGACACAACCGAAACAGGAATATTGGAGACATCGAACTTGACGATAAACGGCTGCAGAATGCCTGGTGGGAGACTGTTTAAGATCTGCGTGATGCGTTGCATCACCTCCATTTGGCCGACATTGAGGTCGGCACCCCAGTTGAACCAGATTTGGACCGCTCCAAGTCCTTGCTTACTGAACGACTCGACGTGTTCCACATTGGAGGCCGAACTGACGGCTTTTTCGATCGGGTACACAACGCTCTGCTCGATGTCGAGAGGAGGCGCCCCTTTGTAAATGACGCCCACGAAAGCGACGGGGACCTGGATTTGTGGGAAGAGGTCAACCGGCAGTCTCTGAAGCGACGTCACGCCCAATACCACCATCGCCAAGGAGAGCATCAAAATACCGATTCGATTGCGTAACGCGAGTAGAGTCAGCCACATATCAGGAAGAAGCAAAAAGGCACTGGTTTCCTTTCAGGCCTTACTTTTTACTGGATCCAATGGTTGCGTCTGCACCGGTGTGCCCTCGTGTACCAAGTCTTTACCGGAGACAATGACCTCTTCATTCCCTGTCAGGCCCTTCGTGATTTCTATGTAGCTCCCTTGTTGGGCGCCGATCTCAATGTCCACTCTCCGGGCTTTTCCTTCTTCAACAATGTACACATGTTGAGCCTCTTCAAGCCGACTGACCGCATCGATGGGAATCTGTAAGGCCTGAAGGTGCGT
Organism: Nitrospira sp.; assembly: GCA_041742455.1. GTDB lineage: Bacteria > Nitrospirota > Nitrospiria > Nitrospirales > Nitrospiraceae > Nitrospira_D. The sequence goes on along the minus strand of JBGSIO010000050.1, from coordinate 3,615 downwards.
TCCTACCAACACTTCGACTCGGGCGAACATTCCACCCTTCAATCGACGATCTCTATTCGGTATGTCAATTTCAACAGTCATGGTGCGGGTTGCGCGATTCAAGGCTTGGACGATGCGTGTTACCGTCCCCCTGAATATCTGGTCGGGGTATGCTTCAGCGCGAAGCTCTGCCTGTTGTCCGATCTTCACCCTTGGAATATCTCGCTCGACCACTTCGATCAAAACGCGGACCGTATCGATGTCGTGCAAGCTCATGATGCCTCGCGACATGGTCGACGTACTGGCTGTGGCGCTGCTGACATAGGCTCCGGTATCTAGATTACGCTCCGCGATATAGCCGGCAAACGGGGCTCTGATATAGGAGTAAGCCAGGTTTGTTTTCGCTTGGGCCAGGGCGACATCCATTTGGTTCACCTGAGCTTGTAAAGATTCTTGTGCCGCTCTGGCGGCATCAAAGTTCACCTCTGCCGTATCGAGGTCCTGCTGCGAAACAAATCGGTCTTGGATGAGAGTTTGCATGCGGTCGAATGTGAGCTTGGCATTACGAACCGCTGCATCCTGCTGCGAGACCCTTGCTTTCGCGGCAGACAGGTTGGCCTTCGCTTGATCGACGGCATGCTGATAGTCCGTATGATCTATTTCAACGAGTAACTGATTCGCTCGGACAAAATCACCTTTATCCACATGCAATTTGGCAATGTAACCGTCGACGCGTGAAAAGATATTGACAACTTGATTGGGTGAGATGTCAGCCGTGTAGGCCAGTCGAATATTGAGATCTTGTCTAAGTGGGGACACAATGCCGACGGTGACAAGGCGGGTCTTGTTTGTATCGGTTTTAACGCCTGTACTCAGGCGAAAGACGAGAAGGGCGGCAACCATCAACACAACGGCAATCCCAAGGGCTAACAATGGATGTCGGGATAATTGGCTCATATGGGTGTTTGCCGTCTACGAATGAGGTAACTGTCGTACGAGCCCGCCAAGGAACAGCGAGACATATTCTGCGACCGTATCCTCATGAGTGAGGTGCATGGGTAAGCCGTAGACATCGTGGAGCAGTCGATGGTGAACGATGATCCCGAAAAATGCTCTGGCTGCAAGTAAGGGATCGACCATTCGGAAAGCGCCATCTTCGATGCGTCGGCGAATGTAGCTCGCAAGAAGGTCGTGGAATGCTTGATACTGCTGCTGAAAGAACATGTCGGACATCTCATGCCCTTCCAACGCACTGAAAAGGAGCAGGCGGAACAAGGTTGGATCGGCTCCCTTTCTGATTCGATAGCTTGCAAGCAAGGTGAAGAGCCGCCCATCATCCTGCTTCTTCGCGGCATCTTCGACCGCCTCTCGAAGTCCTGAGTATTGGGCTTTTTCCTCGAGAATCGCGGTGTATAGTGCCTGCTTAGTCGGAAAGTGTTTGAAGAGAAGCGCTTCACTGACTCCAGCTGCCTTCGCGATTCGTTTTGTGGTCGTTCCAGTAAACCCGTTGGCAGCAAACAGCGACGCCGCAGCGTTAATCAGGCTGGCTTGCCGTTGGTTAGCCGACGTTCGCGACTTTTCTTGAGGATGAGGGGGTGGCTTCCTAATGCTATTCATGGTGAGTGATTACTCACTCACCATGAATAGCATTAGGCTATCTCGAAAGGCAAGGCAAGATCGGTATTGTAGTTCTTGGCATTAACCCGACTCAGCTTGTCCAACTGACTGTGTGTGAAGAAATACCCGCATCCGATTTCCCTCCGGCAGGCTCAGATTCTTGAAAGCTACACCGAACAGCGACCCAACGCTCCATGCTACGGTGGCTTCTAAAATGAACAACGGATCCTCCTCGTCCGGGAGATATAAAAACAGTGTGAGCTCTGTGCCAACCTGAACTGGACAATTTCCGCGGATACCGACTCCGTCCTCGGACAGGTCGACAACGGTGCCGTCACCGATTAGAACGTCCTCTCCGTTGAAGCCTGAGTACATAAGGCCAAATGAAACGATGGTTCTCCCTACTTTCCTGCGTTCGATTGAACCGCGGGAGAGCCGACCTTGTGAATGTCTCAATTGTTTTATCTGTCTCATCGTATTCCTCCACGTGATATTTCCAGCCCCGGAGGTCTCGTATGAAAGAAGATTACCGCTGGGTGTCGGTTTTGCCTTCCCACAAATGGAGGGGTACTAACTTGGCCATAAGGACTATAAACACCTGGTGACGATACCCCCTTGGTAAGAGAATGTATTCTGAACGAGGGCGTAGCGTTGAAGGGATTTTAGCGTGCTTGCGGAGGCGATACACTCTCCGCGTTGGCTATGAACATCTTGGTGGGGGAGCTACATCAGGCGAAATCGCGTTCGTTGATCACTCACGGTGGTATGGGAAATGCTTTTCCAAATGAATGATTGGACCCGCTTTCGGTGCTCCCGATTCAGGTCCATGAATCGGACAGAAAACTGACAGCCAGATACCCACACAACATGAGCCGATTTTAAGGTAAGTTGGGGTAATCCGTCTGGAAGCCCAATGGTCAGGGTCAATAATGTGCCACGTGTGACCGGACGGTCGCTAATAACCTTGCATCCGGAAACCGATATATTTTTGGTGAGCCCTTCTCCTTGGTGAGGTTGTGTTGGGACTTCGCCAACATAGCGAACCCGACATGTGACAGCTACACGTTCAGCATAGCGGTTATCTAGCGGCACGTAAGGCTTCCGGCTCATCATCGTAAGTTTGATAATCATAACCGCACGGGCCATTCTTTCCTAATCAATTCAGTAATGCGGCTTAGGGATGCTTGTGGACGTATGGGATGGTCATGACGACTCTCGTCCGGGCTATGTGCATACTCATACGAAGGACCAGTCTTTCAAATTGGTTCTGGGTTTGGCGGCAAATCGTGAAGGAAGCCTAAATGAGATGAAAATGAGCGAGGGAGAACACAGCAAATGCTAAGAGGGCCTCACGAGATTAGAAGGCCGTCGTGGAGGTCTCATCAGTCAGTTTTTCAGGAAGTGTCCGACTCTCGAAAAAGATGATGCCACGATCAAGGCTGCTTTCAAACCGCAACGTCACTTCTGTGTGAAAGCCATGCCAAGCATGCACTTTCACTGAGCCGACAGCGATCTGTCCTGGCGTTCGATCGAGTAGACCGTACTTGGCTTGAAGGTAGCTCATAATTTCCTCATGAATTTCTTTGCCATTATAACGAACGGTTACTCGGCCAAGCTTATTCTCAAACGTTGTAAACCGTAGGGAGTCAACCACCGTCGTGCCAAGTATGGGGGGGTGCTTTGTCGGCTCATATGTTTGAATGCGACCTGAGTCCTCGATTTTTATGAATTGCTCCGTCTCCGACAGGATGGTTCCCCAGGAAAAACCTTCGAATCCATTTGGATCGTTCGCGATGGGAATTCCCGTAGCGGGAGTCCCAGGCACTAGCAGACAGAACAGCAATGTGATGAACCGCGTGAGACGATCGAATTGGTACGTGTCCTCCGCCCCACGATTTTCTTGGACACACCATTGGGGCATACTGTCCCCATCATTGATGGAGGTGTTCATGGCGAAATCGAAAACAGAGCGAGGCCGGTTTTTCTCGCGCAAGAAGATGGACGTGGTGCTGCGCGTGT
>JBGSIO010000049.1:0-27204 GCA_041742455.1 Nitrospira sp. | reverse complement strand
CTGCCGGCCCACAACCGACGCTTTGCGACGCCCGCCGCCGAAGTCGGCACGGCCTTTGTCCCATGGATCGGGACAAATCTCGTGGATGTGCTGTGTATCCAAGAGGAGCGCGTCGTCGCCCACGACAATACGGTACGGTATTCAGGGACGCAGTCTCCAGATTCCGCCCGACCCGCATCGCTTCCATTATGTGAAGGCCACGGTCCGGGTGCATGAATATCCGGATGGCACCTTGGCCGTATTCCATGGCCCCCGGTGCTTGGCGCACTACGACGCGGTGGGGCAGCTGATCGAACTCAAGGCTGAGTCTGGGCGCCAGAAGGACGCGACCGTTCGGTCACGCGCCCGCCCGATCGTCGCCCCTGGGGCCAGTGTGGGCAAAAGATTCTCGGCGAGGAGCTGAAAACACGGCAAGAGGCAAAACCGGACAGATCATGGGCTCCATACACCGGACAAGTTAACTTGCTATCTACACGTGGTTGTCCGGTTCCTTGACACCCTGAAGGGCCACATACTATTCTGTTTCTATGCGGTAGCGTCGAAGCACGGGTGTCATGCGTAATGAGGTGAGACAATGATTGCGACGCAAATAGAACCGACCACGACATTAGCACAGCTGCAAGAATCAAAACCTGACCGAGTGACGATTGTATTGCTGAGCGGTGACCTGGATCGCGCGATGGCGGCGTTTATCATCGCCACGGGCGCTGCCGCCATGGGCATGCGTGTGACGGTGTTTTTTACATTTTGGGGACTGAACGCCATCCGAAAAAGAGGCGCACCAAGCTCGGCAAAAGATTGGCTCCGACGGATGTTTGGCCTGCTCAACAAGGGCGGTGCCGACATGCTCCCATTGTCCCGCTTCCACTTCGGTGGGCTGGGCACCAAGATGATGCAGAAGGTGATGAAGCAAAATCGGATGCCTGGCGTGCCCGAGTTGATGCAAACAGCCCTCGATTTGGGCGTGCGGTTTATCGCCTGCACCACGACGATGGGGCTTATGGGTATCACCAAAGACACGCTGATCGACGGGATCGACCAATTCGCCGGCGTGACGACGTATCTGGCGGAAGCTAAACACGGCAGTGTCAACCTGTTCATCTGAACCATCACCTGAAGTGAGGGGACGTTGATGATGCAAGCCGATATCAAACTTGATACCTTGGGGTACTTCTGCCCAATGCCGATCATCCTGACGTCCAAAAAAATAAAGGAGCTGGCGCTAGGGCAAGTGTTGGAAGTCATTTCCGATGATGAAGGCATCAAAAAAGACATGCCTGCGTGGTGTGAAACCACGGGTCATCAAATGATGGGTATGGAAGAGGAACAGGCGAAGTCAGGCCGGATCTACAAGGCGTTCGTTAAAAAGACAAAATAGTCGGATTTTCGAGAACCGAACAAGGCAAGAAGCCGGACGGACCATGCGCAGTCCTCCGGCTTTTTCGTTTGGACTGAGACGTCGGCATGGATCAAATCGTCGAGTGTGTCCCCAACTTCAGTGAAGGTCGGAATCGAGCGACGATTCAGGCGCTGATCGAGGCCGTCACCTCAACGGCGGGTGTCGCGCTGTTGGACCACTCGATGGACCCGGACCACCACCGAGCGGTGTTGACGTTCTGCGGAACCCCCGAGGCTATCGTCGAGGCCGCTTTTCGTGCCATTCGGGTCGCGACTAATCTCATAGATCTGCGAAAACATGTCGGTGTGCATCCCCGAGTAGGAGCAACCGACGTGGTGCCGTTTATCCCGATCAGAGGCGCAACCATGCAGGACTGCGTCCAGCTCGCCAAGCAACTGGGAGAAAGAGTCGGACGCGAGCTCGAAATCCCCGTTTTCTTGTACGAGCATGCGGCAGCTCATCCCGACCATGCCCGGCTGGAAACGATCAGACGAGGCGGACTTGAAGGTGTGGCTTTCCGCATGGCTTCCGACCCAGATTGGACACCTGACTTCGGCCCGCCTCGACTCCATCAGAGCGCGGGAGCGATCGCAATCGGCGCACGTCCTCCCCTTATCGCCTACAATGTGAACCTGTGCTCCAGAGATGTTGATACTGCCCTGTCCATTGCGCGGGTCATCCGACATTCAAGTGGAGGATTGCTCCATCTGAAGGCGATCGGCGTCGAGTTAACCAGCCGCGGCATGGTCCAAATTGCGATGAATTTGACCGATTACCAAATCACTCCGATCCACACCGCATTTCAGGCCGTCAAGACCGAAGCCGAAAAGCGTGGCATAGAGGTGACTGGAAGTGAACTGGTTGGATTGGTCCCCCAGGTAGCGTTGGACCAAGCTGCAGCTGCTTCCTTAAAGCTGGACCGATTCGATTCCAGCCAGATACTGGAAACACGAATAGCTGAAACGATGCTCAGAAAAGACGAGGCCGAACCAACCTTATCAGGCTTTCTCGCCGCAATAGCGGAAGCGAAGCCAACACCAGCCGGTGGCAGCGTAGCCGCGCTCGTCGGCTCCTTGGCTGCCTCATTGGGAGTGATGGGTGCCCGCCTGAGCCAGCAATCGGACAGCACCGTCCGCCTCCTCGAGTTGAGTCGGCAGCTCCATCGGCTCGTCCAGGAAGATAGCGACGCTTACAATAGACTAAGTGATGCCTACAAAATCCCTAAGCCTCGACCTGATCGGCCGCGCGCAATTTCTATGGCGCTCCAACGGGCCACAGAGGTACCCCTGGAAATCGCGGAGGCGGCTTGCGAGGTGGGACGCTATCTTCATGCGTTGCGCGAGAAGGTGAAGCCTGCTGTCCGTTCAGATCTCACCGTGGGTCTCACCATGGCCATTGCGGCAGCCCAGGCCGGTCTCTGTACAGCCAATACAAATATTAATGATCTTATAAATCATAAACTTATGAATACTTTCCAAGCCAAAATGGCAAAAGCCACAGCTAATCTTGATGAACTGAAGGGGTTATGCTAGACTCCGACGCCGAATTCGTGAAAACTATAAGCCGCAGGCTGACTTGGCCTGAGAAAGTCGAAAGCCAACCGAATGGAAATCAAGGTTTTTAACAACAATGTTGAAAAAGCCCTCAAGGTTGCTAAAAAGAAATTGGCGGGAGAGGGTTTGTTCCGCGAGCTAAAGCGCCGTCGTTTCTATGAGAAGCCCAGCGTCAGGAAGAAGGCCAAACAACGGGAAGCGCAGAGACGTCGACAAAAGTGGCTCTCCAAGCGGAGACCGGAATAAACATATCCGTACAGATTTCGTAATCCCACTAGGTCTCATCCTTCCCCTCGCTCTCCTGCAAGCCTGATGCGCCGGGATCAAATCCATGCGGCTGTCAAACTGGTCAGGCAAGAGGTGGGCCGGTGGCAAGAACCGGTCCTTGGAGTTGTCGCCAAGCAATCCGACCGAGATCCTTTTCTGATCCTCATCTCCTGTCTCCTGAGCCTTCGCACCAAAGACAAAACAACCAGGGAAGCCACTGATAGGCTGTTCGCCATGGCGCGCAACCCGGCATCCATGCTGAAACTGCCCCTCAAAAAGATCGAACGGGCGATTTACCCAGTCGGATTCTACCGAACCAAGGCCAAATCCATTCATCAGATTTGCCGCCGGTTGATAGAGACATATGAAGGAACGGTACCCGATTCCATTGACGAGCTCGTGACTCTCCCGGGGGTTGGAAGAAAGACCGCAAATCTAGTTGTTACCGTCGGATTTCAGAAGCCGGGGATCTGTGTCGATGTGCATGTCCATCGTATCAGTAACCGGTGGGGCTATATCAAAACGAAGACGCCGGAAGAATCGGAACAGGCTCTCAGGCGCAAGCTACCCAAACAGTACTGGATCACCTATAACGACCTCCTTGTTCCCTATGGACAGAATCTGTGCCTCCCGATTTCGCCATGGTGTAGCACCTGCAAGCTGGCCGACCTTTGCGATCGCGTAGGGGTCCAGAAATCTCGTTAACGGTGAGGAGTACGGCGCAGGCGAGCGGTCAAATAAACAATTTCGTTTCGGCTTCAGCAGTCAGTGAAAGGATGGCCGGCAAGCCAAGGACCTCATCAACATTCTTTTCGACCGCACCTGGATCCACGCCCATGTATTCCAATCCGGCGCTGCAGGCGATGAGCCGAAGCTTCCCGACATGCTTGGCATCCTGAAACATTTCTGAGATCTTCGGTACCTTCTTCTCTTTAAGCAACCGGGCAACCTCTTCGGCCGATTCGGCATATTCCGGTGGAAAATCAATCTGATCGATCTTGCCTTCAGCGAGTTTTTTGATCGTCCAGAATAACAAGACGATGATCACGTCTTTGCCCATTGCCGCAGCCGTCATGCCGAGCGTCGCGACTTGGTGGAGCTTATCGTACGTGGCGTTATGGGCGAAGATGACAAACTTTGGTGGTATCGACATATTTGCTTCTTCTGTGCGCGGGCTTTCCCGCTGTTCACGTAGTCAGAAATGGCCACGTCGACTTCTGCAGCAGTCATCGGACGATCATGGGTCTCACTTTCATCGACAAGATATCGTCGTGTTCTTTCTCCTGTCTGATGACGACCGCGTTCTCAGGAGTCACATCGATCAGCATGAACCATTCTTTCACCCCTTGTGCAATGACGACCTGTTTTCCGGCTCCTTTTTTTGTCACCTCGATCTGAAGATCGTTTTCAACATCACTGTTGTGGCCTGCCGCGCCAGCCAGTGATCCGCACCAGACCACCGACGTCATCTCAAGAAGGAGCAATAACCCCACGAAATAAGGCTGGCAAAGACTCATGTCGCGGCTCCATGCTTGGTAATTATAGCGACCGGCCTCAGCGGCGTAAACACGAGACTTCGCCAAGCATCGCCTTGAGGGGCGCGAAAGCCCATGCTAGGATGCCGCCCGATGGATTGGCTTCTCTCGTTGGTTCAGCAGTATGTCTCAACCGAAACCCTCGTAGCCCTGACGGCGCTCTCGGTTGTCTTTTTTGTCGGATCGTTGATTGCCATCCCATTCATCCTCGTCCGGCTTCCGACCGATTTCTTTGACACTCGTGTTCCGCGCCGTTGGATGGAAGACCATCACCCGGTGCTTCGGCTATTGGGCCACGTTGTGAAAAACGTGGTCGGAGCCATTTTTCTGTTCGCCGGTTTCTTGATGTTGTTCTTGCCTGGCCAGGGCATTCTCACAATGTTGCTCGGTATAACGATGCTGGACTTTCCCGGGAAGCGAAAATTGGAAGCGAGGATGATCGGCCAACCAGCTGTCTTGAACACCATCAACAATATGCGCCAGAAGTTCGGGAAACCGCCTCTCACGATTGCGCCGCAACCGTGAACGCGCGCCCCACTCACTCGTCCCGATCGGTCGTCGAACGTGTCGAGAAGCCGACTTCAGATTATTCATTTCACAGCATGATAGGCTCCATCGATGCCTGACTCAACGAACGCGAGGAAGACACTCTACCTGATTGACGGCAGCGCCTACATCTATCGCGCCTTTTTCGCCCTGCCGGCGTTGAACAATTCAAAAGGTCTCCAGACCAACGCGGTCTATGGATTCATGACCACCCTGCTGAAAATCATCCGCGAGCACAAGCCGGACGGTCTTGCGGTCGCCTTCGATGAGAAAGGGCCGACCGCCCGACACGCGGAATTCAAAGAGTATAAGGCACAGCGGCCGCCGATGCCGGACGGCATGAAAGGACAGATCCCCTACATTCATCGGGCAGTGGAGGCGCTGAACATTCCCGCCGTCAAGCAGGTCGGATATGAAGCGGACGATCTGATCGGCACATTGGCCAAGCAGGCAGAGCAAGCCGGGTACGACGTCGTGATCGTCACAGGCGACAAAGATATGTTGCAGTTACTTACCCCACAGGTGCGCATCTACGACCCGGTGAAGGACAAGTGGTCGGGGGTTGAAGAATGTGTGGCGAAGTTCGGGGTCGAGCCGGGACGGGTGGTGGAAGTCATGGGACTCATGGGAGACACCAGCGACAACATTCCCGGAGTCAAAGGCATCGGTGAAAAAACCGCCATCAAACTCATCGCCCAGTTCGGGACGATCGAGGAACTGCTACGCCGCCTCGACGAGGTCACCCCCGCCCGCATCAAAGCCCTCCTCACCGAACAGGCGGAGAATGCGCGTCTCAGCCGGAAACTGGCGACCATCGATATAGAGAGCCCTGTGGAATTTCATCCCGAGTCTTATCAGATCAAGCCACCGCACGACGAGCAATTGTCTGACTTACTCCGCGAGTTGGAATTCACCTCCCTCCTCAAGAGCCTTCAGTTATCGCCAAAACAGCAGGAAATGAAGACTCAAGACATCACCACTATCGAAGACGAAGCAGCGGCGCAACGATTCGTCGACAGTTTGCCGAAGGACATGCCCCTCGGCCTGCACTGTCTGTTAGCCGGCCAACCAGGTATCCATACCGACGTGCTCGGTATGGCCGTCTCCACCGGTGAGCACACGGCTTTCATTCCGATCGACGTGCACACATTCATGCGGCCGATCATGCCTCTTCTGCACGACACGCACAGGACAAAAGTCGTGCACGACCTCAAGGCCACCCTGCTGGCCTTCCATCGAGTCGGTATCACTTTGGCTCCACCATATCTGGACACGATGATCGGGGACTATTTGCTCAATCCAAACCGCCGAGACCATGGCCTCGAAACGATTGCGTTGGAACGGTTAGGCAAACGGCTTGGCTCGGGAACGCATGAGAAGGCACAACCCCAGTCGCTCTTCGAAATTGACACTGGTTCGCGAGAAGCTGCAGCGGAGGCTGCCACCACCCTGGCCAAGCTCGAGCCGATCCTGAGAGACCAGTTGGTTGAGCAAGGAAGCTCAAAACTGTTTGCCGATGTTGAGATGCCGCTCGTCCCTATCCTCGCCGAGATCGAACGAAATGGATTCCTGTTGGATGTCGAAGGGCTCCACGAACTGAGTCAGGAACTCGAGGGGGAACTTGACCGCATGCTGGAAAGCATCACTCGTTCGGCAGGCGAAGCGTTCAATATCAATTCGCCGAAACAGTTAGCGACTGTCTTGTTCGACAAGCTCGGTTTGAAGCCTCTGCGCAAGACCAAGACCGGCTATTCCACCGACGAAGACACGTTGACACAGCTCGCAACGCAACACGAGCTACCGGCCCAGATTCTCAACTACCGAAGCCTCAGCAAACTCAAATCGACCTACGTAGATGCACTCCCTGAATTGGTGCGGCCGGAGACGAAACGGCTCCACACTTCATTGAACCAGACCGTCGCCGCCACCGGACGGCTTTCATCCACCGATCCGAATCTCCAAAACATTCCCGTAAAAGGCGATTACGGGCTGCGTATTCGCGAGGCATTTATCGTTCCCAAAGGCCATGAACTCCTCTGCGCCGACTACAGCCAGATCGAGCCGCGCATCCTCGCCCATCTCTCCCAAGATCCGCGCTTGCTCTCCGTCTTTTCCAAAGGCGAGGACATCCACATGGCGACGGCTATGGAGATTTTCAGCTTGCCGTCAAGTCAGATCACGAGGGACATGCGCCGCGCCGCCAAAACCGTCGTCTTCGGTATTGTGTACGGCATCAGTCCGTTCGGCCTCTCGCAAAACTTAGGCGTGCCTCAACCAGAAGCTAAGAAATACATCGACACCTTCTTTGAGCGATTCTCTGCTGTCCGCGCCCTCATGGATCGGAACATCGCCGAAGGACGAGAAAAGGGCTACACCACGACTATCCTCGGCCGACGCCGTCCTATTCCTGAGCTACAAAGTGGCGATCCGGCCCAACGTGGCTTCGGCGAACGTATGGCGGTCAACAGCCCCATCCAAGGCTCGGCAGCCGACTTGATTAAAGTCGCTATGATCAATGTCCATAAAAAACTCCACGAGGAGCTGCCGCATGTGAAGATGATCCTCCAAGTCCACGACGAACTCATCTTTGAGGTGCCGGATCATGACTTGGAGGAAGCGAAGCGACTGGTGAAGCAAGAGATGGAAGATGTCGGAAAACAATTGGGCTTATCGGTGCCGCTTAAAGTGGACTTAGGCGTCGGCAAAAACTGGCGGGTGGCACATCCTTAACCCATAACCACTGCGAGGTGACTTATGCTGACCATACGAATTTCGGTCGCGTGGACGATAGCAGTCCTCAGTCTTGGCGCCATCGGGTTTTTGCTCTTACTTGGTCAACCGTTCGCGGTGAAGGCCCAGGAGCCAAAACGATTTCAGTACATGATCGTGGAGGTGCTGCCTGACACCCAAAATATGCAAACCAAGCTGAACGAGTTTGGCGCCAGCGGGTGGGAGTTGGTGGCAGTCCCGATGGGGAGCATGACCGAGCCCAGGCTGATTTTTAAGAAGTGATAGCCTACCGCAGGGCCTCACGAAAAGGAAGGGTTGAATAGAGCAGTTCGCCTTAACGGATCTGGGCCTCCGCAAAGATTAGCTCGTGTGATATCTCTAGTATCATAAGGCCAGCCCGCTCAGGTGCACATTTTTATTGCGCCCTCTCCCTCATCTCATGGTGAAGCTGTGCGCGACATCCGCTTTAACTGGAAACGGTTTTGGTATCCAAGGGGAACCAGCCTCAATCTCTCCGATGGAGGCTACCTGCCTGATCCGCATTCGACAACTGCGAGATTTGCTAATCCACAGATTGTTCCTCTCTCGAAAATCCATGAGCTGAAGGCACTTGTCTTACTAGGTGATCCTGGGATGGGAAAGTCAACCGTTCTCACCGAGGAAGAATTACTATTGAGATCCGCACCACATGATCCAACTGACAAACATTTGTTCATCAACCTTCGGTCCTACCAAACCGAAACACGTTTAATTACCGATACTTTCGATAGTCCCAGCTTCAAGGACTGGTTAACAGGCACGCATACCCTACATCTTTACCTTGACAGCTTGGACGAGGGATTACTCTCCATCAAAGTTCTCGCTTCGCTCTTAGCAGACCACCTGAAGAGACTGCCGTCCGATCGAATAAGACTCAGAATAGCGTGTAGAACAATCGAATGGCCAAGCCTTCTTGAGGAGGAACTCGCAGAGTGGTTGGGCCAGGAGGCGGTGCAGTATTACGTGCTGGCTCCCTTGAGAAAAGCCGATGTCGAAGAATCAGCCAGAGCCAGTGATTTGAATGTCGACGCCTTCCTCGGCCAAATCGAGTCTTCGGGAGCGGTTCCATTTGCAATAAAGCCCGTCACTTTGAAATTCTTGCTCATGCTTTCCCAAAAGCAAGGGGGCCTTCCAACCTCACAGATTGAACTGTATTTGGCAGGATGTCGCGAGTTGGTTGCGGAGAAGAGTAAGAGTCGTATTGCTGCAAGGGAAGCTGGAGAGCTAAGCCCTGATCAACGATTGGCTGTAGCTGCTCGCATTGCAGCATGCATGGTTTTTGGCAATCGGAATGCGATCTATGCTGGCATGGATCTACCAGAGTCCTCTAATGAGGACATGCTTCTTCGTGATCTGTCAGGGGGATACGAAACAGATAACGGCGCACGGTTCGCAATAACAGAAAAAGAGATTCGGGAAGTACTCAGCACAGCGCTATTTTCTACACGAGGAGCCAATCGTATTGGTTGGGGGCATCAGACATATGCTGAATATCTCGCTGCATGGCATCTCAAGAAGCATGACGTTTCGGTTTCTCAGATCAAAAGCCTGATCATTCACCCCGATGATTCTAGCGAGAAGATTACTCCCCAATTGGGTGAGACGGCTGCATGGCTGGCAGGGATGGTCCCAGAGATATTCGAGACCATCGTACAGGTTGAACCAGATCTGCTTTTAAGAAGCGAGGTTGCCACGGGAGATTCGCTACAGCGCGCAGCATTGGTCAAAGCGCTGTTGCACCTTTATGACGAAGAGAAATCCTATGATCGTGACCGTGAGCACTATAAGAATTTGCATCACCCGGAAATAGCCACTCAACTTCGCCCCTATATTATCGACAAAAGAAAAGGAGTGATCGTCCGTCGTACAGCGATCGACATTGCAGAATCTTGCAATATCCAAAGTCTCAACGGTGATCTTTCAACGGTCGTTCTTGATCACTCCGACACTCTAGCGATTCGTGTCCAAGCAGCTCATGCGATTGGAAGGATAGGGGATGACGCAACAAGAGAAAGGATAAAGTCATTACTCACTGGAGAGATGCCTGATGACCGGCAAGACGAACTTAAAGGCAGCATTCTTCGAGCACTCTGGCCTTCTCATATCAGCGCTGCTGAGTTATTCCCGCTCCTCACACCTCCAAAAAGTGAAGGATTTGTGGGTGCCTACCGAGTGTTTTTATCATCCGAGCTGGCCCAGAGCATAACAGCCGAGAATCTAATCCCTGCACTCCAATTCGCCAGTGAACTACGGCAGCCCCGATATAAGATGGATCTCTCTCTGGAGTCACTCATGGATAACATTGCAGCCAAAGCATGGGACAATCTGGATGAGCCCGGAGTGACGGAAGCACTCGCCAAATTTGTGGTATCGAGGTTGATGCATCACGATGAAATAATAAAAGGCAAACCCGACAAGAACGATCAATTCATTTTTCAACAAAATGAGGGGAAAAGGCGTCGACTACTTAAGGCTGTCCTTTTCACCATGGCGGAAAACCATCAAACCAACGGTTCATGGCTCTTATTCAGTCACACAGCAATTGTGCGATTAGAAGATTTCTATTGGCTCCTTTCATGGCTTGACCACAACCTGAAGACGGAAGTTCAGGCTGTCGTGGTCGATCTTCTTCTCAGGCTGTTCGATAGAACCCCTGCGCATTTAGACGCTATCTATGAGGCTGGCAAGAAGCATCCGCTGGTTGCAGACAAGTTTCATTGGGTTTGGGAACCGGTAAGTTTGAACTCCCCGGAAGCTCGACAATTAAAGGCTCGGCACGAAGAAGAGCACGCTTGGAGGAGGCAAAGAGATAAACCACCACTTAATCCCTCACCCGCTGAAAAATTGTCGAGAGCTCTTCAGGAGTGTGAAGGCCGCAATCCCTCTGCCTGGTGGCGCGTTACTCGTGAGCTGACACTAAAACCAACCAGCACGGATTATGATCTCGATTTTGAGTGGGATGTGATGAAACTGCCTGGCTGGGTATCAGCCGACGAAGCAACTCGTGAAAGAATTGTTCTCGTAGCCGAGAAATATGTTCGATCTGAAACTCCACCTTCCCCCGATTGGCTTGAAACAAGGCAATGGACTCGGTCAGTAATGTCGCAGTGGAGCGCCGTTGCGTTACTCCAAAAGGTTAACCCCATGGTCATGCAAAGCTTATCGCCTGATCAGATGGTGAATTGGTGCCCCATCATTCTTGCTTTTCCATTTCTGAATAACGCCAGCGATCGGTCCGTTAAGGAAGCATTACTTAAGCTCGCCTACCACAAGACGCCACTCGCCGTGCTTGATACGGCCAAGGTCTTGATAGAAAGGGAAATTGTAAGGGGAGAGAAGATAAGCACTGCTACAGAATTGAATGCGGTCTGGGATGAACAGATAGCAATTCTGCTTCTACGGTACGCCAGGAGAAGTGATCTCAAGCCAAAATCCTTGAACTCTTTACTTAGTATATTATTTTCACATGACAATGTGGAGGCGCATTCCTTCGCCTCTTCGCTGGTTCCCACACCACCACCTGCAAAGGAGCCAGAAAGATCGCTGGCCGTTGCTGCAGCAACAACTTTAATGCTCGATACAAAGGACGCTGGCTGGTGGACCGTGTGGCCTGCCATCCAAGCGGACGAAGATTTCGGCAAGCAAGTGGTCCAGAGCATCAATCACGATTATGCGACGATAGGACTAAGGCTTACAGAAGACCAACTCGCTGACCTTTACATCTGGCTGACTCGTCATTTTGAAGCCCCAAAGCACTCAGTTGAATCTGTCGATTTTTGGCGAAACGCCATCATCCAGCTATTGACCAACCGAGGAACTATTCATGCCTGCGAGGCTATCAACAAGCTCCAGCAAGAGCTTCCTCAGCAAGACTGGCTCAAGTGGGTGCTCGTGGATGCACAAGCACAGACCCGTAGGGCTACGTGGATACCACCCCAGCCTCAGCAAATTATCAAACTTGCCGCTGACCGTGAGCTGCGGTTGATCCAAAGCGGAGATCAACTGCTGCAAGTACTACTCGAGTCACTGGAACGGATTCAATCTCTACTACATGGAGAAACATCAGAGGTGCCCTTTCTCTGGAATAATGTTTCAAAGACCACCACGAGGCCTAAGGATGAGAATGCTTTCACTAATTATGTGAAGATTCAGCTCGATAAGGACTTGAGACAAAGAGGTATCGTCCTCAACAGGGAAGTTCAAATTCACCGGGGAGAACGCACTGATATTCATGTGACGGCGATCGCTCAGGCTGCATCAGGAGATGCGTATGATTCAGTCACTGTAATCATCGAATGCAAAGGCTGTTGGAATACCGAATTAAAAAATGCGATGCGTGACCAATTGGTAAGCAGATATCTCAAAGATAACCATTGTCAGCATGGTCTCTACCTAGTGGGGTGGTTCAACTGTGATACCTGGTCTAAGCAAGATAGCCGGAGGAAACGAGCCGAAAAGCTCTGCCCGAGGATCGATTCCACAAGGCAGCTGCTAGCCACATCCGCAGCAGATCTTTCAAAAGGCTCTACCAGAATAAAGTCCGTCGTACTCGATGCATCCCTTCATTAGATTCGCTCCCTACACGGCACAACAAGCTCAATGAGGCGCATGTGAGACGTGAGGAGTATGCATGCTCGTCTTGTTTTGCCCCGCGCAGTTTGGAATATTTCTGGGGGCTAGGTTACGACCCTTTGCAGCTTTTTCGACATGATGCAGCTGAATGGACTTCTTGACTCCCTGTCCGGTGACAGCCTACACTTTGGTCCCGCATCCCGAGGAGCACATATGCCAGCGGCGAAGAAACAAGCGTTGGAGATGTGAGGAAGTTGCCTGAAAAAGCAACATGAGACGATATCATGTACGAGACTTTAGTCCGGATAAAATTGAAGCCGGAATTCAGACTGCAGATGAAGGCAACGTGGTGCCGCACGAGCTGGTAAAAAAGCGCTTCCTCAAGAAATGAGCTGCATTCACTGGACCGATCCTACCGTGGCCGACTTATCAAGTACTCAAATTTACCCTCCATGAGAAAAGTCTTCGTCTCTCAGAACCTGATCGAAGTCGAGATGCGCAAGGAATGGCTGGAGCAGGCCGGCATCCGATGCATGATTAAGAACCAACGCTCTGCTGGCCTTGCGGGAGAGATTCCCTTTGTAGAGATTTTCCCGGAACTATGGGTCATTCAGGACGAGGATGCCTATCGGGCACGGCAAGTGCTTGATGAAGGTCTAGACGTGCTGCCATCGAACCAAGAGACTTGGGCATGCGCCACATGCGGTGAACATCATGAGAGTCAATTTGCGGAATGCTGGAAGTGTGGGCAGGTGCGGTCGTCGTGATTCCCACTACGTTCTCCTGCTTGATCACGATCACTTCCTGGTCCCACACACAAATTTCCAGACGGATTGGGCTAAGGTCCCTCGTGAAATAGGCGCCCAATCGGATTCGCCTGAGGTCTTATACAGCACGTCTCCTGTTCCCATACTCCCCGAGAAGTACTCAAATCCCAGCAATCGAAAGCGCTCTCGCGAACAGTCGTGCTCTTCCTGCGCGCGCGTGGATAGGTATTTCCTGAGCCCACGGGTCTGAGCGATCTTCAGATCATCCATGACCCAAACTCTTACCCACTCGCCGTGACGACTGATGGTCTCTTCTTCAACATAGACATTCGCCTTACCGTTACCACCGACCAACAGCCACTCGGCGGACGCAGGGGCAGCGTTCGACAACTGAAGCGCAATGCATGCGAAGAGGATACGAGAAAATCTGGGGAAGAAACCGAGAGCGGGCAACATAGCGCGTTTGATCCGACGACCATCAAGACCGGATTTCACCGCTCCTCTATGTTCGGTGGGGGCTAGGGAAAGACTGCTTATGGTTGCGGGGTATCGCCCAATTTCCTTGTCAAACAGTCATTGAACGCCATCCGCTGATGATACGGCGTCCAAAACCATTTGTACTTGTTCAACATATCCAATTCCTTCACGTATTCATTACAACGCTTCGTCTCCACCTCTCCGGCTTCCAGAGGCGCCGTCATGATCCAGGCCCCGATCCCAATAATCAAAAGAAAGAGCGTTACGCCGGCAACGAACATCACGATTGCTTTTGTATCCATGAATCCCTCTATAGGTTCGTCTATGACTCATACCTGATTCTCATGTGACTGGTGCCGGAGACCGGGATCGAACCGGTACGGGCCTTATGAGCCCGAGGGATTTTAAGTCCCTTGCGTCTGCCTATTCCGCCACTCCGGCAAGACGGCGGATTTTAGCATAGCGAATCCTGGACCACAGCCACTTTTCTTGCCGCCCTTCCCCTACCCGCTTACCATGCAAAAGATGATGAGGTTGGGCTACAATGCGAAGACAGATGGCAGGACATCAGTGAAGCGATCAAGATTGTGAGGTGGCCCGCTGAGGATACATGTTTACTGGGTCTTGGTCGGGATGTTTGTGCTAGGAACGGTGCTGCCACCCCGTGCGGCTGGCCAAGAGGCAGTTCTCGATATCCTCCCGCTCCGCCCGTTCAGTTTCGACGTGTCATTCAACGATCGCACCTTTGCGCCCACTCGTAGAGTCATCTCCGTTCAGGCTGGAATCACTGCGCTTCGCTATGGCCCCCTCGAGCTGAGAGGCATCTACCAATATTACAGTCACCATACGCCGACGTTTATCACCGATCAACATTCCCTATATGCGAACCCTCGCTGGAATAATTTCATCGATTTGCTGGATTTCCCCAGCGGCAAGCCAATCAGTCGCATTCTTCGACATGTTTTGTTCGGACCGCTGGAGCACCGGGCGGTCCCATATGTCGGAGCGATCCTGGGAGGAACCATTCCGGGGCGAGGAGCTTTTTCCCCTGGCTTTTTGTACGGAGGACAGATCGGCGTACGATTTCCTGTCGCCCAAGGATTTTCCGTCGACATGGGACTTCAGTACACACGATTCGAGATTGATTTCCAAGGCAAATCCGACTTGTCACGGCAATGGCTCTTCACCATCGGTGTTCGGTTTTAAGCCGATGGCGATTCCTTACGAGAGATCAAGACCGGGAGGATATGGGGGGTGAACCTTCGCGCTATCAAGAGACTGCTTGGTTCGTTTGTCTTGACGACGCTCTGCATTCTTCCGGCAGGATGCGGTCTGCTCTATGATGCCGTTGAGCTGATCCACCCGCTGACGCGCGATGAATTATCATCGATCTGCGCGCGGGGACGATTGCGCGTCGGCATTTCAGTGGAACCATTTCGCCCGTTTGTCTTTCATGCGGTGTACACGGACTCAGGCATTCGAGTCACAGGCTTGGACATTGAACTGATCCGTGAGATCGCCGATGCACTCACCGAACACTGTAACGGCTCACATCCGATCGTTCCCACTTTGCACGTCACTCGCTTTCCCGATTTGTTCATCAAAATGAACGAAGGGCAGCTCGATTTATTTGTCTCGTCCGTGAGCGGGACCGTGCCTGGGACGAAACCGGCGGGTTTGTGGTTTTCGGCTCCTTATTTCCGGAACGACGGTATCGCCGCCATCATCCAAAGGCCGGACGTAGCTGACCGTGTTTGGGCGAAATTTATAGCGCAGAGCGGGAAATGGAATGCGCTCGCGGCCGTTCAAGAAGGCTTTGCTGGATTGACCGTAGCGGTACAGAAGGGGCGCCCGGCTCATCTCTATGCCCAAGCCACCCTCAAGCACGTCCGCCTGGTCATCTGTGATTCGCTTCCGGCGGCGATTGAAAACAAAGATCCCACGATCGATGTCATTCTTTCCGAACATTCCATTCTTGAGTACGTGACGAAGCGGGTTTGGCAAGACTGGTATCTTCTGACGCGTACCGACGGTGCCCCGTTGATGTTGACCCACGCAGATTTGTCCATCGTGACAAGCGATGAGCACAGACCATTACAATGGTTTCTGAACAACCTACTCTTTCATTTGGAGGAATCGGGACGATTGACCCAGATGCGCAGACGCTGGATCGATGCAGAATACGCACCCACTCGGCGAGCTGCCGCAGAAGGATTGCCGCTTGAAGTCACACAGGTGCCCGACCATTATGATCAGGGACAGTGCCGCTTGGCTGAAGGATCATGAGAACGGAGGTAGCATGCTTGCGCATTCGATCATATTCCTCCCGCTCAGTTTGATGGCGATACTCCTCTCGCCCCAGAGCGGTTGGGCGCAACCAACTCAGAAAGAGACTGAACGGACAGCCGAACTGCTGGCGACCCTTCTTGACGCCGGACGTGTCGTCATTGAGCGCAATCAGCCGTTGATCAATGATTCGCGAAGGGGTGACAAGGGCTTCTCACCGGATGTCTTTGAGAGGCTGGTGCTCGATGAGTTCCTCCGCCAGTCGCAGATCGACCTGAACAAGCCTGGTTCTTCGTTGCCTCCCCACGCGAAAGATCTATTGATGCGACTTCTCCTCGCGAGCAAAGATGTCGTGGCGGATGCGCAATTCGTGATCAATCAGCGAGGGATCGGGTACAAAAATTTTATCCCAGCCACCTTCGGCAGCCAGGCTGCGCGGAGGTTTTCGAAACAATCGAAAGTAACCATCAAACAGACAACCCTCGATCCACGAAACTTACAGAATGCACCCGACGCCTACGAGGAAACCGCCCTGAGGCGACTTGCCCACCAACCGGCCTCGACCACCGCTATCATCGAATGGCTCAACGGTGGACAGTTACTCAGAACTCTGATGCCGATTTATTATTCTGAAGATTGCCTGACTTGTCACGGAAGCCCCAAAGGGATACTCGACATCTCCGGCTATCCACGAGAAGGCGCTCAGGTAGGGGAACTAGCAGGTGCCATCAGCATTCAGATCCCCGTGGACCATCGATAGCAGATCCAGCCGCGACGTAGAAAGGACCCCTACGGGTGGATCTGCCACCGATGATCTTCGGTGGAACTAGTTCAACACTGCGGTGAGCTGCGGTTTATGTTCCTCGCAACTCTTCACCGTCGGTGACTGTTGGTCGAACGCGACTTTCACGCCAGACTTGACGGCTCGCCCCCAGCGATTGGTTTGTGCCTGTGCCTTCCGAGCATAGCGGCTAATGCTCCGACGCGTTTCAACCCCGGTCTGTGGAGCGAAGAGGAGCCCCAGTCCCGCTCCGATGACGGCTCCACCAGCGATGAATGCAGCTGCCTTGGCGACGTGCTTCCCCTGCTCCGACATGGCGAACCTCCCTCGTAATGTTGGTGATGTTGCCGGAAGACTGCCCAATCGTTCTTCCTATCAGGGACGTATCAGCATGCTTTGTGCCAGCATGAGAGCGGGCGAACAGGGACCAATTTCCTCGGAAAATCAAGGGGGCGACCGGCCAAGATGAGAAGTGACAAATATTGGGTCTCCTTTTCTCGACAGAAGGCGACACAGGCGTTTCAGAAATCCAACACTTGCTCACCTTTCATTCCTGTGAAGCGGCTCTAGGCAACGTTTTCCAAGGACCATGATCTAGTCATTCTTTAATCCTAGATACGCTTGCATTGACAAGTAGGCCCCCGTATGATCCGTTGGAAAATCTGGCTCGTGGCTTGTAGGAAACGCACGAATCATCGCAGACTTGTGAGCTGTTCAGAATACGAACAACATCTCTCAAGGAGAGAATCCTGACAGAGGAGACATGGGTTCCCTAGCCGCAATTCCGTATCCAAACATTGATCCCGTCATTGTCGCTCTAGGCCCTATTCAGTTGCGCTGGTATGGGCTGATGTATTTGATCGGCCTCACCGCGGCCTACTTTCTCATTCAGCGCAAGGTTGCCCGCAAGGAGTTGGCAATTAGGAAGGACCAGATCTACGACATGGTCGTCTACGCGGCCTTCGGTGTATTTCTTGGTGGACGGATCGGTTACACACTCTTCTACAACTTTTCCTATTATGTTCAGAACCCGCTGAAACTGCTCGCAGTATGGGAAGGTGGCATGTCTTTCCATGGCGGGCTCATTGGAACTATTATCGCGCTGATCTGGTTCAGCCGTAGGCACGGGATTCCTGCCTATACGATTGCGGACTTGGCGGCTTCTGTTACACCGATCGGATTGGGGTTCGGTCGACTAGGAAATTTCATCAACGGAGAGCTCTTTGGCCGGTCAACCGACGTGGCGTGGTGCATCGTCTTCCCGACCGGCGGCCCGGTTTGCCGCCACCCCTCGCAATTATACGAGGCAACTCTGGAAGGCCTCGTGTTGTTCACAGCTTTGTGGTGGATCGATCGGCGCCCGACTCCTCCCGGCACAATCTTTTGGACGTTCGTTACCGGCTACGGCATCAGCCGACTCATCATCGAACTCTTCCGTGAACCGGATCAACATCTTGGCTTCATTCTAGGCCCGATTACCATGGGCCAAATTCTCTCTCTGCCCATGGTGCTCATTGGAATTGTTATGCTCGTCTTGGGCTACCAACGATCCGGCCAAAAGCCTGCCTACTCTTGAATGTTCTGAGCGATAGCACTCACGGTATTTTCAACTCAGCACGTAGCATTTCCGCTTTGCACTGGTTCTTCAGTACGGCATTTCGTCATCATCCAGGCCGACATGATGACCCAGTTCATGGACGACCGTATCGTAGACTTCCTGCACGACTTCTTCTGGACTTTCGCAGAGGCGAAGGATCGGCCCGCGATAGATGGAAATCCGTGGTGGTGGTTCACCACCCGATCTGAAGAATGAATCGTCCGCCAACGACTGGCCTTGATAGAGCCCGAGCAAGTCGTCCTTCTCATCCAGCTCCAAATCTCGTAAGACGTCATCCGGCGGCTCTTCCTCTACGACCACGGCAACGGACTCCATGAGCTTCGCATAGGGAGGCGGGAGATCCCCGATTGCCTGCTGGACCAGCTCCGCAAAAGCTTCAGAAGAAATGGGTTCTCGCCTAGCCATTTCCAGAGTCCACAGATTTACAATTCTATGGCGACGCCACACCGTAGAAAAAGGCAATGGAATCGTGGCTGGATTCCCAGACTCTGTTTCACAGCGACTTTGTATATCTCGCTTTGCGTTCGGTAGTGCTCGGCCCGCCCTGCCGCCTGATCGGCCGATACGCTATCCGTCTTGTAGTCGGCGATCCAGAGCTCTCCATCAAACCGGTACATGAGATCGATGATTCCTTCCATCACCTGCCGGTTCCCCCACGGTATGATGAACGGAACTTCACGACCAATGATCTGAGACGACCGCAGACGTGCATACGCTTCGGATCGACCGAAGGTCGCAAGAAGATCGTTCGCGGAATCTTCGACCGTTCCGACGTAAGATTGTTCCTCAGGCCCAAGGGCAGACCGAAGCGTTGAGCCAACCTGAGCACATAACCCGGAGGGGTCCAGCGCAAAGTCCCATCGCTCCAGCACGCGATGCGCAATCACACCGACCAACCGTCCAATCGCCGCATCCTGTCGAACTGATATTGTTTCACTTCGAGCCAACCCCGCCCGTTTGCCTAAGCCAGTCGGTGTCAGGTGGTGTGGGGTCTCACGAGCCTCGCTCCATCGAGCAGCCCGTGCCTCCCACAGTGCAGCCATCTCCTGTGGATTGATCGATGCCACCCCCGTTGCTCGTTCCCCGCGTCGCCGTGGCCGTTTCCGCTCTAATGCTTGGACGACTCGCTGGGGAATGTTACTGGCTCCGATGGTCAACGCCTCCGTCGAGGCGTCTCCAATCTCTCCTGTCCCGATGTTCCGTAACAGCTCGAACACCGTTTCTCCCACCGAACGGGCGGTGATCCCGCCGGACAACAGCAGCAGCTCTTTGGCCCTGGTCATCCCCACATACAGCACCCGGCGCCGTTCCGCGTCTTCTCGCAACCGCAGTTTGTGTTGGACCAGCAATGAGCCAAGCGATCGATGATGCTCCAAGGAGAGCCCATAGGTTCCGCTCGACCAATCATAGGAAACCTGCGGCGCACTCCGTTCACGTCCACTCCCCTGATGGAGGCCCGGTAGCACAACAATGGGAAACTCCAACCCTTTGGCCTTATGGATCGTCAACACATGTACGGCTTCGAGCGACTCCTCGGCAAGAAGACTCTCGGACTCATCGGGCTGTTCTTCAAGCCGAGCGATCATGAGATCGACAAACCCACTCAGAGTCATGTGAGGCCGGTCAGCCAATGAAGCAGCCGTTTGCTTCACCTTCATGAGGTTGGCCACAGCTTGTTCGCCATGGAGCGACGCAGCGCCGATCTCGAGGATCGGTAATCGGTCAAAAATCAGCTCGAGAGCCTCGGCCAACGGCAGAACTGGGACAGCGCGGTGGAGCCATGCTAGATGCTCGTACAGCCGCCGTACGGCATCGGCCCGGACATGGAGCCATGTCCCGAGGTGCGATGCATGGAGATAATTGAAGCGCCCAGCCTGCTTGAGATCGTAAAGTTCCCGATCCGTCAGCCCTCCGAGCGGCGAGCGAAGGAGACCGGTCAAAGCGACCTCATCGTGAGGGTGATCCAAGACACGTAAGAGATTGACGAGATCGATGACTTCCTGGCGTCGATAGAAATGCTTCTCGCCCTCGACGACGTAGAGAATGTCATGTCGCCGCAACGCATCAAGGTAAGCATCCGCCTGGGTGAGCTTTCTGAACAGCAGCGCCACGTGACCCGGCTTCACCGTAGAACGACTGAGAACATCCTCGCTCAGCCAACGAGCCAGCACTTCGCTTTCCGCTCTCGTCGCCGCAGCCGCATCGAACATTCCGTCCTCATCATCCGGCGTCGTCACACAGAGACGAACCCCCGGCTCGATCGAAGGGGGCTTCCGTTGAGGGCGAACCTCCAACCGCACGTTCGCCGGCTGGACCAGCGGCCGCCGTTCGAAGAGTCGATCGAAGACCTCGTTCACCGCCTCCAAGACCGCTCCATCGCTTCGAAAGTTCGTCGTCAACGTCTCCGCTCGCCCACCCTCATTCGTGACCTTCTCCACGACTCGATCGAAGGCTTCGATGTCGGCGCGCCGAAAGGCATAGATCGACTGTTTGGGATCTCCCACGATGAAAAGCTTCCCCGGCTCGAGGGCCATCTGCTGCCACCGATCCGCCTGACTCCCCTGACGTTCCGAGACCGCCAGGATAATCTCGTATTGCGTGGGATCTGTATCCTGAAACTCATCGACCAACAAGGCACGATACTCTCGTTTGATCCGTTCCCGGACAGAGGGATGCTCAAAGAGCAACGCCCGCGCTCGTGCCAGCAACCCATCAAACGAAAGCCAACCTTGCCGAGTAAACGTCTCGCGAATATTCCGCACCAGCGGGACGAGGAGTTTCAACAGGTCGTTCAGAAACGCATGGTCGACCGTGAGGAGTTGTTGCGCGACCTCGATGAGGGCACCAGCGTCTTTAAAATCACTTTTGTCCCATCCAGCCACAGCACTCCCCAGGTTTTTGTCGAGCCATTCTCGTTCCTCCGTCGTCACGTCTTGCCGGCCGGCCAAGCCCTTGTCTGCCACGAGGCGCATCACAGACGCCGCGGCAGCGAGCATCTGTTCTACCTTGCGGCGCTTCGGCCTGTCGTGCGCATTCAAGAGCTGCTCAGCCCGCGCGCTCATGTGCTGTATCCAGTCCGACATGGCCGGCAACGCCGCCGCTGAACCAAGTTGTTGCTGGAGAGCGTCAAGATCGACCAATTCACTGCACATCGACCAGGCCAAGGATCTCACTGCATCGAGCGTGGCCGATGACAAGACCGATCGCCAGAGGGGATGGTGTTGGCCGGCTCGGCTCAATTCCTGATCGAGCCAACAATCCCACGCAGCCGTGAACCCTTCCTCAAAGCGCAGGCCATCGTCTTCCTTGAAATCAGGATCGACACCGCTCTCCAACGGATGGAGTCGCAACAGATGCGCGGCGAAACTGTGCAAAGTGCCGATCTGAGCTTTTTCTAGCTCATGCAAAGCAGTTTGAGCACGGGTAACAATCGCATCGCAACTGAGTCCATATCGCTCTTGCAGGTCACTCCTCGAAACGGCTCCTCCGTCGCTCGCTTGCAGCGAATCGGCCTGCGGTTGAGCCAGGGTGATAAGTCGCTCGCGCAGTCGCACTTTCATCTCGGTCGCCGCCTTGTTGGTAAACGTCAGGGCCACCACCTGCGTGATCAGCACTGGATTGGGCTCTTTCATGAGCAGATGCACGAGACGGTTGACGAGCAGCGTCGTCTTCCCTGTCCCTGCGCCGGCTACGACCACCACGTTGCGATCGAAGGTCGTCTCAGCCGACTGTCGGGCCGCACGATCGGGTATCAAGAGCTCGTTACTCATCAGCAATCTTCTGCGTGCGAAGTGTTTTCAGGACTTTCGGTTCATCCGCGCGATAGGCTCTCCACCATGTCGGAGCATGTTCTCTTCGGCAGATCACACGAAATTCACAATGGTCGCAATAGCCGTCCGGAATGATAAAAAACCGTCCGGCTCGTATTCCGTCGATCAAGATGGTGATCGTACGATGGATGAGGCCCCCGGTCTCCGATGTCCATGATTTCCTCTCAAACATAGAGCGACTGATCGGCGCCGACCAACCAGGGGCGAGAAACAGGAACTGCACCTGACTCGGTGTAGTCTGTCCGGGAACGGTAAGGCAACTATAGAGCGGCGGTTGCAGCCGATACCCACGGACCGCGGACTGGGTTAGGTTACGGTCCTCAGGTTTCATACTTGAACCGACTTTAAACTTGTAATCGACCACCCGTAATGTGCCGGAATGCCGATTCCGATCGAGCCGATCGATCCGGCCACGGATCTTCAGTAATTCTCCGTCAAGGATATTGGGAATCGTCCCTTCCCCATCCACTTCAAACGCAATAGGCTGGTACGGATGTTCGGTCTGTTCCGCTTCCTCCGTCTCCAACGCCGCCGTCATAAGGGTCACGATCTGATCTTTCGCCAGCTCCCACAAAAGATAGTGACCTGTCCGATGCTGTGATTCGAGATCCACTGCTGCCTGTTCAACGGACATACGAATGGCTCGTTCCTTCATATCGTCTGTTGCCTGTGTACTTGGCCACCCTGCCTGTACAAGTTGCTCATAGCACGCCCGTAATGTGGCATGACAGAGCGTGCCCACCAGCGCCGCATCCGGCTGTTGCGAGAGCGAGACACGACTTGGTTCGAGGCGCAGCACATCTGAGGCAAAATATTGGAAGGGACAGCGCGCATACCGTTCGAGCGGCGTGGGGGCAACACCCCGTTCGATGAGCCGTTCCCAATGGGACTCGACCGCTCCGGTCATCCCATCGAAGAGATTCAGCGTCTTGCCCTCCTCTTCGATGCGATCCAGCGCCACCGTCGCATGACGAATCGTATCGGCATCTCGCCCAAGCGCCTGGACGAGATCGATTGGGTCTTGCCCGTTCATGGCCAACCACTGAGTCAGTTCAGGAGGTGGTAGGAACTGTTTGATCGTGGGCCGTTGCAGGACTCGATCGGTCAAGCGGCGCGGTACGACATCGATCGGTTGTTCATTAAACGCAAACCGCCGGCGAACTACTTCAAGAGAGGGAGAGGCCGCCAGCATCCGTCCGGTTTCATCGGCCCGTTGATAAGAGAGATAGAGCCTCTGAGAGGCAGCCTGACAGAGCAGGTGGAAGAGCAAGCTCTCCTCTCCATAGGCGGTCAATTTTTCGTCGATCTTGAATCCAAGCGTAGCGTCGAGCACACGCCGATGGCGATCCCTGAGAAAAGCATCTTCCCGTATATAGCGCGGAAACACCTTTTCGTTCAGGCCAAGGACGACCAGGGCTTTGAATGACACCCCGCGAGCCGCCATCACGTCGAGTACCATCACCCCCTGAGATGAGCTGTCATGAAGAGGCACTCTTGTCCTCTCACAGGTATGAGTCAGCAGTTCGACGAAGTCATTCCATGGCATCTCCTCGGTGAGTGGCTCCAATTCCAGGAGTGTAATCCAGATACCATCGATGGCGTTCCATATCATCGCTCGGTGGTCAGACTGAGGATCTTGAACCGTTGATTCCGCTGCATCCGGCCGCCGCAGACGCCGCTCGACGAGCGCCCGACAGGCTGCGACCATCTCACCGATCGTGCCTCGCGAGGGAAGGGTTGAGCAGTCTTTCATGAGCTGTGAGACAACCTGCCAGAACAGGCTGACCACCTCCGGCGCAATCGCGAGAGAACCGATCAGGCTCTCCTCCCCATCAAGTATCAATACGGCCTGACTCGCCTGCTCCAGTCGCTTCCACTCCTCGACTCCACGAGTGATGTGTAGGGCTTGAACCAGTAGTTTCCATTGCTCGGGTCGATATGACTCCGACAGGTCGTCGGTCAGATCCGTTCCATACAGCGGCGACGTCACAACATCGAGAACTGACGCGCGATAGAAACTGTTTACCGGTAGGGAGACCAGTTGCAACACAAGCTTACAGATCGGTTCGTGAACTAATGGTCGCGACGCGGTCGTATGGAAGGGGATTCGATGGCGATCGAAGATCGACTGAAGAGATGGGCTGTAAGGATCGAGTGCCCGCGCGGTGACGCCGATCTCGTCGAACCGATAGCCGTTGGTTTCAACAAGATCAATGATCGTGCGACAGGTTGCCGCTAATTCCTCCTCCACACCGATTACACTCCTGATAGTGAGCTGGACGGGATGCTCAGCTACTTGAGTCGACTTTCGTTCCAGTCGGGTCATCGCCTCGTCTGACGTCACCAACGGCTGGATATACCGATCGAAAAATCGCCGGGCGAATCCATAGACCGGATCATCCTCCAGCGGGAAAAACAACGTGGTGTCCTGGGTTCGGCTGACGGCTTCAAAGAAAGACAGCTGTACTTGCGTCAGATCATAGAACCCGTAATAGAACACTCGCTTCAGCGACTGGAGAAACAAGGCAGTCGGGATAAAAGGGATAAGCGCCTGAGCCAGATCGTCTTGCGTACCGACCGCCAGCGTCTTGCCTGCTTCCTTTACCGCTGCATAAAGCGATGTCAGCGCACCAAGCCATTCGCATTCATCTTCTTCGAAATACCCTTCACGGAGGCCTTGCAGCGCCTGACTTGGGTCGACATCAGCATCCCTCAAGTCACGAATCGTCGACCAGAGTGCCCCCCACGTCCCGGCCGATTGTCCAAGTCGTTGTAACGGAGCCTGACTGGAGAATTTGCTGTGAACAATGTGTCGAACCAATCGCTCGAAGAACAGCTCATCGACGACCCGCGGCAACGCATGAGGGGCGAACACCTCTCCAGCCAGCCGCAAGGCCAATTGATGGAAGGTCAACATATGCAGATTCACACGCGGAGTCCGCTGTTCAACGGCGAGAAGAGTACGAATATGGTCGGCTAGAGATTTGGACGGAACGAAGATCGCGAGTGGCGCAAGCGGATCAGTTGCCTTGGCGCATGTGAGATGCTCAAGGAGTGCAGATTCAAGGATAGGATGAAATCGACCAGTGACGATGCGGAGCATCTAACTCGGGTTTTGTGAAGCGTGAAGCGTGAAGCGTCCGAATATCGGCATGGTCTCATTCCCCTCGGAATTGCGCTTCACGAATGACGTGATTACCCGGTCTCAGGCCCCAAGAGCTCGCCGTTACAATCGACGCAGGCCCAGTCGCCGTCGATGAAAGACATGGGATCGCCGCAGATTGGACAATCCGGCGGAGGCCCCTTGGCAATGAGTGGAAGATCCGGAAGCTCGTTATCGTCTTCGTCCATCACTTCCTACCCTTCTCTCTGTTTGAGCTTCAATTGAATGGCCTTTTCCGCGCTCTCCCGACTGGGAACGCCGACGAATGTCAGCTTGCCATCGATAATCGTCGCAGGCACGGCACGGACGGCATGACGGTCTGCCAACTCCTGGCCATCCTTTGTAGTGATATCCACTTCCCGATACGAAAAACTGTACTTTACACGCAACTGCTTCCACAGACTTTTCGCTGAGGGACAGGCTCCGCAACTGGGCGACACAAGTAAGGTTATATTTGGCATGGTGCTCTCGAAATAAGTCTCACCCTAATTCAGATGCTCGGATCTTAGCACCCGCTGAAAAGTTGGCGCAAGGCGGACAGAAGTCAAGTCTGATTATGAACGCCCGAGTGATTGCTTTCGAGAACTTGCAGCCAGACAATCATCGTAATCGATACTGGAAAAGCAATTGATGAAGGCGTATCGTACACCTAAGTCAACTAGAATGAACCGCGCATTCCATATCCTTCCTTGGCTCGCCTTCACATTCCTGTTTTGGAGTTCTACTACCTGGGCTGAACCTGGCCTAGAGGAATCGTCTCAACTACGGGTCCTCACATACAACCTGCTCCACGACGGGCCGTGGTCGGGATTCTTCGAGAATGGCACCCATCTCGAAGAACGGCTCAACATGACCATCCAGGAACTGCAGCGGTTACAACCTGACGTGATCGCGCTGCAAGAAGCGTCATACAGCCGAAAGCATGGGAATGTCCCGCAACGGATCGCCGAGGCACTCGGGTATCAGATGGTGTTTGAGCCCGCCACCCAACACATCTCAGGCATTGGCCTCTTGGATCGACTGATCACCTCAACCATCGGCTTCAAAGAGGGACCGGCCATCTTGAGCCGCTATCCGATCGTCGCCTCGGAAGTCTACGATTTGCCTCGATGCCAACGGCGCTTAGATCCACGCATTCTTTTGAGAGCTGAGATCAACGCTCCAGATGGACCGATTCAGGTCTTTTCCGCCCATACGTCGAAAGGGGACGATTGCCAACTTCAACGAGTCGGAGAGTTGTTCCGAGAACACCGAGGAACGGGACGAGCGATTTTGATGGGCGACTTGAATACGGGAGAGCAGTCCTCGGTCCTCACCGAATGGCAGAAAGAGCCTGGATTGATCGATGTCTTCCGGGTTGCGAATCCAGGACTACCTGGAGGGACAGTCTGGCAAAACATCCATGTTGAATGGCCCACCGCCGACCGTCGCGTCGATTTTATCTTCTTGTTTCAGGGAGAATACGGCAAAAGTCCGGTCGTACATTCAAGCCGTCTGGCCTTTGACCAGCCCGGTCGCCTCCCAAACGGCGATGCCCTCTGGCCATCCGACCATCGCGGCGTGTATGCAGAAATTGAATTGGCATCTCTCGAAAGGCTACGGATGAGTCGGCTATCCGGCGCTAGCCCGCGTTAAAAAGGT
>JBGSIO010000048.1:0-13826 GCA_041742455.1 Nitrospira sp. | reverse complement strand
TAGCCAAGCGACGTCGTTTGCGTTGGTGGCGGCGGTGGTGGGGCCGATGTTCATTCTGCCGAACGTGGGGTTGAATGAGTGGGGCCATGCGTTCTGGTTTGTCGATGAGCTGTTCTCGGCGCCGTTGCACTGGGGCTTTGTAACGTTGGGCTGGTGCGGGTTGTTCGGGGCGGCCGGGGGCGTGGCGGCGCAGATCGTGAGCCGCATGTCGAACCTCGCGGACGTGATCTGGAACAATGCGCCCAAGAGCATCCTGGATCCGTTCCCCAGCCAGGTGGGCCCAGGCGCGAAGTCCGGCTACTGATCGATTAGAGAACGGTTTAGTTGGTGTGATACGGCCCGGGGCTCCAGTGATGGAGTTCCGGGCCGTGCCGTTTTCTGGAAGAAGGGATGTATCAATCAAGTACAGGTGGAGCGAGACGTTTCTCACCAGTGGATACGGCGCGTAATCTATTTTGAGAAGAAAGGAGGATGTAGATGTCTTCTCAGCGTAAATGTCCCAGTTGTAGTACAGAGAAGGCCCAAAGGATTAGCGAGATATTTCGTCAATCGGAGGGTATAAAAGACAAGACGGTGGAGGGTGTCCCGGCATCCTATCATCCTCCGAAGGCCCCTTGGGCGTATGTACAAGGCTTCTTGCTTGGTATACCCGTTAATGCTGTGGTCATGTTGAGCATGACGTCTCCACAGGGTGGTGAGTCGGAGGTGGCCATGGCGGACTTAGCCTCCTCCGTTGCTTTTATTGGTGTGTGGGTCGGGTATGGTGCACTAAAATCTAGGAATTATACCCAGAAGTTGAACGATTGGAAGGATCGGATTGCCTCGAAATTTCTCTGCCGGAAATGCAGTCATGCCTTTGAGGGGTAGCTGCCGTTGGTGGGGTGTGTCGACCTACAGTAGGAAGGTGGTGTCCCCAATCGGAATGTCAACCTTTCAATGTCGTCTCTGGCTCATCTGATCATTCCGTTTTCTGGAGAACTTCCGGCCCGCGCCGCGTAATGCCCTTGTAGAGCAACGGTCTGGGCCGGAGATCCTTTAGCGTCTGGATCAGTGCGAGCCGTTTACCAGCGATCGCGCTTTCCACCGGGACGGCCACCACCGCCACCGTATCCACCGCCACCACCACCACCAGAACGCGGTTCCTGGGGTTTCGCTTCATTGACTGTTAGTGTGCGGCCACCCATCTCTGTGCCATTCAGCGCTGTGATCGCGGCTTGCGCTTCCGCATCCGAGGACATCTCCACGAAACCAAATCCACGAGACTGTCCCGTGAACTTGTCTGAGATGATCTTCGCAGAGGCCACCGTGCCATGCGCCCCGAACGTTTCGGTCAACTGCTGCTCGGTCGCCGAATACGGCAACCCACCGACGTAAAGCTTTGAACCCATCTTGGGGTCCTCCTGTGATGATGACATTGTCCATGACGCGAGAGGGTTTCGCAAAAAGGAAGACGCGACCTAAGGATGGTACGGCGTAATGGGGCTGAGGCTAAACTTCCAATCACGGTCTCGGTAGGAACAACATCGGTAATAGGCCGTCTTGCGCTCGTTTCATGCGAGGCCTGGCGCGATGAAACAGACTCAGTGTATCAAGATGTAACAACAATAGAAAGTGTTCCTTACCCCATTGTGGAATCACTAGCGGTCCGATTGATAAGGGCGAACACGCGGTCAAGAATCTCTAACTAAGGCCTCCGGTCAGGCCTTACCACATGAAGGGCTCGCTCCATCCAGGGCGGGCCCTTTTTGTTTGGATTTCAGATGGTCGTCTCGGTGGCGGAGGAGTGATTCTACCGGTCTTCGCCTGGTGTGATATGACTGACCCATCCAGCATTTTTACGGGGGTGGCATTCTGGTGACGGCGATGAGGGTCCATAATACCATATGCCACTTACTAGTGGCCTGTAACGATTGATTCGGGAGTAATTCGTCGCGATGGATCGATGTACTTCCACTTCACGGGTTTGGGCTGCTTGTTGTATTGGCGTACGTAGCGCAAGAGCTTTCTTTTCAGGTCAGGCACCGAAGTAAACACGCCGCGAGCGATGACATCACGTTCGATCTTGGCGAACCAGAGTTCGACCTGGTTGAGCCAGGACGAGTAGGTGGGAGTGAAGTGCAGATGAACGTTGATGTGTTCGGACAGAAAGGTATCGACCTTCTTGGTCTTGTGGGCCGACAGGTTATCGGCAATCACGTGGATCTGCTTGCCCTTGGGTTGGTTGGCCACAATATCAGTGAGAAACGCGACGAATTCCGCCGAAGTGTGGCTGCTGGCGGTTTTGCCAAGCCCCTCTCCGGTCTTGGTGTTAAACGCGGCGTACAACGACAAGGTGCCATGGCGGAAGTACTCAACGCCATGCCGTTCGGCGCGCCCTGGCGAAAGCGGCAATATTGGGTCTTTGCGATCCAGGGCCTGGATGGCCGTCTTCTCGTCCACACAGAACACGGCCGCGTGCTGCGGCGGGTTCAAGTACAGCCCGATGACATCGGCGGCCTTGGCCTCGAAGTCCGGATCATTGGAGGCCAGATAGCCCTGGAGTCGATGCGGCTTGAGGCCGTGCTTGGCCCAGATGCGCGTGATCGTCATGTGAGAGATATCGCCCAGCTCGGCGGCCAGCTTGCGCGAGGACCAATGCGTCGATCCATCGGCCGGCGACCGCTTAGTCGTCCAGGACAGCACACGCGCTTCGATACGCTCGGTCACCTTATAACGCTCGCGCCCCGCATAGCGAGCAAACAACCCGGCCAACCGCTCGTCCGCAAACCGTTTGCTCCAGCGATCGATGTAACTATCGCCACAGTCCAGTTTGGCACGAATCTGGGCCCACGTCAGTCCGTCGGCCAAAGGCAGAACCAGCCGCGCGTGCCGCGCCGAATCGGCCCGACCGTTCAACGCCCCTGCTTGTCGTTGCAGTTCCATGCGTTCGCGTTTAGTCAGTTTCATCGCGCCCTCCATAGGCGCAATTATACTAACTATTTAAGTGTTACAGTCCCCTAGTAAACTTGGAGGCGATATGGGACTGCCAATCAGGACGACTCTTGATGATGTGCAAACCGTATGTGGGTATCTTAGTAAGAAGCCGACAGGATCTACTCTGGTGGAAGTACGCAAGGTTCTTGACGGAAAGTATTTGGACGGCAGAAAGCTGTCAGCACTCAAGAGTTGGAAACTGATTGAAGAAGAAGATGGGCGGCTTAAGATCGCGGATGACGGCCGCCGCGTTGTTCGTGAAGAGTCAGATAGAGTGGCGGTATTTAGACGTGTGATCGCAGAGATCAATGCTTATCGGGCTGTTGTTGAGCGAGCTGGTCATAAAAATGAATTTTCAATATCCAGTACTGATGTTGCAGCTCATTGGCATAAGCACTTTAAAGATGATGCATCCTCGTCAGACAGAGTATTAAACGATCAAGCAGTATGTTTTTTCCAGATTGCGAGTGGAGCCAACTTAGGATCAGTCGTTATTGGACGAAAAGGAAAAGCCACTCGATTCGAGTTTGTGGCTGATGCCGTCCGTCAATTTTTCGATTCAGAAGAATTGGACAACTCCACGCTTAGTGGCGATACACTGGAGACCGAAGCAGAAGTACCGGAGCCGAAAGGCGGTTTCCCTCAAGGTAATCAGGTAAACCTATCGAGAGCTGGTGCATCACCAACACAACTTGGCAAGCAATATTTATTGCGCATGGCAAGAATAAGAAGCCTCTTGAGCAGCTAAAAAACTTCTGGACCAGTTCAAAATTCCATATAAAGTTGCAGTCGATGAACCCAACCTTGGTCGACCCATCGGAGCAAAGGTCAGAGAAGTTATGCAGGGCTGCAACTGCGCCATCTTGCTTTTTACTGCCGACGAAGAATTTCAGACGAGCACAGGTATAACCGTCTGGCGACCGAGCGAAAATGTGGTTTTCGAGTTAGGAGCATCCGGTTACCTCTATGAAAGCAGGATCGTGATCATGAAGGAAGATGGTGTCGATTTCCCCTCAAACTTCCGCGATCTAGGATCCATCTCGTTCAGCAAAGATCAGTTAGAGGCGAAGGCTATGGACGTGCTGAAGGAGCTAATTGGCTTCGGAATAGTGAAGGTTAGCACCTAAACGATTGCATTAACACCTGTTTCCCCATAATCAGAGGTCTGGTTCATAGGGCGCCACGCATGGACCAACTTAAATCCAATAAAGTCGATTATGCTGCACTTATTGCTAGAGGTGCAGTCGGCGCGATCCCTTATCTAGGTGGTATGGCGGGCGAGATTATCGGGACGCTAATCCCAACCAACGAATAGACCGCATCGTGCGGTTTCTTGAAAGGCTAGATTTGCGGGTTGGTGATCTTGAGTCCGAGCGAGTGAAGGCCAAATTACGACAATCGGATGTGATAGACCTTGTCGAGGATTCTTTCCATCAGGCAGCGCGTGCCCTGAGTGATGAACGCTTAATTTACTTAGCAGCTCTGCTCGCTGGAGGTATCACGGACGACTCGATTTCCTGTGAGGAAACCAAGCGGTTACTTGGAATTCTAGGGGAAATAAATGATGTGGAAGTAGTCATCCTAGCCTCGCATGACATCAGCAAACATCCTCAACGAGACCCCGGTTTCTGGCAGCGAAATGGGGCAGCCGTTGCGCCTCGTGCCCCTAATACGGGTTCTTCGGAAAGAGAGATGGATGAGGCGGCTATCCATAACAGCTATAAACAGCACCTTGTTCAACTTCAATTGTTAACGCCGTCGTTCCCTTCTACTCGCCGTGGGGAGGTTCCTGAGTTTGATCGAGCAACTGGGATGATTAAAGCATCCAGCTATGGCTTAACTTGGTTGGGAAGACTGTTACTCAGAAGAATTGCTATGGCTCCCGCTGATTAAGAGTTCCCGACGAAGACCTACCACAAGCCACTCGGCAAGAGGCCTCATATGTACATCCCTCCTGGCTCCAACGTACGATGGCCCCTACGTCGCGCATCTGACGTGGAGACCCGAGCGCGGGGTTGATCCCCTCGCGTGACTGGTTCCTCTCGGGGATCGGGTCTTCCTACTTTCCTCATGAGGACCTGCGGAGGACAGGGCAGATGTGGCAGATGTACGCTGCTGTTGAACCGCATTCGAGTGTGGCGTAAGGCGCGATGGCGTGAGAAGGTCTACCGCTTCGAAGGGGAAATGGTCGTGAGCAGATTTTTCAATGGTTTAGAGTGCCTTGAAAGGTTTGGTGTCCCCAACGGGATTTGATGGATTTTGCAGCGGAGTGACGGGCGCTCTGAGGATTCCGTTCCACGGTGTGGTTAAGGCCGCCTAAAGGGCGGCCTTAATATTTATAGCCCATATTCGTTTTGAAGCCTTGAGAGGACAGATGAAAATCAAGAAAAGCAACAAGATGAGTCATCGGATGGTCCGCAACGCCTCACTTTGCTTTACTCTAGCTGAAACACATAGACCGCTCCGCTGTCCGACGCGCTGTTATCCGCTTGTCTCCCATTAATGCCCGTGGTCGCGCTGTCCTCTTGGGTAGCTCCCATGATCAGCATGTCGCGGTCCACGGCGACGATGCCGAACCAGTCCCCGGCTCCGGTGTTGGAGGCCTTCAGATACGCCTGCTGGCTCCAACGCCCCTCCCTTCGGGTGAACACATAAGCTGCACCACTCTCCGGCGCACTGTTATCCGCTTGATTCCCATTGATCCCCCTGGCCGCACTGTCCTCTAAATAGGCAGGCAAGAGGACGGTGTCCCTCCACAGGGCGACGTGGAACCCGAATTCATCACCGGCTTCCGTATTGGAGGCCTTCAGATACGCTTGCTGGCTCCAGACCCCGCCCGAGCGGGTGAACACATAGGCTGCGCCACTCTCCGGCGCACTGTTATCCGCTTGGTCCCCATTGACCCCCGTGGCCGCACTGTCCTCAGAGGGAGCGCCGACGACCAGCGTATCCCCGTCCACGGCGACGTCGTTCCCGAACAAGTCACCGGCGCCAGTGTTGGAGGCCTTCAGATATGCTTGCTGGCTCCAGACTCCGCTCGTGCGGGTGAACACATAGGCTGCCCCACTCTCCGGTGCGCTGTTATCCGCTTGGTTCCCATTGACCCCCGTGGCCGCGCTGTCTTCTAAGCGAGCCCCCACGACCAGCGTGTTGTCCGCTAGGGCGACCCAAAACCCGAATTCATCACCGGCTTCCGTGTTGGACGCCTTCAGATACGCCTGCTGGCTCCAGACCCCGCCCGAGCGGGTGAACACATAGGCTGCCCCACTCTCCGGTGCACTGTTATCCGCTTGATCCCCATTGACCCCCGTGGCCGCGCTGTCTTCAAAGCGGGCGCCCACGACCAGCGTGTCACCGTCTAAGGCGACAGTGGCCCCGAACCAGTCACCGGCCTCGGTGTTAGAGGCCTTCAAATACGCCTGTTGGCTCCAGACCCCGCCCGAGCGGGTGAACACATAGGCTGCCCCACTCTCCGGTGCACTGTTATCCGCTTGATCCCCATTGACCCCCGTGGCCGCGCTGTCCTCAAAGCGAGCGCCCACGACCAGCGTGTCGCCATCCACGGCGACCCAAGACCCGAATTCATCACCGGCTTCCGCATTGGAGGCCTTCAGATACGCCTGTTGGCTCCAGACCCCGCCCGAGCGGGTGAACACATAGACCGCGCCGCTGTCCGGCGCACTGTTATCCGCTTGATCCCCATTGACCCCCGTGGCCGCGCTGTCCTCAAAGCGGGCGCCCACGACCAGTGTGTCGCCATCTAGGTCGATATTGGTCCCGAACCAATCACCGGCGCCGGTGTTAGACGCCTTGAGATAACCCAGTTGCTTGAGCGGCGTCGGCACGGGTTCCGGAGCCTCATCCGAGCTGCAACTTTGCAGCGTCATGGTTATCACAGTCAGAAAAGACAGGATCAGCACGCGCACGTCTCACCTCACTTCAACAGATGGACCGAAAGGGGATCTGTCGCACAGCAGCATAGCAACCAGCCATGGACCGCCTTAACCATCACGCTGCAACGTCGCCGTATGGCCCTGGGCCGTCACCTAGGTTTTCACCATGCGGCCTTTTATGATGACTTTGGCAATTATTTTGGCAGAAGGGGACACAATTGAGGGCTAGTGAAACCCCTAGGGCCTATACAAGGAAACCCGTCGCAGTACGGAATCGCCTGTCCTTTGGCAGAACAGCTTGCTGATCGGGAAGCGATCCGGCCAGCTTTTGCAACGTGGATAGGGCCGGAGAAAAACTGCGGGACTAGAGTGATAGGACACGCACGGACGGTGACACTGGTGAGCAGTGAATTTGCCGAAGGTCGGTCTTGCTATTCACATTCGACGGACGCTTCAGCTCCGTTTGATCACATCCCTCATCGTCGTGCCCCCTCGTTTGGAGTACCTCCTCCGGGTCTACCGTATCCCGAGCTCGTTGCTATCGTTGACACAGCACGCACGAGCCCACAATCTGTAACTAAGGAGGGAGATCATGAACTGTTCACGCTGCCAGGGTCTGATGGTGAGGGAGCACTTCTTGGATTTCGATGGGACGATCGGACAGATGTGGGCCAGTGGACACCGGTGCATGAACTGTGGGAATGCCAGCGACACGGTCATCGAACAGCATCGCCGAGCCAGAACACAGCAAACGCTCGTGCCACTAAGCGATGATATATATTATGATGAGGAATACGAACATAGTACCCAAGACATCCTCATGCCTGCAGCCTAGGTTCATGCACCAAGAGGATGGAGCGAAAAAGTTGTATTTGTTCGTACGCTCAAGGGATCAACATGGCCTCGATCTTGATCGTAGACGACGAAGCGCTTATTCGGCTGTTCTTGCGCAGAGTTCTGGATGAAGACGGTCATCAGATTCGCGAAGCCGCGAACGGCCACAGCGGACTCGCGCTCTATCGCGAGGCACCAGCCGATGTTGTCATCACGGACATTCTCATGCCGGAGCGGGATGGCTTGGAAGTGACGCTGGCCCTGACACGAGAATTTCTCGATGCCCGCGTCATCGCCATCACCGGTGCGACCGCGATCAGAACTATCTGAACGTGGCCAAACTGTTCGGAGCACGCCGTGTGGTTCAGAAACCATTCACACCCGAAGAGATTATTCGAGCCGTCCGGTTTACCCTCGAACACTAGTACATGGTGGTTCTGTCTGACCCGCTGTCGTGGTCGGGCGCAGGATACGTTCAATTCATCATCCAGGCTAGAGATGAACAGGCTGAGGTGTTCGTTACGGCTGTGCCTTTTGTAGCTGTTCGTCTAGCGCGTCGAAGAACTCCCAATACAGCAGGGGTCGGTCATCGATCGTGACAGGAAGCAAGTGTGTCTTTGTGGGCTCGGACGAGATGTTCATCTGCCAGCTTGGCACAACCCTCGTTCGTTGACTCTCCGCTGTGACCATGACCGTGATCTGATAGCCGACAGTCGCTCCTATGCCAGGCGTGGTTCCACCAATCCGGCTTATCACAAGGCCTTTCTGGAGATCGGCTTCTTGCAGACCCATCGGGTATTGCCTCACCCGTTCCTTCACTGCCTCGAACACACGCTCATGCTGAATGTCATAGACGCGAGAGGCGTAGTGGTCTCGTTCTTGCGGTGTGAGACGCGTACAGCTGCTGGCGGAGGCGAGAAGTGAAGCAGCCAGTATAGGGATTGAGGCCATCCTAGTGAAGGTGAAGTAACCAATCATTGCCTATTCTTGTGGATTATTCCGGATGGGTGATCCAAAGGTTTGCGTCAGCCTCAAAGCTGAAGGTCCCCTACTTCGCCTTTTCCCTATACTTCCGCAGCAGGTCCTTAGCCGCTTCTTCTAAGAGCTCGTTGACATACTTATCATGATCCGTTGCCAGGTGCTGAAGCTGCACCATTATGGCGCGGTCCATCCGAACACCGAAGAGTTTCCGCTCAAGGTCTTTCGCGCTCTTTGCCATCCCGGGCAACAATAGCCTAGCTCTGTTATTCAAGCAACGTGATAGCTTGCTAGCTTGTTATGTCATGGTATATAGTCAGTGATATTGAAGGAGGTGATGATATGGCGATGGTGAAAGTGCTTATCAGCGTGCCGAGGCGAATTAAGACTGAGCTGGACGCCTTACGAAAGGAGGGAACGTCAGCAAGTGGATTTATTCGGAATCTCCTGGAGAAGGAATTCAAGCAGCGAAAGGAAGCCCAGCGTTGAAAGGGGCCTGTCTCTGTGTACCCTGGACATGCCGAGGATGCCGTCAACCGATTAGCTATGGAGGATGAAATGTCAACGGACTCTCGCGATCTACTCAGCAAGATGAAGCTCATCGATTCGATCAGCTTCACGCTCTTACGCAAAGTGCAGCACCTACAAGGGCTCTGTGCCGTGATGCAGCATGTTGGATCGGCGAATCCTTCAACCGTCCTGTACGCCGGCCATGTGTCTGGACAGTATGCGGTGATCAAAGATGATCTCCAAGAGATCCAATCCGGTCTTGAGCATATTTCGTCCTATGGGACGTCAAGGATCGAGCAGTGCAAGACCAGACCCAAGCGCAGAGCATGACCGGCCACGAGGCCGGAAACTTTGGCGGCAATGTCTCGGGGACGAGAAACGCACAGGAAAGGAGAGGGAGATGGATAAGAAAATACAAGCCGTGAAGACCCCGGCAGAGGCACCGACCCGCCCACCTTATACCAAAAAGTCACGTGGGGTGAGGATCTCCATTCTTCTGGACCCCGAGGAGGCCGATCTGTTTGAAGCCTGGCGACAGCAGCATAGAAACGGCCAAAGGAGTCGGGCGTCTGCCCTACGCTTCTTGATCGATGTTTACTTCGGCCTGTGTCCTGGGTACTGCAATGCACCAGGCTATGGCTCAGCGTGGGAGAAGAGGGCCGGGTGGGAAGAACTTGTTGACCCCCGATCAGAGAAGAATGCCTGCTGTCCCGCTCCCCTTCCGCTGGTGTGACACGTCCGACATGAGGCGCGGAGCATACATGCGGCAGGAAGCTGGTTCAGGTGAAGGATGTTGAAAGAGGGGTCCGATGTTGAATGATACCGAGTCGAAAACATCGTCGCGGCCGGATGTGCCGCGGTATTACCGAGTGGCGTGTCACTTTTGGTCCGATGAGAAGGTCGTCACATGGCCAGACCCGCTGAAGCTGCTGGCCTTCTACCTGCTGACGACGAAGCACCGCACGCTGGAAGGCTACTTCGTGCTGCCCCCGCAATACATCGCGGCAGATATGGGATGGCCGCTCAGGCGGGTGATGGATACCCTTACGAAGCTGGAGGAGCAGGGATTCGTACGCTTTGATCCACGGGCGAACCTGATCTTGATCCGCAATGCGCTCCGGTACCAACAGCCCGATAGTAAGAACGTCCAAAAGGCCGTGCTCGCGCGAATCCGGAATCTTCCCGCTAATCAGGCGTTGTTGACTGAATTCATCGCGCTCGCTCGAGTCCACTGTTTACGGAGCGGGTTGAGTCCGTACGCACAAGGGTTCCCACCGCTGTTGGAGCGGGAGTTCCGACCGGTGTTGAACGAGCGTCAGGAGGTGGCTCGAATCGTCGTGTGAACGGTCGTTGGAACGAGTGTTCGGACCGGCGTAGGAACTCTTAAATCTTAGATCTTTAATCAGGAATCGGGAATCACTAATCCGAAATCAGGAATCGGGAATCTGCTCGTGAATATCCTGTGAATGTTTGTGGATAGCGAAGGATGACGGGAGAAGGGAATGTCAGTAAAGGGGTCAATCGAGAAGAGGACGGAAGTACATCAACTTAACCTGGAGGAGCAACCATGGCACTTTCATTGATTGAGGCGGAGAAGGCAGGGACCGTAAAACCACGCAAGAAGCGCGAGCGGATTCAGATCATGGAACTGCCACCTTCTGACGAATGGTTTCAAAAGAGCCTGGATTCATTCGGGCGTGAGGTGTGGTTTGTGCGAATTCAAATGACCGGGCTGAGGGTTCGGCGCTTTGGTCCATTTCCGAGCAAACACAAGGGGATATTGTTCATTGATCATTTACTCAATGCAGTCGTGGACTCCATGACCGATGCATCAAACAGCCTCGAGCGGTATCAAGTGCCGCTCCGCCGGTTCGGGGCGCGATCTGGCCATTTTCCGATCGTGGAAGATGAGTTGTGCACGCAGTGAGAGCGAAAGCAGAGTGTCTGACTGATCGTTCGCAGCAACGGCCCGCTCTACCTGCAGTTGTCGGAGTCCAATCGATTACAGTTTTGAGACAAAAGCAGTCATTTTGTTAAGTTATGGATAGCCACAGGATAACAGGGAGGGAAGGATCGAATGAGTAAAATCATGACACCTGAGACGCTGAACATCCATGAAGGAAACCTAGAAGAAAGGCCCGCTCCTGCTAGCTTATCGGATGTGGTCGCGGGGATGCCACGTCGTCAAAGGGTCGCCGTATTGCCCCGGGTCATCAAAGAAATTGTGGCGGGGCGAATCTCGTCGGCTGAGGCGAGCAAAATGCGAGAGCGATGAAGGGCTGAACATTCGGAAGGGCTAAGCGCCGGCTGATCCCCGGCGTGATGGAGTCGTCCTCGCGGCTCCGGCCCTTCCTTCCCCACGCGAGGCCCTATGAGGCGGGAGATAATGCCGAGGCATTCACTTTGCGGGAAGAAGATAAAGCTCTCCTGCACACTCCAAAACAAGCAGGGTGAAACACTCGGCGAATATGGTTCAGTTCTCGTCGTTGGAAGAGATCTCTCCGTTAAACTTGCCGAGCAGCTTCTGGGTGGGCAAAGCGCCACGTTGGTAACAGACCGTCCCTTGAAGTCTGCTCCTGATGTTCGGTCGTGGCCCGCTCCCGTCACTTGGGGTCCCCTTGAGGCTAAGGGGATGGCCAATGCCAAAACGGTGTCGGTTCATGCTCCCATTTATTTTGATGGTGCTGGATGTGGTCCGAGCTGGTTAAAGCTACGCGCTGCACCCGCGACGTTTAGCATACTGTTCAATCATTCGGATCAGACTATCAGCACGCGTGCCCTTGGTCAGTTCATGATCAAGGCCATCCTGGCAGGTAGTGGCAACCGTTCCGCTTTCCGGAAATATCCCTTCCCGCCTGGTGTCCCGGTTGCAAAAGTGATCCCCGGTAAAGTCCAGCGCGAACGCGCTGTCTCCATCACGATTAACATTAATCATGATGGAGAGGAGCATGCCATCACGTTTTTGGCTGAGAGAGACGTATTCCAGAAACTTGCCTCGCTTCATAACGGAGAGACAGCCTCAGACGTTCGCTTCGGGCATATTCTGCGTGATGCCTTCTGGGAGGTCCATCGTCATCTTGTGCGCACACAACCCATCAATGGGAAAAAGAGAGGCAAGTCGCCCCAGCGTGTGGCTTGGAAAACAGCTGCATGGCTAGGTCCAGCCCTACTAACCCAACTGAGATTAGGGTGCCGGAGCCGTTCAAAAGTGATCGAGACCATCCGCACTCGCATGACCCAAGAAAAGGTAGTGGTAAAGCAGACCGTTAGGAATATGGCAGCATTTCTTGTAAACAAGAACTGGATGAATTACATCGAATCCCTACTTCGGCTGGCCGAAGACAAGAAGGAACGCCAGAAGATCGAAACATGGCGAACCGCTTTCACCCCTCTCAGAATGACGGACGGCCATGATGGCACTGTTAGATCGGTCGAGTTCTGGGACGAGATCTACAATCAGCAATGCCACATGAAGCGCTTTCCTTGGGGACGACTGAGAAACACTAATAAAAGCCGATATAAGGAGCTGATGGAGCAGCCATGCAGAGACCGTTACTTAAAAGAGAATCCTGGATGTGACTGGGAGAAACTCAAAAACGAGCACCGCGCCCAATTCAACCGACTGATTAATGAGTTCATAAACAATAAGGACTTCGTCGACAGACACGTGAACTATTACCAGTTTAGCTACGACATGGTGTATCCCAAACATCTTGCACAACGAATGAAATGGACTCGGGCGCAGCGTCGGGAATTAAGAAAAGATACGCATACTGGAAATATGCTATTAGCGAATCCTACCCCAGGACCAACATTCATTCTGCCCAAGTCCCTTGAAGAGACGGTCAACGACATCCTCTCGGACCGCACCGTATTCATTCTAAATCCCTGATCACTCAGCACGTCCCCTTCTCCTCTTGATGGCGAAATTCTACTTGAGAAGGGAACTTTTAAGCTTTGGTGTTTGGCACTATCACGCCATGAACACTATGGAACAGATTTTGACATCCGCCGAGGCCGGGAAGCGGCTTAATCTTTCATCAGAGCGTGTGCGTCAGCTTGAACGGATGGGACAGCTGCATGCAATCCGCACGACGAACGGGATCCGACTGTTCACCGCGTCAGCAGTAGAGGAGTTCCGCCGCCGTCGTCAACAGCACAGGGAGACGCGATGAGTTGGGCGGCGACGAGCTACGTGAAAAAGTTACGGAGTGCTCCGAACGGCGAGGCAATCACAAAAGGTGAAAAGTTGGTCCTGTTTGTGATTGCGGACTACCACAATGACGAGCGAGGGGATGCGTGGGCCTCCATGGCTCGGTTGGCCTTTGAGTCGTTACATAGCCGGCGAGGGGTGGTGAAAACGGTGCAGGCGCTCGAGCGGAAAAAAGTCTTATCCGTTTACCGATCGCCTGACGCTGCAACCAAACGGATTACGAATCGCTATCGGTTCCCTGCATTGGAAGCGCCCCCGCAACTCCGAACTGGGGTTTCTAGTTCACTAGCAGTCTGCTGAAAAACCCTCTTTTATGACAAACGTTTCTGTTGTTTTGAGATAACCACGCATTATGTTTTTGAGAGTTCGCGGATTGTTGTGCCATAACAGGGCATGGTTGTGTTTTCGGAGGCATCTATCCACTC